>NZ_WVRN01000001.1:2048750-2791875 GCF_013112245.1 Ruegeria sp. HKCCD4315 | reverse complement strand
ACTTGGTGCCGTCGACCTCGTATTCCTTGCTGTCCATGCGGATCAGCTCGGCGTCAGAAAAGGACGAGACGTCTGATTTCGCGGCAAACATGTCGGCTGCATAGGCCGAGATATCCAGCTCCAGCTCAGCGGCCAGCTTTTCCGCCACCGCACGGTCATGCGCTGTGGTTGTAGGCGAGCGGAATTCCAGCGTGTCCGACAGAATGCAGGTCAGGGCTGCGCCCTTGATGGCGTCGGGCATCTTGGCAGCTTCGTCGCCCATGAGGTCGACCATGATGGTCGCGGTGCAGGCCAGTGGACGCACGGTGATGTCGATCGGACCTTTAGTTTCCAGACCACCAACCAGCTTGTGGTGGTCGATGATGGCGCGGATATCAGCGTCGTTGATGCTGGCGGGCAGTTCTGCCGGGTTGTTGGTGTCGACGATGACAACGGGAGTGTCCGCAGCCAGATCTTCGATGATGCGTGGCTTGGGCAGGTCCCAGTTTTCAAGCATAAAGGCCGCTTCGGTGTTGGGCTCACCCAGCAGAACCGGCTCGGTCTGTTCACCTTTGATCTCGTTCAAATACCACGACCACAGGATCGGCGAGCCGGTGGAGTCGGTATCAGGGGATTTGTGGCCAAATACTAGCGTTGTCATGTCAGCGTCCTGCGGATTGGAAATTTGCGCGCCTTATAGGGCGAGCAAACGCGGTTGTCACGACACAGTCGATAATGTGCGACCGTTGGTCTGAAAATGGCCCAGCGGTTCAGAATTCCGCCCGCGTCAGGCTGTATCCTGCCTGCTCTAACTGGTTCAGCAGACCATGTTCATCGCTAAAGTGGCCGACGCCTACCGCAATGACGGCAGTTTGATCTTTGATCTCAAGAATATGCGTCATCCAATTGGCATTGCGTTCAATCAACAACTGCTGTTCGAACTCTGCCCATTCGGCATCAAATTCTGCTTCGGTCAGACCTGAAAGCTCTTGCCCCAGCATTCTGCCCAATACAAAGACTTCCGCGTGTTTTTCTTCGAAATACAAACTCGCCATGGTGGCGATCTGGTCTTCGATGTTTTGGAAGGTTCCAGCCATCCGAGCGAGTGATTGAGCCTGTTCTTCGATCGAGTAAGCGTCGAACATGGTCATCAGGTCTTCGATGCTTTCCAGCGAGTATTGCGGGATACCGTGCTCTTTTGCCAACTGCGTCAGACGCGCGTCCAATCCGTTGGTTCCGTTGGGATCCTGTATGATGCAAGCCGGCAAAGCCAAAGTCATACTCAGGAACCATGGGCGCATCTTGGCGCCCATCCAGCTGGGAATGCCGCGATCAGCCATCTCTGATGAAAGAGTGGCCCAATCCTCTTCGGAAATCAGATCCACAAGTGTGGGCCCCGATGTGATCAGGACAGGGCTTGGGTCAGCTGCAAGTTTCCGCTCCCAATCTTTCATTTCCTCCTGAAGGATTTCGAAATAGAACGCATCAGCCTGCGTGAGCGTTGGAGTCAGACGCTCGACGATTGCGTCCATCTGCGGGTAGTTCAGGTGCATGGTGCCCACAAGATGCAGCACAGTGTCGTCTTTGGTTGCAATCCAATGATTGCCTTCGGGATACAGAATTTCTGCTAAAGCGTCCTGCAGGTCGGCTTGGACCGCAGGGGACAAATCGCCTCTCAGGTCGCGTCCCTCGCAGCCAGCCTGCACTATGGCGGGCCACAAAAGGCCGAGGAAGAAAAGAAGCACGCGCATCGTTGAATTTCCTTTGAAAGCAGAGTTGCTGCAACACTGTACTGGCGGATGGGATGTTGCAAGTTCGATTGCGTTTTTCGATCAGCGGGCTGGTAATCCACCGCAGTTTGCGTAGCATAAACACATGACCCGCGAGCAGGACCTCTATCCCCCGATCAAAGCACTGTTGGAGCGCCAGGGGTACACCGTAAAGGGCGAGGTTGGGGCGGCTGATGTTGTTGCGGTGCGCGAGGGTGAGGAACCCGTGATCGTCGAACTGAAACTAAGGTTCACGCTGTCGCTGTTCCACCAGGCGATCACGCGGCTGAAATTGACAGATCAGGTTTATGTGGCTGTTCGCAAGCCCACGGGTCGAAGCGCGCGACGGGCGCTTAAAGATAATCTGGCGCTGTGTCGACGTTTGGGCCTGGGCCTGATCACAGTGCGCGCTGACAATGCGGTCGAAGTACAGTGCGATCCCGGCCCCTATGCACCGCGCAAGAACAAAGGCAGGACCACGCGGCTGCTGCGTGAATTCGACCGGTTGGAAGGGGACCCGAACGCGGGCGGCGCCACGCGGCATGGGATTGTGACCGCCTATCGACAAGACGCGCTGAAATGCGCGGCCTTTCTGGCCGAACATGGCGCAACCAAAGGTGCAGAGGTTGCCAAATCGGCGGGCGTTCCGGCTGCGACCCGGCTTATGCGAGAAAACCACTACGGGTGGTTTGAGAAGGTTGAAAAAGGCGTCTACGGCCTTACTTCTCAGGGAAGCGAAGGGCTGAAGCACTGGGCTTACAGCTGGGAACAGCAGGACTGATCCGATCCGCGAAAAAAATCCCTCACAACTTGTTGACTCGGGGTTTTAGACTCCCTAGCTATGCGTCGTTATCACTCACATACCCTGAGTGCTAACGCCCCGTCGGAAGACGAGGGGAGGATTAACAACTTTGAGCCCAAGGAGCTGCAAAGATGGCATTGAAACCGCTTCATGACCGTGTGCTGGTTCGCCGTACCGAAAGCGAAGAGAAAACCGCAGGCGGCCTGATCATTCCTGACAGCGCAAAAGAAAAGCCCAGCGAAGGCGAAGTCGTCGCAACCGGCGAAGGCGCGCGCAAGGACAGCGGCGAACTGATCGCGATGGCGGTCAAAGCTGGCGACAAGATCCTGTTCGGCAAATGGTCGGGCACTGAGGTTCAGGTCGACGGCGAAGAGCTGCTGATGATGAAAGAAAGCGACATCATGGGGATCATCGAGTAAGCCAAAGCGCTTTCTCTGATCTTCATTACAAACTTATTTCTCAAGGAGAAACGACATGGCTGCAAAGGACGTCAAATTCGACACCGATGCCCGTAACCGCATGCTGGCAGGTGTGAACATCCTGGCCGATGCTGTTAAAGTGACCCTGGGCCCCAAAGGCCGCAACGTGGTTCTGGACAAATCCTTCGGCGCACCGCGCATCACCAAAGACGGTGTTTCGGTTGCCAAGGAAATCGAACTGGAAGACAAGTTCGAAAACATGGGCGCGCAGATGGTGAAAGAAGTCGCCAGCCGCACCAATGACGAAGCCGGTGACGGCACCACCACCGCGACCGTTCTGGCCCAAGCCATCGTTCGCGAAGGTCTGAAGCAGGTTGCAGCGGGCCTGAACCCGATGGACCTGAAGCGCGGCATCGACCTGGCAACCTCGAAGGTTGTTGAAGGCATCAAGTCGGCCTCGCGCGAAGTCAAAGACTCGGCAGAAGTTGCTCAGGTTGGCACCATCTCGGCCAACGGCGAAGCAGAAATCGGCCAGCAGATCGCAGATGCGATGCAGAAGGTTGGTAACGAAGGCGTTATCACCGTCGAAGAAAACAAAGGTCTGGAAACCGAGACCGATGTTGTCGAAGGTATGCAGTTCGACCGTGGCTACCTGTCGCCTTACTTCGTGACAAACGCAGACAAGATGATCGCAGAACTCGATGACTGCATGATCCTGCTGCACGAAAAGAAACTGTCCTCGCTGCAGCCGATGGTTCCGCTGCTGGAGCAGGTGATCCAGTCGCAGAAACCGCTGCTGATCATCGCGGAAGACGTTGAAGGCGAAGCGCTGGCAACTCTGGTTGTCAACAAACTGCGCGGCGGCCTGAAAATTGCTGCTGTCAAAGCACCGGGCTTCGGCGATCGCCGTAAAGCCATGCTGCAGGACATCGCGATCCTGACCGGCGGTCAGGTCATCAGCGAAGACCTGGGCATGAAGCTCGAGTCCGTCACCATGGACATGCTGGGCACCGCCAAGAAGATCGAAATCACCAAAGACGAAACCACCATCGTCGACGGTGCTGGCGAGAAAGCAGAGATCGAAGCCCGCGTTGGCCAGATCCGCACTCAGATCGAAGAAACCACCAGCGACTACGACCGTGAGAAGCTGCAAGAGCGCGTTGCCAAACTGGCAGGCGGTGTTGCCGTTATCCGCGTCGGCGGCATGACCGAAGTTGAAGTGAAAGAGCGTAAGGACCGTGTGGACGATGCTCTGAACGCAACACGCGCTGCCGTTCAGGAAGGCGTTGTTGTGGGTGGCGGTGTTGCTCTGGTTCAGGCCGGTAAAGCACTGGACGCTCTGGAAGGTGCAAACGCTGATCAGAACGCAGGCATCAACATCGTTCGCAAAGCCATCGAAGCGCCGCTGCGCCAGATCGCCGAGAACGCAGGTGTTGACGGTGCGGTTGTTGCGGGCAAAGTCCGTGAGTCTTCGGATGCTGCATTCGGCTTCAACGCGCAAACCGAAGAATATGGCGACATGTTCTCGTTCGGTGTCATCGACCCGGCCAAAGTTGTCCGCACCGCTCTGGAAGATGCGGCATCGGTTGCTGGCCTGCTGGTCACCACCGAAGCTATGGTTGCTGACAAGCCTCAGAAAGACGCGCCTGCTGCAGGCGGCATGCCCGACATGGGCGGCATGGGCGGCATGATGTAACCACGTCGAATTCGCCTAGGCGAATTCTGACGGCCCCGACAGGTGATTGGCTGAATGGCCAAGCTACCGAGAGGGGGTGCCACAGTGCTTGTTTTCGGGGTCGCCTTCGGGCGGCCCCGTTTTTGTTGCCGATAGCCGCTTTGCGGCTATGCCTCCGGCGGGAGTATTTTGGAAAAGATGAAGAACGTGCCGCGTGTCCAAGGATTGTGAGTGTCCATATCGCTTGCAACCGGATATGCGGGGTCCATGCAACTGTTTGTTCTGACCGCCCTGACCATGTGCGCCTTTGCGGCGAATTCCATCCTAAACCGGTTGGCTATCGACAGCGGCGCCAGTGATCCGGCCGGTTTCGCGGTTATGCGGGTGCTGGCGGGCGCGCTGGTTTTGACTGCGCTGGTTTTGGCACGTGGCGGGCACTTGCCTTTGCACAACCGTCGGCGGGTCATTGGGGCGGGATCATTGTCTCTGTACATGATCGGGTTTTCCCTGGCGTACCTGACACTGGATGCAGGTCTTGGTGCGTTGGTTTTGTTTGCCGTGGTGCAAATCACGATGTTTGCCTTCACTGCCGTCAAGGGTATGCTTCCAACCCGGCGACAGTTGGCGGGCGCGGCCATGGCCTTGGTGGGGTTGGCCTATGTCCTGTGGCCATCGGGCACGGTGCGGGTTGACCCGGCAGGCACCGCCCTGATGATTGCCGCAGGTGTCGGATGGGCCGCTTATTCTTTGGCAGGGCGATCCGAACCAGATGCTTTGCAGGGCACGGCTGCAAATTTCCTTATCGCTTTGCCTGTCACCGGATTAACGCTGCTGATCACAGGGGCAGATTGGAACATGACTGGTATGGGCTATGTGCTGGCAGTTGTGTCCGGGGGTATTACGTCAGGGTTGGGTTACGCTTTGTGGTATCGCGTGCTGCCGAACCTTGCGCCAACAGTGGCGGCCGTGGTTCAACTCAGCGTACCTGTCATTGCGATCCTGGGGGGTGTTGTGCTGCTTGGTGAAACGGCCAGCGCCCGGTTGGTCTTGGGCACGGCGGTGGTTCTGGGCGGTATTGCGCTGGCCGTGCTGCAACGTCAGCGGAGCTAGGGCTTTCATCGGCGTCTCATAGGCTTTATCTGGCGCGTATGAGACTATTGATTGCCCTGCTGTTTTTCATTTTCCCTGCCGCCGCCAGCGCGAAATGCGTGATCCTTTTGCATGGGCTGGCGCGGACTGAGGCTTCGTTTGCCGTGATGGAGGAGTTGTTCGAGGCACATGGCTATAAGGTTGTGCGCCCCGGGTACCCATCGACCGAAATTGGCATTCCGGAACTTGCTGAACAGACCCTGCCTGATGCTTTCGCCGCTTGCGGAGAGGATAAAGTCAATGTCGTTGCGCATTCCATGGGCGGCATCCTGCTGCGGTATTGGCTAAAGGATCACCACCCCGCCAATATGGGCCGCGCTGTCATGCTTGGCCCTCCGAACCAAGGCAGCCAGCTGGTTGACGAGCTCAGCGCGTGGGAGGTGTTCGGGTATCTGAACGGCCCAGCAGGGCTGCAACTGAGCACAGGGCCCGAAGGCATCCCTCGTCGTCTGCCCCCGGTGGATTTCGAACTGGGTGTTATCGCAGGAAGTGAATCTCTGAACCTTGTGTTTTCCTCGATTATCGATGGTCCCGACGATGGCAAGGTTTCGATTGAAAGCACCAAGGTCGAAGGTATGACCGATCATCTTATCTTACCGGTGACGCATACTTTCATGATGAACAACCCGCAGGTCATGGCACAGGCACTGCATTTCATCGAATTCGGTCGGTTTGATCCGCAGATCACTTGGCTCGATGGTGTGATGGACATAATAGACGAGATCTGTATCGGGCAGGACTGCCCAGACCCGGACTCGGAGCGTTCACGATGACTGCTTTGAACCTGACATTGACCGGGGCAGAGGTTCTGTTGCCGGGTGAGGGTTTGGCTCGTGCTGATCTGACCATAGCAGAAGGTGCGATACTGGCAGAACCAACCGGGCGCAGGGTTGATCTGAGCGGCTATCTTGTCTTGCCCGGCATTATCGATCTGCACGGGGACGGTTTCGAACGCCATATCGCCCCACGTCGCGGTGCAATGAAGCAGATGAACGAAGGCATTCTTTCGGTCGAGGCCGAGTTAGCTGCGAACGGCATTACCACCGCAGTGCTGGCTCAGTTTTACAGCTGGGAAGGCGGCGTGCGAGGACCGGACTTTGCGGCGCAGGTGTTTCAGGCCATTGCCGCCGAAAAAGACAGCACCGTCACGGATCTGATCCCTCAACTGCGGTTTGAGACCAATATGTTGGAGGACTATGCCGGATTGGCCCGTCGCATCGCTGACTGGCAGGTGCCTTACGTAGTGTTTAATGATCATCTGCCGCATGATCGCTTGGCGCAGGGTAAAAAGCCTCCACGCCTGACCGGGCAGGCGCTGAAGGCCGGGCGCAATCCAGATGCGCATTTTGAGATGTTGCTCAACATGCATGCGCGTCGTCACGAGGTGCCAGCGGCAGTCGAGGCGCTGTGTGCTGACCTGGGGGAAATTGGCGTACGTCTGGGCAGCCATGATGACGCCACCGCTGAAGCAAGGGCATGGTGGCGTGATCGAGGTGTCCGTATTGCCGAATTCCCGGAAACGCTGGAGGCTGCCGAGGCGGCACGTTCAGCCGGGGATCACATCATCCTTGGTTCACCCAACGTAGTGCGGGGTGGATCGCATAAAGGAAACGCGAGTGCGGTCGAACTGATCGCTATGGGCCTTTGCGATGCCTTGGCGTCAGACTACCACTATCCCAGTCCGCGCCGGGCTGCATTGATGCTGTTCAAAACCGGTTTGCTTGATTTCGAATCTGCTTGGAACCTGATTTCTTCGGGTCCTGCAAAAGTGCTTGATCTGCCGGACCGGGGCACACTTACCCCCGGCAAACGGGGTGATTTGGTCATTCTCGATGCGGCTACCCACCGGGTCGCATCGACCATGGCCGGTGGGCGTATCAGCCACATGTCAGGGGACATTGCGGCACGCTTTCTGAACGCAACGATGCCGTAGATAAAGTATTACTTTATCGCTTAATCCTGTTGAAATGCCCCATCTTGCGTCCGGCTTTGACCTCGGCTTTGCCGTATAGATGAAGTGCTACGTCCCGCTCGCGGGCCAGCTCGGGCACGCGATCCATGTCGTTGCCGATCAAGTTCTCCATCACCACATCCGAATGACGCTGCCCGTCGCCCAGAGGCCAGCCCGCCACGGCGCGAATATGCTGTTCGAACTGATCAACAGCACAGCCATTCTGCGTCCAATGGCCCGAGTTGTGCACGCGCGGTGCAATCTCGTTCACTATCAAACCAGCGGGCGTGACGAACAGTTCTACCCCCATGACACCCACATACTCCAACGCATTCAGGATGTTGGCCGCCAGCAGGATTGCATCTGTGCGCTGGGCAGGGGACAGGCGGGCAGGGATCGTGGTGGTGTGCAGGATGCCGTCGCGATGTACATTCTCGCCCGGATCGAAACAGGCCACCTGGCCGTCCAGCCCCCGTGCTGCGATGATCGACACCTCGTGTGAGAAGTCCACGAACCCTTCCAGAATAGCAGGCGCGCCCGCCATGTCGGCCAAAGCAGCCTCGGCGTCCTCGGGGCTGCGCAACCGCGCCTGCCCCTTTCCGTCATAGCCAAAGCGGCGTGTTTTCAGGATCGCAGGTGTCCCGATTTGTTCGATTGCCGTGTTCAGGCTGTCCAGATTGGAAACATCCGCAAACGGGGCCGTTTTCAGGCCCAAGTCTTGCAGGAAATTCTTCTCGGTCAAACGATCCTGACTGACCCGCAGCGCTTCGCGCCCCGGGCGGATCGGGCGGTGGGATTCCAAAATGTCCAGCGCCTCGGTCG
Source organism: Ruegeria sp. HKCCD4315 (assembly GCF_013112245.1). Taxonomy (NCBI): domain Bacteria; kingdom Pseudomonadati; phylum Pseudomonadota; class Alphaproteobacteria; order Rhodobacterales; family Roseobacteraceae; genus Ruegeria; species Ruegeria sp. HKCCD4315. Next base: position 2,783,309 of record NZ_WVRN01000001.1, on the reverse strand, counting down.
GGATGTTTTCGAACTCATAGGTGATGACATCCACCGCGTCGGCAAATGCTTTCAAGGCATCGATGTCGTCGTAAGCTGCCGTCGTGACACGATCCGCGACTTGCCCGGCGGGCGGGTTTGCGCCCGGTTCATAGATATGTGTGACAAAGCCTAGCCTTGACGCCGCCACTGACAGCATCCGGCCCAGTTGACCGCCCCCAAGAATTCCGATCACCGCGCCTTGGGCAAGCATTTCTGCCATCTTCAACTCTCCAAACGTTTGCCAATTGCACTCAACGCCGAACGCAGCGCGTCATGCGCGCCCTGATCCCTCAGGGCGTCTGTCATCTGCAAGCTCAATGTGCCCTCTGTCGCAAGCGCGTCACGCTCCTGCGCCAGCCGACCTGCGTTGCCTTTTTCCATCGTGGCCAGGAAGCCTGACATCAACTGGGTCGTATAGAACTCGGCCTTATCGGCATCACCAGTTACATCGCCCAGCCATTTGGTGCCTGTGGCCATCAGATCCAAAATGCCGGGAACCATGGCGCAAATGGCGAAATGTGCGTTCAGCGCGAATTCATCCGCAACCTTGACCACAGGGTTCTCGGGCTCAAAAAGATCGGCCAACAACCGATCGTTGCCAAAAGCAGCCATCGGGCAGCCGCCGGTATCCAGAAAGCCCAGTGGAATGGTCTGAACGAAATCTGCCGCCGGCGCGCAAAGCCGAGCAAGTTGCTCGGCGGAAACCGCAGCCATAACAGAAACGATCTGCTGGCCCGCGCGAAAGGTTAGTGGGGTCAGAACCTCAGCGGCGATATGCGGGCGCAGGCACAGGAACACAATGTCCGAGGCATCAATCACCTCCTGGGGAGCAGCGACCGTAACGCCCAGCTCGGCTTTCAAGGCAGATGAAACATCGGTATTACGCTCGGTCACGCAGATTTCATGTCCTTTGGCAGCCATCAACCGCGCGATAGGGGCGGCGATATGACCTGTGCCGATGATGCCGATGCGGCTCATCCCTGCGGTTCCTCAGGGATTGAGGCCGACAACGCCTCGCGCCAGTTGTCCAGCCGTTCGGCCAAAGCCACGTCTTGCAGAGCCAGAATACCCGCTGCCATCAGGCCGGCGTTGGCTCCTCCAGCGGACCCGATTGCCATGGTCGCAACGGGAAAACCCTTGGGCATTTGCACGATGGAATACAGCGAATCCACGCCTGACAGGGCGCGGGTCTGTACGGGAACTCCGATCACCGGCACCCGCGTTTTCGATGCCATCATGCCAGGCAGATGCGCAGCGCCGCCAGCGCCCGCGATGATCACGTGCAATCCACGCGATACGGCGGTCTTGCCATAGTCCCACAGCCGGTCTGGTGTGCGGTGGGCCGATACGATGCGCGCTTCGTAAGCGACGCCCAGTTCGTCCAGAATATCTGCGGCTTCTTTCATCGTGGGCCAGTCAGATTGGCTGCCCATGATGATCCCGACTTTCACTTCGCTCATCCGCTTTCATCCCTGCGCTCAGAAAGAGCGCGCACTATAGCCAAATCCGGTTCTCTGGCAATGCGCTACAGGGTGTTCAGGCAATGATATCGGGGGTCAGGCGGTCTTCGATGATGCGGATGATGTCTTTCAGACGCAGTTTCTCTTTTTTCAGTCGTCGTAGCGTCAACTGATCCGCAGTTCCCCGGTCATGCAGCGCTTCAATCGCTTCGTCCAGATCGCGGTGCTGACGGCGGAAAACTTCCAGTTCAACCCGCAGAACTTCATCAGTTTTCATAGAAAGATCAGTGGGCGCGTTCATTGGCGACTCGGGGTTGTTGTGGTGCTTGCCCAACAAGATAGTGTGTCAGACGTTATCGCGCCAGACCTTGTGGACATCCTGGTTTCTTCCCATATTCTATTACATGCGGTTGCCAGAAAGGGGCTGCACACCACGTCGCTTTGACAAAGAAGGACGAAAATACGTGTCGAAACTTACTCTTGGCTCATACCCGCATCTTTTGGGGTTCGAGCAACTGGAACGCCTTCTGGAACGGTCTGCAAAGGCTGGCAACGAAGGATACCCGCCCTATAACATCGAACAGACTTCGGACTTTTCCTATCGCATCACTCTTGCGGTTGCAGGGTTCGCCGAAGAGGATTTGTCGATCACGATCGAGGATCGCCAACTGGTGATCCGGGGCCGTCAACGCGACGACAGCGAGGGGCGTATATTCCTGCATCGCGGCATTGCGGCGCGCCAGTTTCAGCGCATGTTCGTGCTGGCTGACGGTGTCGAAGTGGGCGAGGCGATCATGGAAAACGGTCTGCTGCATGTGGATCTGACCCGCGCCGTGCCGGAAGCTGTGGTGCAGACCATCAACATACGCAAGGGGTAAGAGCAATGAATACACCGATAGAACTCAACACCGAAGGCGACCGTATCGTTTATGTCAAAACCGTCGAGGTTGCCGATCTGCCGCGTGATCTGCGCGATCAGGCAGGGGATTTGGACCAGCTTTACGCTGTACATGATTCCGATGGGCAGCAACTGGCGCTGGTGGCCGACCGCAAGCTGGCTTTTGTGCTGGCCCGTCAGCATGACTTGTCCCCGGTGGCCGTTCACTGAACGGCCTCTCTGCGCCTATTGGGGCGTGACAATTCCCGCAACACAAGCGACACATACGAACTGGCGGGCTATGCCGCTTTCACCTGTCACCGGGATATAATCGCATGAGCTGGTTCGAATTCGATTGGGTAGACGCCTTCAGTGACCGCGCCTTTGGTGGCAATGGATGTGCCGTGGTTCATGACGGTGCACATCTGCCCGAGCAGGTGTGCATGGCCTATGTGCGCGAAACCTCTCTGGTCGAATGCACCTTTTCCGGCCCATCCGACGTGGCCGATATCCGCGTACGGTACTTTCTGGCCAGCCGGGAAATTCCCTTTGCCGGGCATCCAACAATTGCCACTGTCGCTGCCATGCGGTCGCGTGGGATGATCGAAGGCGAAAGCCTGACGCTGGAAACCGGGGCAGGGGTCGTCTCGATTCGGTTGACAGGTGATGAGATCGAAATGACCCAGGTCGCACCTCAATTTGGTGCACATGTTCCGGTGGATCTGGTGGCTTCGACTATCGGCCTTCCTGAAAGCGCTATAATCTCTCCGCCTCAGTTTGTTTCAACCGGTCTGCCGTTCTGCATCACCGTTCTGCGCGACCATGAGGCCTTGCGCGCGGCTCAACTGGTCGAGGGTCCTTTGAGAAAAGTAGCCGAGGCCGCCGGATTTTCGGGTTCGGATATGGCTGAACCCTTTCTGGTCACGCTGGAAGGAGCCACCGATGCAGGTGATACGTTCTCGCGTCTGTTGCTCGCCCCTCCCAGCCCGCCCGAAGACCCGTTCACTGGGTCTGCTACGGGCGCCATGGCGGCGTATCTTTGGAAATATGGATTGATGTCCAAAGACAGTTTCGTCGCGGAACAGGGCCACGACATGGGACGTCCCGGACAGGCCACTGTCACGCGTGTTGGCCCGACAGATGGAATGACCGGGATCAAGGTCGCTGGACGAGGACACGTATTGATGCGCGGGCAGGTCGATCTGCCGACGAACGAATAGACAAGGACCGGGATTTCGCAATTTTGAGCGGAACGTCTGACAAACAGAACTTCCGCTGAACTGGCCGCGCATGGCCACGCCGCGATGTGAAATCGCACAATATACTGTCTTTACCGCCTTGGCGCAGGTCGCATCCAGTCCAATGGCTTGATTGGCGCGGACCGAGAGTCGATCCCGTGTCGGGCGCAAAGCGCATCGAGATATGATCCCGGAACCGGTAGTCCGGCCAGTTGGGTTGCCAACAGCTTTTTCTGATGACCGTAGACATGGACCGAATGCGTAACTTCGCCCTCGATCTCGACCAGCGCCACGTTCGGGTCATGCAGTTTCCAAAGCTCGGCAGGTGCCAGCGGATAGAGGGTCTCGGCCGCCATCGCGTACTTGTCTTCACCGGTTTGGCGCAAGAAATGCCCAAAGGCTTTTGGGCCAGAGCTGCCCCAGGGCAGGCTTTCTATACCCCAGCTTTCACCGTTTGCGATACGCTCACGATTATGCCGTCTTGCACGCCGACCACGCCATGGTTGGGTTGGGTTTGCCGACATCACGAAATCCTGCATCAGCCCAAGCGTTTGGGAGTTATTGGGCAAGCGTAGAACCCCGGTTGGAAAGTCGTCGGCTTTGGAACGCGCGAACACCCAATCAGACGAAAAGTCGAAGGCTTTCACGCAATATGCGTCGAGATCGACCCAGATGACCTCGCTTTGCTGAATCAGATGCAATCTGAAGATGTCTGAAAATACGGCTACGCCCTGTCGGTCGCCGGGTTGCAGGGGAAAGGGCGGGGGCCAGAAGACGTCGCTGGCGGGGCGCGTCTGGACACCTGCGGGGATGCCTTGTGTCTCGTGCGGGAGATACAGAACAAACGCATGCCCTTGGTCCAGAAAGGATCGAATGCAGATCTGCTCCAGCCAGGTCAGATCGGACCCGAACCAGAAACTGGCAATGGTTGGCAAAGTGCGAGTCATAGTTCGTGTCTACCCGGCATCCCGCCACACAGCACCAACCCGGGCAGCGCTTGTCAATCAGGACAAACAAAAAAGGCCCCCGTAAACCGGAGGCCGAATTGTCTTGGTGCGCTGGCGTCAGTTTGCAGCGATCAACCCCATGCTTTCCAGCTTCAGCAGAACCTGATGGGCACAGTTATCGACGTCGACATTCTCTGTCTCGACGGACAACTCTGGGTTCTGGGGCACGTCATAGGGGTCAGAGATGCCGGTGAACTCTTTGATCTTGCCCTCGCGCGCCAGTTTGTAGAGGCCCTTGCGGTCACGGCGTTCGCATTCCTCAATCGAGGTCGCAACATGTACTTCACAGAAGGCACCGAACTGTTCGATCTCTTCCCGAACCGCCCGGCGTGTGGTGGCGTATGGGGCGATCGGTGCACAGATGGCGATACCACCGTTTTTGGTGATCTCGGATGCCACATAGCCAATGCGGCGGATGTTCAGGTCGCGGTGCTCTTTCGAGAAACCCAGTTCTGACGACAGGTTCTTACGCACGATGTCTCCATCCAGCAGCGTCACGGGACGGCCACCCATTTCCATCAGCTTGACCATGAGCGCGTTGGCGATGGTCGACTTGCCCGAGCCTGAGAAGCCGGTGAAGAACACGGTAAAGCCCTGTTGGCTGCGTGGTGGCTTGGTTTTGCGCAGTTCGGCCACAACCTCTGGGAACGAGAACCATTCCGGGATTTCCAAACCCTCGGCCAGACGGCGGCGCAGTTCTGTGCCGCTGATGTTCAGGATGGTGACATCATCCTTATCGAGAATCTCGTCATTCGGCTCGTATTGAGCGCGTTCCTGCACATAAACCATGTGTTTGAAATCAACCATCTCGACGCCAATTTCATCTTGGTATTGGCGGAACAAGTCCTGCGCGTCATAGGGGCCATAGAAATCTTCCCCGGCTGAATTCTTGCCCGGACCGGCATGGTCGCGCCCGACAATGAAGTGCGTGCAACCGTGGTTGGCGCGGATCAGACCGTGCCAGACCGCCTCGCGCGGGCCCGCCATGCGCATCGCCAGGTTCAACAACGACATCGAGGTGGTCGAGGCTGGGTACTTGTCCAGAACCGCCTCATAGCAACGGACACGGGTGAAGTGATCCACGTCTCCGGGCTTGGTCATGCCGACCACAGGGTGGATCAGCAGGTTGGCCTGTGCTTCCTTCGCGGCGCGGAAGGTCAGTTCCTGATGCGCACGGTGCAGCGGGTTGCGGGTTTGGAAAGCCACGATGCGGCGCCAGCCCAGTTTGCGGAAATAGGCGCGCAGTTCGTTCGGTGTATCGCGGCGGGCGCGGAAGTCATAGTGAACGGGCTGTTGAATACCCGTCACCGGACCGCCCAGATAGACCTTGCCAGCCACGTTGTGCAGATAGTTGACTGCGGGGTGCGCGTCGTCGTCTGCGCCGAATACCTTCTCGGCCTCGCGCGCCTTGTCCGGCGTCCAGCGGTCGGTCACGGTCATGGTGGCAAGGATCACGCCTTCCTGATCGCGCAGGGCGATGTCCTGACCCAGCTCGATGCTGCCTGCAAACTCTTCGCTGACATCCAGCGTGATCGGCATCGGCCAGAGCGCACCATCGGCCAGGCGCATATTCTCGACCACACCGTCATAGTCAGCCTCGGTCAGGAACCCTTTCAGAGGGTTGAACCCGCCATTCATCAGCAGTTCCAGATCGCAGATCTGGCGCGGGCTCAGGTCATGGCTGGTCAGATCCGCCGCCTCAACCTTAAGTTTCTGAGCGGACTCATAGGACACATAAAGCTCGGGGATCGGGGCCAGATTGCTTAACATCGTCATTGGAATACTCTTATCGCAGTGTTGATTAGCCAGTGGGTATCAGGCGTTTTCTGGGCATTTGCACTGACTGTTGGGCAAAGTCCACCGGCGTCAATGAAACAAAGGAGGATATGCGCTGATTTTTTCCGAATTGGAAGGAATTTCTAACTTGGAAGCACGCCGTGTGACATGGTTCTTCGGAATGGAATGAATTCCCTCAGGCAGAGTATGACTGTTCCTGTTTTTGTCCATTTGGCTCTAGTTGCGAGGCGCGCATCACTGGCAGGGCGGGAATCGGCTCTGAGACACCGCGCAGTTCGAAAGCTCTGATCTCTGCTTGTGCCACATCCACACCTGCGGCGCGCAGCAATTCGTCAGAAACCAGCAGTTCGACACCCAGCGCTTTGGTTTCGCTTTCCAGGCGGCTGGCCACATTGACTGCATCACCGATGATTGTTTTTGCGGCGTGGCCTTGCGCACCGATTTCACCCACGACCAGATCGCCAAGATGCAATCCCATACCGATGCGTATTCCGGGGCTTCCTTCAGCCTCAAGCTGTTGGTTGAACAGATCCAGCGCCCGGCTGATCGCGATCGCCGCATTTAACCCGGCGCGGGCCGAGGTTGCCGCATCGCGTTTTTCAAAAACCGCCAGCAGCCCGTCGCCCATATATTTGTCCACGATGCCGCCTTCGTCTGTAATGGCGGGCACCACCGCATCAAAAAACCGGTTCAGTAAAAACACGATGTCATAGGGCAGCTGCCCCGTTGTGCGGGCGGTAAAGCCTCGCATATCCAGAAACAGAACCGCCAATTGACGTTCCTCTCCCTGGCTGGCGTGTCCACGAATGCGTCCTCCATCTGGTCGGAAGACACGGAAAACGGTGGTCGGCTCTGTGGGGCGGATCTGGCAGGCCAGACGAGTCTGGGGCGATGCGCCAACCGCAGCCAGACTGCGCGCCTCGACCTCGCTGGGAGGCGGTAACGCGTTGCCGCCGTCTTCGACTATGACGCGGCATGTTGTGCAGCGTCCTTTGCCACCGCAGAGGGCCGCATGGGGGACGCCGTTGGCCTGGGAAATCTCAAGCAATGTCATGCCCTTTTCCGCGACCACTTCGGGCCCTCGGGCATAGGAAACACGTACGGAATGCCTGCGCCGCCAGAGTTTGCGTCCAATGAAAACCAGACCTGTTGCGCCAAGTGCCAGCCAAAAGGCCATCAGGGCATTGTCCTTGACGCTGAACAGCATTTGAAAAGCTTCGGGAGATGGCCAGTTGTAGTGCTCGATATACTGTTCGCGCAGAAACTCGTCTGCAAAGTCGGCCCAGATGCGGCGCCCTTCGGTCAGCAGGCCAGCCAGTGCGAACAGTGGAACAAAGACCGCGACGCCGATCAGATAGGGTACGGCACGCGACCACCATTTGGTCAGTCGCAGCCACATATGCAGGCCGATGCATCCATGCACCCATACGATCAGAAGCAGCGCGCTTTGCATCCAGACCGCAATGCTGGGCCACATCAGGATGATAATGTATCCCATCTCGTCATTAACGTCATAAACCTCATGCGCGACCCGTGTGTGAATAATGTGCGAGATCAGTTGCAAAGGGATCAGCAGGCCCAGCACTACTTGAAGTGCTGTGCTGAATGGCATGCGCAATGTCCTGCGCTGCGCGATAGACACGAGGGCCAGACCGGCATGCACGAACAGCGCAGCATAGAGAAGCACGCTCATGGCGTCGTGGCGCGTCACCTCTTTCCGGCCGTCCTGCATACCGTGCAGATAATCGGTATGAAACAGGCCCAGGCCGATGTTGATGAAGTGAAAAAACGCAAAGACAAACAGGATCAGGCCGCTGCCGATCCGAAGTCGGGTTGCCCACCCGCCGCGCCAAAGAGCGTTGTTCAAAAGCTCACCCGTTTTTCGCCTGTCTTTCGACAATCCTGATACGGCACTGTGACAGGGTCAAGGCGGCAGGGTGCGGTCCCCAACCCGTGTCGGGGACCAAAGATCGCAATTATTCGTTTTCGGCCAGGAAACGTTCGGCATCCAGCGCGGCCATGCAACCCATGCCGGCGCTTGTGACGGCCTGACGGTAAACGTGGTCTGTCAGATCACCTGCCGCGAATACACCCGGAACCGACGTTTCAGTTGTGCCCGGCTTGGTAACGACATAGCCGCCCATATGGGTTTCCAGCGTGCCCTTGATCAGCTCGTTCGCCGGGGCGTGACCGATGGCAACAAAAACACCTTTGCACGGAATCTCTGTGATCTCGCCGGTTTTGACATGTTTGACGCGCACGCCTTCCACACCCAAAGGCGCGTCAGTGCCGATCACTTCGTCCAACTCGTGGAACCACAACGGTTCGATCTTTTCGTTTTTCATCAGCCGGTCTTGCAGGATCTTTTCCGCCCGCAACTCATCGCGGCGGTGGATCAAAGTGACCTTGCTGGCGAAGTTGGTTAGGAACAGGGCCTCTTCCACAGCAGTGTTGCCGCCGCCGATCACCACGATTTCCTGCCCGCGATAGAAGAACCCGTCACAAGTGGCGCAGGCCGAGACGCCAAAGCCTTTGAATTTCTCTTCGGACGGTAGGCCAAGCCATTTGGCGCGCGCACCAGTGGCCAGGATAACTGCATCTGCGGTGTATGTTGTGCCGCTGTCGCCTTTGGCGGTGAAGGGGCGTTGGCTGAGGTCCAGATCGCTGATGATGTCGCCGATCACTTCACAACCCATCGCCTTTGCATGGTCCTGCATGCGCACCATCAGGTCAGGGCCTTGAACCTCGGTATCGCCGGGCCAGTTTTCGACTTCGGTCGTCGTGGTCAATTGGCCGCCGGGCTCGATCCCCTGAACCAGAATAGGCTCCAGCATGGCACGGCTTGCATAAACCCCTGCGGTGTATCCTGCGGGCCCTGACCCGATGATCAGAACCTTGGTGTGTCGTGTGTCGGCCATGCTAACCCCGCTCGAATTGCTTGAATTGGGCCGTTAGCCCGTTGCCCCGATATAGCGCCCGACCGACCCGGCTTAAACCCCCATCCTGATCATGGCCCTGTGCACTGCACTGGAAGGAATTGAGTGATTTGAAAACAAAGAAAATTGCGCATGTGCGAAACATTATTGCGCGTGCCTAGGGGGCTGATATAAGAACCGCAAAAATCAGGAGCATTTTATGGTCACGACTCGGCTGGATGAAATTGATCGCAAGATTCTGGCGGAATTGCAGGCAGACGGTCGCATGACCAATGTCGAACTGGCCAAAAGGGTTGGCATCTCGGCTCCACCATGCTTGCGCCGGGTGCGCACACTGGAAGAATCCGGCTATATCACCGGCTATCATGCCGAGGTCAATTCACGTGAGCTTGGATTCGAAGTGCAGGTGTTTGCCATGGTCGGGCTGGACAGCCAGGCCGAAACCGAACTGCGCGCGTTCGAGGAACGCTGCCGCGAATGGCCGCTGGTTCGGGAATGCCACATGCTAAATGGCGAAGTGGACTTCATCCTGAAATGCGTCGCACCCGATCTTAGCAGTTTCCAACAGTTTTTGACCGGCGAACTGCTGACCACGCCGAACGTGGCCAGCGTCAAGACTTCGCTGGTTATCCGCGGCGCAAAAGACGAGCCAGGCGTGCCGTTCGACGTCCTGGAAGACCGTATGAACCGGATGGCGTAACGCCGACACGTTTCGGATGTGCGGTGTTTGGTGGCAGCATCGCAGCCACCGCAAGGGATAGAACCCAACTTAGTACCAGCTGCATGATGCCCCCCCATAATGCAGTACCTATTATCACACTCAGGCTGACATCGCGTCGATCTCACCATCTCCGGCGCGCGGCATCAGCAGCGGACCAAAATCGTTGAGCGACTCGATGTGAGCGAACAGGTTCAGATAAATCGACCGCAACGAATGGCTGATCATGCGAACCGCGTTCACACCTGGGTGATATGTCTCGAACTGTAAACCATCTACACGAATAACGGAATGCCGTTTGAGGCAAATGTGAAACAGTTCGACTGGTGTTGGTGGCATTGTTTCAATCACACCCATCCCATCCTGAAATTCAGAGACCGGTGTCAGAATCGGTTCACCCCCATGCAGGTGCCGCAAATGCCCCGGAGACCCGACGATTCGCGCCGCAGGTCCGGCAATTACGCCCGACATCGGCTTTTGCATCCCAAACGTGTCAGCCATGATCCGAGTCAGCGGGCGGGTCCGCCCACGTGAATCCTCACGCCCCGGGATCAGAGTGACAGACCCCTTCCACAATACAGTTTGCGAACTGCCATCCTGCGTCAGAACCGTGTCGCCTGGCATCAGGTCCTCGATCGCAATCGGTCCGTGTTCCGTTTCAACCAGCGATCCGCGCGAAAAGGCGCAAAAGGCGTCTTCAAACATCGGCAGAGCGGGTGCGATGTGACGGGTTTGAGCCACGTCTCCGTTTGGCAGCAGGCTGCTGACTTCGTAGCGGCGCAGTTGCGCCTTGGGTTTTGCGACCGGTCGCGGTGCTTCCCGCAACATGGCCGACGTTTCGATGGCATTTCTGGCCGCACGGGCCAATGAATTAGGAATAGTCATAAATATTCCGTCCCCTCAAATGTCCGAACAGGCCTGGCGTACCCCCGTACAGGCCCACCTGACGAACAGGTTCTTTGTCTTGAAACGAATGGAAGACCCTTGGACGGTGACCGTTCTGGCCCCGCATGACGACAAAATCTCGCTTTCCAATGGTCAACACATAGACCCCCCAGACAAACTCGTACTTCACGGGCGGCAATTGCCCGCACACACACAAACTCCTGAAAAAAGCCGTAAATTTTTACTTACGACTTACGCGACATCGGGCCGGAGCCTGCCCGTTGCACGTTTACCCCGTATTTAGACCGGCAGCTTGGTCTTGGGGTTCTCCTGCTTCATCGCCGGGCCGCAATATGGCTGGCAACCCTGGCAGAATGGCTTGATACCCGTTTCCACGGCATTTCCAGCTTATGGTCCCGAGTGGCGGCTACCATGGCCTTGAGAAAGCGGGATTTGGGTTTCATGTTTCTGGTCCTGCATTGCGCGGGAAGGTATTTCCCGCATCCTTCATGAACCTTTTGTGACGGCGATTTGCGGCACGGATAAGGCTTAACAGGGATGTTTTGCAGACAAGAAATAAATATGCACAGTCCTTTCACTCAACGAGCCAGCGTTCAAAACACGAACGTCAGATACCCATCTGATAGCTGGCAAAACTCGTCACGAATCTTGAGTCCGGTAAACACAAAAAATGTGGCGGAAAAGTGGCGAGGTGCCTAAATCTGGACCTGAATCACAATCTTATGACCGAGATCAGCCTGCCGTAATCGGCCTCGTTCCTGTGCGTTGCACGGCGATAGGAATAGAACCGATCCGGGTCGGAATAGGTACAATGTCGGGTCCACTCTGACTGCCCAACGCCAGCCTGCCGCAGCCTGTGCAGGCCAAAAGAAGGCAGGTCGAATTGCAGCCGGTCATCCTGTCCGTTTGCAAAGAACCGCGTGTTTTCTGGAGAATCGGCGATGAATGCGTCCAGAAATTCGGGGCCCACTTCATAGGCGCGTTGCGAAATGCTGGGGCCGATCACGGCACGGATGTCGTTTCGATTGGCACCAAGCGCTTCCATGGCATCCAGCGTGGCTTCTAACACACCGTCCAACGCACCGCGCCAGCCCGCATGGGCAGCACCGATTACCTGAGCATTTGGGTCCGCAAACAGAACTGGCTGACAATCCGCAGTGAGAATCGTCAACGCGAGGCCAGGGGTCGCGGTGACGATGGCATCCGCCTTGGGCCGTTCGCCCTGAACCGGGCCTTCAACTGTCAGAACTGTCGGAGAATGGACCTGATGCACACCGATCATCGCCTCGGGTGTAACCTCCATTGCGTCCGCCACCCGCTTGCGGTTCAACGCTACGACCTCAGTTTGGTCGGACGAGCCATAGCCGCAATTCAAACCGCCAAAGATGCCGGACGAAGCCCCGCCGCGACGGGTAAAGAACCCATGACGCAATGGCGACAGCAAGTCTGAGGTCAGAATTTCCAGTGTCATGGCTCTAATCCTGGCGGTGGGGCGGCATAGGCCGGGAAAAGGCCCATCACTTTGAACAGATTTCCCATTTCATCCGGGTGCGTCAACCGGCGATGCGCGGCAATCAATACATCCAGCTCAGAACCGCTCAGCGCCTTGGACAATGCCTGCGCGCGCGCCGTGATGCCAAGCCGCTCCAGAAACACGCCCTGAGGTGTCACGCGAGTATGGCGACACCCACAGGCGCGGGTTGAAGCGGCCAAAGGCTCAAAATCCACATGTGCCGTCAGATCGGCCTGACCCGGTGCCGCCAGAGGATCAGTGCGTTCGTGGTTTTGAAGGGCCTGCAACGTGTCGCCCAGCGAATGCCAGTCGCCATAATCGACGATCAGAGCCGCACCACCATGGCTGGCGATCCGGCCAGCAATCACGGTCAGAATAGGAATCGCTGCCGCACATAGCTCGATCAGATCACCGTCTTTAGTGTCCGCAAGCCTGTCCTTCAGCGCTGCTTGTGGTCCGATTGGGCCCCGCCCAAACAGCAGCGCGCCGTCCCGCTCACCCACCAAGCGTTCACTCCACCCGTCGCCATCACGCAGAAACTGACGAATAGGCAGGGCATCAAAGAATTCGTTTGCCACCAAGAGCAGAGGCTGGTCCGGCAGGTCTGCGACGCTGTTTATCCAGGTCGGCGCGTAATCCTTCAGGGTCTCGGCCTGCAACTGTTTCAACACCGGTGAGACCTCGACCAGTGTCACTCTTGCGGCATCGTGGAGCCCGGGTACACCCCGCGTCGCGCGTAGAATGTCGGCCATAAGTGTGCCGCGCCCCGGACCCAGCTCGCACAAGGTAAACGGCGTAGGCTTTCCCTGATCCATCCAGCATTGCGCCAAGGACAGCCCGATCAGTTCTCCAAACATCTGGCTGATCTCGGGCGCGGTGGTGAAATCCCCCTTGGTCCCGAGTGGATCGCGGGTTGTGTAGTAGCCCAGCGTGGGGTGCAACAGGCATTCGGCCATGTAGTCTGCAACGCTCATCGGCCCATCCTGCCGGATGCGGGCGACCAGATGATCGGTCAGGGTCATGTCGCTCGCCGCGCGCGCAGGGCGAACCAAAGGCCAATCGCGATCATCGGCAATGACAGGATTTGACCCATGGTCAGGCCATAACCGCCCACATGCCAGGCCAGCCCCAGCGGGTTGCCGGGTGACACGAACTGAGCATCCGGTTGACGGAAGAACTCGACAATAAAACGCGACGCGCCATATCCCGCCAGAAACAGGCCCATGATCATGCCCGGTTTTTTAAAGGCCCCTCTGCGATAGACCAGCCACAGCAGCAATGTGCCCAACAACACGCCCTCAAGCGCGGCTTCATACAGTTGTGACGGGTGCCTTGCGCACATTCCCGCAACCACGCCGGGACAATCCTGTGCGGCGAAGCCGGGGAAAATCACGGCCCAAGGTAGCTCACTTGGTCGGCCCCACAGTTCTGCATTGACGAAGTTGGCCAGCCGCCCCAACAGCAGGCCGGGCGGAACGGTGTAGGCGACCAGATCGCCCAGCGACAGAGCGGGGATCTGATGTCGGCGGGCAAACAGGTAGGACGCAAGGATAACGCCCAGCAGGCCGCCATGAAACGCCATGCCGCCTTGCCAGACTTTCAGAATCTCTAACGGGTTCGATAAGTAATAGGCTGGCTGATAAAACAGGACAAAGCCAAGCCTGCCACCCAGAATCACGCCCAGAATGATCCAGGTGACCAGATCCTCCAGCTGATCCGGTTTCATCGGAGGGGAATCCGCGGGCCATAGGGCAGGACGCCGCAGCGCCACAACGGCAAGTCGCCAGGCGATCAGAATTCCGGCAATATAGGCCAGCGCATACCACCTTAACGCGAACTCCATCCCGAACAATGAGATCGAGAACAATTCGGGCGACAGATCGGGGAAGTTCAGAACAGCCTGCATGTGCGTCTCATTGCCCGGGGTTTGCAGGGCAAGTCAACCTTGAGCCTGCGCCATTCTTTGCCCATATACAGATAAACCGTGAGACCGGAGTGTACACATGCAGACCCGCAACAAGATCCTGGACGACGTGTCCCAACTGATGACCAACGCCATGGGCGTGGCGCAAGGCGCGCGGGAAGAGGCCGAGAACGCGATGAAGTCGATGATCGACCGCTGGCTGGCCGACCGCGATTTCGTTACCCGCGAAGAATTCGACGCTGTCCGCGCCATGGCCCAGAAAGCGCGCGAAGAAAATGCAGCGCTCGAAGCCCGCATTGCTGCGCTCGAGGCGAAACTGGACAAATAACGCCCGGGCTTTCCCGTTTTCAAGTTGTTTGGACAAAGCTTAAAGCCGCGCAATCCAGCCCGGATTGTGCGGTGATGTGTATTTTGACGCGTCGCAGAATTTAATCAAGACAAAGCTGGTGCGACTGCCAATATTTTGATCGCCGTTGCCGACTGTCCACAACTTATTGCTGTTATCCCCAAGAAATAGGGTTGCCAGAACTCACGCCACATCGCACCATATTTAGTACAGGCCCACGGGGGAAGCCCGGCTTGTAGAGCAGGCAACTAGCGCTGGGGCGCTGCCAGCCCCAAAATGCTAGAGATTAGTGAGGTGGCATTATGGCCCTTTCCGAGCAGTATCTCGAAGAAGACATTCATCCGATCGACATTGTTGAACATCTGGCCGAACATCACGACTGGGATTTTGATCGCATTGGGGACGATCAGATTGCCATGGCCGTCGAAGGCCAGTGGCGGACCTATTCGATCACTCTGGCCTGGTCCAACTATGACGAAACGCTGCGCATGGTGTGCTCGTTCGAAATGGAGCCGCCGGCCGAGCGTGAAATGCAGCTCTATGAGTTGCTCAACAAGATGAATGACCAGTGCTGGGCAGGCGCCTTTACCTATTGGGCAAACCAAAAGCTGATGGTCTACCGCTATGGGCTGGTCCTTGCAGGGGGACAGACAGCCAGCGCGGATCAGATCAACACGATGATCACCGCCGCTGTCATGAGCGCCGAGCGGTATTATCCGGCGATCCAACTGGTGACTTGGGGTAATCGAGAGCCAGAAGAAGCCATGCAAGTGGCCATTGCAGAGGCCTACGGCCGGGCGTAAAGCTTTGCCCCAAACCGATATGTAACGCGGGAGGGGCAAATGGACATGACGCGTGTGGCCGAACAGGGGCTTGTGCTTCTGGGGTGCGGAAAGATGGGGTCCGCAATGCTGGCGGGATGGCTGGAACACGGCCTTCCGCCAGCGTCCGTTTGGGTGATCGATCCGTACCCGTCAGACTGGTTGAAAGCGCAGGGTGTCAACATCAACACCCCACTGCCCGAAGCGCCCGCCGTGGTACTTGTCGCCGTCAAACCGCAAATGATGGGCGAGGCATTGCCAGCCATTCAGGCGCTGGGCGGTGGTAAAAGCCTGTTTGTCTCGGTAGCCGCAGGCACATCGATTGCCACATTTGAAACCGTTCTGGGCAACGACACTCCGATCATTCGCGCGATGCCCAACACGCCTGCAGCGATCCGCCAGGGTATCACGGCACTGATCGGCAACAACCAAGCCTCAGGAGATGATCTGACACTGGCTGAAAGCCTGCTGTCGGCGGTGGGCGAGACCGTTCGTCTGGACAATGAAGCGCAGATGGACGCCGTGACCGGCCTCAGCGGCTCTGGCCCGGCTTATGTTTTCCACCTGATCGAAACTCTGGCCGCAGCGGGTGAGGCGCAGGGTTTGCCTGCAGAACTGGCGATGAAACTGGCCAAGTCCACGGTCGCGGGGGCCGGTGCGTTGGCCATGGCGGCTGAGGATGATCCAACGCAACTGCGCATCAATGTGACCTCTCCAAACGGTACCACGCAGGCCGCGCTTGAAGTTTTAATGCATGATGAGCAGGGGTTCCCCGACTTGCTTCACCGTGCCGTCAAAGCCGCAACTGACCGATCCAAGGAGCTGTCACGTGAGTGAGATTTCATTCGACGACTTTCTCAAGGTCGACATCCGTGTGGGCGAGGTGATCCGCGCCGAACCCTATCCCGAGGCCCGCAAGCCCGCGATCAAGATGTGGATCGACTTTGGTGACGAAATTGGCGAGCGCAAAACCTCGGCTCAGATCACGGCACATTACGATCCGTCGGCTCTGGTGGGCAAGCAGGTCATGGCCGTTGTCAATTTTCCACCGCGCCAGATCGGCAAGTTCATGTCCGAAGTTCTGGTGCTGGGCCTGCCCGATGAAAACGGCGAGATCGTTCTGATCGGACCGGATGGCAAAGTTCCAACTGGTGGACGGATGCACTGATGAAACTGCTGATCACGCGCCCAATGACACCGGCGGTCGAGGCCCGCGCCCGTACCGAGTTCGACGTAGAGATACGTGAAAACACTCTGCCCTTGTCGCGGCTGGAGATGCTGTCTGCTTTGACGAAATTCGACGTTGTTGTGCCAACACTGGGCGATTTGTTCTCGGCGCAGGTTTTTGCAGATGCGGGTACAGTGCGCTGCAAGCTGTTGGCCAATTTCGGCGTTGGCTACAATCATATCGACGTCGAAGCCGCGCGCGCAAAAGGGGTCGAGGTGACGAACACGCCTGGCGCTGTAACCGACGCGACGGCAGATATCGCTATGACCCTGCTGCTGACCACGGCGCGTCGCGCAGGCGAAGGCGAGCGGCTGGTCCGATCGGGCCAGTGGCAGGGGTGGCACCCGACGCAGATGCTGGGACATCACGTTACCGGCAAGCGCGTCGGCATTGTTGGGATGGGCCGCATCGGGCAGGCCATTGCCCGGCGTTGTCATTTCGGGTTCGGAATGCGGGTGGCATACCAGTCCCGCAGCGCAAAGGACTTGGACTTTCCGGCAGAGTTCATCCCCGATTTGCAGGCTCTGGCCGCCTCGGTCGACTTCCTTGTGCTGGCGGTTCCTGGCGGGGCCGACACTCGCCATCTGGTCAACTCTCAGGTCCTTGAAGCGATGCGCGCTTCGGCCATCCTGGTCAACATTGCGCGGGGCGAGGTCGTGGACGAAATGGCCCTGATCTCGGCGCTTCGATCCGGTCAGATTGCAGGGGCGGGGCTGGACGTCTACGAGTTTGAACCCAAAGTACCCCAGGCCCTCTGCGATATGGAAAACGTCACCTTGCTGCCCCATCTGGGTACGGCCACCGAAGAAGTCCGCAGCAGCATGGGGCACATGGCGCTGGACAACGTCGCGGCCTTTGTCGCAGGCAGGGCGCTGCCCAATCCGGTTTAGTCGCCCATCGCCTCACGCCAGTGCTTGCGGCAGAGCGAGACATAGGTCTCGTTGCCGCCGATCTGTACCTGAGCACCCTCGGTGATGGCATTCCCGTTTTCGTCCTGACGAATCACCATTGTGGCCTTGCGGCCGCATTTGCAGATTGTGCGCACCTCGCGCATCTCGTCTGCAAGGGCCAGCAAGGCGGCTGATCCGGGGAACAGTTTTCCCTGAAAATCCACCCTTAACCCATAGGCCAAAACTGGCACTTTCAGATCATCGACTGCGCGTGCCAACTGCCAGACCTGTTCTTCGGACAGGAACTGGGCCTCGTCGATGAACACGCACGCCACCACGCCTTCGTTCAGGCGATTCTGAATCATAGTGAATACATCGTCGTCAGGAGTGAAGGTGTCGGCTTGCTCCGAGATGCCGATACGCGAGGCTATCCGACCGGCACCCGCACGCCCGTCAATAGCAGCAGTCATCAGATAGGTCTGCATCCCGCGCTCGCGATAGTTGTGCGAGGCTTGCAGCAACACGGTCGATTTGCCCGCGTTCATGGTCGAATAGTTGAAATACAGCTTTGCCATGGCGCGGGTCTAAATCGCTTGGTGGAAAGGAACAAGACAGCAATCAATTTGATGGAGCGACGTCGCCGTTGTTTCTGCAGAGGCCGAGCTACGCTCTAGGGGATGGAACCCCCGCATCTGCAACAGCGACGCCGTCGGCCAACATGTGGCCAAAACGCAGCGAGGCCAAACAATACCACCTCGCAATCACTCATTACCGGCTTGAACTGCCGCCACTCACTCACAAAATCCCCCGCTTATCTGAGGGATAGTCAATGTATGACATTTCAATTATGACTCAGTTATGGGAAATTTCCCGACGCTTTCCCCCGTTTGGACATCGGGCGGGCGTTTGCAGGTAACAAAGGTAAAAAAATGGCAGATATCGGGGCCTATCTGAAGAAGCACACTGAAGCATTGGTCAAGGACGTCGGAATCGAGGCGGCATGTGAAATTACGGGGAAATCGAAGGCCACATTAGGGCGATATTACTCCGACAATGCTGAACATGCGGACAGATTCATGCCTGTGGATGCAGTGGCTCGCCTTGAAAATGCAGCGTCTTATCCGCATGTGACATCTGCTTTGGCTGACCTGAAGAACATCACTCTTTCATATGGTGATCGCAACTCGGATGAACCGCGCACAGGTGGTGTAAATTCGGATGTGATCGCGCTCAGCCAGCGGTTTGCGATGCTGATGACAGAATATCAGGCTGCTATCGAAGACGGAATAATTACCGTGAACGAGGCCAAACGGCTGCTGAAAGAAACCAGTCTGTTGCAACAGGTCCTGATCGAGATGAAGCTGCATCTCGAAGAAGAAAGCGTCAGCTGAGCCTATCGTCTTAGGTGAGTTCTCGCGCACTGGCTGAAAACCGCCGGTTGCTTTGGCATCATGGCGTGACACTGATTTTCGGTCAAAACATGGTCCCACATGGTGCAGCGTGCCTCAATTCAGTCACGCCCATGCGATAGAAGTCTGGCGCAGACAGTGCTGTCGAGGATCAAAAAGCATGCAGACATTGCAAAAGCGTTATAGCAGTTGCGCCGACCCGGTGGTTCGGTGGGCTTTCCTGTGCGCCTTTGCGATGCTGGTGGTCCTAATGACGCTCAGCGGCCACTACGAAGGGTCTGACGATGTGATGCGTTGGGTTGGTGTGCGCGACCTTTTGGCGGGGCAGGGCTGGTTTGACCCCTATCAGCATCGGTTGGGACCCGACGACGGCACCTTGATGCATTGGTCGCGTTTGGTCGATGCCCCGATTGCCGGGCTCTATAGTGTGCTGAGCGCGGTCATTGCTCCGGAAATCGCCTTTCAGATCACGGCCTTTGCTTGGCCTGCGCTGTTGGCCTCGCTAACCCTTTGGGCTTTTGCAGTAACAGGCGGTGTGTTGGGTGGACGTGAGGGCGCTATCTCGGCTTTGGTTATCGGAGTTCTGACACTCGAACACTCTCGCAAGTTCGATTATTTCTCGTTCGATCATCACAACCTTCAGATCCTTCTCTTTGCAGCGGCGCTTGCGTTTTTTGTTCTGCGAAAAGACAGGTCTTATGCTGCAGGGCTGCTAGGCGTTTGCCTGGGGCTTTCAGTGTCCGTCGGTACCGAGTCGATCCTTCAGGTCGCCCTTGTCGCTGTTTTCTGCGCCATCGACTGGATTGCCAATGGTGCCTCTTCCCGTAAGCGCACAATGACCTTCGCGACTGCGTTGACAGCGACACTTGCGCTGACCAGCTTTGTCACAACCGGTCGAGAAGGGTTTTTCTACCCGAGCTGTGACGCACTGACCCTGAGCGTGGCCCTGCCCGCAAGTGTTGCCGCGCTTGGGCTATTGGCTGCAGCTTGGATCGGCTCTGGCTGGTCGGTTCCGGGTCGGTTCGGGGCCTGCATGGCGCTTGCTGTGGTGACACTTGCCGTTGCGTTTGCGTTTGCCCCCCATTGTCTCAGCAATCCAATTGACGCTCTGCCCCAGGATATGCGGGATTACTGGTTGAGCCAGGTGGCTGAGGCTCAGAATATCTCGGTCGTGCTCGAGCGACACAGAGGTGAAGCCGTGGCTTTGATCGCCATGTCCATTCTTTCGATGGGCGCGGCACTTGCCTTCGCCGCAAGATCGCAGGCCAGATTGGACTACACCTTGTTTTTGGTCCTGATTGCTGCCGGATTCGTCGTGTTCCTCTACCAGACCCGGATGATGACCTTCCTGAGCGTTTCGCTTGTTGCGGTTCAGGCACAGATTCTCCGCGTGCTTTATGTGTCTTACGCGCGGGATCGCCGAATGGCTGCCGGTCTGGCGATGGTGGCGTTTGTAATCAGCGCCTCGCCCAAAGTGGGCATTAGTTTGGAAAAACAGATCGGCGCGCTTTCTCAACCCTCGTTCACCGCTTCGGCTGCCGCTGTTGGACAGGATGCGTCAGAATCAGGGGCATCTTGCCGTACACAGCACGCTTACGCGGCTTTGCAAAGTCTGCCCAGCGGCATGATTCTGGTTGATTTCGACTTCGCCGCGCATGTGTTGCGATTTACGGACCATTCGGTTCTGGGCGGAAACTACCATCGGAATCAGGCCGGAATTCTGGCGCAAATTGACCTGTTCCGGGTCGAAGCCTCGCAAGCCGCGCCGCGCTTGGCTGAGCTGGGTGTCGACTACGTTATGCTCTGCACGTCAGCGCCAAGGGCTGAATTCTGGGCATGGGCGTCGGAAGGGCATGGCCTACAAACTCGGCTGGTCGAAGGCGAGGTGCCTGATTACCTCAGCAGTATTCAGGGCGCACCCGGCGCTGCGTTCCAGATTTTCAAGGTGACGGCCGAAAATTAGGCGTTGTTCAGGCGTGGCGCTTTACGATCACTGAGCCCACCGAATACCCGGCCCCGAAAGAACAGATCAAACCCAGATCGCCCTCTTGCAGGTCATCCGAATACTTCGAAAATGCGATAATCGACCCAGCGGATGAGGTGTTGGCATAATCCTGAAGGATGTTGGGTTGTTCATCCGCCTCTGGCGTGCGGCCCAGAACCTTTTTACCGATGAAATCGTTCATGGTTTTGTTAGCCTGATGCAACCAAAGGCGTTTCAGGTCGGTGTTCCCGACCCCTTCGGCTTCCATGTGATCACTGATGTGTTTGCTGACCATCGGCAGCACTTCCTTGAACACTTTTCGACCGTTTTGCATGAATTGCATGTCGCGTCGATCAATCATCCCATCCGGACGCGAGCGGCGCAGGAATCCGTTGTTGTTGCGGATATTGTTCGAAAACGTAGTCGCGCAGCGCGTTGACAGGATTTCGAAATGCGGGCCTTTGGCTTCTTCGATCCGTTCGATCAGGGTCGCCGTCGCCACGTCGCCAAAGATGAAGTGACAGTCTCTGTCCCGCCACTCCAGATGGCCCGAACAGATTTCGGGATTGACCACCAGCGCTGCGCGTACCGATCCGGACCGCACCATGTCCGCCGCTGCCTGTATGCCGAACGTTGCCGAAGAACAGGCGACATTCATGTCAAAGCCGAAACCATCGATGCCGAGTTCCTGCTGTATTTCGATTGCTATCGCTGGATAGGCACGCTCGTGGTTTGAGGCGGCGCAAATCACCAGGTCGACATCCGCGGCCGTACGCCCGGCTTGTGCCAGCGCTTTCTTGCAGGCATCAACCGCCATCTCGGTCATAATCCCGGGTTCTTCATCGCTACGTTGGCGCAGGGCTGGATGCATGACGTCGGGGTCCAGCACACCAGCCTTGTCCATCACAAAACGATTCTCGATCCCCGATGCCTTGACGATGAACTCTTCCGAGGAATGCTGCATCGGCTCGATCTGACCGGACGCGATGGCCTCGGCGTTCTTTTCGTTTTGTTTGTCGGCATAGGCGTTGAACGCTTGGACCAGTTCGGCATTGGTGATGACGTTCTGAGGCGTAAAGACACCGGTACCGGTGATGGCGGGGGTATACATGGCGAGCCCTGAATGTTTCGGATCTGCCCAAAATGCAGTCATGGTGTGATTTGATCAAGGTATGTTGACTTAAGGGAATGTGTTCACAAGTCTAACTTCATATCTTGAATAGTTCAGAATTCGAAGTATATGGCCCCCAGACTCGCGCGGAGACTACTTATGCAAGATGACACCAGCGTCCGGCTAAATCGCCTCAGCCCCGAGATTCAGGCGATCATGGGGGTGTATGCCCTATACTGGAAGCTTGAAGAAACCTTTGACTGTATCGAAACAGATCTGACCCATCCAGAATGCCACATGTTGATCAAACTGGATCAGCCGAAACGCATGGGGGTGCTGGCCGCCGATATGCTGAGCGTCCCGTCCACAATCACTGCCACAGCCGACGCTTTGGAAAAGGCTGGCTATCTGACCCGCGAACGCGACCCCGAAGACCGCCGGGCCTGGCTTTTGGTGCTGACCGAAAAAGGTGAAGAGGCACGCAACATGCTGGTCAATGAGGCCGGAGGACTTTTCCACAGAGCCTCTGGTCTGAACAAAGAAGAAACTGCCGAATTCGCGCGCCTGGCGCGCAAAATCCGTGACAACGTTTTGAAAACGGGAATACCCGAGGGATTGAAGAAATGAAACTCCTGACCTCTATCGGCCTTGCTCTGGCCGTTCTGGCAAGCCCCATTGCCGCGCAAGACACTCCGAAACCAGTAAAGCTTATGCAGGTGCACGAAACGGCGCCGGGCTTTACCCGCCAGTTCTTTGGTCGCGTCGCCGCACGTCAAACCGTCGATCTGGCTTTTCAGGTTGCAGGCCAGATCGTCGAGATGCCTGTCAACGAAGGGTTTGTGATCCCGAAAGACGGCCTGATCGCACGTTTGGATCAGGAACCGTTTGAACTGCGTCTGAATCGGGCGCGGTTACAAAAGGAACAGGCAGATCGCACCGTTGCGCGCCTCTCACGTCTGCGGGGTACAGCGGCTAGCCAGGTGGCCGTCGATGATGCTGAGACCGAGGCGCAATTGGCTGCGATTGCCCTGCGCGATGCGGAATATGATCTGGAACATGCGACACTGACCGCACCTTTTGATGCGCTGGTCTCCAGCCGTGCGGTCGAGGCCTTCACCACCGTCTCGTCGGGTTCCCCCATCGTTCGCATTCACGACATGTCCGAATTGCGTATCGAGGTAGACGTTCCAGAAATCTTGTTCCAACGCTCGAACCAGAACGAAGACATCGCGATCACCGCAAAGTTCCCGGTTAGTGAAGAGGTCTTCCCGCTGGAGATTCGCGAATTCGACGCGGAAACCTCGAGCGTCGGACAGACTTTCCGCATCCAGTTCGGCCTGACACCACCCGAGGGCCTGCAGATCCTCCCTGGCTCGTCGGTCACCGTAAACGTTCATGTAAAGGACGAACGTAAAGGTATTGTCGTCCCGGCAACGGCTATTGTCGTTGATGCCACCGGTGAGCTGAGCGTCATGGTGTTCTCGCCGACCGGCGCTGATGAAGGCTCCGTTCGCCGTGTACCTGTGACCATCGAACCCACGCAAACCGGCGATATACGGGTTCTAACTGGACTTTCTGATGGTGACGAAGTTGTCGTCGCCGGAGGTGCTGTGTTGACCGACGGCCAAGCGGTGCGCCGGTTTACAGGTTTTGCGAATTAAGGGGCTGACGGATGAACATCGCTCGTGGCTCAATTGATCGGCCTCTGTATACTTGGCTGATCATCCTCATTGCCCTGTTTGGCGGCATCTGGGGTTTCCTGTCCTTGGGCCGGTTGGAAGACCCGGCCTTCACAATCAAAAACGCGGTTATCGTAACACAATACCCTGGCGCTACGGCGGAGCAGGTGGCGCTTGAGGTATCCGAGCCGCTTGAATCTGCCATTCAGCAGATGGGTGAAGTTGACGTTATCACCTCGGTCAACCAGCCCGGACAGTCTCTGATCGAGGTTGAGATCAAATCAACTTACGATGGAAGCGAATTGCCCGACATCTGGACCCGGCTCAGGGCCAAGGTGCGCGATGCCGCGCGTGGGCTGCCTTCCGGTGTTGGCCAACCTTACGTAAATGATGGTTTCGGCGACGTGTTTGGCCTGTTCTACGCCGTCACTGCCGAAGGGTTTTCCGACGCTGAAAAACATGAGCTGGCAACATTCCTTCGGCGCGAGCTGTTGGCCGTAAACGGTGTGGCGGACGTTGAGGTGCAGGGTCTGCCGAACGAGGCCATCTTTGTCGAACCGGATTTGGCGATCTCGGTCAACCAGAACGTTCCGCTTCAGGCGATCAACGAAGCCATCGCCAATGCGGATTCGGTGAATTCCTCGGGTTCATTGCGTTCGGACAGCGACAGGACAACCATACTGACCGCAGAAGGCTCGGACAGCGTATCAGCCATCGCAGGTCTTTCGGTTGGCTCGCAGGGGCAGGTGATCAACCTGTTCGACATGTCCAACGTCTATCGTGCCCGCCAGAACGACCCCGACATCATGATAAGATACAATGGGACCGAAGCCTTCACACTCGGCATAGCCGGGCTGTCCACGGAAAATATCGTTGAAGTGGGCAAACGGGTTGATGCCAAATTCGAAGACCTGAACACGGCCATTCCCTTTGGCGTCGATATCTTGCCGATCTATCAGCAGCACGTGGTGGTCGAGAAGGCTTCGAACGACTTTCTTGTAAATCTTGCCATGTCCGTGGCCATTGTGGTTGCTGTTTTGGGTATTTTCATGGGGTGGCGAGCCGCCATCGTAGTTGGTTCGACCCTGCTGCTTACCGTGGTTGGTACGCTCCTGTTCATGTCGTTATTCTCGATCGAGATGGAGCGAATTTCGCTTGGGGCCCTGATTATTGCCATGGGGATGTTGGTGGACAACGCTATCGTGGTAGCCGAGGGGATGCAGATCGCGATGTTGCGCGGCAAGTCCTCGCGCGATGCCGCCGAAGATGTGGCTTCGAAAACTCAAATCCCGCTGCTGGGGGCCACCGTAATCGGTATCATGGCTTTTGCAGGCATCGGTCTCAGCCCTGATGCAACAGGTGAGTTCCTGTTCTCGCTGTTCGCGGTGATCGGTATTTCTTTGCTGCTGAGCTGGGTGTTGGCCATCACCGTCACGCCGTTGCTTGGCCACTACTTCTTCAAGCAAGGCAAAGAAGGTGAGATCGACGCTTACGGAGGCATACTGTTCCGCATCTATGGCGCGATCTTGCATTTTGCACTGCGGTTCCGGTGGCTGGTCGTTGCGGGCCTGATTGCCGTGACTGTTGCGTGCTACGCCGGGTTTGGACTTATGAAGCAGCAGTTCTTCCCCAATTCGAACACGCCTTTGTTCTTTGTGCATTACAAACTGCCGCAAGGCACGCCGATTGCACGTACGGCGCAGGACATGGCGGTGTTCGAGGACTGGCTGGCCGAACGCGATGATGTGGTGTCCGTAACAACTTTCGTGGGGCAGGGTGCAACGCGATTCATGCTGACCTATTCGGCAGAAAAGCCGAACCCAAGCTACGGACACATGATTATCCGCACCGAAAGCCTTGAAGACATACCGGCTTTGCAGGCGGATCTTGAGGCGTTCGGATCTGTTCAGTTTCCCGAAGGTGAGTTTGGAACCAAACGTCTGATCTTTGGTCCTGGCGGCGGTGATCCGATCCAGGCTCGGTTCTCGGGGAGTGATCCGGTTGTGTTGCGTCAGCTTGCGGACGAGGCGGTGCAGCGTATGGCTGCAGCATCGCCGAACGCGCTGCTTGTCCATCACGACTGGCGTGAACAGGAGCTGGCCGTACAACCGATCTATGCCACCGAACGTGCGCAAACTGCCGGCGTCACGCGTGAAGACATCGCCGCGACACTGCAATTCTCGACCGACGGCATCACCGGTGGCGTGCTGCGTGAACGTGATCGTCAGATCCCGATCATTCTGCGCCGCCCGGCCGATGGCGATTATTCGATTGTCGATCAGGTGGTTTATTCGGATCAGACCGAGCGGTTTGTCCCAATCGAACAGATGGTTGATGGGTTCGAGTACAAGTCGCTCAACACACTTGTTCACCGCCGCGACCGTGTTCTGACGATCACCGTCGGAGCAGACATTCCGCCCGATCTGACGGCGGCTCAGGTCCATGCCGAAGTCCGCGACGCCATCGAAGCCATCGAACTGCCCCCGGGCTACAAGATGGAATGGGGTGGAGAGTTCGAAGACTCGCGCGATGCGCAGGAAAGCTTGGGCAAGCAATTGCCGCTGAGCCTGCTGATCATGGTGCTGATCTCGGTCCTGCTGTTCAATGCGATCCGTCAGCCGATCATCATCTGGCTGCTGGTGCCGATGTCAGTGAACGGCGTGGTCATCGGCCTGCTGGGAACAGGGCTGCCGTTCACGTTTACTGCGCTGCTGGGTCTACTCAGCCTGTCAGGTATGTTGATCAAAAACGGCATCGTTCTGGTCGAAGAGATCGACCTTGTCCGCGCCGCAGGCAAACCTCTGCGTGAGTCTATTGTCGAAGCTTCGGTCTCTCGTTTGCGTCCTGTGATGCTGGCGGCAATCACGACCATTCTGGGTATGGCACCATTGCTGACAGACGCATTCTTTGTCTCGATGGCCGTGACGATCATGGGCGGGCTGGCCTTTGCCACCATTCTGACAATGGTCGCAGCACCCGTCTTCTACCTGCTGTTTTTCAAGCGGGATGAAAGACGCGAGGCGCAAGCAGCTTGAAGTCAAGGTGCAACCGGGTCCGGCTGAACTCCCAGACCCGGTTGCATCAAATTAATGGAACAAACGGCACATCACAGGCGGCCAGAATTGTGAGTGCAGCGAGAACCAGAATTGTGCGCATTATTCGTACTCCTGAGTTCTGCAAAAAATGCGCGCCCGCTGATTTTTGGTCAACGGGCGCGTATCTTTAGGATCTTGAATGAGCCGATTGTAGCTCAGGCGACGTGGATCACCCCTGCAGCGACTTCACCTCTACATCCCCTTCGGCCTGCGCCTTGATCGCTAGCGCGGCGGCGTTGGCTCCGGCGGCGGTGGTGAAGTAGGGGATTTTGTCATACAGCGCGATTGAGCGGATGGCCTTGCTGTCTTCGACCGCCTGCGCGCCTTCGGTAGTGTTCATCACCAACTGCACCTGACCGTCTTTCAGCATGTCCACCACATCCGGGCGGCCTTCGTAGACCTTGTTCACAACCTCACAGGCAACGCCTTGTTCGTCCAGCCAGCTTTGTGTGCCGCGGGTCGCCACAAGCGTAAAGCCCTGGTCCACAAGAACCTGCGCCGCTTCCAGCATTGCGTTCCCTTTGTCGGCATCCTTGATGGAAATGAACGCCCGCCCCGAGGACGGCAGCACCATCCCCGCGCCCATCTGCGCCTTCAGGAAGGCGCGCGGGAAGTCGCGGTCCCAGCCCATGACTTCACCGGTCGAACGCATTTCCGGGCCCAAAATGGTGTCAACGCCAGGGAAACGAGCGAAGGGCATCACAGCCTCTTTCACCGAGAACCACGGCATATCCGGGTCGGCCAATGTCATCTGGTCCGCGATCTTGGTGTCCTGTCCTTCCTTGTAGGCAGGGCGCATCGGGAAGTTCGACAGTTTCTCGCCCGC
This sequence comes from Ruegeria sp. HKCCD4315, assembly GCF_013112245.1. NCBI lineage: Bacteria > Pseudomonadati > Pseudomonadota > Alphaproteobacteria > Rhodobacterales > Roseobacteraceae > Ruegeria > Ruegeria sp. HKCCD4315. The sequence continues at coordinate 2,755,523 of NZ_WVRN01000001.1, read as the reverse complement.
CATCACCCGCGCGGCGATCGAGGCAATCGCGCTGTCGGTCGCCTTGGCCACGAATGGCACGGTGCGTGAGGCGCGCGGGTTCACTTCGATCAGATAGATCTCATCTTCCTTGATCGCGAACTGCACGTTCATCAGGCCAACAACGTTCAACGCTTTGGCCAGCTTGAACGCCTGATCCTTGATCTGGTCGATAATCTCTGCGGACAGCGAATAGGGCGGCAGCGAGCAGGCCGAGTCGCCCGAGTGAACGCCAGCCTCTTCGATATGCTGCATGATGCCCGCGACGTGGACGTCAGTTCCATCGCACAGCGCGTCGACGTCCAGTTCCACGGCACCGGCCAGATAGCTGTCGAGCAGGACGGGGCTGTCGCCCGAAACCACAACGGCCTCGTTGATATAGCGCCGCAGCTGATCCATATCGCGCACGATTTCCATTGCGCGGCCGCCCAGCACGTAAGAGGGGCGAATGACCAGCGGGAAGCCGATTTCTTCAGCGATCTCAAGCGCCTGTTCGTCGGTAGACGCGATGCCGTTCTTGGGCTGCTTCAGGCCCAGTTCGTTGACCAGCGCCTGGAACCGTTCGCGGTCTTCGGCCAGGTCTATGGCGTCCGGGGTGGTTCCGAGGATCGGAATGCCTTCGGCCTCAAGCGCGTTGGCAAGTTTCAGTGGTGTTTGGCCGCCGAACTGAACGATGACGCCGTGAAGCGTGCCGTTTTCCTGCTCTTTCGTCAGGATTTCCATGACGTGCTCAAACGTCAGAGGCTCGAAATACAGACGATCCGAGGTGTCATAGTCTGTCGAGACCGTCTCGGGGTTGCAGTTGACCATGATGGTTTCATACCCAGCTTCAGTCAACGCGAAACAGGCGTGGCAGCAGCAGTAATCGAACTCGATGCCCTGACCGATCCGGTTCGGGCCGCCGCCAAGAATGACGACCTTTTTTCGGTCTGACGGGCGGGCTTCGCACTCAACTTCACCCATCATCGGGGCCTCATAGGTCGAGTACATATAGGGTGTCTGCGCCTCGAATTCGGCGGCACAAGTGTCGATGCGTTTGAACACGGCTGAAACGCCCAGATTGCGGCGGGCGCGGCGGACGTTGTCTTCTTCACGGCCGGTCAGGTTGCCCAAACGAGCATCGGTGAAGCCCAGCATTTTCAGCTTGCGGATACCGTCTTCGGTCATCGGCAGGCCGTCCTTGCGAACCTGACGCTCGGCCTCGATGATCTCGCGGATGCGGGCCAGAAACCACGGGTCGAACTTGGTGACGCCAAAGATCTCGTCATCGGTCAGACCATGACGCATCGCTTGCGCGATGGTGCGCAGGCGGTCAGGTGTCTGTTGGCTGATCGCCTTGATCACGGCAGCCTTGTCGTCGGCTTCGTCCCACACGCCCACGTTCAGGCCGGGGACTTCGATCTCATCAAAGCCTGTCAGACCCGACTCCATCGAAGCCAGCGCTTTCTGCATCGATTCGTGGATGGTGCGGCCAATAGACATGGCTTCGCCCACCGATTTCATCGCGGTGGTCAGGTAGGGCTCAGAGCCGGGGAATTTCTCGAACGCGAATTTCGGGATCTTGGTGACGACATAGTCGATGGTCGGTTCAAACGACGCGGGAGTGACCTTGGTGATGTCGTTGTCCAACTCGTCCAGCGTATAGCCTACCGCCAACTTTGCGGCGATCTTCGCAATCGGGAAACCGGTTGCTTTGGAAGCCAATGCCGAAGACCGCGACACGCGCGGGTTCATCTCGATCACGACCATACGGCCGTCATCTGGGTTGATCGCCCACTGCACGTTCGAGCCACCGGTCTCGACCCCAATCTCGCGCAGAACGGCGATCGAGCCGTTGCGCATGATCTGGTATTCTTTGTCGGTCAGCGTCAGGGCAGGGGCCACGGTGATCGAGTCACCCGTATGCACGCCCATCGGATCAACGTTTTCGATGGAACAAACGATGATGGCGTTGTCAGCAGTGTCGCGGACCACCTCCATCTCATACTCTTTCCAGCCCAGAAGGCTTTCATCGACAAGGATCTGGTTGACGGGCGAGGCATCCATGCCCGAACGACAGAAGTGGATGTAATCTTCGCGGTTATACGCCACGCCACCGCCGGTGCCACCCAAGGTAAAGGCGGGGCGGATGATGGCGGGCAGGCCAATCTCTTCCAGTTCGTCCAGCGCCATCTGCACGCCAGCATCCAGATCAGTGGAACCGTCTTCACGTTTGGGCGCGGTCACGATGGTCGCCTTGGGGTTTTCCAGTCCCAGCCGGTCCATCGCCTCACGGAACAGGGCGCGGTCTTCGGCCATTTCGATGGCGTCGCGCTTAGCGCCGATCATCTCGACACCAAACTTGTCCAGCACACCCATCTCTTCCAGTGCGAGCGACGTGTTCAGGCCGGTTTGGCCGCCCATTGTGGGGAGCAGGGCGTCGGGGCGTTCTTTCTCGATGATCTTGGCGACAACTTCGGGTGTGATCGGCTCGATATAAGTGGCATCCGCGAGACCGGGATCCGTCATGATCGTGGCGGGGTTCGAGTTCACCAGAATGACCCGGTAGCCTTCCTCGCGCAGCGCCTTACAGGCTTGAGCACCGGAATAGTCGAATTCGCAAGCCTGTCCGATAACAATGGGACCCGCCCCGATGATCATGATCGACTGAATGTCGGTTCTCTTCGGCATGGTCTGGCCCCTTCGATTTTGCATGAGTCGCGGGCACCGCCCAAGCGCCCAAATTGTCGTGCGTTATAGGGACCGCGCGAAAAGGTTCAAGGGGTATCGGAAACAGAAGCGAAATTGCCGCTTTCCCCCCTTTCCCTTGGCAGAGTATTCTCTATATCGCCCGACACGGCAAATGAGGATGCAATTGCGTATTCGTTTCGATCAAGGACCGGCCGGGCGTGGAACCCGGTTCGAGCGTCCGTCTCAAATCATCCGCGCGGATGTTGCGGAAGAGGTGCCCCAGGCTTTGGCGGCGCTTGATGACGTGCGCGCAGGTGGTTCCTGGGTGGCGGGGTATGCGAGTTACGAGCTTGGTTATGCGCTGGAACCCCGGTTGCTGAACCTGTTGCCCAAGGATCGCCGTCTGCCCTTGTTGTGTTTTGGGGTATACGACGCGCCGGATCGTGTTGCCCTGCCAGCAGCAGCAGGAGAGGTCAACACTTTTGAACCCCGTTGGGACGAGGCACGTTATACGCAGGCGTTTCAGGCCGTACACGATGCTATCGGTGCTGGCGACATTTACCAAGCCAACTTGACCTTTCCGATCGATCTGACGGTCTCGGGCGACAGTGAAACGCTGTATGCAGCGCTTGCTGCAGGGCAACCGGTTGGCCACGGAGCGTTAGTGCAACAGGACGGATTGCCCGATTTGCTTAGCCGGTCGCCCGAACTGTTCTTTCGCACAGATGAGGCGGGCAAGATCGAAACCCGCCCAATGAAGGGCACCCAACCGCGCAGCGACGACCCGGAAGAAGACGCGCAGCGCCGGGCCTTTCTGACCACGGACGAAAAGAATCGCGCCGAGAACCTGATGATCGTTGATCTGTTGCGCAACGATATCAGCCGTGTGGCTTTGCCCGGATCTGTTCACGTGCCCGAGCTGTTCAAGGTCGAGACCTACGCCACTGTGCACCAGATGGTTTCGCTGGTGCGTGCTCGGTTGCACAAATATGTAGGGCTGGGTGAGATTCTGACAGCGCTGTTTCCATGCGGTTCGATCACAGGCGCACCCAAGATTCGCGCGATGGAAATTCTGGCCGACCTGGAACCCTGGCCGCGTGACATCTATTGTGGGACTATCGGGTGGGCCGCGCCGGATGGCCGGTCCGAGTTCAATGTGGCCATTCGTACCCTGATGCGAGAGGATGATCACGCCACGCTGAATGTGGGTGGTGGTCTCGTTTGGGACAGCACCGCCCCTTCAGAATACGAGGAGGCGCTATGGAAAGCCCGCTTTGCCCGTCAAATGAGCCTGATTTCCGCGTAATCGAAACACTGGCTTTCCGGCCGGATCAGGGGTTTGTGCGGCAGGACCGCCATCTGGCGCGTATGGCCCGCACGGCACGGGTTTTCGATCTTCCGTTCAACTTGGATGCCGCAAGTGAGACCTTGGCTGCTGCCGAAGGGGATGCGCCACTACGCTGCCGACTGACGCTGGGTTCGAGCGGCGCATTCGAACTGACGACTGGCGACTTGGCTGAAAACCCGCCGATTTGGCGCGTGGCCGTGTCCAAAGAATGTCTGGCATCGAATGACCTGTGGTTGCGGCACAAGACCACCCACCGTGCGCTGTATGACAAGGCACGTGCCTCGCTTCCGGAAAACACAGACGAGCTGTTGTTCCAAAACGAACTTGGCGAGCTGTGCGAAGGCACCATCACCAACCTGTTTGCTGAAATGACCGATGGTCGGTTTCTGACACCTGCGCTGTCCTGCGGGTTGTTGCCGGGTATTTTGCGTGAAGAGCTGCTGGATAAAGAAACAGTGACCGAGGCCGTGCTGACCTTGACCGATCTACAGAACGCGCGGACTGTGTATATGGGCAATTCATTGCGCGGGTTGATCCGGGTGGAGCTGATAGATACGTGACCAAAGAAAGCACTTTGATCGGCCCGCCTGTGGCGCTGTTGCGGCTGCGGCTGGAGTTTGGGCTGTTCTATATCGGACTGCCACTGCTGATTGCTGTACTCTTTCCGCCTAACTGGATGTTTCCGGCGCTGTTCGCGTTGACCGGGCTTGGCATTGTTTTGCTGCATCAGACACCGGGCTTTCAATGGTCCGAACTGCGGTATGAGTGGGCCAACTGGTCCTTTCGAGAAGTACTGCTGTTCACGGTTGTTATGGCCGTCTTCTGTACCGGCCTGATCCAGATCACGCGCCCGGATGCGGCGTTTTTCCTGGCTGTTCACCGACCCGAGATGCTGGTCTTTATCTGGATTGGCTATCCGCTTTTGTCAGCCCTGCCGCAAGAGCTGCTGTTCCGTCCTTTGTTTTTCCGCCGCTATCACGCGATCCTGCCAGACGGACGCGCGGCCTATTTGCTGAATGCGGCCATATTCTCGTTCGCGCATCTGATGTACTGGAGCTGGATCGTCGCCGTGATGACCTTTGCGGGCGGGCTGCTGTTCACGTGGGCGTACCGGCGGCGCGGGTCGTTCTTTTTTGCAGTGCTGTTGCACGCAATCGCGGGCAATATCATCTTTGCAGTGGGGCTGGGTGTCTATTTCTACTCGGGCAACGTGCAAAGGCCGTTTTGACGGGGCGACGCGCCTTGACTTTCCGGGCCTGACAGGGTGTATCGGCGCGACGAATTCTGCGCCCGAAGGGATATGATCCATGCACGCCTATCGCAGCCACACCTGCGCCGCTCTGACCGCCGCCAATGTCGGTGAAACTGTCCGCCTGTCCGGCTGGGTGCATCGGGTCCGAGATCACGGTGGCGTGTTGTTTATCGACCTGCGGGACCATTTCGGCGTGACGCAGGTACTGTGCGACGGCGACAGTGCTGCTTTTGCCGAGTTGGAGAAAGTCCGGTCCGAGTGGTGTATTCGCATCGATGGCACTGTAAAAGCTCGCGATGCCGACTTGGTGAACCCGAAGCTGCCGACCGGCGAGGTTGAGGTCTATGTGCGTGAGCTGGAAGTGTTGGGTGCCGCCGACGAACTGCCGCTGATGGTGTTCGGCGATCAGGAATACCCAGAGGAAACGCGCCTGCGCTATCGCTATCTGGACCTGCGCCGCGAAGCGATGCAGCAGAACATGACTCTGCGGTCGGACGTTGTTGCATCCATGCGTAAACGCATGTGGGATCAAGGCTTCCGCGAGTATCAAACGCCGATCATCACAGCGTCGTCACCCGAAGGCGCACGCGACTTTCTGGTGCCCTCGCGCCTGCATCCCGGTAAATTCTACGCTTTGCCGCAAGCGCCTCAGCAGTTCAAGCAGCTGATCATGGTGTCTGGCTTCGACAAGTATTTCCAGATCGCGCCCTGTTTCCGTGACGAAGACCCGCGTGCTGACCGATCGCCCACTGATTTCTACCAGCTTGACCTTGAGATGTCCTTTGTCGAGCAGCAGGATGTGTTCGACACGATCCAGCCTGTTCTGACCGGCGTGTTTGAAGAATTCGGCGGTGGCCGCAAGGTCGATCAGGAGTGGCCGCAGATTTCCTACAAGGACGCGGCCCTGTGGTACGGTACCGACAAGCCCGACCTGCGGAACCCTATCAAAATGCAAGTGGTCTCGGACCACTTCCGCGGGTCTGGTTTTGCAATCTTCGCAAAACTGTTGGAGCAGGACGGCACCGAAATCCGCGCCATCCCCGCACCAACCGGCGGCAGCCGCAAATTCTGTGACCGCATGAATGCGTTCGCCCAGAAAGAGGGTCTGCCGGGGATGGGGTATATCTTCTGGCGCGATCAGGGCGAGGGCATGGAAGCTGCTGGTCCTCTGGCCAAGAACATCGGCCCCGAGCGCACAGAAGCGATCCGTCAGCAACTGGGTCTAGGCGTGGGCGATGCCGCGTTCTTCCTGGGCGGCAAGCCGAAAGCTTTCGAAAAGGTCGCTGGCAAGGCCCGCGACGTGATCGGCGCGGAACTGAACCTCACCGAGAAAGACCGCTTTGCCTTTGCCTGGATCGTGGATTTCCCGATTTATGAGCAGGACGAAGAAACTGGCGCGATCGATTTCGAGCACAACCCGTTCTCGATGCCGCAGGGTGGCATGGAGGCACTTCAGGGTAACCCACTGGACGTGCGCGGATACCAGTATGACTTGGCCTGTAACGGGTATGAGCTGGTCTCGGGCGCGATCCGGAACCACAAGCCTGAGATCATGCTGAAAGCCTTTGAACTGGCGGGGTATGGCGAGGATGAGGTCAAGTCCCGCTTCGGCGCTCTGTTTAGCGCCTTCCACTATGGCGCACCGCCGCACGGGGGCTGCGCGGCAGGCATCGACCGGATTGTTATGCTGTTGGCCGATGAGGCCAATATCCGCGAAGTCATGATGTTCCCGATGAACCAGCGTGCCGAAGATCTGATGATGGATGCGCCCTCTGATCCAACTTCGGATCAGTTGATGGAGCTTGGTCTGCGCATCATCCCTCAGGACTAAGAACAATCGCCCGCATTAAGCGGGCGATTTTCATTTGGCGGCAGGAAACGTTCGGCGTATCAGTCCAGCGGGTTTTCCAGATGATCCCGATTGACCCGAATACTGCGTGCTGTCTGGCGCGTCTGACGATAAGCCCAGACACACAGAAGTGTTGCGGTAATGAAATAAGCCGTAATCATTTCAAATCGCTTCCCGCCGTTCCAATCGGTTCTGCACCATCCCAGCGACTTGCGCTGCCTGTGCTGTGAGCGGTGCCCCGCTTGCGCGTGACAGAGCCAGTTTGCGCGCGGCTTCGGTCAGCGGTTTATCTCCTGCCTCTCGTGCGACGCCTTGAAGGAACTGGGCGGCATAATCAAGGGTGTGTTGATCGTTGGGTCCGGTCAGGAAATCAGCGATATGGGCCATGTCATCCTGATAGGCCAACGGGTCCGGTTGGATGACCTCGTCCCGGATTGCATGTAACCCGCTTGGACGCCGATCCTCGGGCAACCGCTCCAGAATGGATTTCTGAAAGTAGGACATTGATTTTAGCGGCTTGGCCAAAAATCCATCCGCCCCGGCAGCCAGTGCTTGACTTTCGTTGGTATCATCGCCTGACAGGCCCATGATGACGCTGATACGGGGCGTTGCCTCGGACAGTTTGGCGATCAGGTCGGCCCCGGATCCATCTGGCAGACCCATATCGATCAATATGACCGAGGGGCGATAGATCTGCAGGTGCCGTCGGGCCGACTTTAGACAATCCGCGCGGCGAATACGTGCGCCGCTGTGTAGACACATAAGTCGGATTGCGTCGCACGCGTATCGGCTGTCTTCAACAACCAAAATGGTCTGACCCAGCAAGGGCCGCGTTGCAGTGGGCGTGACGGTGGTGGTGGCAAGTAGGCCCGAATCGTCCATGGCAGCTCTCCTATCCAGCAGATGCCTCACGCTAGGAACTTCTGGCTAACACGACGTTAACGCGCGATTTGGCGCACTTGTCCTTTGGCCTTACAGCCCCCATAACCCATGAAACGCAGGACATCAGGAGTGAGATATGATTGGACGTCTGAACCACGTCGCCATTGCCGTGCCGGATCTTGAAGCAGCTTCGGCGCAATATCGCAATGCGCTGGGCGCCAAGGTCGGTGCACCGCAGGACGAACCGGATCACGGCGTCACGGTTGTGTTCATTGAACTGCCCAACACTAAAATCGAGCTTCTGTATCCGTTAGGTGATGACAGCCCGATCAACGGCTTCCTGGAAAAGAACCCGTCGGGCGGCATTCATCACGTATGCTATGAAGTTGAGGACATTATCGCCGCCCGGGATCATCTGAAGGAAACCGGTGCTCGCGTTCTTGGCTCGGGCGAGCCCAAGATCGGGGCTCATGGCAAGCCGGTTTTGTTCCTGCATCCAAAGGACTTCAACGGCTGCCTTGTCGAGCTTGAGCAGGTATAACCCCCCAGCGCCGGAGGGCTTGAAATGACCATCACTGCCGCACTTGTACTGTTCGCCGTCATCTGGTTTCTGACACTGCTGATCGTGCTGCCCGTTCGCATTAAAACACAAGGCGATCTGGGCGATATCGTTCCGGGCACTCATGCTGGTGCCCCGGAAGTGCATCACATGAAGAAAAAGATGTGGATCACGACCGGTATTTCCGTGGTTTTGTGGGCCATCATTGCCGGTATTATTTTATCGGGACTGATCTCGGTCCGGGATTTCGACTGGTTGAACCAGCTGGAACCCCGCTGACCTAATGTCAGGCCCGTGGGCCTGACACTGCGTGATAAATGTGGGTGAACGTGGCTGCACCTATAATTGGAATCGCCAGATTGACCAGCGGCACCGACAGCGGAACTGCCATCAAGGTACCCGCCACCCAGATCATTGTTGAATGCTTGGCGCGCAACTTTCGCGCGCCGTCACGCCCGACCCGGCGCATGGCTGCCAACGTAAAATATTCCCGCCCCAGCAAGAAACCGTTCATCGCCCAGAAGATAAAGGGCGCCAGCGGGGTGAAAATCGCATAGAGAATGAACGCCAGCAGGTTGGCGACAATCAGCACGCCAAGAAAGCTGAGACCGTCCATAAGTGCTTCGGACACTGGGATGCGCCGCGCGGGTGGCAAGGTTGGAAAATGCTTGTCCTCAACTGCCTGGGCCACTTCATCCAGAAAGATCGACGTGATGGCCGAGGCCACAGGCACCATCAGGAAAACCGGCAATATCAGGACCAGCACGATTCCGGAATAGTTCAGAACGTCATTCAGCCAGGGGACAGCACCGATGAAGGGCAGGGAAATCTCACTGCCTGACAACCAGTTGATCAACCAGATTGCCCCGGCACTGGCAGCGATCAGGAGCAGGATCGTCAATCCGACACCCCGTAATAAGACCCCCCGGAATTTTGGGTCTCCGATCTGGCCAAGTGCGTTGAAAAAGGCGTTCAGGATTGTCATTCGCTGAGCCATTCCGTCAAGGTCGCCACATCAGGTCGGGGGCGCTCGGGCGGGGCCGATCCTTCGGTCGCGATATGGATCAACCCGGCCACGCTTTCGTTGTCTGCCAGTCCAAGCGCCTGGGTGCAGAAGTCGCGGTCATGGGTTTGCCAGCCCGATAGCCAGTTTGCGCCCCATCCTGCCGCCAGCGCAGCATTCAGCAGGGCCAGACAGACAGCTCCGGCAGAATAGGTTTGCTCAATTGCGGGGATCTTTTCGGACGGTTTTTGCACTTCGATCACCGCAACCGCCAAGTGCCCCATGTCGAACTGGCTGCGCGCTTTGGCGATGTCCTCGGGGCTTTTCCCCAGCTTTTGACCACATGCTTCGGTCAAATCTGCCAAACGCGGCATGGCACCCTTTTCCAAAACGATGAAGCGCCAAGGCTCTAACTTGCCATGATCGGGGCTGCGTGCAGCAGCGGTGAGCAAGGGCAGCAATTCGTCCCGTGTTGGGGCCGGAGCAATCAATGTCTTGGCGGGGCGGGACCGGCGCGACAGTAAAAACTCCAGAGCGGCGGGGCTTTTCAGGGACATATGTTAACTTCCTTTACATCACGACTCTGTATCTTGGTTGGCAACCCGCCCGATTCAAGGGTGTGCCGATGCATTGCGTGGATCATTTTCATTCCGACGCCTGTCATGCAAGGTTTTGAAGAAAAAGGGGTGACAATGGCGAAATCCAAACTGCGTGATCTGCCCGATCTCAACGCGCTGGCAACGCCCGGGAGGGTATTCAGCGTCAAGGTGACGCCCAAGGCAGCGCGGGATCGAGTGATCTGTGAAAAAGATCAGATCAAAATGTTTGTCACGGCCCCGCCCCAGAACGGTAAGGCCAATCATGCAGTTCTGAGTTTGCTCGCCAAGTGTCTTGGAGTTGCCCCTTCGACGCTGACGCTGAAACAGGGGCAGACCGCGCGAAACAAGGTGTTTCTCTATGACCCCTGAGGTCCGGTTTCCCGTATCTGATAAACGCCTTCGGGCAGGTCCAGCGCGGCAGCCAGATCGCGTACCTGTTCCGGCGACAGCGTGATCTTCTGAACCTGTTCTGTGCGTGGATCCAGCTGCTCTAGCGTAACGCATTCGGCGAAATTGTTGATCACGACATCTTCCTGCAAAGGTTTTTCACCTTCGTCCACAAGCGTAATGACCGTCGAGTCGAATTCATGCTCAATCGAAAACATGTGTCCACAGTGCAAGTCGCCGAGACGCAATGCAAGCCGTTCCTTGCCAGCGGCGCGGTGGCATCAGCTGACGGGGCGTACTATGTTGAAATGGCGGCCCGATTGGCCCAAAGGATGTAACATGCGCAGATGCTTTGTTTTACCGCTGTTCCTGCTGTTGTCGGCCTGTGCACAAGGTGTCTTCAGTGTACAATCGCCCGAGGACTGGCTGGGTGATGCGTCGGGTGCCGAACCGACGGCGCAGACCTTTCAGCAGGTTAGCCAGGCTGTTGGTGCGGAAGCACGAAAACAATGTCTTAAACAACCCAGACGCCAGAATTGTGAGTTCAGGATCCTGGTTGATCTAAACCCGCGAGCACCGGCAAACGCGTATCAGACTTTGGACGAAAACGGGCAGCCGGTGATTGTTTTCACGCGGTCTATGATCCGGTCCGCGCAAAACGCGGATGAGCTTGCCTTTGTCATGGGTCATGAAGCGGCCCATCATGTGTTGAGGCACATTGCCCGGCAAAGTGAAAACGCCAGCGCCAGCGCCGCAGAATTCGGCAGGCGAGAACAGTTGCGCGGCGGTGATGCAGCCGCCATAGAAGAGGCGCAAAAGCTGGGGGCCAAGGTTGGTGTTCAGGCTTACCTGAAGGATTTCGAGCTGGAGGCAGACCAGTTGGGTACGATCATCACCTACAATGCTGGATACAACCCGTTGGTTGGGGCGAAGTTTTTTGAGCGGATTCCGGATCCTGGCGACAAGTTTCTGGGAACCCACCCGCCCAATGAGCAGCGCGTTCAGATCGTGCTTGAAACCGCAGCACAGTTGGGTTTGACACAGTGAGCGGCCTTGTGCGTCTTGGGGTGATCCTGACAGACCGCGGTTCGAAATATGCGGTATCCGGGGCGGCAGTTGCTTCGCGGGCCGAGATCGACAGTGTTCTGAATGATCTGAAATCGGACAAAACCTATGCCAAGGCGACCCACAACACGTGGGCCGCGACTCTGCCGACCGGCGCGCTTAAGGCGGATGATGGGGAAAGCGGGGCGGGTATGGTGATCCTGCGCATGATCGAACGGGCGGAATTGAAGAACCATGTGATCATTGTCACCCGTTGGTATGGCGGCAAGAAACTGGGCGGCGACCGGTTTCGCAGGGTTCAGGATGCGACCCGCGCCTATCTGGATCACATCGGCGTCCAATCTTGACCTGTGTCAATGTTTGAAGGTGCAAATTCGCTACCTTTTTGCCAAAGCGCGAAAGGGAAAGGAAAACACTATGCCCACCCGAGAGACCCTGCGACTGCACGCCGGTTTGGTGGACGATATGGCCAGCATGCTGGACATTGATCTTGAAGAAGCGGCCATTGGCGGTTCGGTTTCAGTGGATCAGATTTCCGAGGCAGTTCTACGGTGCACCGACTGCCCGAACCCACAGCATTGTCAGGCTATGTTGAGCCAGGCGGCAACCGCACAGCGGGCGCCTGAGTATTGCCGGAACCAGGAATTACTCCATAAATTAATGCCTTAACCTAAAGGTTTGCCATGCCACGTCTAGGCAACATCATGACCCATTTGCGGCTTGTGCTGCGAATGGGGCAAGCCACCGGCACTGATCTGGCCGGGGCATACCGCAAAGGTCATTTGAATCACGAAGAATGGGCCGAGATCGTACAACAATGCCGGGGTTGCGCCTGGGCTCATGACTGCCCGGAATGGCTGGAGCAGAGGGGCCAGATCGATGAAGCGCCAAGCAGCTGCCCCAACCGAGAGCGATTCGCGGCACTTAAGGCGCAACAGCTGGAGAACGTGTGATGGCACAGGTCCCGCTGGGCGAAATTGAAAAGCATTTCTGGCTAACGCGGTCTGTCTCGCGATGTATGGGCATTTCATTGACCGAGGTGATGGCGGACGGTCGTTTGACACCAGAGGGCTATGCAGAATTGGTCACACGGTGTCGGGCTTCAAGTTGTGACGGCCAATGCGCTTTGTGGCTGGCTGATCAACAGGCATTGGTCGAAAAGGCCCCGGATTTTTGCGCAAATGCCGAGACCCTGAATGGTCTGAAGACCTGATCACAATTTACTATGGCTGCCATCGCATAGCGGTTGCTTTGCGCTATGTTTGCAAGCGCAGAAAAATACTTTTTTACTGGCATCTGCCGTATATTTTATTGGTTCAAATGCGCTGTCTTTGTGGGACCCGTCGCAAAACGGCTGTCGCGCAGATTTTCCACATGAGCACCAAAAATAGGTCTTCCCTTCGACAACCTCGACCGGAATCGGCGATTTTTGGGCAATGTTTGGCGCGTCTGACATGTGGCTTCTCCGTCTTTGGCTGATGTCGTGACAACAGTGTAGAGCAGTACTGCCAAAAAGGTAGCTTCGAAGCGGTAAATGCCCTTTCCCAAAGCTAAAACCGGCATGGAATCGCTTTGACTCACAAAGACGTGATCGATTCAGTTGCCAGATCGAAGCTCAGCCCGTATTCTGGATGTGGCCCCGAAAAGTTGGGCAATATCAGAAAAGTAATAGAGGATTGACGGACATGAAACTGAAACTCGCTGCCGTTGGCGCATTTGCCCTGATTCTGACTGCTTGCGCGCAGCAGGAAGAACCGACACCTGTTTATGTACAGCCCAGCTATGACAAAGCCGGCACACCCAGCTGTCCGGGCGGCTATGAGCTGGCGACAACCGAAGCAGGCCAGACTGTCTGTAACCCGGTTACTCAGTAAGCTTTTTGCAGGCGGTCCTGGATGGGGCCGCCTGTACCATTGCTCGATAGATGGCCGCCTTTGAGGCGGTTTTTTTATTGCAGGTAGTCAGTGTGTGCCGTTCAGCGGTTCAATATTTCCTGAAGCCGTATTTGTGCTTGAACCTCAATGAGTTGAACTTATGCCGTTTGATTTGCCCGTAGGGCACACGACCGATCACGCGCCGTTTCGGTGGGTAAAAGCGATAAGTTTTGTGGTGCTTTTTGTGGTGCACCTTCGGCTGTTTGACATGTGCTTTGGATTTTGGCGCAAGATAATAGCGCTTGATCTTGAGGTGGCCGGTCTTGAGAAAGCTAAGCTGCTTATCGCTGACCGCGATCAACCCGTTTGGGCCGCCCGTCGCCGTTTGCGCGGAAGAGGGCACTGCTAGACATAACGTGGCAATCAGGAACACCACGCTGTTCAGGCCGATTTTGACCTTTCCAGACATGAAACCCTCCGTGTATGGATTTCAGTCTAAGATCGCGTCTTTAGGTGCGTTGGACCAATAAACTCGCTTCACGCTTTGCCCATCTGTGGTGAAACAGGCAGGCGGAACAGTTCTAAGCGAGCTTACCCCAAAGATCGTATTCTCCGGCCTCGTCCACCTCAACCGTTACGATGTCGCCAGGATTAAGTGCTTCGAACCCTTCATCAATGAACAGGTTGCCGTCAATCTCGGGCGCGTCCGCTTTGGTGCGGCAGGTGGCGGCTTCGTCATCGACCTCATCCACGATGACCTGCAAGGTCTGGCCGACTTTTGCCGCCAGTTTGGCTTCGGAAATCGCTTGGGCCTTTTCCATGAAGCGATCCCAGCGCTCTTGCTTGACCTCGGCCGGGACGTGATCGGGCAGGTCGTTCGACCGCGCGCCATCCACGTTTTCGTACTGAAAGCAGCCGACGCGATCCAGCTGCGCTTCGTCCATCCAGTCCAGCAAAGTTTGGAACTCGGCCTCGGTCTCTCCCGGATAACCGACAATAAAGGTCGATCGCAGGGTGATGTCCGGGCAGATGTCACGCCAGGCCCGGATTTCGTCCAGTGTTTTGGCTGCGGCGGCCGGGCGGGCCATACGTTTCAAAACGTCGGGGTGCGCGTGCTGGAAAGGAATATCCAGATAGGGCAGCACATTGCAGCCCGCATCCGCCATCAGTGGGATCAACTCGCGTACATGCGGGTAGGGGTAAACATAATGCAGGCGCACCCACGCCTCCAACTGTCCCAGCTCCCGCGCCAGATCGGTGATATGGCTGCGCACGTCGCGGTCTTTCCACGGGTTCACATCATATTTCCGGTCCAGCCCATAGGCCGACGTGTCCTGCGAGATCACCAGCAGCTCGCGCACGCCGTTATCGACCAGCTTTTCAGCCTCACGCAGAACCGCATGGGCCGGGCGGCTGGCCAGTTTCCCGCGCATATCTGGGATGATGCAGAACTTGCACTTGTGATTACAGCCTTCCGAGATCTTCAGATAGCTGTAATGGCGCGGGGTCAATTGCACGCTGCTGGCAGGCAGCAGATCGACAAACGGATCGGGTGAGGGCGGCACGGCGACGTGCACCGCATCCAAAACCTGTTCATACTGATGCGGTCCGGTGACGGCCATGATGCGGGGGTGATGTTCCCGGATGTAATCCGGTTCCGCCCCCAGACAGCCGGTTACAATGACCTTGCCGTTTTCAACCAGTGCCTCTCCGATTGCGTCCAGCGATTCCGCCTTGGCGCTGTCCAGAAATCCGCAGGTGTTCACAATGACGGCATCGGCCCCGGCATAATCGGGCGAAATGCCGTATCCTTCAGCGCGAAGCCGGGTGAGAATGCGTTCACTGTCGACCAACGCCTTGGGGCAACCCAGCGACACCATGCCGATGGTCGGCTGGTCGGAACGGGGCGACTCGGTGATCCGGGCGGCGGGCGCTAGGTCGGGGCGGAGGTTTGGCGGGTTCGTTGTCATGGCGCGGCATATAGTGGGGAACGCTTCCCCTTGCAAATGTGACGTGTGATTTGAATGATCACGGCAAAGATAAGCCAAAAGGCGGAGAGCAGATCATGAAGTGGCTGATGCGCATTCTATTTGTTGTTGTGGCTGTTGCCGGGCTCGTCATTGGCGCGCTTTTGCTGATGCCCGGGGACAAGCTGGGCGCGATTCTGGCCGAGCAGGTGAAGGCGCAAACCGGGCGTGATTTGACATTGAGCGGGGACGTACGCTTGTCCTTCTGGCCCGTGCTGGGAATGGAAACCGGCCCGGTACGTTTTGGCAATGCTAGCTGGGCAGCGTCCCAGCCAATGCTGAGTGCAGACAGTCTTGCCGTCGGTGTGGACGCTGCTGCGCTGTGGAATGGAGATCTGCGTATCAAACGCGTGTTTGCTGAAAACCCGATATTGCGTCTGGAGCAATCACAGGGGCGGGCGAACTGGCAATTTGGCGCCCCGAGTTCTACCCAACCTGCCGAAACCTCTGGGGCCGCTGTGCCTGCGGAAACAACGGGTGAGGTCACCCTGGACCAACTAGAGCTGACAAACGCGCAGCTGATTTTCGTCGAGAATGGTATCACACAGATGGATTTTTCTGGTGTGACACTGGCCGCAAGCTGGCCCGAGGTCACATCTCCCATGATCATGCAAGCCACAATGGCTGTGCCTGGCGGAGCCGTTGAAGTTGACTTGAAAATCCCGGACCTGCCGGCCTTTTCCAATGGCGACGTCACGGCGCTGGAACTGTCTTTGGCTGCGCCAGGGGGTGAGATCGGTTTCGATGGACGTGTCAATCTGGCCGGTGAAATGGACGGTACAACAAGGGTCGAGGCTCGGGACAGCGAAAAGATGTTTGCAGCTTTTGGTCAGGCCGGTGTGCATATCCCGCCGGGTTTGGGTAAAAAGGCCAACATCGCCGCCCATATGACCTATACGCAGGACGGGCGCATATCGTTACGGGATATGACCGCGCAACTGGATGACAACCGATTTCTGGGTGAGGCAGATATTACCATTTCGGACCCACCACAGATCGTAGCCAGGTTGGATGCGGGTGATCTGGATCTTTCGCGAATCTCAGAATCAGGTGCAGCGCCGAGCGGTGTATCTCAGCCGAGTACCTCAGCAGTAGACGGGTGGTCGCAAGACCCAAGTGACGCCTCCGCTCTGGCACTGGCGAACGGTAAAATCCGCCTGACGGCAAACTCGATCGCTGTGCCGGGAATGGAATTTGGCAAAAGCGATCTGACCTTGTCTCTGGATCGCTCTCGGGCGGTTCTGGAAATGCATCCGGCCACGCTGTTTGCAGGTCAGTTGAACGGGCAGGTGGTCGCCAACAATCGCAATGGCCTGTCTGTCGGCGGCAAAATCTCGGCCAGCGGTATCGATCTGAAACAGGCGTTGACCACGATGGCCGGTGTTGAACGCTTGTCGGGCATGGCTGCGGGCAGTCTGGAGTTTCTGGGCGTTGGCCAGTCTGAGGATCAAATCATGCGTTCGCTCAGCGGCAAGGGAAACCTGGATGTCGGGTCAGGAGTGATTTCCGGTTTCGATCTGGATCGCCTGATGGGGCGAGGGACCGGATCGGGTGGAACGACCGTATTCAACAGCCTGACCGGCAGCTTCACCATGGATCAGGGCGTGCTGACCAACAATGATCTGCTCATGTCGCTGGAAAACTTCCGTGCGGATGGCACGGGAACCGTGGGACTAGGCGCGCGCGATATTGACTATCTCTTCACACCCGTGGCGCTGCGGGCCAACTCCGGTAAGGGCATATCTGTTCCGGTGCGCATCGTCGGCCCGTGGAGCAATCCGTCGATCAAGCCGGATCTGACCAAAGTCATCGAGGCGGCAGCTGACGTGAAGGTCAAGGAGCTGGAAGACGACGCCAAGCAGAAGGTTTTTGAGAAGGTCGGGAACGAGCTGGATACGACCATCACCGACAGCGACCAGATCGAAGATGCGCTGAAGAAAAAGCTGGAAGACGAGGCAAAAAAAGGTCTGCTCAAGCTGTTCGGCGGCAACTGAGTGCGGCGCTTGGGGCGAGGACACGCCCCAAGCCTTTACGGTCAGATGGTCTGGTCGTAGTCGCCAACACCAGGTTCAGTGCGGATCACAGCATCGATGTCGGCAAAGATCGCGCGCATTTCAGCTTCGCTTTCGCTGCTCTCGCACACAACCACCAGATTAGGGGTGTTGGACGAGGCCCGAACCAGCCCCCAACTGCCGTTGTCCAGAATGACTCGCGCGCCGTTGACGGTGACAACCTCTTTGATTGCGCGCCCAGCAAAGGTTTCGCCCGCATCGCCTTTGGCGACCAGCTTGTCGACCAAGCGCTGAAGGATATCGTACTTCTCGGTATCTGCGGCGTAAGGTGACATGGTTGGGGTCGACCAGGTCTTGGGCAGCGCCTTGCGCAGGTCCGACATGCTTTGATCCGGGTTGCGGTCCATAAGTTTGCAGATCTCGACCGCCACGCGCATTCCGCAGTCATATCCACGACCCACAGGCTCGGCCAGGAAGTAGTGGCCAGACTTTTCGAACCCGGCCAAAGCGCCAATTTCCTTAACGCGCCGTTTCATGTGGCTATGGCCAGTCTTCCAGTAATCCGCCTTGACGTCCAATGCCTGCAATTCGGGATCACTGGCAAACAAGCCGGTGGATTTCACATCCGCGACAAAAGTTGATCCGGGATACAGCTTGGCCAGATCACGGGCCATGATCACGCCCACCTTGTCGGCGAAAATCTCTTCGCCTTCGTCATCAACCACGCCGCAGCGGTCGCCGTCCCCGTCAAATCCAAGCGCCAGATCAGCGCCGCTGGATTTCACCGTGGCGGACATGTCATGCAACATCTCCATCGCTTCGGGGTTCGGGTTGTAGTTTGGGAAGCTATAATCCAGCCGGTTGTGGCTGGGCACGACCTCGACCCCGATCCGCTCGAAAATCTCGGGCGCAAAGGCTGAGGCAGTGCCATTGCCAGTGGCACAGACCACCTTCAGCGGGCGGGACATTTTGAAATCACCGACGAGGTCATCGATGTAAGCTTCCTTCACGCCTTCGACGAATTCGCATGATCCGCCTTCGTGCTGTTGACCTTCACCGTTCAGCACGATGTCACGCAACTCCGACATCTCGTCCGGGCCGTGGGTCAGTGGGCGATCAAAGCCCATTTTCACGCCGGTCCAGCCATTGGGGTTGTGGCTGGCCGTGACCATCGCAACAGCAGGCACATCCAGATGAAACTGCGCGAAATAAGCCATAGGGCTGAGCGCGGGGCCAATATCTTTCACGCGGATACCGGCCTGCATCAGACCAAGGATCAACGCGTTTTTGATGGCCAGCGAATAATCGCGGTAGTCGTTGCCAACGGCGATCACGGGTTCAATCCCACGTCTGCGCATCTGGGTGCCCAGACCCAGTCCAAGCGCGGTCATGCCGGGCAGGTTGATCTCTTCGGGGTATTTCCAGCGCGCGTCATACTCGCGAAACCCGGTGGGCTTGATCATCGCGTCGCGCAGAAAACTCCAGGTGTTGGGTGTCACCTCGGGGAGGGGTTTGGTCATAACAAGTCTCAATCGTTAAATTTGAATAGGATTCGCTTTGGCAAGCGCATCAAAACGCATCAATGTGTCAACAAGTTGGGGCATTTGGTCCAATGGGATCATGTTCGGGCCGTCAGAAGGCGCTTTGTCAGGTTCTTGATGCGTTTCAATAAAAACTGCGCCAATTCCCAATGAAACAGCCGCCCGGGCCATCACGGGCGCGAACTCGCGCTGTCCGCCGGACGAACCACCTTTGCCACCGGGTTGCTGGACTGAATGGGTCGCATCCATAACGACCGGATAGCCGGTTTTTGCCATTTGGGGCAGGCCGCGCATGTCAGCGACCAAAGTGTTGTATCCAAAAGATGTGCCACGTTCGGTCAGCAGGATGTTCTGGTTTCCAGTGCTTTCAACCTTGTCGACGATATTTGTCATTTCCCATGGGGCCAGGAATTGACCTTTCTTGACGTTGACGGCCTTGCCGGTATTGCCAGCGGCCAGCAGCATGTCTGTCTGTCGGCACAGAAAGGCAGGGATTTGCAGAACATCCACAGCTTCGGCTGCGAGGGCGCAGTGTGCCTCGGTATGGACATCGGTCAGGACCGGGATGCCCATCGTTTTGCGAATGTCATCCAGAACCTGCAGGCCCGCATCGATTCCCATGCCACGCTTGCCCGACAGCGATGTCCGGTTCGCTTTGTCGTAAGACGCCTTGAACACATATTGCGCACCGGCTGCGTCGCAGGCTTCTTTCATCTTGCCCGCAATCATTTGCGCATGGTCTGCTGTTTCCAGCTGGCAGGGGCCAGCGATGACAGTCAGCGGAAGGTCGTTGCCGACCGTCAGGTCGGAGATTTTTACATGTTTCATGGGTCTTATGAGGATACCTGTTCACGAAGGACCGACGCAGTAAGCGAGATCATGAGGTAGATACCAGCAAATAACAGGAATGCCAAAATCGTATTTTCAAACTTGCGCGGATAGCTGGGTTCCTGACTGGGAATAGGGTTCACCGAAACAGTCAGATACCGAACCTGCCGGTTGGCCTCGGACCGGGTTGTTTCCATTTGCTGCATTGCCGTTTGCAGCATCATATCCCGAGCCGCCAGATCGGCCTGGGCAATTTGTATGCGCACGCTTAGCCGGGCCAGCGAATTTTCGCCGGCAGATGCGTCCTGCATTTGGGCATTCAAATCTTCCAGCACCTTTTCCAGCCGGGCGATGTCAGCCTGAACACCATCTACTTTGGCTTTGTTCGGACGCAGATTGTCCTGCAAAGCCGCTAGCTCCAGCTCTTTGTCCTGAACCAGTATCTCGATCTCGTTGATGCGACTTCGCAGGCTGGCGATTACGTTTTCCGGATCCAGCACAGCGCCCTGCAACTGAAGTTCAATCAGCTCTTCCTGCGCCTGTTTGCGCGCCTCTTGAGCCGCCTCAAAGCTTTCAACCGCATCACGCATCTGGTCTTCACGTTTTTTACCGGAAAGCGCGTTCACCCTGTTTTCGGCGTACGAGATCAGACGCTCCGAGAACTCGGTCGAGGTCTGTGGATCCGGGGCCGCGACCTCCATCCGAATAACCCCTTCGGTTGGATCGTAGCCGATGGTGATCATCCGGTTGAACAGTTTGTACGCGTCCTCAAGTGACGCATCGGCGGCCAGCCTTTGAACCGGGTCGATCCAGTCCTGTTTGAAGACGTCCGAAAATCCTGCATCCTGATCCAGCAACAGCAGCGCCTCTTTCGATTCTAGAAAGGACTGCACGGAGATCGAGTCCTGCGTTGTGGCAAACTGAGTTCCCGCCAGCAAACCGCCAACACTGCCCGGTCCACCGTCTGCCTGCAGGATCAAAAACTCTGAATCGCTGGCATACATCGGGGTGGCGATGCGGTAGAAATAGAAACCCACGATAAAGGTCGGCAGAAACACAAAAACGGCCAGCCGCGCAAACAAGGCAAACAGTTTGCGCCTGCGTCTGCGTGCAATGTCTTTCTGGATTTCCCCGATCTCAAGGTTGCGTCGTTCAGCAGGGCTCAGCTCGGGTCCTGGTAAATTGGACTTTTTCGCACCCACAGCCTGCGGAAGTTTGATACTGACCTTGTCCTTGGTGTTGTTCTCTTCGTCGTTGGCCGAGGGCCTGGCGGCAGCAAGATCCAGAAGATTGGTGCGCTGGAACGGGTCAATGCCCTTTTGACGCAACAAACGCACCGCATCATAATCCGAGGTCGCAGCCAGCCCATGTTTCTGCGCCAACCGTCGCGCAATACGCAATTGGCGTCCCGTCAAACCTTCACGTTTGATGTCGTCCAACTGTGTTCCTGGCTGCGCCTGATCCGCAGCGGGTTGGCCTTGCGTTGCGTTGCGAATGCGCGAAATTGCGTCGGCCCGCGCTTCGGCGGAACCGTCGGCCTGCTGGTTGCGGCGCCAGTTGTACTTTCTAACCTTGGGATTCGAAGTCATATAACTGCTTAGCCTCTTCCAAGGATTCAAACATGTACAATTGCCCGTCCAAAAGGACGGCGGCTTGTTGGGCAAACTTTTCTAACACGGACGGGCTGTGTGATACGATGACCAGAGTTGTGGTGCGCAGTCTCTCTTTCAGGATCGAGCCGGCTTTTTCGTTGAACTCGACATCCGTTGATGCGGGCATCCCTTCGTCGATCAGATACATGTCGAAATCCAGCGCCAACATCAAAGCGAAGGTGAACCGGGAACGCATCCCCGAGGAATAGGTCGCCAGCGGTTGATCGAAATATTCGCCCAGACCACAAAGCCATTTGCAATAGGCTTCGATATAATCCGGGTCCATCCCATAGATCTTGGCGATGTAGCGCGCATTCTCAAGAGCGGACAGCTTTCCCGACACACCACCTGTGAACCCCATGGGGAAAGAGACGCGACATTCGCGTCGGATCACGCCCTCGTCTGGTTTTTCCAAACCAGCCATCATATTGATTAGCGTGGTTTTTCCAGTGCCGTTCGGGGCCAGAACCCCCAGTGACGTGCCCAGCTCGACCCGGAACGAGACCTGATCCAGAATCACCTTGCGGCGGGTTCCGGTCCAAAAGGACTTGCTGACATTGTCGAACTCTAACATTCGGGGCCTGCTGCTCGTGTTCCGTTGTGTTGCCGTTCTTTGGGACGGCCGGAGAAGGTTATTTTTACCGTTCCATGTTGGCTACATTATGTCGAATTATGAAACAAATGATCAATGCGTTGAGGTAAAACCTGTGACAACCTGATTGGCGGTGTGTCCGGCGGGCCTTATGTTCCCCGTCGTGACGCGTGGGCCAGAAGAGGTTTTGACATTAGATGGACAGTTTAGCCGACGAAATTCGGGCCTGTCGCCTGTGCGCAGACAGGTTTTCACAGACAGCAACGGCGCATGAACCACGCCCGGTAGTTTGGTTTCGTTCAGGCACACCAGTTCTGATCGCAGGGCAGGCGCCGGGTGCACGCGTGCATGAGTCGGGGCGGCCGTTCACCGACCCTTCGGGTGACAGATTGAGGCATTGGTTGGGGATTGATGAGACGATCTTTTATGACCGCGACCGCGTGTCGATTGTACCCATGGCGTTCTGCTTTCCCGGTTATGATGCCCGCAGCGCCGACCTTCCGCCGCCCGCCCTGTGCCGAAACACCTGGCATGATCGGGTGATGAGCGTTCTGGGCCAGGTGCCGTTGACCGTCCTGGTCGGGGGGCATGCGCATAAGTACCACCTTGGCGTACGCGGTTCGGTCACAAGCACCGTCCAAAGCTGGCAGGACCATGCGCCGCGGGTCTTTGCCTTGCCTCATCCGTCCTGGCGCAATACGGCATGGTTAAAGAAAAACCCGTGGTTCGAGGCCGAGCTTTTACCGGTTCTGCGCGCGCGGGTCCAAGAGGTGTTGAATGACTGAACCCACGGCGTTGGACGCAGCACATGCCGCGATGCAGGCAGATCCGCAAAACGATTCCGCCCGATTGCGATTTTTTGAGCGGCTGGCCGACAGCGAGCTGTTCCTGATGCTGACCGAGGAAGCGCAGGACGAGAATGTCTCGCCCGAATTATTCGACGTTGCGGACGGGCGCTTTGTGCTGGCTTTTGACCGAGAGGAACGGTTGGCGCAGTTCGCAGGTCGGCCCGTACCTTACGTGGCGCTTTCGGGGCGGGTGCTTTCCGGGATGCTGGCAGGGCAGGGGATCGGGCTGGGCCTGAATCTGGAAACTGCGCCATCCTCGATGCTGGTTCCAGCAGAAGCATTGGGTTGGTTGGCCGAAACGCTGCAAAACAGTCCAAAAGAGGTCGAGGAAAAACTGGCAGAGTTCATGCCGCCGTCTGGTTTGCCTGATAATTTGCTGACCGCTTTGGATACCAAACTGGCAACCGCAGGCGGGTTGGCCACTGCGGCCTATTTGGTAGCCACCAAGTCAGAAGCTGGCGCGCAGGGACATTTGTTGGGTTTTGTCGATGTTCTCGATGGGGCAGAGCCCGCGCTTGCCAAGGCCGCGTCCGAAGCGTTGACCTTTTCCGGGATCGAGGCGGGCGCGATGGATGTCGGTTTTTTCGCCGCCAGCGAGCCTGCTGCTGCGTTGTTGGCCAAGGTTGGACTTCGCTTTGATCTGCCCGAGCCCAAAAGCGTCAAGCAGGTAAGAGAGGCCCCCGGCAGTAACCCGGACAATCCGCCAATTCTGAAATAAATGTCTAAACGCATACACGCGGCGCAGACCGCACCGCGTGTTGTTGTGCTAGCGGGATTAGTTATTCCGCCGCTGGTTCCAGTTTGTCCTGCGTGCGGGTCTCGAAATCGCTGGCATCGTGGCGCTCGTGCAGCTGCGTGTGCGGCTCGCCAAAAGCACGGTTGACCATACGCCCGCGCTGAACCGCCGGACGGGCGTCAATTTCTTTGGCCCAACGCATGACGTTCTTGTACGATTCAACGTCCAGAAACTCGGCGGCGCTGTAAAGACGGCCCAATACCAGTTGGCCATACCAAGGCCAGATCGCCATGTCGGCAATCGTGTACTCGTCACCAGCAATATAGGTCTTGTCCGCCAATTCCCGATCCAGAACGTCCAGCTGCCGCTTGGTCTCCATCGCAAAGCGGTTGATCGGGTATTCCCATTTCTCGGGCGCGTAGGCGTAGAAATGGCCGAACCCGCCGCCCAGATATGGCGCGCTGCCCATTTGCCAGAACACCCAGTTCATCACCTCAGTGCGCTCAGGGCCCGACGCAGGAAGGAACGCGCCGAACTTTTCAGCCAGGTGAAACAGGATCGAAGCGCTTTCGAACACGCGCGTGGGTGTATCCCCGGACCGGTCCCAAAGGGCCGGGATTTTCGAATTTGGGTTGGCTCCGACAAAGCCTGAGCTGAACTGATCGCCCTCGCCGATATTGACCAGCCAGGCATTGTATTCAGCACCTTCGTGACCCAGCGCCAACAGTTCTTCCAGCATGACCGTAACCTTCACGCCATTGGGTGTGGCCAGTGAGTACAGTTGCAGTGGGTGGCGTCCGACCGGCAGGTCTTTGTCGTGGGTCGCTCCGGCAATCGGCCGGTTGATATTGGCGAACTGGCCGCCGCTTTTGCTGTCCCAGGTCCAGACCGCTGGGGGGGTGTACGGGGATTGGTCGCTCATCTCTTGCCTTTCTTGCCGTTATCAGGGCTGTCTTAAAGCTAATATTGCAAACCGCCGAGTCCAACCCGCTGCTGTTGGCTTATTCTGTAACAATCTCCGTCCAAACTCTCACGTTTTCTCGTGCCGGGTCACAGCGGCGTTAGGGGGACTACGAACTGCACGGGAATCGCATATTGTCTTGTCAGACCTGCCACAACGGCATCACGGACACAGTTGACCCGAAAAGGATAGACCACATGAAACGCTTTGCATTGACCTTCGCTGCGGCCATGGCTCTGGCGGTTCCGGCATTTGCCGGGCCTCAATATGTTGATGGCACCGGCTTTGCTGTCTCGGGCTACGACGTGGTTGCATATCGCAGCCTTGATCAGGTTCCGGTCGGCCAATCGCAGCCCGAAGCCGTGCGCGGAAAAGCCGACATTACTGCGGAATACAACGGTGCAACCTGGGCTTTTGCGACCGAAGAAAACCGCGACACGTTCCTGGAAAATCCGGCCTTCTATGCGCCGCAATATGATGGCCACTGTGCTTATGGCGTGTCAAAAGGCGGTAAGGTTCCGGCCAACCCCAACTTGTGGCGCATTGTCGATGACAAGCTGTACTTGAACATCACCGATGTGGTTGTTGGCTTTTGGGAAGAAGATGTGCCCGGCAACATCAACATCGCTGAAGGCAACTGGCCGGGCATCGAGTCCTCGGACGCATCGACAAGTGTGATCCCGAAATTCACTTCGGAAGGCCCGGTCACAAACTGATCGACGCCTTGGATTGAAAAATTCAAAGCCCGGCTGATCTGGCCGGGCTTTTTTGCATTCAGCCCGCCAGCCAGAATTGATCGCGGATGTCCTGATCGGCATCAAACCGGATCTTCACGCTCTTGGCGCCAGGAAATTTGCGTTCGCAAATCGTGTCCGGGATCACCACCTCTCCGGCACCGGTGTCCTTGGACTGAAAGCTCAGAATCTCTGCCTCGGTATGCCGCGCACCGCTCAGGACTGTTGTTGGCAAGGCCACACGATTTGCACCGTGATGCACGGGTGTGGTGACGAAATAGGTCAAATGCCGCCCGTAACAGCCTACCGCATCTGGAACATGGTCCGAAATGCACGCTTCGGGTACGTCAAACGCATCTGCTGGGCTGTGCTCATGAGACAAGACTTCCTCAGGGCTCAGCATTGCTTTGCAGGCGGCGATGTCTTCCTGCGGCAACTCAATGATCCGCTTTTTCAAACGCGGACGACGCGGTTGAGCCTGGCCAGCTTTGCCACCGCCCTTTTTCGTCAATCCTTCGTTGCGTAAGAAATCATAGGCGGCCTTGGCGCGCGAAAACCCGGAACTGTCCCCATCCCGGTGATCGGGATGCGAATGAAAGGCGATCTGCCGCCACGCCTCTCTGATTTCATTGGAACTGGCAGATGGGGGTAATCCCAAATCTGCAAGGGCATCAGTGCGCGCCCGCACTTTATCTACAGGTTCCATACTCAAAACACTCGCTACAAACTATACGCCCCCAGTGTCGCCCAGGTCATAGTTTTGTCAAATTCCGGGGTGGATTTGCGAGGGTGCAGACAACAATCGCGATCTTGCGATTCAATTGTCCTGTAAAACTGCAATTTTGCGAATATGAGTGTGAAACAGTTCACACAAAATAGAACGAAAGTCGCCCGAGGTGAGCCTAACCCGAGCGAATCGTTGAGTTTTTCCGACTTAGGCGACGTTTTCCAGTTCAACGCGCGGTGTGATGCCAAGCGCAAAGCACACATCACGGGTCAATTCCGGGCGGTTCAGTGTGTAGAAATGCAGCTTGTCCACGCCGCCTTCGATCAGATCTGAACACAGCTCGGTGCAGATCGCGGTTGCCAGCAGATCCTCGCGTCCGTCGCGTACTGCCTTTTCGAAAGCCTGTTCCACCCAGACTGGAATATGTGTGCCGCAGCGCTTGGCGAAATTGCGGGCACCTGCCCAGTTCTCGATCGGCAGAATGCCGGGCACAATCGGCTTGTCGATGCCCGCTTTGGCGCAGGCGTCACGGAACCGGAAAAAGGTTTCTGCCTCGAAGAAGAACTGCGTCAGGGCTTCGTCCGCGCCCGCGTCAAGCTTGGCCTTTAGCCAATCCACATCCGCAGCCAAATCGGCAGCTTCGGGGTGTTTGTCAGGATAGGCACCGACGCGAATACTGAACATCTCGGTTTCGGCCAGCGCTTCAATCAGCTCGACCGAGCTGGCGAACCCGTCGGGGTGCGGTACGAACTTGTCCTGACCCTTTGGCGGGTCGCCGCGCAGGGCAACGATGTCTTGCACACCGGTGCGTGCGAATGTGTCGGCGATCTCCAACGTTTCCTGCCGTGAGGCATCGACGCAGGTCAAATGTGCAGCGACGTTCAGGCCCGACGACTTATGAAGGGTCGAAACTGCGTCACGTGTCAGCTCGCGCGTTGTGCCACCAGCGCCATAGGTAACGGACACGAAGCGAGGGCCCAGGGGGGCCAAAGTCTGAACCGTGTCCCAAAGACGGAATGAGGCTTCCAGAGTTTTGGGCGGAAAGAACTCAAAGGAAATTTCAGGTTTGGACATAACGGCCTCGCTGGATCATCTGAGCCTCTTGTGCCATGGCAGGCAATGTGAGACAAACTCATATTATTCAACAACAACATGAATGCTGTTCGAAATGCACATTGAATTCCGGCACCTGCGTACCATCAAAGCGATCCACGAATGCGGCGGGCTGGCGCGTGCAGCAGACCAGTTGAACATCACTCAGTCTGCGTTAAGCCACCAGATCAAAGGATTAGAGGATCAGGCGGGGGTCGAGCTTTTTCTGCGTCGCTCCAAGCCCATGAAACTGTCGGCCGCCGGATTGCGTTTGCTGCGACTTGCGGAACAGATCCTACCGCAGGTCGAGGCTGCTCAGCATGAATTTTCTTCGCTGCGGGATGGGCGTACCGGGCGGATGCATATCGCAATCGAATGCCATGCCTGTTTCGAATGGCTTTTCCCGGTACTTGAGGCTTTCAGGAAGTCCTGGGGCGATGTCGATGTGGATATCCGCCCCGGCCTGGCCTTTGATGCCCTTCCGGCCTTGCAGAAAGAAGAGGTTGATCTAGTAGTGTCGTCCGACCCCGAAGACCTGCCGGGTGTCGAGTTTGTGGAGCTGTTCGACTACAACGCCGTCTTTGTGGCCGCCTCGACCCATCCACTGGCCGAGAAAGAATATATCGAGGCAGAGGATTTTCGCGGTCAAACCCTGATCACGTATCCGGTGGAGCGTACGCGTCTGGATGTGTTCAGCCAGTTGCTGATCCCTGCTCGGGTTGAACCCGCCGCGATCCGGCAGGTCGAGTTGACCGCTGTTATTCTGCTTTTGGTCGCGTCTAACCGGGGGATTTCAGTCTTGCCGGATTGGGTCGTGCGCGAGGTCAAGTACAATTCGGACTACGTGACCCGGCCCCTGACGAAAGAAGGGATCACGCGACGCCTGTACGCTGCGATCCGGTCGGAGGATCTTGAGAAACCTTATGTGCAGGAACTGGTGAAACTGGCCCGGGAAGAAGCCCGCAAGCTGCAATCCCAGTAACGGCGTTTCCTGCGGGTCCGTTATGCGTATCATTCCTCTTGGCAATGGCGCATTGCGGCAGTATACGCGCGGTTTGACCGGACAGGAGCCTTTTGACAATGGTTGGCAGTGCAAATCTCAACATCATGATCAAAGCCGCGCGCAAAGCGGGGCGTTCTTTGGTCAAAGATTTCCGTGAAGTCGAGAATTTGCAGGTGTCGATGAAAGGCGCGGGGGACTTCGTTTCCAAAGCTGATATCGCCGCCGAGGCCATCCTGAAAGAAGAGTTGCTGGGCGCACGCCCTACCTATGGGTGGTTGGCCGAAGAGGGTGGCGCCATTGACGGCGAAGACCCGACCCGTCGTTGGATCGTCGATCCGCTGGATGGCACCACCAACTTTCTGCACGGCCTGCCGCATTGGGCGATCTCGATCGCGCTGGAACACAAGGGTAAGATTGTTGCCGGTGTGATCTATGACGCCGCCAAGGACGAGATGTTCTTTGCGGAAAAAGGCGAGGGCGCATGGATGAATGATATGCGTATTCGCGTGTCAGGCCGTCACCGCATGATTGAATCGGTCTTTGCGACTGGCCTGCCTTTTGGCGGTCGTTCGGACCTGCCAGCGACTCTGCAGGATCTGGCACGTCTCATGCCCGCTTGCGCTGGTGTACGCCGCTGGGGTGCCGCTGCGCTTGATATGGCGTATGTCGCCGCTGGCCGGTACGAAGGTTTCTGGGAACGCCGCCTGAACGCCTGGGATCTTGCGGCCGGTATCATCATCGTGAAAGAGGCAGGCGGCTTCGTGCAGGCACTGAACCCCGAAGGCAATGTGCTGGAGGACGGTGAAGTGATCTGTTCTAACGAACCGATCTTTGATCAGTTCTCTAAGGTTATCCGGGGCTAAACAGTTCTCAGGTTACTTGCGCGGAACACGTGGAATACGTGACTGCGAAAGCTTGTATTTCGCTTCCGGGTGGGGCGGGTGGCCATGGGTGCGGTCCCAAAACTGCACCCCTCCGCGCCGCAGCCAAAGCGGTATGCACAGGATCAGGCCCACAGCAAACCCTCCGGTATGGGCCCAATAGGCAATGCCGCCTTCGTCGGGGTTGCTGGTGACGCTGCCAAAGAACTGAATCGCCAGCCAGACCCCCAGCATGATGAAGGCCGGAATTGTGAAGACCCTGAAATAGACAATCAGGATCAGCAGGATATCCACCCGCGCTTTCGGGAACAGCAACAGATACCCACCCATCACACCTGCAATTGCGCCCGAGGCGCCGACGGTCGGCACCTGAGAGTCCGGCCCGATGATGATGTGAATGAGGCCAGCGCCAATCCCGGCTGCCAGATAGAACAGCAAGAAGGGCAGGTGTCCCATCTCGTCTTCCAGGTTGTCACCGAAAATCCAAAGGAAAAGCATGTTTCCGGCCAGATGCATCCAGCCGCCGTGCAGGAACATGGACGTCACCAGTGTTTCCAGCCCGAACCCATCGCTGACCCGCGCCGGGATGATGGCGTAGTCGAAGAACAGCCTGCCGATCCGCGGCCCGTCATCCATGATCCCCACATAGCTGAGGAAGATCAGGATGTTGGCCGCCATCAGAGCATAGACAACATAAGGCGTGCGCCCCGAAGGGTTATGGTCACGGATCGGAAACATGGTGAGACGCTGGGCTTTTACGCGCCCAGCGTCAAGGCAAGCTTATGCCGCACCTCCCAACAACGCAGCGTTTCCGCCCGCTGCTGTCGTGTCGACGCAGACATGACGCTCACCCAGAACCCGCGCACGGTCAGGCTTGCCGGGGATCAGGGGCAGAATCGGGCCGTCGCGGCGCGCCAGATGCTGCTCGATCTGCCGGGCGGTCTCGTCATCCCCCCACCACAGTACACCTGAGATGCCGGTCAGGTTTTCCAACCTGTGCAGGTCCAGCATCCCGGTCGCCTGAATGGCCGTGCCACCCAGCGCCTGAACAGTCTCAGCCTGCAAAGCTGCGGCAGTCTCTCCGGGCCCCATACACAGCAATGGCGGGCGAGGGTATTCACTCAGGCGGTTCGATTCTCCGGTTGGACCGGGCAAGGATTGGGTTTTGACTGGCGCTGGTTGCCCTTGAGGGGCTGGCAGGTCTGCCACGGTGCTCCAAGTATCCGCCGTATTTTGACGATCCGGCGCGCAGAAGCGGGCCATGTAGTTCGGCCCGCCCGCCTTGGGGCCGGTGCCCGACAGACCTTCGCCACCAAAGGGTTGCGAACCGACGATGGCCCCAATCTGGTTGCGGTTCACATAAATGTTGCCGGCATGGATCGCCTCGGTCACATGCTGGACCCGGTCGTCGATGCGCGTATGTAGGCCAAAGGTCAGGCCATATCCAGTGGCGTTTATATCGGCGATGACCTTGTCAATGTCCTGCGCCTTGAACCGGGCCACGTGCAGTACGGGGCCAAAAATCTCGCGTTCCAGCGCGGCAATGCCAGAAACCTCGATCAGTGTTGGGGCAACAAAAGTGCCTTCGGGCGGCAGCGGAAGCTCTTTCAGAACCCGCCCTTCGCCGCGCGCCTTGGCCACGTGATCTGCGATGCCTTGACGGGCCTGTTCGTCGATGACCGGGCCGCAATCGGTTGAGATGAGCCAGGGATCTCCAATGCTCAGCGCGTCCATTGCGCCTTTGAGCATGATCAGAACGTCGTCGGCGATGTCTTCCTGCAGATACAGACACCGCAGGGCCGAACAACGTTGGCCCGCCGACTGGAAGGCACTTTCAATGATCGACTGCACGGCCTGTTCGGGCAGGGCGGTGCTATCGACGATCATAGCGTTCAGGCCGCCGGTTTCCGCGATCAGCGGCGTGCCGGGGCGCATGTTCCCGGCCATTGCGGCCCTGATTTTGAGCGCGGTGGCCGTAGACCCCGTGAAAGCCACGCCCGAGACGCGTTCGTCTGACGTCAGCGACGCGCCCACGGCAGGCCCGCCTGGCAGCAATTGCAACGCATCGCGCGGCACGCCTGCCTCATGCATCAGCTGAATGGCGCGATGTGCAACCAATGGCGTCTGAGGCGCAGGTTTGGCCAAAACCGCGTTTCCGGTGGCCAGCGCCGCTGCGATCTGCCCTGAGAAAATGGCCAGAGGGAAGTTCCAGGGGCTGATGCAGGTAAAGATTCCGGCAGACTTGGCCGCAGGAATATTGGCTGCGTAATACCGCAGGAAGTCCACCGCCTCGCGAAGTTCCGCCACCGCGTCAGGCAGGGATTTCCCGGCTTCGCGAGCAAGAAGCGCGAAAAGCTCGCCATAGTTCGCTTCATAAAGATCGGCAGCAGCGTTCAGAACGCGCGAACGCTCAGCAGCCGGTGCGTCCCAGGGGTTGGCCGAGGCCAGGGCCAGCTCTGCATCCGCCGCGCTGGCTGGCGCAACGGACCCGGGCCGGTCCTGCGGATTGGCCGGGTTGGTAACAGGTTCTTCGGCCTCTGGCTTGGCCTTGTCGGCCAACAAAGGTTGAGCAAACCAATGATGCGCACGGAACCCATCCCGCGCTGCTTCGATCCGATCCAGAGTGGGCGTGTGGTGCAGATCAAACCCTTTGGAATTGGGGCGCTCTGGTTGAAACAGCTCGGGCCCTGTCGGTAGGGCGGGCGGCGGCGTCTGTACGGTGATAAACGGGTCTGCGGCGACCTCTTCCGGCGGCACGTTTTCATCGACGATCTGGTTCACGAAAGAAGAGTTTGCCCCGTTTTCCAGCAGGCGTCGTACCAGATAGGCCAGCAAGTCGCGATGCGCCCCGACCGGCGCATAGATGCGGCACCGGGTGTTCTGCTTGCCCATCACGATCTGATGCAGAGTCTCGCCCATACCATGCAGGCGCTGGAACTCGTAAGGTTGATCGTCGGCCATATGCAGGATGGCGCTGACCGTATGGGCGTTGTGGGTCGCAAATTGCGGATAGATCCGGTCGGTCATGTTCAGCAGTTTGCGGGCATTGGCGATGTAGGAAACATCGGTTGCCGCCTTGTGGGTGAAGACCGGAAACCCATCCACCCCTTCGACCTGCGCACGTTTGATTTCTGTGTCCCAATAGGCGCCTTTGACCAGACGCACCATCAGCTTGCGGTCGTGGCGCTGCGCCATATCGTAAAGCGTATCGAGAACCAGACCGGCGCGCGGCCCGTAGGCCTGCACCACGATACCGAACCCGTGCCACCCGGCGAGGGCTGGATCAGACATGACTGCCTCTATGACTTGCAGCGATAGCGAAAGGCGGTCTGCCTCTTCGGCATCGACGTTCAGACCCATGCCAGCGGCTTTGGCCAGCAATGCCAGAGCCCGCAGGCGCGGGACCAACTCGTCCATGACACGCTGCTCCTGCGCCAGCTCATAGCGAGGATGCAGGGCGGACAGCTTGACCGAGATGCCGGGATTGGCGCGGATGTCGTCATGGATGCAGGCCTCGGCAATGGCCGAAATGGCGCGCGAATAGGACAGGTGATAGCGCGCGGCGTCCGCCTCGGTGCGTGCGGCTTCGCCCAGCATGTCATAGGAATAGGTATAGCCGTTATCCTCCATCCCCCGCGCACGTTTCATGGCGGACTGAATGGTTTCACCCAAAACGAATTGCCGCCCCATTTCTTTCATCGCACGCGCCACGGCGGTACGGATCACGGGCTCGCCCAAGCGCTTGATTGCACCGCGCAGCGCACCGACCGGAGAGGCCTGGCCTTCGTCCAGCACCTTGCCGGTCAGCATCAGCGCCCAGGTCGATGCGTTCACCAGCGATGATGAGGATTGCCCCAGATGTTTGCCCCAATCGGATGGCGCGATCTTATCTTCGATCAACGCATCGATCGTATCGGCATCGGGTACGCGCAGCAGTGCTTCGGCCAGACACATTAGGGCGATGCCTTCGTCGGTGGACAGGCCATATTCGGCCAAAAATACCTCCATCAAGCCGGGTGAGGTGCTGGACCGGATGTCGCGAACCAGCTGCGCGGCAGCAGCACAGATGGCGTTGCGATCTGTGTTTGTCAGGTTGGCCTGAGTGATCAGGGTATCAAGAACAGCCGACTGATCGGCATAGGTTGGGGTGTCAATGAGTGTACGCAGGCTGTGTGACATGGGTCCTCCGGTCTTTGTGATAATATAAGTCGGATGAAACGGGACAACGGACTGAGTTTGACCTATCAACAGGCGAGTGTTCCGAATTTACGGTGAAAGGCAGTGTAAATGAACTTCCCTGATCTGGACCGCTTCGACCGGTCGATTCTGAAAATTTTGGCTGAGGATGGCCGTGTTTCGGTTGCTGATCTTGCGCGCGAGATCGGTTTGTCGAAATCACCGACGCAAGCGCGGCTAAAGCGGCTCGAGGCGAGTGGCGTGATAAAAGGGTATCGGGCAATGCTTGACCCGATCAGATTGGGTCTGGATCACGTGGCCTTTGTCGAGGTGCGTATGACAGACACGCGAGAAAAGGCACTGGCCGAGTTCAATGCCGCCGTTCGCCGGATCGCAGAAGTCGAGCAGGCCCATATGATTGCGTCAAACTTCGACTATCTTTTGAAGGTTCGAACCGGATCCATGTCAGAATACCGCGCGGTGCTGGCAGAAAAGATTTCGTCTCTGCCACATGTGGCGAGCACATCCACCTTTGTGGCGATGGAGGCGGTTAAGGAAACCGGCATGTTGGGCGCATTGGACGTGACGGGCTGACCGCCCACAAATCATCAGCGCGACAATATCCGACGCTTTTCAGCCATGGCTTCGCGGCGTTGCTGTTCGATTCCCAGTTTGAAGGAATCTTCAACGAAATCGATGTGTGCAAACGCAGCCTGTTCCGCACGCTCTTCATCGCTGTCGATCACGGCCTGACCCAATTCAAGATGCTG
Source organism: Ruegeria sp. HKCCD4315 (assembly GCF_013112245.1). NCBI lineage: Bacteria > Pseudomonadati > Pseudomonadota > Alphaproteobacteria > Rhodobacterales > Roseobacteraceae > Ruegeria > Ruegeria sp. HKCCD4315. The sequence continues at coordinate 2,721,437 of NZ_WVRN01000001.1, read as the reverse complement.
TTCCAGCAATTTCTTGCCAGACCCGTCAATCGACTTCAAAAAGCTGCGGTTGTAGAAGACGCCTTGCTTGGTCAATTCATAGATGGACGCCATCATATGGATAAGAGTTGCATTCTGGCTGGCATCAACAATGGCTGAATGCAGCGCGAAATCTGCCTCGCGCGAGGCCACGGCATCATTTTCTTCCCAGGCGCGTTGGTTTTCGGCCAGAATCTCGGCAATTCGTTCCTTGTCCGCCTTGGTCGCGCGTCGGGCGGCCAGGCGGGCGGCAAACCCTTCTTGCTCGCGACGGTATTCAAGATAGTCAAAAAACGCGGGCTCGTGCCGTTCATAAAGTGAGAGCAAAGCCGGTAGCATCGCCTGCCCTGTCAGGGCAGCCACAAATGTACCTTCTCCGTGCTGAGTGGTCACCAAGCCGCGCTCTTCCAGCGCGGCCAGCGCTTCGCGCAGTTTCGGGCGCGACACGCGCAGCATCTCTGCCAGATCACGCTCGGAAGGCAGCTTGCGCCCCTGTTTAAGAATGCCCGATGCGATCAGATCTTCGATTTGTGAGACAACAGCGTCAGCCAGCGATTCGTGTCCGACCGGTTCAAAAATCGCCTTGGTGCTCATGGGTTTTGCCTCATATGAAATGCGAAGATCATATTACTGGTAAATAAATATAACCATATCGCGGTAAATTTCAAGAAAACACGGTTCGCTGGATTCTTAGGCATAATTGCCAGAATTGATTGGGGAAATTGCAGGATTTTCAAATCTGAACCAAAACCGCAACGCGCTGAGGAACCGCGCGGACACGCTGTAAGTGAAAGCAGCTTGATATCCAGTGGTAAACAAAATTGTTGACTGGATCGTCATGGTAAAGTTAGTTTACCACCGGAGCGGCGCTGGAAGAGCCTGCGCCAATGATCGGGCCGAAACCCCGACCAACCCTGGAGGAGATCTCATGAAGAAGACCCTGACGAGCTTGGCCGTGGCGGCCAGCATTATGGCCGCGCCTGCGGTTGCCGCAGACAAACTGCTGTTGAAAACGCCGATTGCGTTCTCGACCGAATTGCCGGGCTTGGGCTCGCCGATCCCGCGTGTTGCAGAACAGCTTGACGTGATGTCGGGCGGCACGCTGAAGATGAAAGTGTACGAGCCGGGCAAGCTGGTTCCGCCGTTCGAGATTTTGGACGCGGTATCCACTGGCAAGATCAACTCGGGCTACACCACAGCTGGATATTGGGCCGGTAAAATCCCGGCTGCGCCGCTGTTTTCGGCTGTGCCTTTCGGCCCCGAAGCGGGTGAATACATGGCGTGGCTCTATTACGGCAACGGCATGACCCTGTATCAGGAAATGTATGATCAGGCCGGTTACAACGTAAAAGTTCTGCCTTGCGCGATCATCGCACCCGAAACCTCGGGTTGGTTCGCGACCGAGATCAATTCGCCCGAAGACCTGAACGGTCTGAAGATGCGTTTCTTTGGTCTGGGCGGCAAAGTCATGCAGAAGCTGGGTGTTGCAACGTCGCTGCTGCCGGGTGGTGAGATATTCCCCGCGCTGGAAAAAGGCGCGATTGACGCGACTGAATTTTCGATGCCCGCCATTGATGCGCGCCTGGGCTTCCATAAACTGGTCAAGTTCAACTATTTCCCCGGCTGGCACCAGCAGGCGACTGTTTTCGAACTGCTGATCAACAAAGACGTCTGGAATGAAACCAGCGACCAGCACAAGGCGATCATCGAAAGCGCCTGCAAGGCGTCGATGGCAGACAGCTTTGCCGAAGGTGAAGCGATCCAGCATGCTGCGCTAATCGACAACGTTGAAAACAACGGTGTCACCATCAAACAGTGGTCGCCCGAGATGCTGGACACCTTCCGTGCCACCTGGGATGAGGTTGCCGCTGAAGAAGCCGCAAACGATGCTTTCTTTGCCCAAGTCCTGGCGGACATGAACGAATTCCGCGACGGCTATAACCTCTGGAAGACCAACGCGTTCCTCCCACGTCAGTAAACTCTCCCTAACTGACGTAACCGGGGCGGCGGAGTCCGCCGCTCCGAACTCTCCCAAAAACGGAATTTCTAACCCTTCACCGTCCCGCGCGCCGGGGTGCTGAGCGAGGAATGACCATGGCCAACGAAAAATATACAAATGATCCGGTCGAAGCCTATGAAGGCATCCTGGAACATCCAGATACCGACCGTCAGAAGATCGCCGTCGCCATCGACACGGGCGTCAAGGCGGTGGGACATGTGGTCATGTGGGCGAATATCCTGCTGATGGCCGCGATCTTCAGCCAGGTTTCGCTGCGCTACCTGTTCAGCCAGAACTATCCCAAGCTGGACGAGATCCAGTGGCATTTCTACGGCGTCGTCACGATGATCGGCATCTCATATGCCTTGATCACCGACAGCCATGTCCGCGTTGACGTCCTGCATATGCAGCTGTCCCGCCGGGCGCAGCGGATCATCGAAGTGATCGGCATCCTGACTCTGTTGACCCCTTTCATCTATTTGATGGTCGACCAGGGGTATGACTATTTCTACGAAAGCTTCCGCGTCAATGAACGCTCGGACAGCCCAACTGGTCTGCCTGCGCGCTGGGCGTTCAAGGCTGTCATTCCGATCAGTTTCATCCTGCTCGCACTGGCTGCACTCGCACGGTTGATCCACGATGGGCACGCGCTGCTTTACGGGCCGGCCTCGGAACGGGAAGGCGCGCCGCTGCGTCGTATCCTACTGGTTCTGGCCGTGTTTGCTGCCGTCTGCGTCGGCCTGACCTTCCTTGTCGAAACGACCGAGGAAAAGCTGGTCATCGCGATGTTCCTGACCTTCATTGCGCTGCTGTTCACTGGCTATCCGGTGGCATGGGTGCTGGCGGGTGTCGGTGTGGCCTATTGCGGTCTGGCTTACCTGTTCGACAACGATCTTATGCTGTGGACGGGTCTTGAGAGCACCTTTACAGGGCTCGATTACCTGACCCTGGGTGCTGTGGTGAACCGGGTCTATGCCACCATGTCCAACGCGGTTCTGGTCGCCCTGCCGATGTTCATCTTCATGGGCCTGATGCTGGACGAATCCGGTGTGGCCGAGCGTCTGATGTCCTCGATGCAGCGCCTGTTCGGCACCGTGCGCGGAGGTCTGGCGATCACCGTGACTCTGATTGGGATCATTCTGGCGGCCTCTACAGGCATTATCGGAGCCTCGGTGGTTCTGTTGGGCGTGCTGTCGTTGCCGTCGATGATGCAGCAGAAGTATCAACCGACGTTGGCTGCTGGCGTGGTTTCAGCGTCCGGTACGCTGGGTATCCTGATCCCACCCTCGATCATGCTGGTGATCATGGCCGATCAGATGGCCCTGTCTGTCGGGGATCTGTTCATGGCGGCTGTTTTCCCCGGCGTGATCATCGGTGGACTGTACCTGACCTATATCTTCCTACTAGCCTTGATCAAACGTGACGCAGCCCCTGTGCCTGAAGGTGCGAAAGCCCCCGACTGGGCCGCTGTCAAGGACGTTCTGATCGCCGTCATCCCGACGCTGATGCTGATCCTCGCCGTGCTAGGTTCGATCTTTGCGGGTCTGACCACGCCGACCGAAGCCTCGGGCATCGGTGCGCTGGGCGCGACACTGCTGGCGCTGGGCTATCGTAAGCTGACTTTCGCCAAGCTGTGGAACGTGCTGGTGTCGACTTTCAACACCACTGCGTACATCTTCGCGATCTTCCTTGGCGCGACCGTATTCTCCTACGTCCTGCGTGAATTGGGCGGGGACGAGTTGATCGAACATGTGGTGCAATCCACCGGTTTCGGAGCCAACGGGACGATCCTGTTCATCCTGTTCATCGTGTTCTTGCTGGGCTTCGTTCTGGACTGGATCGAGATCACGCTGATCGTGTTGCCTCTGATGCGCCCCATCGTGAACGGGTTGGGCATCGACATCCCCGGCTTTGGCGTACTGGATGAACCGGCGTTGGTGTGGTTCGTGATCCTGGTCGCGGTAACGCTGCAAACCAGCTTCCTGACCCCGCCGGTTGGCTTCGCCCTGTTCTACCTGAAAGGCGTCTGCCCGCCCGAGATCAAGCTGACCCACATCTACAAAGGCATCATCCCCTTTGTGCTTTTGCAGCTGACCGGTCTGGCGTTAGTCTTCCTCTGGCCGACGCTCGCCACCTGGTTGCCCTCGGTCGCTTACTAAGGAGCCTGCCCGATGCGTCTTAGCCAATGTCATAACTTCCACGATTTCCGGCGGCTGGCCAAGCAGCGGCTGCCGGGCCCCATCTTCAACTACATCGATGGTGGCGCGGATGATGAGGTGACGTATCGGGAAAACACCAATGCGTTTGACCGGTGTGATCTGTTGCCGTCGGTCCTGCGCGGAGTGTCAGACGTGGATATGTCGGTCACGGTGATGGGGCAAAAGCTGGACATGCCCGTCTATTGCTCGCCCACTGCCTTGCAGCGCCTGTTCCACCATCAGGGCGAACGCGCTGTCGCGGCGGCGGCTGAGAAATACGGGACGATGTTTGGTGTTTCTTCGCTGGGGACCGTGTCGCTGGAGGAGCTTCGGAAAAAGCATAAGAACCCGCAGGTCTATCAGTTCTATTTCCACAAGGATCGGGGCCTGAACGCCGCCATGATGCAGCGCGCGAAAGAGGCGGGTGTCGAGGTCATGATGCTGACCGTCGACAGCATCACCGGAGGCAATCGTGAGCGTGACTTGCGCACAGGGTTCTCGATCCCGTTCCGGCTGACGCTAGGCGGAATGATCCAGTTCGCGATCAAGCCGATGTGGGGGATCAACTACGTCACACACGAGAAATTCCGCCTGCCGCAACTGGAAGAACACGTGGATATGGGTGGCGGCGCCAGCTCGATCGGCGGCTACTTTACCGACATGCTCGACCCGTCGATGAACTGGGATGACGTGGCACAGATGGTGCGCGACTGGGACGGTCAGTTCTGCCTTAAGGGCATCATGACCGTCGAAGATGCTAAACGCGCGGCTGAGATCGGATGCACCGGCATCATCCTGTCGAACCACGGTGGTCGCCAGTTGGACGGCTCACGCACGCCCTTTGACCAACTGGCTGAGATCGTCGATGCCGTCGGCGACAAGCTGGATGTGATGATGGACAGCGGCATCCAACGCGGTACCCATGTGCTGAAGGCGCTGTCGATTGGGGCCAAGGCCGTGGGTGTCGGGCGGCACTATCTCTACCCGTTGGCCGCCGCCGGGCAGGCGGGTGTCGAGCGCGCGCTTGGCCTGATGCGGGCCGAGATTGAGCGCGACATGAAACTGATGGGCGTCACCAGCGTCGACCAGTTGAGCCGCGAGAATATCCGTTTCCGCAACGCCTGAACCCAAATTGGGGGCCGAGATGACCAATGACGAGTTGATCAAGCACTTCCGTTCTATCGTCGGATCACGCCACGTCTTGACTGGCGAACGCGCGACCGAGCGGTTTCGGCGTGGCTTCCGCTCGGGCGAAGGTGAGGCGCTATGTATCATTCAGCCCGGTACCCTGCTGGAACAGTGGAAAATCCTGCAAGCCTGCGTTGCCTCGGACAAGATTGTCATCATGCAGGCGGCCAATACCGGCTTGACCGAAGGCTCGACACCGTCGGGCAGCTATGACCGCGATGTCGTTCTGATCAACACCCGCCGGATGGATACACTGGTCCCGTTGAACAATGGCGAGCAAATCGTCAGCTTTCCCGGTGCCACCCTTTTCGCGTTGGAAAAACTGCTGGCTCCGTTGGGGCGCGAGCCGCATTCAGTGATCGGATCCTCGTGCATCGGTGCATCGATTGTGGGTGGGGTCTGCAATAACTCGGGCGGGTCTTTGGTCGAGCGTGGGCCGGTTTACACCGAACTGTCCGTGTACGCCCGGATATCCGAGCAGGGCGAGCTGGAACTGGTCAACCATCTGGGCATTGATTTGGGCGATACGCCCGAGGAAATCCTGGCAAGCCTCGACGCTGGCATGTTCGACCGCAACCCCGGTGCCACAAACAAGCGCGCCTCAGCCAGCGATTATGCGCAGATCGTGCGGGATGTGGACGCAGAAACGCCTGCGCGCTTCAACGCAGACAAGGCCAAATTGTTCGAATCCGCTGGCTCTGCCGGTAAACTGGCGGTCTTTGCCGTACGTCTTGATACCTTCAAGAAAAATGACGCGGAAAAAGTGTTCTATATCGGAACAAACAACCCCGATGATCTGGCCGCTTTGCGCCGTCATATCCTGTCCAGGTTCAAGTCCCTTCCTGTTTCGGCCGAATATATGCAGCGTGAGGTGTTCGACATCACTGCCAAATACGGCAAGGACACGGTTGTGATGATCGACAAACTGGGTACGGATCGCTTGCCGTTCTTCTTTGCGATGAAAGGCGCGGTCGATGCACGTCTTCGGCGGATCCCGTTACTAGATAATTTCACCGACCGTTTCATGCAAATGGCCGTGGCGCTATGGCCACGTGTTCTGCCCAAGCGGGTGGTTGAGTTCCGTGACAAGTACGAACATCACCTGATCCTGAAGATGAAAGATGACGGTATAGCAGAGGCTGCTGCGTGGTTGCCGAATTTCTTGGAAGACCGCGACGCCGGATTTTTTGAATGCGACGCCCGCGAGGCCAAGATTGCCGGTTTGCACCGCTTCGCAGCAGCCGGAGCCGCCGTGCGTTACATGGCTCTGCATAACTCGGAAGTAGAAGACATTATCGCGTTGGACGTGGCGCTGCGCCGCAACGATCAGGACTGGCTTGAAAAACTCCCGCCCGAAATCGAGAGCCAGCTGGTGCACAAACTCTACTATGGCCACTTCATGTGCCACGTCATGCATCAGGACTACATCGTCAAAAAGGGCGCGGACCCCAAGGCGTTGAAGGCGGCGATGCTTAAGCTGTTCGACGAACGCGGTGCGGAATATCCGGCCGAGCACAATGTGGGCCATTTGTACCCGGCCAAACCTGATCTGGCGGCGCATTACAAATGTTGCGACCCAACCAACTCGTTCAATCCCGGCATTGGAAAGATGTCGAAGGCGAAACACTATCACTAAGTGAACATCGTTACGTCTTTTGACGCTTGTGAAAGGCTTCGAGAAGGCTGGTGCCGCTGTCGAAAAACGCGGTTTCTCCCACAATGTCGGTCACGCCATATCGATCCAACTCGGCCTTTACGTCGTGCTCAACCAGCGTGAATACCAGCTGGATGTCGTTTTCCTTCAGGACCCCGGCCATGTTGCGCAAGGCGTATCCGGCGGTGAAATCGACCTCATCTATGGCTGACGCGTCAAGGCAGAACCATTCAGGTTTGGCGTCCGGGCCTTGCGCAATGGCGGTGACTTCATCGGTAAATCGCTGCGTGTTTGCGTAATACATGCCGTGCGAAAACCGATAGATCACGAGGCCGGGCTCGAACTGGTTAGGCGGGGCCAGATCTTTTGAATGCCAGCCACCGGACTGGGTTTTGACAATCACAGCGTTCTTTGGGTGATACCCTCTGCGGGTGTGATCGACCAGCGACAGGACCATTGCAAAGATGATGCCTTGTTCCACGCCGACCACGACAACCACAGCTGCCGTCGCAGTGGCCACCCAGAACTCGGATCGGGCTTGTTTGTAAATCGTTGTCAGACCACGCAGATCGATCAGTTTCAACCCGATCAGGAAGACGATAGCGGATAAGGCGGCATTCGGCAGATAGGCAAGCGGTTTGGTCAGAAACAGGATCACAAGCAGGACTATGGCAACCGTGGTCAGTTGCGCCACCTGACTACGGCCACCCGCGCTGGCGACCATTTCGGTTTTGGTGGGGCTGCCGTTGACCACAAATGTGCCGGTGAATGCCGCTCCGAAATTGGCAAGCCCAAGCCCGATCAGGTCTGTGTTCTCGCTGAACCTCTCGTCATATCGGGCCGCGTACGCGCGCGAGGTCGCAGCGCTTTGGGCCAGAATGACAACGAAGATGGACAGTGCAGTGGGCAGGAGTTGTTTGAACAGGGTCCAACTCCAATCCACCTCGGGGATCGAGATCGATGGCAAGCCGCCGGGCACTGTTCCCAGCAGGGCAATTCCCACCGTTTCGAAGGAAAAGGCCCAACTGCATAAGATCACCCCCACGATCGCGATCAAAGGTCCTGGTACTTTTCGCGACAACATTGTGCAGGCAAGCACAATACCAAGAACGGCCGCCGATACACAAACGGTTGGCCAACTGACCTGAGCCAAATTGTTGAAAACATCGGTCAGTCGCGCAAGCGTGCCGTGCCCCGTGGCCTCGATCCCCAATAGACCGGGTATTTCACCCGTGGCGACCTGAATGCCTACGCCGGTCAGGAAACCAACAAGAACGGTACGAGACAGGAAATCGGCCAGGAATCCCAGTCCGATGATCCGCGCGCCAATCAAAAACACGGCTGCCATCAATGCCAGAAGCGATGCCAAAGCCAGATACTCGGACGAGCCTGTAACCGCCATGCCCGCAAGGGCCGAGGCGGTAATGGCTGCCGTTGCCGAATCGGCCCCGACCACCAGGTGCCGTGATGAGCCGAATAGGGCGAACAGGGCCATGGGAATCAGGATCGTATACAGCCCGGTGACGACCGGCGTACCCGCAATTTTGGTGTAACCCATAACTTCGGGTATCGCGAGGCAGGCGAATGTAAGCCCTGCAAGCATCTCGGCAGGAAGGCGTGATCGGTCCAAAGGCAAGACACCTTGCAGAACCGGCAAAGCCGACAGTTTGCGATTTCTGCCCGGTTTTTCCATGGGTTACCTTTCGCCCGATTTGTCCTTCATTTCTACCTTTCATACCACCAGAGCGCCGGGTCGGAATGAATGCAAGGGAAGAGGGATAAATCGAGATGGCTTTGCAGCCGTTCTCGACAGGTTTTCAGGGAATTTTACACAACTACGGGAAACCCCCAATTTCGCGCGGGGCCTATCAAGGGTAAACATGACCTACCGTACTTACCACACAAACACACGGTAATTACTTTCCCCGATGAGGGGCTGGTCACACCCCCTCGGCCGGCCCCTCTTAACTTTTTGGAGACGTGAAGACGCCGGCCGTTTTCGAAAAACGAATGCGCTCAGTTGGTGGCCAGTGTTGTCACATGAGCGGGCAAGTCGGTAGCAGCCTCATAAGCAATATCATGCGGAATGTCCTGTACGGGGGATTTTCGATATCCTTCCGTGAACAGAAGAAACGGGACTTTTGCCCTGACAGCGGTTTCAGCGTCAACCTCGCTGTCTCCTACAAAAATACGTGGACCTGAGCCGTTAAGGGCGTCGAAGCTTGCAAACAGATGTTGGGGGTCTGGTTTCCGTGTCTGCAGACTGTCGCCACCAAGCACGACGTCGAAGAATTGCGACAGGTTCAACGCCTCCAGCACATGCCGCGCCGGGGCTTCGGGCTTGTTGGTGCACACGCCCAGAACGCAGCCCATCTGTTGCAAACGTTCCAACGCGGCGGGAACTCCGGGATAGGGAACGGTCGTTTCACTGGCGGCGGCGTTATAGTGCTTGAGAGTCAATTGCGCCAATTCCGCGTGACGATCCATCGACAGACCGCAGTGGCGGATCACGCGTTCGACCAGTTTGGGCAGACCATTTCCAACGAATCCCTTGATGATCTCGAAGGACAGGGGATCCTGCCCGGTGTCATCCAGCATTCGGTTTGTCGCCGCAGCCAAATCACCCAGGCTGTCCACCAGCGTTCCATCCAGATCAAATACAACAGTTGCGGTCATGTTTTTCCTGCCTTTTCCCCTCTGCCCACAGAGGTAACCCGCCCTTTTTCCGGGCGCAATCACTTGTGGTGAAACGACACTTGACAATCCTTACTAAAATAATCAGATTAAGCCGCAGGAACAGAAAGCCAGCCCATTCGGGGTCAGCCAGATCACATGAAACGCAACTGAATTGGCACTAAGCCGACACGCTCTGGAGATGTCCCGATGAACGTTCAGAACCCGACCCCAACCCAAGGTTACGCTGTCTCGATGCTTCCCGCGCACAAGGCCGAAGACCTGACAAAAGGCGGCAACCTGGCACATATCGAATTAGGCGACCAACTCTACACCCTGCGCATTACCCGCGCGGGCAAACTGATCCTGACGAAATGAGCGCTGGCAAAACGCGCGGCGGCGCTGCGGTAGGTCGCCTTGCTGACTTGGACCTCGTTGAGGCGGGGGCGGTCATGTATCTGCGCATGTGGAGCGCGGGTGAAGGTGCAAGGGCCGATGCTGCCAGTGACTTTCAGATCGCTTTGGGGGCAGAGAGCGGGCAGGCCGCGATGCTAACACTGGATCGCCTGTGTTCACTTTGCGCAAATTACGGTCGTCGTCCCTTGATCCGGCATGGGTTGGGATGTGCGTGTCTTGGCGCGGACGAAAACTGTTTCGCTCAGATGATTTCAGCCGCCTCTGAAGGGGCGCGTGAAGACGCAATGATGATGGCGTCATTAATTGTGCGGCCGGATTTTGCGCCCGCACTGGCCGCGTTATCCGAAGAGTTGGGTCTGGCTCTCAGGCGTATGACGGCTGGGTTCCGGATCCCGACAACGGGACACCATACCCCCTCGGCCGTTCTCCACTGATCCCCGGTTCAGGACGGCTTAACCCCGGCATTGCGCCGGGGTTATTTTGTTCAGCAGCACCCACATCCGGCATGATGATGATCGTGATCGCAAACCGAAGCAGGGGTGTAATCGCCCACCTCTGACAGCACGTCTCGCAACGCCCAAAGGATCATGTCCACATCTTCGGCCTCAATGGTCAGCGGCGGGCGGATCTTCAGGATGTTGTCCTTTGGTCCTTCGCTACCGATCAGAATACGATGGTCGCGCATCCGGTTTTTGACATAGCTGCAAATCTCGGTTGCTTCTGACCCGTCAGGGTTAATCAGTTCCACACCAAGGAACAGCCCCAAGCCCCGCACGTCGCCAACACAGCCAAAGTCGTTTTCGATCTGACGCAACCCGGTCATCAGACGGTCTCCCATCAGGTGGGCATTGTCTTGCAGAGCTTCGTCGTCGACGATGTCCAGCACCTCTTTGCCGATCCTGCAGGACAGGGTCGAGCCGCCGAAGGTGGAAAAGAACTCGATCCCGTTGTTGAAGCTTTCTGCGATTTCTTTGGTCGTTACCAGCACGCCCAGAGGGTGCCCGTTGCCGATCGGCTTGCCCATGACAACAATGTCAGGTAGCGCGCCCTGGTGTTCAAAACCAAAGTAGTACTCGCCCAGACGACCAAGACCTGTCTGCACCTCATCGGCGATGCAGACACCACCTGCGGCGCGGATTTTTTCATAAACCGCAGGCAGATAGCCCTTGGGTGGAATGATCTGTCCTCCGACCGAGGGGAAGGTCTCGGCGATGAACCCGGCGACGCCTTGCCCGCGCTCGTTCAAGGCCGTGATTGCCGGATCTACAAGATCGGCAAATTTCTGGGCCCGATCCGCATCGTCGCGCTTGAACGAACCACGGTAGTCATCCGCAACCTCAACCAGTTCAACCCAGTCGGCTTTGCCGACGCCACCCGGTTTGTTGAACTTGTAAGCCGAGATCGCCACGGCCGCGTTTGTATTCCCGTGATAGCCATGATCCGGTGTCACTATCCCTTTCGCTCCGGTATGGGCACGGGCCAGCCGCAGAGCGAGCTCATTGGCCTCGGTTCCGGAATTGACGAAAAAGCAGACCTCGAAATGATCCGGCAGCTTTGACAGGATTTTGTCGGCAAAAGCGGTCTGGGCTGGATGCAGATAGCGGGTGTTCGAATTCATCCGCCTCAGCTGGTCCGCTGCCACGGCCTGAATACGCGGATGCGCATGACCAACATGCGGGACGTTGTTATAGGCGTCCAGATAAGGGCGGCCCCATTCGTCGAACAGGTGGTGTTTCCACCCACGTACCAGCATGACCGGATCGTCATAGGTCAGAGACAGGTTACCACCAAAATGATCGCGTCGCCCTTGCTGGATCACCTGCTTGTCTGTGGGTTGGTAAAACACTTTGTCATCCGGCAGGTTCAGCAAGGCGGCGGGGTTCGGACAGACCGCATGCCACAGCTCCATCTCGTCAGGATCGCCAACACCGGGCCAGTCCGCCTCCATGCCAACTGTTGTCAGGGCCAACTGGAAATGCACATGAGGGGCCCATCCGCCATTCTGGCTGGCATCGCCCAGTCGGGCAAACGCTGCCCCCTGCGCCACCGGATCGCCGGGTTTCAGCCGGTCACAGCATTCTGGATCCAGATGACCATAGAGCGTGTAGAACGGATCACCTTCGGGCGTTTCGTGATGCAGGATGATCACCCCGCCATAGTCGAGGTGGCTGTTGCGGTTCTCAACCACTTCCACTCGTCCGCTCATCGGCGCATGCAGCACCGTGCCCGCAGGCGCAAACACATCCACGGCCAAATGCACCGTCCGCCGGTCCGAGGCTTTCCACGGGCCCTTGCGGAACCCCGGTTCGGCATAGATCAGGCGGGGCTCGTTGTAATAGCCCAGCCACAGATCTTGCCCATATTCTTCGCCAACCCGCGCGGCCTCGGACAAAGGCATTTGGAACGGGTTCTGCGGCCAGACACAGTTTTCAACCGACAGTGAGCCCATGGGCACATCGCTCAGATCCTGATCGAACATCTGTGCGAACTGACCGCGATGCTCCTGTAGATAGGCATGGACCCGTTCGGCCCCATCGACCACCGGCAATCCACAAGCCGCCCGCAAACGCGCCGACATGAGGCCACCATTGACCGAGGTGTTCTCAAGAAACCGCCATGCAGGCGCTTGAGAGACTGTCACATAAGGATCATCCGGGGTCTCGGCGGCCATCAGGGTCGAGTTGACAACAGACACGGCAAGCCGCATCCGCAACAACGGCCAGATCAAATCCACCTCATCCTCGCGCAGCCGGTTGGCCGCGTGATACCCTTTCACCAACGCAGCCAACGCCCGTTCCGGCTTGGGATGGTCCAACACGATATAGGCCCCGGCAATCGCCAGATCGCAGACTCGCGGCGCCGCGCACATGTCACCCAGATCAATCAGCCCCGAGATCCGCCGCCGTTCGCTCAACTCCCCTTCGACCAGAATGTTATAGTCATTGGCATCATTGTGAATGGCCTGCTTGGGCAGATCCGCAAGGGTGCCGGAAATCGCGGCAAACCCGTCGCAGATTTCCTTTAGCAAGGCTCGCCGCGAAGGATCTGAAATCGCGCCCAGCTTTTCCGCAATCCAATCCGCCTGCATCAGGTCCCATTTGAATCCGGCCCGATGCAACCCCTCATGCTGGAACCTTTCCAGGGCCCGGTCAGTTGCCCCCAACACGCGCCCCAGTTTCAGGATCAGTTCTTCGGATTTTGGTGCCGCCTTCGCATAGCATTGTCCCGGCAGGCATTCCAGCAACCAGGCCAGCCTCGGCTGGGCCTCAGAATCGGCAATCTCGGGCAAAAGAGCGCCATTCAAATCGGGAAACACCTTGGGAAAAGGCAAACCCGGTGCTTCCGACGCAATATGAGCCAGCGCCTGTATCTGCAGATCCACCAGATCCGCCTCACAGCCCGCACGCATAACCTTCAGCACATAATCCTGCCCATTGGTGGCCTGCACCAGAAAGTTCAGGTCACATTCACCGTCCAGCCGAGTCAACCGTGCGTCCAACCCCCAATGCTGACGCAGCGCATCCGCCCAGAACTTCACTAATTCGCTCATGTCGTTCTCCGTCCCGTCACGCGCGGGATCCTTTTCATCTGGCTAAAAATACCTTCGGGGGTGAATTGGCCCACCGGGCCAAGAGGGGGCAGACAGCCCCCTGATCCCTCAATCCAAAGCGCGCAGGCGTTTGAACAGCGACGACGTATCCCAGCGCCCGCCGCCAAGTTTCTGCACATCCTTATAAAACTGGTCGACCAAAGCCGTCAGAGGCAAAGAAGCCCCGTTGGAATTGGCCTCATCCAGACAAATCCCCAAATCCTTGCGCATCCAGTCCACAGCAAAGCCGTAATCGAAGTGATCGTCCAGCATCGCCTCGTGCCGGTTCACCATCTGCCAGCTTCCAGCCGCGCCCTGACTGATCACCTCGACCACAGAGCGCCCGTCCAAGCCGGCCTTTTCCGCAAAATGCAGCGCTTCGCTGAGGCCCTGTACGACACCGGCGATGGCAATTTGATTGCACATCTTGGTCATCTGGCCCGTGCCGCTCTCTCCGATACGGCGGCAGATCTTTGAGTAAACCTGCATCAGGGGTTCCGCTGCATCATAGGCATCCTGATCGCCGCCACACATGATCGACAGGACCCCGTTTTCCGCCCCGGCCTGACCACCCGAGATCGGGGCGTCGACAAAGGCACACCCTTGCGCTGCTGCTGCCGCATAAAGCTCTAATGTGACAACTTTGGAAACCGTTGTGTGATCAACAAAGATGGCCCCATCCGACATGCCATGAAACGCGCCGTTCTCGCCTGTGCAGACCATGCGCAGATCGTCATCGTTGCCGACACAGGCCATGACAAACTCTGCATCTTTGACGGCATCTCTCGGAGTAATTGCCATGGCACCGCCATGCTGAGCCACCCAGGCTTCAGCCTTGGCGGTGGTGCGGTTGTAGACGGTGACGTCATGACCTGCGGCCTTCAGAAATCCGGCCATGGGATAGCCCATGACACCAAGGCCAAGGAACGCGACTTTTGCCATTTTGTGATCCTCTCGGCTGTTCGACCGTTGTCTGGGGCCGAAATCTTCGACGAAGACAAAGCAAAGCTGCGCCCAAAGGGCAACCCCAAGTCAGCCTTTCCCACCCAGATCCTGTAATATGGGACAATCAGGCCGGTCATCCCCGGCGCAGGCGTCAACCAAATGACTCAGCGTGTCGCGCATGGCGTTCAGGTCCGCGATCTTGGCCTCGATCTGCGCCAGATGATCCCGCGCAACCTGTTTTACATCAGCGCTGGCGCGGGTTTCATCCTCGTACAGCGCCAACAGAGTCCTGCAATCCTCGATGGTAAACCCAAGCGCGCGGGCGCGGCCCAGAAAGTTCAGTTTATGCACGTCCTGATCGCGAAACCGGCGATACCCGTTGTCGTCGCGCAGAGGCTTTATCAGGTCGATGTCCTCATAATACCGGATCGTCTTGGCGGGCAGGCCAGTGCGGGCAGAGACATCTCCAATATTCATGCGTGCACCTCGTTGGTTTCCAAGGTCGAGGTTTCCGGCACGCTGGCGCGGACGCGACGCAGACGCAGAGCATTCGAGACCACAAAAACGCTGGACAGCGCCATCGCACCAGCTGCCAAAGCAGGCGACAACAGATGACCGCCAAACGGATACAGCGCGCCAGCCGCCACCGGGATCAGCAGGACATTGTAACCAAACGCCCATCCGAGGTTCTGGCGAATGTTTCGCATTGTGCGACGGCTGATCTCGGTCGCGTTTGCAACGCCGCGCAGATCGCCCGACATCAGAACCACGTCGGCCGTTTCAATGGCCACATCCGTACCTGTCCCAATGGCGATGCCGATATCCGCAGATGCAAGCGCCGGGGCATCGTTGATCCCGTCGCCAACAAAAGCCAGCGTTCCGAAATTATCCCGCAAAGCCTTGATCGCATCTACCTTGCCGTCCGGCAACACCTCGGCAGTGACGTGATCGATCCCCAACCGATCAGCCAGCGCCTGTGCCGTCCGCGCGTTGTCTCCGGTGATCATGGCCACAGTTAGCCCCATCTGGTGCAACCTCTGCAGCGCTTCTTCGGTGCCGGTCTTGATCGGGTCGGACACAGAAATCGTCGCAGCGGCCTGCCCATCAAGAGCAACGAATAGCGGCGTTGCCCCTTCAGAGGCGCGCTCTTCGGCCTCGTCCGCCAAACGGCCAAGATCAATCCCCCGGTTTTCCATCAGGCTGTAAGACCCGACCAACACTTCTCGACCTTCAACGAGGCCCTGTACACCCAGTCCGGTGATTGATTGGACATTCGACGCCTCGGGCAGAGCAGAAGGGCCGGCCCGAGTGATAGCTGATGCAATTGGATGCTCCGACTGTGCTTCTAGGGACGCAGCGAGCCGCACAACCTCATCCCGGTCAAACCCGTTCGTCGTCATCACGCTTTCCAACTCGGGACGTCCGAGTGTCAGAGTTCCGGTTTTATCCAGCGCGACAATGCGTGCTTGTTGAAGCTGCTGCAATGCATCGCCTTTGCGGAACAATACCCCCAGTTCTGCTGCACGCCCCGTGCCCACCATGATAGAAGTGGGCGTCGCCAGTCCCATCGCACAAGGGCAAGCAATGATCAGGACCGAAACACCTGCCACAAGCGCCAGCGGTAGAGCGGGGCTGGGACCGAAAACCAACCAGAGTATGACGGTGACCACAGCGACGAGAATGACAGCAGGGACAAAACGATAGGTGATCTGGTCGACCAGCCCTTGAATGGGCAATTTGGCCCCCTGTGCTTGCTGCACCATGCGGATAACCTGAGCCAGGACCGTGTCGTCCCCAACGCGCGCGGCGCGTACCCGCAAGGCGCCGGTCCCGTTCACCGTGCCGCCAACAACAGAGGCCCCTTGCGATTTTCCGACCGGCACAGGCTCGCCAGTGATCATGCTTTCGTCGACGTAAGATGTGCCCTCAAGCACTTCGGCGTCCACTGGCATCCGTTCGCCTGGACGAACGCGCAAAATGTCTCCCACAACTATTTCAGCAATAGGACGGTCCTCTGTTCGGCCATCCACTTCGACCCTTGCGGTCTTGGGCTGCAAGCCTACCAGCTTCCGGATTGCGGCGCCGGTTCTGCCTTTGGCGCGCGCCTCCATGAGTCGGCCCAGAAGGATCAATACAACGATGACTGCTGCGGCTTCGAAATAGACATTCGCGGTGCCTTGCGGCAGCACACCCGGGGCGAATGTGGCCACCACGGAATAGAGATAGGCCGCCCCGGTCCCAAGCGCGACCAGCGCATTCATGTCTGGCGTGCCGCGTAACAGGGATGGGATGCCCTTGCGGTAAAACACCCGTCCCGGACCGATCAACAGGGCCGAGGTCAGAGCAAACTGGATAAGCTGACTGGTCTGCGCACCGATGGTGGCGTGTACCCAGTGATGGAATGCGGGGATCATGTGCCCACCCATCTCAAGAATAAACACGGGCAGCGCGAGGACGGCGGCAAGCATCGTGGTGCGGACCAAACTGCGAATTTCGTCATCTTCGCGGCTTTCAGGTTCATGGGCGTTTTGAAGGCGCGCGGGGTATCCGATTCCGGTGATGACCTGTGCCAACTGCTCTGGCGTGGTTGTCCCCGCCGCGTATGTCACTGTGGCGGTTTGAGTTGCGAGATTGACCTGCGCGTCGATCACACCCGGGTTGGCTGCCAGCGCGCGTTCGATCTTGGCCACGCACGAGGCGCAATTCATCCCGTCGACATTCAGATCAACGCATTTGGTTTCAGCAGGATACCCTGCTGCGTCCAGCGCCGCAGTCAGAGCCGTAACCGGCCCGTCAAACGCCACTTGCGCTGATTTGGTTGCAAAGTTGACTGAGGCCGCATCGACACCTGGCACATCGCGCAGGGCGGCTTCGACACGGCCCACACAGGACGCGCAGCCCATGCCGGTGATTTTTAGCTCTGTGAGTGTTTTATGTGCCATGCGACTCGTTCCGCAGCTTGCCTTGCCCTCCAAATGAGGGTTCCAGTCACGGGAAGGTCAAGGGGTCATGGCAAAAATCTATTCTGCTGGCCCGCGTATGTTGAGCTCCATCATGCGTTGATACAGGCGCGGTGAGAGGCTGTTCAGCCACCAAGACAAACGCGCCACACGTCCAACCGGAATCATCGGCTGCGATTTGTCCAATCCTCGCAGGATTGCTTTGGCGGCGGCCTCAGGGCTCATCTCGTCCATACCGTCCTTTGCCGATCCGGGTCTTGCCGTTCCATCGGCCTGCTCTTGTGCGTTGCCCGGGTTGGTGGCCACGAAGGACGGCGCGGCGATCTGAACCTGAACGCCATGAGGTGCTTCTTCGGAACGGAGCGATTTGAAAAAACCCTCAAGCGCGTGTTTCGAGGCCGCATAGGCCGTTCGGTGATAGAGCGGCGCAAACCCTGCCACGGACGAAATCGCAAGATGCGTTCCCTGTGATACCCGAACCGCTTGCAGAAACGCGCGGGCCATTTCAACGGCCGCAAAGTAGTTAATGTCGAACACCATTCGGTGGCTGGCGGCGTCGGACTGATCAAACCCCCGAATTTGCGTGACCCCGGCGTTGTAGATGACCAGATCGATACTCTCGCTGGATTCGATCACCCTTTGGGTTGCGTCAGCAAGCTGTTCGGGGTCTGTCAGATCGCAACCAATTGGCAACTGGTTTGGCCGGGTGTCCAAGCCTGAGACGTCAAGGTCCAGCAACACGACCCGCCAACAGCGGGCTTGGAGGGCTTGGCTCAAGGCCCGCCCCAAACCGCCCGCCCCACCTGATATGACAGCTGTCTTCATAGCCCGGCCTGCTTTCGCCAGAACGCGAACACCTCGGCGCTGGTTTTTTCGGGCGTATAGCCGAATTCTGATTTTAGCGCGGAATTGTCCAAAACCGGTCGATATTGCAGAAACCGCACCTGTTCCGGCCCATAGCGAGACAAGCCAAGCGGGCGTGCCACGGCTAAAGCCGCCCTCAGCGCCCAAGCGGGAAGACGCAGAACCGATTTCCCCATGGCATCGGCCAGATCGGTGACACCCATCGCTCCGTCCCCGGCGACATTGAAGATACCGGGTGGCCCGTCTGTCGCTGCGCGCCGCAGGATGCGGGCCAGATCGTGTGTCCAGATAAAGACAAAAGGACTTTCACTGCCGGTTACGGCCAGCAGGCGGGGCTTGTGAAACAGGGCGGTGATCTGGTTTTCAGTGCCAGCCCCCAACACCGTCCCCACGCGCAGGACCACTTGTTCAAGATCAGGGGCAGTATTGCGGGCTTCCGCCAACAATTCCTCGACCTGTCTCTTGTGGTCGGAATAAGGGAATTCCGGATTGCCCCGCAGCGGGTCACGCTCGCGCAGCGGAATGCGGTTGTCCGCATGATACCCATACGCAGCCCCGGATGATGTGACCACCAGTCTGCGTACGCCGTTGGCAATCGCTGCATTCACCACCTTGCGCGTTCCTTCGACGTCAACAGCGTATGCTGCGCGGCGTCCAGTCTTGGGCGGTGGCGTCACGATTGAGGCCATATGCACGATGACATCCGGCTTCACCTTGGTGATCACGCGGGCAGGGGCATCGCTTGTCACGTCCATGGGCAGGAAGGCGATACATTCAGGCAAAGACTCCGGGCGCTTGAGGTCGGTGGCAAAGACCTCATGCCCTTCAAGTTCCGGCAATAGTGCTTGCCCGACCATGCCGGCGGCGCCTGTGATCAGAATACGGGTCATCGCGCGGCCTCGGTTCGGGCCATGATCGACGCAAGCGCAATGCCCGATATCGCGTGCCAGATGCCCCAGAACGCGGCCACAACGGCCATGCCGCCCAGCCCGTGGAAAAAGGCGAAGATCAAGACCAGTCCAAGCCCTGAATTCTGAATGCCGGTCTCTATGGTGATTGCGCGACGATCAAAGGGGGACAGCCGGGTCAGAGTGGCCACGACCCAACCGCCCCCCAGTGCCAGGGCGTTGTGAAGGATCACAAGCCCGGCGACAGCCCCGGCAAAGCTGAGGAAGAATCCCCAGTTGGCGGCCAAGGCAAGCAAGATGAAAGCCGCGAAGATACCCATCGACAAGTATTGCAGCGGTGCGCGTAAACGTGCGGTCAGGGCGGGACGACGCTGATTCAGTGTGATGCCCAGAACAAGGGGCAGGATCAGCATAAAGCCGACGAGAATGGCGATTTGCACCGGATCGATCTGGGTTTGCTGCAGGATCGCACGGGTCGGTGGATACAGCCCGCCCCAAAGCGCGATGTTGAAAGGCGTCATGAAGATTGCGCCAATAGTGGCAAACGCTGTCATCGACACAGACAGCGCTGCATTGCCGCCCGCGCGATGTGTTATGAAGTTCGAGATGTTGCCGCCCGGACAAGCTGCCACAAGGATCAGCCCTAACGCTATGGACGCACGCGGCTCTGTGACCCAGACCAGCGCAAAGGTCAGTGCGGGCAGGACCACAAACTGAGATACCAGCCCGACAATCACAGGTTTTGGCGCGCGTCTCAGGCGATCAAAATCCCGAGGCGTCAGGTCGATCGCGATCGAGAACATCACAATGGCCAGAATAGAGTTCAGCAACGTCAGCGACGCCGGGCTGAAATTCAGCGTGACTTCGTCGATACCACTCATGCGGCGGCTTTCCGCAGCCGGTCGATCCAGCCAGTGACGGCTTTTCTATAGGTGGCCTTGTCAACGTAGTAAGCCATGCGGGGCAGGTCGATATAGTTCATGCCTCCGGTGGCGCGCCTGTAGTCTTTTTGTTTTTCGGTTTTCAGATCGGCCGCCGCCGGGCAACCGCTTTGAAGACCCTTGATATAGCGCGCCACCATCTCGGCCTGTTCGTGTCTCCCCTGCCAGCCAAGACCCGTGGCCTCGACCATGCCCAGCACAAACAGATCGTCGCGTTCGGGGTGTATGGTGTTCAGGTACAGATGCGGTGCATCGCCCTGCCAGTTCAGCAGGTCCTTGTTGACAAACGGATAGTGCAGCTTGTATCCGGTGGCAGCGAGGATCATGTCATAGTCTTCGCTGGAACCGTCTTTGAAGTGAACGGTGTGACCCTCCAGCCGGTCGATATCGGGGCGAATGCGCAAATCGCCATGACCCGCGTGATACAGGACCAGTGAATTCACCACAGGATGGCTTTCGTAAAGCTGATAATCGGGTTTGGGAAAGCCGTATTTTTGGGGATTTCCGACGAACCAGCTGAGGATCAGGCTGTCGACCTTTCGCTTTAGCCACATGGGCAGGCGGATCTTGCCACCCATCGTGTCAGCAGGTTTGCCAAAGACATATTTCGGGACGAAATAGTATCCGCGCCGCATCGACAGGTCGCAGCGTTTTGCATGGTGGATCGCATCCACCGCAATGTCGCAACCGGAGTTGCCTGCACCCACAACCAATACTCGCTTGCCTTCGAACTGGCTGGGATACCTGTAGTGCGAGGCATGGATCAATTCGCCGTCGAAGGTTCCGGGAAATTCAGGCATGTTCGGTTCCGACAAGGTGCCGTTTGCTATCATAACACCTGCGAAGTCGGCCTGATGGTCACCTTCGGCATCCCTCCAACTGACACGCCAACCATCCCCCGAGTTGCCCAGCGGCGTGATCTGGGTGACTTCTGTGTTAAACCTATAGTCCTTACGCAACCCGAAATGATCTGCAAAAGCACGGAAATAGTCGCGCATCGCCCGGTGAGAAGGGTACTCGGCCACGGCCTCATCCATCGGGAAGTCTTCGAACTCGGTCATGCGCTTGGACGAGATCAGATGCGCTGTCTCATACATGGTTGATCTGGGGGCATCGATGTCCCAAAGACCGCCCACATCCGAATGCAGCTCGAACCCTTGAAATGCGATGCCCTGTTCTTTCAGCACCTTGGCCGCGGCCAATCCCATCGGTCCCGCCCCGATCAGGGCGAATGCGTCGCGCGTTTCTGTCATGAACCCTCCCGAAGTTCGTGAGGCTTAACTTGAACGAACGACCAAAATAAGGCAAGGTGAAAATCATGAGTCTAAAAAACATAGTAAAACCAAGGCAAAGAGCGCCATCCAAGCGGTCCTTGGAGACGCGCGCGCGGATCATGGATGCTGCGGAATTGATCTTTGCCGAACGGGGATTCGAAGGTGCCTCGATCCGCGATATTGCCGCTTTGGCGGGTGTGCAGATTGGCCTTGTACACCATCACGGCGGCGGGAAAGAGGAGCTTTTCTATCGTACCGTCGCCCGCCGCGCGGATAAACTGGCGCAGTTACGAGTCGACAAACTGAACAAAGCCAGGGCCGAGGGGCCGCTGACATTGCGCAGCATTCTGGACAGTTTTATCCGTCCCTATGTAGAGCTGGCTGAAACGGGTGGTCCGGGCTGGATGGCCTATGGCCGACTGGTTGCGCATGTGTCCGTCGATCCACGGTGGAGCGACATTGCCGCCGAGTGTTTCGATCCGACGGCCCAGCAATTTATAGCAGAGATTGCTGCGCTTTATCCTGATGTTGATCCGGCGGTGCTGGCCAGTGGTCAGGTGTATTCGGTTTCGGCCATGTTGGCGCATCTCAACAGCGGTTGGCGCGTCAGGGCGCTGTCGCAGGGCGGTGAACAGCCTGACATAGAGCCGCTGGTCGAGTTTTGCGCCGCAGGCATTGCAGCAATGGTCCAAGCCGGTCGAGACTGATCGCCTTTCAATCCTGCTGCAGGTGATCAACTAGCATTGTGCTGAATACGGAAGGCGATGTGCGCACGGCGCTGGGTGACGCGAAAAACCCAAACATCAGGATCAGCAATATCAAGGCCGCCGCTGCAAGACACACGACCGAGAGTTGAACGACTGAACGAACCATTGCGCAAAATCCTTTCCTGTAATTCGTAAACCCGGGTCGCCCAACGCGTTAGCTGGACTTT
The DNA here is from genome assembly GCF_013112245.1 of Ruegeria sp. HKCCD4315. Taxonomy (NCBI): domain Bacteria; kingdom Pseudomonadati; phylum Pseudomonadota; class Alphaproteobacteria; order Rhodobacterales; family Roseobacteraceae; genus Ruegeria; species Ruegeria sp. HKCCD4315. The sequence goes on along the minus strand of NZ_WVRN01000001.1, from coordinate 2,698,875 downwards.
GCCAATTCCTGCTTCAGCCGCTCATTCTCGGCCTGCAGCTGGGCCAGCTGTTGTCCAAGAGTGTTCAGATGGGGGCGCAGCTCGGCTTCGGTGAAGCGAGGGGTGATGTGACGCGGGCAGTTCCAGTCCAGTGCCTCGATACGGATGATTGCTGCCCGTTCCGCCGGGGCCTCGGCCCCTTTGGGATATAAACTGGCTGCAGCGGCTTCACCTTCAGTAAATTCGACACGTCCCAGGATCTTCAGGCGGCGCTGGTTGGCGTAATCCATCAGGATCATCGCGATCCGATCATTCCCATCCAGATTGCCGCGCGAGATATACTGCTTGTTGCCAGAAAAATCCGCATAGCCGATGGTCTGCGGCCCCAGTACTTTCAAAAACCCAACAGGACCACCGCGATACTGCACATAGGGCCAGCCGGTTTCAGACACCGTCGATTGGTAGAACCCGTCACGTGCCTGAATGAACTCTTTCTCGGGCTCGCCGATCAAGTGGCCCTGCTGTGGCCCACTTTCGATGAACTTGGCATAGGTTTTTGCCGACCCCATACGCTCTTGATGGGCGCGGACGGCAGGGGTGAAGGCGCGTTCGGAAAAGGCACGGGGCATGATAATTCCTTTCAAAGACCCAAGTCTGACAGTCCGGGATGATCTTCGGGGCGTTCGCCTTGCGGCCAGTGAAACAGACGGTCATCTTCGTTGATCGGAAGATCGTTCAGCGAGGCGTGGCGGTGGGACATGCGCCCGTCTTCGGCATATTCCCAGTTCTCGTTACCATAAGAGCGGAACCACTGGCCGCTGTCGTCTCGCCATTCATAGGCATAGCGTACGGCAATGCGATGTCCGGCAAAGGCCCAGAGTTCCTTGATCAGGCGATAGTCCAGTTCCTTGCGCCATTTGCGCGTCAGGAAGGCGTGGATGTCGGCATGGCCAGTCAAAAACTCGGCCCGGTTTCGCCATTGACTGTCCTCGGTGTAGGCGGGCGTCACCCGGTCGGGGTCGCGACTGTTCCAGGCGTTTTCTGCCATCCGCACTTTCTGAGTCGCGGTTTCAAGCGTGAAAGGAGGCAGAGGAGGGCGAGACATGGGGCAAGGACTTTCAGGTGAGTGATGCGGCCAGAAGGGCCATGGTCAGAAGGAACGGAACGTACTGAGGTGGGAAAATGCTGGCGCGACGTTTCATCGGTCAAATCCTCTGGTGTACAGATCGGTTAATTTTCGACTTCAAAGTGTACCGATCTGTTAACTTATGCAAGGGCAAACTTTAAAAAATTTCAGATTGAGACTGTCTGGTCAAATAAAGCAATTTAAAATCAATCACTTGATTTGGTGTTATTGTACTTCGCGTTTCGGGTTAATATGTACAGAACGGTACACTATGGAGCCGAATCATGCGCCCAAACAAACGGGACGAACTGGTGAGCAAGGCCCTGAAGGTCTTTTATCGCGATGGGTTCCACGCGACCGGCATGGACAAGCTGGTGGTGGAAACGGGTGTGTCCAAAACGTCGATGTACAAGCACTTCCGCACCAAGGAAGAGCTGATCCTTGCGGCTCTGCGTTTGCGGGACGAAAGCTTTCGTGATTGGTTTCTAAAGCGAATTGACGAGATGGCGGAAACGCCAGCCGAGCAAATCCTCGCCAGTTTCGATGCGCTGAAAGAATGGTTCGAAGAAGATGAGTTCCGGGGGTGCATGTTCATCAAGGCAGGCGCTGAATTCCAGGACCCGGATCACCCGATCCATGTACAGGCTGCCGAACACAAGCAATTCCTGCTGGACCATTTCACTTCGGTTGCCGAGCAAGCCGGTGCTTCAGACCCGCATAAACTGGCCTGTCAGATCGTACTGTTGCAAGAAGGGGCTATTGTCTCGGCCGTTCTGCTTCAACAATGCGATCCGGCGCAAGACGCCAAGGATGCAGCGGCAAATCTGCTGGATGCGGCATTATCCTGAACCTGCTCAAGAAAAAATGGTTCTTTCAGTTTTGGGCATGAGACGTTGCGTTGTTCGACGGCAGGACGCGGCGTCACATGCATTGGCGTGAATCAGGCGGAACGCTAGGCTTACTGGAAAGATTGTCTGGAGAGCGTTCGATGCCACTTTTCACTTCCACCGCAGCGTGGGTCACCGACGAACACCGCATGTTTGCGGATATGGCAGGCCGGTTCATGGATGATGAACTGACGCCCAATATCGAAACCTGGGTCGAAAACGGCGTGGTGGATCGCGGCTTTTGGCGCAAGGCGGGTGAAACCGGGCTGATGGCGGGTGCAATCCCCGAAGAGTATGGTGGTGTCGGCGGCGGCATGGGGTTCGATGCAATCACCGCCTACGAACAGGGCGCGCGTGGCGATGCCGGGTGGGGCTATGGCATTCAGTCGATTGTGACGCATTACCTCACCGCCTACGGCAGCGAAGATCAAAAGCACAAATGGCTGCCGAAACTTGCTTCGGGCGAAATGGTCGGTGCTTTGGCGATGACGGAACCCAGCACCGGGTCAGACGTACAGGCGGTTCAGACGACGGCCGAGAAAGACGGAAACTCGTATCGGCTGAACGGCTCGAAAATCTTCATCACAAATGGGCAGTCCGCCGATCTGATCATTGTGGCAGCCAAGACAGACAAATCCGAAGGCGCGCGTGGTGTGTCTTTGATCGTGGTCGAAACCGAAGGGGCCGATGGTTTTCGCCGGGGGCGGAACCTTAAAAAACTGGGCATGAAGGGCAACGATACGGCCGAGTTGTTCTTTGAAGACGTCAAGGTGCCAATGACGAACCTGCTTGGGGCCGAAGAAGGGCAGGGCTTTTACCAGCTTATGAAGCAACTGCCGTGGGAACGGCTGAACATCGCGATCATGGCGCTGGGCGCGATTGATTTCGCTATCGCTGAAACGGTCAAATACGTGCAGGAGCGTAAAGCCTTTGGACAGCGGGTGATGGACTTCCAAAACACCCGGTTCAAGCTGGCGGAATGCAAGACCAAAGCCGAGGTTCTGCGCAGCTTCATCAACGATTGTGTTGCCAAGCTGGAAGCCGGCGAGCTGGACGCCGCCACCGCTTCGATGGCCAAATATTGGGGTTCAGAGGTGCAGAACGAGATCATGCATGAATGTCTGCAGCTGTTCGGCGGCTATGGCTTCATGATGGAATACCCGATTGCGCGTCTATATGCGGATGCGCGGGTACAGATGATCTACGGCGGCACCAATGAAGTGATGAAAGAGTTGATCGCACGCTCGATCGACGTTTGAAGGTTTCCGGGCGGCGTCCCGCCCGTTTGCGTCATTTCTCAAAAAAAGACCTCTTCGGTGCGTATGCATCAAGAGGTCTTTTTCGTTCCGATTGCGCCTGAACGAGTCCGCTTGCAAAGCGTTGTTTTCGGTAAGATGATCCGCGCAAAAGACTCAGAGGCCAGATGTGAACGATCCCGAAAATGCTCTTTGGCGCAGCACCTGCTCCGAGACGGTCTCAGCCCTACCCCTGAACGCAGACACCGAAGTTGATCTGGCGGTCATTGGGGGCGGATATACCGGATGCTCAGCGGCATTGACGGCAGCCCGCAGTGGCGCGTCGGTATGTCTGCTTGAGGCACAAGAGATCGGCTTTGGCGGATCGGGTCGCAATGTCGGTTTGGCCAATGCTGGCCTCTGGCTTCCGCCTGAAGAAATCCGTGCTCATATCGGAAATGCGGCGGGTGACCGCCTTATTGATCTGCTGGCCCAAGCGCCCTCAGACGTGTTCGCGTTGATCGAGAAGCACGGCATCGCCTGTGAACCTGTGCGCAACGGAACCTTGCATTGCGCGCATTCCGCCGCCGGACTGAAAGACCTGCAAACGCGTCACGCACAGCTGAGCGCGTCAGGTGCACCGGTTGAACTGCTGTCGGTGGATCAGGCGCGGGAAAGAACCGGTAGCGATGCCTTCCATGGGGCGTTGTTCGACCCTCGTGCAGGAACCATACAGCCGCTGGCTTATGTGGTCGGATTGGCGCGAGCGGCGGCGCAGACCGGGGCGCAGATACATGGGCAAAGCCCGGTGCAGACCATGCGCCATGAAAACGGCCAATGGGTGCTTAATACACCGAAAGGGGTGGTGCGGGCCAAGTCCCTCATTCAGGCGACCAACGCCTATCATCTTGGTTTGCCAAATACCGCGCCCGCCTATGTGCCGGTTTATTATTTCCAATACGCGACCGCTCCGCTGTCGCATAACTTGCGCGCTAGTATTCTGCCGCAAGAAGAAGGGTGCTGGGACACTGGTTTGATCATGACCTCTTTCCGCCTGGATCAGGCGGGCCGCATGATTATTGGCGGCATGGGCGACCTTGGCAATGCAGGTCGGAGCGCACACACCGCCTGGGTCCGACGCAAACTGGCAGAGCTTTACCCTCAACTCGCCGACCAGCCGTTTGAGCAGGGATGGCACGGCCGGATCGCCATGACTTCGGACCATATCCCGAAGATCACGCAGATCGGCCCGAACGCTTTGGCCGCCCACGGGTATTCCGGTCGCGGCATCGGACCCGGCACGGTGTTTGGTCGCATGATGGCCGAAAGCCTTCTTGCCGAAGACCCGTCGCGTTTACCGATGCCCGCCGTGCCCGAGCATCGCGAAAGCTGGACACGCGTGCGCCGCGCTTTTTTCGAATCCGGCGCAGCATTGACACATCTGGTAAAGGCACGGTTCTGAGGTCAGACAGACCGGGTGATGCCGCCATCCACCCGGATATTCTGTCCAGTGATGTAGCCGCCCCCTTCAGATGCCAACAGGGCCACGACCGAAGCGATCTCGTCATAGCTGTGCCCATAGCGCCCCATTGGAATGCGACTGCGGAACTCCTCTTTCTCGGGCAGACTGTCAATGAAACCCGGAAGAACGTTGTTCATGCGGATGTTCTCGGCGGCATATTTGTCCGAGAACAGCTTGGTGAATGCGGCCAAACCAGCCCGTAACACGCCCGAGGTTGGAAATACCGGGTCAGGTTCGAATGCGGCAAAGGTTGAGATATTGATGATCGACCCACCACCCTGCGCCTGCATGATCGGCGTGACCAGTCGGGTCGGACGGACCGCGTTCAGGAAATAGACATCCATGCCGGTGTGCCAATCCTCATCCGTCAGCTCAAGGATCGGGGCGCGGGGGCCGTGACCAGCGGAATTGACCAGTACGTCAATACGCCCCCAATGGGCCATCGCGGCATCGACAAGCTTTTGCAAATCCTCGGTGGACTGGTTCGAGCCGGTCACACCGACGCCACCCAGCTCTTGGGCCAAGGCTTCGCCTTTGCCAGAGGCCGACAAAATACCAACCTTGAACCCATCTGCTGCCAGTCTGCGTGCGGAATCTGCACCCATGCCGCTGCCGCCGGCTGTGATAAGAGCTACTTTTTCCATCTGACATCTCCGTTTTCATTTGATCCCAAGATGGCGATCAAGGCCCGGTTTGACTAATCAGTTATGTTGGCTCTATGCTGTAGAAAATCTACAGGACTATGTCATGGCAGCCCTTCCTCCTCTGAATGCCTTGCGAGCCTTTGAAGCCTCTGCGCGACATTTGAATTTTCGACTGGCCGCCGAAGAACTGGGCGTGACGCAAGGCGCGGTTGCACAACAAGTGAGGGGTCTAGAGGCCAGGCTGGGTAATGTTCTGTTCGACCGCTTGCCGCGTGGTTTGCGGCTGACTGAAGCCGGACGCAAGTTTCATGCGCCTTTACGAAGGGCCTTCAGGTTAATTGAAGAGGCTGTAGAGGAGTTATCGCCGGACCGTCAGGTCATATTGTCGGTCACGCCTAGCTTTGCCTCAAAATGGCTGGTGCCACGACTATCGGATTTCATCGACTCGTATCCGGACATCTCGGTTCAGGTGGACGCGCGCGAACGTCTGGCGGATTTCAAATCGGATGGCGTGGATCTGGCGGTCAGGCAGGGCAGGGCGCCCTTTGGGTCCGACCTGGATGCCGTGCCGTTGTTCTCAACAGAATTCGTCCCGGTGTGCAGCCCATCCATTGCCGGGCAAGTGACCCATCCCTCTGATTTGCTTGGGCAAGTATTGCTCAATGACACTCACGGGTTGTGGCCTTTGTTTCTTGATAGGGTGGGCGTAAGCGGCAAGCCACGGACGATGAGCTTCAGCCAGACCAGTCTTGCGATTGATGCCGCACTGTCCGGGCAAGGGATCGCACTTGCCAATGCGCCGCTGGTCGCGTCCGAACTTGCAACGGGCCGTCTTGTCCAGCCACTTGAGGATGTCTTGATCGAAGATCTGGGGTTTTACATTGTCGCGCCGCGCAAGCCTCGGCAGCCGCAAATGGTTGAGATCATGCGCAACTGGTTGTTGTCTCAGGTCTGAAGGGTGGCTGCGATGGCTTCGATCCGGGCGCGCAGCCAACGGTGTGCGGGGTCATTTGCGGATCGCTGATGCCAGACCATGTAGATGGACACAGGCGGGCATTTGAAAGGCAGCGGCGCGCAATCCAGCGCGGCAAGCGGCCCCTGTTTCATCAGTGCTGTATCGGTCGAGATCAGATCGCTGCCCCGCACAAAAGCGGGGATTGCATTGAAATGCGGCAAGGTCACAACGGCGGGTCTGATCTGGCTTTGATCGACGCCGCGCATGACAGCGCGGGCGTTGCGGCCATCGGCAAAGCGCACTTCGACGTGATCGCTGTCGCAATATGCCTGCCAACTGTCCGGCGGATTGCGTTGTGCGGCGTCGTAGAACATCATCAGCGGGCTGGTAATCAGGCGTTTCTGAAAGATATCCGGCCCATCGGGTGGCAGTGGGGTCAGCATCAACTGGCATCGGTCACTGCGCAGCAGGTCAGGATCTGGAACGCCCGAGGGGATGAATTCCAACTTCAGACGCACTTTTTCGGCGCGGGTTTCGCGAAGGAGTTGCGGAAAGATCAACTCACGCGGCATGTCGTTGGTGGCGATGCGTATGTCGATCTGTTCGAACAAGGGGTTGAACGGTCTGCCCTCGGTCAGTGCGCGCATTCCGTCCAACACCCTTTGGGCCGGGTCTTTCAGGGACAGGGCGCGCTCGGTCGGAATCAGGCCCTGACCGGAACGGACAAACAGCGGATCACCCAACACCTGCCGCAACTTGGCCAAAGTATGGCTGATCGCGGATTGCGTGACGCCCAGTCGGTCCGCAGCTTTCGAGACCGAGCTTTCCTCGAGTATGGTCAAAAATGTGCGCAGGACTTTGCCGTCGAGGTCTGTGAAATCGATTTTGCTCATACCGTTTATGATTATGCATGAATGGTTTTGCTGTCCATGTCGGGATAGGAGATGGTAAGCAACAGGAGGCGCATAATGGGAATCCGCTTTTTCTCGGATAAAAACCGGCCCGTTCACATGGGGCGTTACCCGCTGGAGCGTTTGGCCCGGACGGACGAAGGGCCGGACCTGTCGCTTGTTCCTTCGATGGCTGAACTGAGTTTTCACCGACCGGAACATCCAGGCAGCATCGTCAACGCGATGGGCGAATTTCAGGCGATGATGGACGCCATTCGCGACGGGCTGGTGAACCCGGTTGCGTCAGAGATACCTTCCGACCCGCAGGAACGTGCCAACCATCTGAAAGCGTTTGGGTATTTCAACGATGCGTCAATGATGGGCTGCGGGCCTTTGCCGTCGGCTGCTTTGCTGGCGCAGCCGCGCCGCAACCCGGATATTGACCGGCTTGCCCATACGTTGCGTACACGCCAGACCAAGACTCTGGCCTCGGGGATCGACGTCATCATGGCGGATCTGAAAGACAGTATGGAGGCTGCGCCCAAGCCGATCGACAGCCACCGGAACAGCATCGTGTTTCTGTACGAATACAATCGCGACCCAGACCCATCAGAACCCGGCGCAGACTGGATCACAGATGCGCAGGATCATCGCGCCTGTTTGCTGGCCACCGAAAATGCCGTGGTCATCGCCAACTATATCCGTCTGCTGGGTTTTGACGCGCGGGCGCACAGCGTGATGTCGTCAGAAGTTGATTTGGGCAAGTTGGCCGTGGCCGCCGGGCTGGCCTCGGTCGAAGACGGGGAATTGATTGCTCCGTGGCTGGGGACACGATTTGGTCTGGCTGCCGTCACGACCGAGATGCCCATTGCCCATGACCGACCGCTCAAGCCCATGGCGCAACAGCCCTGGTTTCACACACATGGGCCGGCATGGTGGCTGGGAACTGGCTTTGCCAAAAATGCCCTGAACCGTGATCCGTATTCCAAACGGCGCTATGTGGACGGAGCCCATCCGTTCGAGAAACTCAAACGGGTCGAGACGCCGACCACGTATATCGACGAAGAAAACGTCGCCCGTGTACCCAAACGCGCTGACATGTTTGCTCGCGCGCAATTCGGGGATATGGGCAAGTCGCTGCAGGACGCTGCGAAAGGCGGGTACTACGTTCGCAAGGCCGCGCCCAGCTTCGCGCAACGCCGCGCGTTGGGGGCCTTTGTGTTGTTACAGGATGGTGAAAGCGCTGAGGCTGCAAAGCCAACGGATGCCGCTCGGAATGCGGCGAATATAAAAGCGGCGACCTATTTCCTCGGGGTCGATGCGGTGGGCCTTAGCCGCTGCCCGAAATGGGCGTGGTATTCCCACGACGCGACGGGCGAAGAAATCGTACCACCCCATGATCAGGCGATCAGCATGATCATCGATCAGGGCTATGAAACGATGGAAGGGGCCAGCGGTGACGACTGGATCAGCGTTGCTCAGTCCATGCGTGCCTATCTGCGCTTTTCCCTGCTTGGGGGCGTGATTGCACAGCAAATCCGCAACCTTGGCTACAAGGCCAAAGCGCATACGGTGATGGATGGTGAGGTGCTGCAGCCGCCGCTTCTGTTGCTGTCCGGTCTGGGTGAGGTCAGTCGGATCGGAGAAGTGATCCTGAACCCTTATCTCGGCCCGCGACTGAAGTCCGGGGCTGTGACCACCAATATGCCGATGGAACACGACAAACCGATTGATTTCGGCCTGCAGAGCTTTTGCGAGTCTTGCAACAAGTGCGCGCGGGAATGTCCGTCGGGCGCGATCACGGCCGGGCCGAAGCTGATGTTCAACGGCTATGAAATCTGGAAATCCGACAGTCAGAAATGCGCCACCTATCGTGTGACAACACCAGGAGGGGCGATGTGCGGGCGGTGCATGAAGACCTGCCCTTGGAACCTTGAAGGCATCTTCAAGGAACGGCCGTTCCGCTGGGCCGCGATGAACATCCCCTCTGCCGCGCCCGCACTGGCCAAGCTGGACGATGCGGTCGGCAATGGCGGTCTGAATGACATCAAGAAATGGTGGTGGGATATTGAGCTGCAGCCGGACGGTTCCTATCGCCCCACAACGCACCCGTTGAACCGGCGTGATCTGCAAACGGATCTGGACCTGAAATACGAAGATCAGACGCTGGCCGTCTATCCCGCCTATCTGGCCCCACACCCGTGGCCCTATCCCTTTGCCATGGATCGCGAGGCCGGGATTGCGGCCTACGAGGCCATGGTGACAGCCGATGAATACAAGTCCCGCAAGGCCAGCGGGGATATGTCGGTCATCCACCGCTATCAGATCGCCGGTGACGCACCGGTGATGCGGGTTGCCGTGACCAAGGTCGATAAGATGAACGCCGATGTAACGAAGTATGAATTCTCAACGCTGGACGGTGCGCCCCTGCCGGGATGGGCGGCGGGCGCACATCTGGACGTATTGGTCGCGCCGGAATTCTTGCGGCAATACTCCATGTCCGGCAACCCGTCAGACAGGTCGACCTATCAGATCGGTGTATTGCGCGAAGACAAAGGGCGCGGTGGTTCGGTGCTTTTGCATCGTATCTTCAACGAGGGGCGCAAGGTTTTCATTTCAAAACCGATCAACCATTTCGAACTGGATGAAACGGCAACCAAGACCTTCCTGATGGGCGGTGGTATCGGCATTACTCCGATGATCGCCTTTGCCCATCGCCTGCACGCCTTGGGTCGAGAGTTCGAGTTGCATTACTCGGCTGGCACGCGGGGCGGGGCTGGGTATCTGGATGATCTGGCCGCGATGCCCTGGGCAGATCGCGTGCATTATCATTTCTCAGATGAAGATACCCGCGCCGATTTGGATGCGATCCTGTCTGGCTATCAGGACGGATGGCATGTCTACACCTGCGGACCGGATCGCTACATGGACGGGGTGATACAAGCGGCTGAGCGCCAAGGTTTCCCGGAAGAGACGCGACATTTGGAATATTTCTCGGTTCCCGAAACGCCCGAATACGAAAACCATCCTTTTGAAATCAAGCTTACCCGTTCGGGGAAAACGCTGTCCGTGCCGGCAGAAAAGGACGCCGCTCAGGTCTTGAATGAAGCTGGGTTTCACGTGGATGTGAAATGTGCTGACGGCATCTGCGGCGTGTGCAAATGCGGTGTCGTTTCAGGTGAGGTCGAGCATCGGGATTTCGTTTTGTCCAAGAAACAGCGCGAAGGCGCGATGATCCTGTGCCAAAGCCGAGCGGCGGAACCCGACGGCGTGATTGAAATCGATCTCTGAACCCTTCCTAAAAGCGACATCTGGAATTTGAATTTTGGTCGCTCGGCCCATGGACGCCGGACGAGGGGTGAATTAACGTCGCCCCGAACCCAGATATCCCTGATCAACAGGTACGAGGTAGCTTCATGGATTATCACAGCCCCGCCAGCTTTGCCGAAGCTTCGGCTCTGGCTTCAAATGCGACGGGTATTACACGGTTTCTGGCGGGTGGCACCGATGTTTTGGTGCAGTTACGCTCGGAACTGGTGACACCCGATACGCTGATCGACATCAAGAAAATCAACGGTGTACACGACATCACCCGCAATGCCGATGGCAGCTGGACGCTTGGTGTGGCCGCAACCGGTGCCGAGATGAGCGAGCATCCTGATCTGGGCAAAGATTGGCCCGGCGTGGTTGAGGCGATGGACCTGATCGGATCCACCCAGGTGCAGGGGCGCGCAACTTTGACCGGCAATTTGTGCAACGGGTCTCCGGCGGCTGATTCCGTGCCAGCGATGGTTGCAGCGGGTGTGACGGTCACGGTCACCGGCCCGGATGGCACCCGTGAGGTTGCAGTCGAGGATATCCCCACTGGCCCTGGCAAAACCGCACTGACGAAGGGCGAGGTCATCTCGGCCGTCCATATTCCTGCTCGGGGCGACAGCGCAGGTGATGCCTATCTTCGATTCATCCCGCGTACGGAAATGGACATCGCCGTTGTTGGCGTCGGCGTAAGCTTGCGTCTGGACGGAGACACCATCGTCGAAGCTCGGGTGTCTTTGGGGGCGGTTGCCCCCACGGTTCTGCTGGTGGAAGATTGCGCGAAAGCCCTGATCGGCAGCACGCTGGACGATGCCGCGCTGGATGCGCTGGCTGCTGCTGCCTCTGCCGCCTGCAATCCGATCGACGACAAACGCGGCACGATCGCATTCCGAACCGAGGTGGCTGGCGTTCTGGCCAAGCGCGCCGCGAAAATCGCCTATACCCGCGCAAAGGGAGAAAACGCATGAGCAAGCTCCACGTATCCACTACCGTGAACGGGGACACGGTTGAATACCTTTGTGACCCGCGCGAAACTTTGCTGGATTGTCTGCGCGACAAGCTGAACCTGACCGGCGCGAAAGAGGGCTGCGGCACCGGGGATTGCGGTGCGTGTTCCGTCACCGTTGATGGCCGTCTGGTCTGTTCTTGCCTGATGCTGGGCGTCGAGGCCGAGGGTAGGCAAATCGAAACCGTCGAAGGCATTGCAGACGGCGACGTTCTGCATCCGCTGCAAAAGAAGATGATCGAATACGCTGCTTTGCAGTGTGGTATCTGTACTCCGGGTATTCTGGTGGCGGCCAAGTCGCTGCTGGAGAAAAACCCGAACCCGACCGAAGAGGAAACCCGGTATTGGCTGGCAGGCAACCTGTGCCGCTGCACCGGGTATGACAAGATCATTCGCGCCGTGATGGATACGGCGGCTGAGATGCGGGAGGCGTCGTAATGGCTCTGGACGATCGTAAATCAGGTTTCACATTTGTGGGCACTCGCCCAAACCGCCCTGACGGTCTGGACAAGGTTACAGGCCGTGCCAAGTTCGGCGCGGATATTTCGGCACCTGGAATGTTGCACGGCGCTGTTCTGCGCTCTCCTCACGCCCATGCACGGATTGTGAAGATCGATACGTCAAAGGCCGAGGCTCATAAGGATGTCAAAGCCGTTGTGACCCGTGCGGATTTTGCGGACGTGCCCTTCAAGCCGGGGCTGGAAGGCGAGTTCTGGAATGTTCTGGAAAACGTCATGGCTGGTGAGAAGGCGCTTTATGACGGTCACGCGGTAGCTGCCGTGGCGGCGACATCTGCGCTGGCGGCCCGTGATGCGCTCAAGCTGATCGAGGTCGAATACGAAGTACTGCCCCATGTCACCGACGTGGACAAGGCAATGGCTTCGGACGCACCTATCATCCGCGAAGGCGCGGCAGACTATTCCGTACCCGAAGGGATGCACCCCAACGTGGTCCGCTACCATGAAAGCGGTCACGGCGATGTCGAGGCCGGATTTGCCGAGGCCGATCTGGTGATCGAAGACAGCTTTGTGACCGAGGCGACCCACCAGGGTTATATCGAACCGCACGCCTGTCTGGGCATGTTGGGTAATGACGGCAAGGGCGAACTGTGGTGCACAACGCAAGGCCACTGGATTGCGCAGAAAACCTGTGCCGCGTTGCTGGGCATCGAAACCTCGCAACTGCGTGTCACCGCGTCTGAAATTGGCGGGGGGTTTGGTGGCAAAACCACAGTTTTCATTGAACCTGTTGCACTGGCGCTGAGCCGCAAGGCCAATCGTCCGGTTAAGATCGTCATGACGCGATCCGAGGTATTCCGAGCAACCGGTCCGACGTCTTCCGCATCGATGGACGTAAAGATCGGGATGAAGAAGGACGGTACGATTTCGGCAGCACAAGGCGTGTTCCGCCTGCAGGGTGGGGCGTTCCCCGGCGCACCGGGCGACATGACCGCCATGTGCGCCTTTGCGCCTTATAACCTGACCAACGTCAAGCAAATTGGCTATGACGTGATGTCGAACCGGCCCAAGCAGGCGGCCTACCGGGCACCGGGTGCGCCGATGGGGGCGTTTGCGGTTGAATCGGTCATCGATGAGCTGTGCAACAAGCTGGGTCTCGACCCCGTCGACGTGCGCCTGAAAAACGCCGCCCATGAAGGGACTAAGGCCAGCTATGGCCCGACCTATGAACGCATCGGTCTGGTGGAAACGCTTGAGGCTGCCAAGGCGCATCCGCATTACGCAGCACCGCTGAAACCGGGGCAGGGGCGGGGGATTTCCTGCGGGTTCTGGTTCAACCATGGTGGTGAGACCAGCGTATCTTTGGCCCTGTCTGAGGATGGCTCGGCCCAGCTGATGGTCGGAACGCCTGACATTGGCGGGTCGCGCGCGTCGATGGCGCTGATGGCGGCCGAGGTTCTGGGCATTGCCTATGAGAACATCCGTGTCACCGTCGCCGACACCGCGACACTGGGTTACAACGACGTGAGCCACGGCTCGCGCGTGACCTATGCCTCGGGTCTGGCCACGATCAAAGCCGCAAAACATGCGGTCGAGAAACTATGCGAACGCGCGGCGGCCAAGTGGGGCATCCCGGTTGATGCGGTGAAATGGGAAGACGGTTGCGCGGTGCCTTCAGGCCCCAATGCAGGCGATTTCGATCCGATGCCGCTGGCCGACATCACTGCGGGTATGGGGTCAACCGGCGGCCCGATCTCGGGTCACTTTGAAGCCACCCCGGAAGGTGCGGGCGTGTCTTTTGGCACTCATATTGTCGATGCCGAAGTCGATCCTGAAACCGGCAAGACCTCTATCACCCGTTACACGGTCATTCAGGACGCCGGTAAAGCGATCCACCCGACCTATGTTGAGGGTCAATTCCAGGGTGGAGCCGCACAAGGCATCGGTTGGGCGCTGAACGAGGAATACATTTATGGCGAGGACGGGCGCTTGCAGAACTCGATCTTCCTCGACTATCGCATTCCCGTTGCCAGCGACCTGCCGATGATTGACACGGTGATTGTCGAAGTGCCCAACCCCGGCCACCCGTTTGGTGTGCGCGGCGTGGGTGAGACAGGCATCGTGCCGCCATTGGCTGCTATTGCGAACGCTGTGTCCAACGCGGCTGGCGTGCGGTTGAAGCAACTGCCCATGTCACCACCGCGCATTCTGGCTGCGCTCAAGGACAATGGTTGAGGTCCACCTTTGGTCCGGCCTCCGGTCATTGACCGGGGGCCAACAGGTGGTGGAGGTCGAGGCCAAAACCACCGGCGAACTTTTGCGGGCGTTGGTTCAGGCCCACCCGCAATTGCAAGCCCCCATCGATGCGGGGGTCTCTATCGCGATTGACGGGCGCGTCATTGCCACCGGGCTTACGGAACCAATCCCCGAGGGCAGCGAAGTCTATCTGATGCAACGCCTTAGGGGCGGTTAGACATCAGGCGACCAAGGCTCACGCCCCACCATTCGGTCGGCTTCTGCCGTGATGTCATTCATGTGCTGCTCAAGGCTCAGGCGCAGGGCCTCAAACTCTTCTTCACTGGCTTTGCGTGGCACCGTTTCGGTCCATTCGCGGCACAAAAATACCCCTTCGTTGCGCCAGGGGCGTGGCATCAGCAGGCGGTCCCATGTACCGGCCTCGCGCCCGTGTTTCGCAGAAAAGGTGATGCCAAATACCCGTTTGCCCGATGTACGCGCCCAGACCAGAGGTACAGTCGACAGCACTCGTTCAGGCCCGCGCGGCCCATCCGCAGCAATGCCGATGGAAATACCCTGCTTCATCTTACCAAGCACTTCACGCGACAGGGCCACGTGCCGCTTGTGGCTGGACATGGCGATTGTGTCCATACCGAACTGTTCCTGCACCCGGCCCACCATGCTGCCGGCGCGGGCTGCGGACGTGATCGAACAGATCCTGCCTTTGTCCAGTGGAAAGAAATACGGGGACTGCGCCAACCGCTGGTGCCACAGGACAACAATGACCGGCTCGCCCTGTTCAGCCAGTTGGTCCAGTTCTTCATACCCGATGCGTTGCCAGCGCGTGTTGCGGTTAACCCATCTAATATAGCTGGCGATCCGTCGTGCCACCCAGTTCAGCACAACTTCGCTGTCTGCGATCTTCTTGCGGAGGTTCACACGGGCTTCCTTTTGCTGACCGGACCTTGTCTTAGCGCACTGCACATTTTGCGCAACTTGTTTGTCGGATCAGATAGTGGTGTGGAATCTGAAAAAGCCTCTTGAGTCCGCCGCGCGGCTGGCATATCTGGGTGCTCACCACAGGGGTATAGCTCAGTTGGTAGAGCGACGGTCTCCAAAACCGTAGGTCGCGGGTTCGAACCCTGCTGCCCCTGCCATTTTTATTCCAAGCGAGAACCTGACCGGGGTGTGTATGCAGCCCACGCGAGTTCTGTGCACGTGACCTAAGTATAGACACCGTCGGCGGTCTGGGGCGAGTTTCAGAACTTTTCCGCAGAGTTTGAAGTCAATCCGATTTCTCGGGCTGGGACACGGCCCCCAGTTTCTGAGCCCAAAGTTGCCGATAATCCTGAAACAAATCAGTTCTTTTCATATGAAGTGCCGCCAAGGCACACGCGGCCCACATTGCGATATCGTATTCCGCGTCGCTCTTCTTCAATATATGGGCGTGTAGTGCCGCAGCTTCTGGTGTTGAAGGTTTATGCATGGGCGTCAATGCTCCGCTAGCAGTCAAAACCGTTTCGCAAAAGGACGTGGCAAGCGAATTGGCCACCTCCGCATAGAACATTATGCAGTGGCCATGTGAACGCGCAGCAAATATGTCGTTCATCTCCAGTTAACTTTGCGACAGCGCTTCAGCCCCAAAGAGAGGTTGGGCAACCGAGTGATCAGACCACCAATGCCTGATCTCCGATATTGGTCTTTTGCCGGGTTGGCATCGTTTTTGCCGGATGACCGTCGATCGTCAGGGCGAGGTCCTTATAAAACCCGTTGCTGTCGAACCACCAGCGATGAGATTTCATCAACTTGCGTTGACCTTTGGGAACCTCTCGCAAATATTGATGGTCGCAAAAAACATCCCAATGACCTTTCGAGGTCAGTTTGGGCATCCCGATGCGCCCCGCCCGCTGACGCCCGCCATGTACAATCCCCCCGGCCAGGGCCAGAACCTGGTCTTTGCCGCTGTAATAGTTGGTGAACCGCTTGCTGCGCTTCTTCAGAACCAGATCACCCCAGGCGCCTTTTTCTAACCACTTTTCATCGACATCACCAGACGCGAACACGACCTGATCCGCCGACCAGACCTTGTTTCCCGGTCCGGCGGCATCCCCGAAGTCCGAGAATGCGCGCAGGACAACCAAAGCCCCCATGGAATGCGCGATGAGGTGTACTTTAGGGCGAGGAGACATTCCCAGTAGCGGCAAAATCCCGTCCCCGACCAGATGTGGGGCTACAGCCTTGGCATCGTTACGATCCGAGTCGTAGGCGTGAACCGATCCGTCGCTGGGCCAGTCAAAGGCGACGACCGCCCCCTTATACCCGTCGGCCCTGAGATTGCTTTCAATTTTTGCCAGCCGGTCCAGCATACTCTTCTGGCTTGTATTGAACCCGTGGACATAGATCAGGACGTCAGTGTCTCCGCCTTCCTGGCGGACCAGATCCAGCCATTTGGCTTTTTTGATGATGCTGCCTTTGCGAATTTTACCCCCCGGGCTTTGTTGGGTGATGTGTACGTATCTGGTCTTTGCGGCAGGCTTTAAGGTGAATTTCTTCTTTTGTGCATTGTATGTACGGCGGGAAAAAAACAGGGCCATGCTTCAAACTCCATTCCAAGTAATCTGTGAAATCTGCCACGAAGTGTCATTTTTTCAAAATTCCTCGCCTTTCCAAAAGAAGGACAGTTGTCGCTGACAGTAAATTGCAACACGCGTATCCCGCGATGCAGGCTGCCGATCCCTGTTCCCTCTGCCGACGGAATGCCCTAGTGTCCGCTGCAATTACACAAACACATGCACGAGGGCCCATGTCGCGTTTTGACGGATATTTCCTGCGGCAATTGCTGATACTGTTCGGCTTTTTCACCCTTGTGCTGGTGGGCGTATTCTGGATCACCCGCTCTGTCAGCCTGTTCGACCGTGTGATCAGCGGTGGGCAATCGGCAATGGTCTTTCTCGAATTTACCGCACTGACGTTGCCAACTCTGATCCGCACGGTCATGCCCATGGCAGTGTTCGCCGCTGCCGTTTACGCCACCAACCGTCTTAGCCGCGAAAGTGAATTGGCGGTAATGCTTGCCACAGGCTCCAGCCCACGCAGGTTGGCGCGTGCCGTTGTGCTGTTTGGGGCGATTACCGGGCTTATGATGGCGGCCATCAGTGTTTTCCTGCGTCCTGCCTCGGTCGAGCAGTTGGAAATCCGACAGGCCGAAGTCGCGGGGGATGTGACGGCCCAGCTGTTGAACGAAGGCGAATTTCTGCACCCCGCTGAAGGTGTCACCGTATATATCGGTCAGATTGATCTGGACGGTACACTGCATGAGGTATTCGTTTCGGACCGACGTGACCCGGAAAACGCCGTCAGCTATTCCAGTGCCACAGCTTATCTGGTCAACAATGACACGGGCATTCATCTTGTTATGGTCGACGGCATAGCACTGCGCCTGACCAAAGAGGGGAGGCGGTTGTCTTCGACCCTGTTTCAGGATGCGTCTTATGACATATCAGAGTTAACCAACTCCAGCCCGATGGCCCAACGCAGCCTGGAAGCCATTCCAACGCATGAGCTTATCCAAAACCGGGCTGAGATTTCCGCCGCCGAAGGGTATAGCGAAGGCAAGTTGGTCGAAGAACTGCACCAGCGGTTTTCCTGGATTGCTATCTGTGTCGCCGTTGCCTTGGCTGGGTATTCAACACTGATGCTGGGCAGTTTTTCCCGGTTCGGGCTTTGGCCGCAAATCCTGGGTGCGTTCACCATTCTGGTGCTGCTTGAAGGTGTTCGCGGTTTTGTTTCACCGGTCGTCATAGATGATCCCAAGCTTTGGATTCTGCTCTATCTGCCCGCCATAATGGGGGTGTTGATTTCGGGCGTCTTCCTGCTGATTGCGGGGCGTCCTATTCTGCGCAAGCAAGCGCGTTCAGACAAAGTGATGTCGACACCCGCTTAGGCGCGCAGATCCGCCAGACAACTGCGAAGTTCGTCAAACTCGGGCTGTTCACTGCGCGTAACCAGATACATCGGCAATGGCAAGGCGACGCTGTTTTTGACTAGTTCCAGTTCGCCTGAGATGAGGTGGTCCGAAATGACGTAGTCAGGGAAATAGCCACATCCCCCACGCTTCAGGACATATCGCAGCGCCATCATGCAATTGCCCAGAAACAGCGTTTGCCCGGACGCTCGTCGTGCGGCGGATCTCACGTGATCCTGATAAACCTCGCCCAGCTCAAGGTTGACGAAAACCAGGTCATCGTCGGCGTTGTCTTTCTTCGGCGTTTGTACCAATGACAAAACCTCAGGCTCCAATTCGCGCCATGTGACACGCCGGTCCGTAGGTTTTTCATGGGTGACGGTTGCATCTAACACATGAGTTGCCACCGCTTCGACCATGTCGAGATCGTGATCGTAGTTCAGCGTCAACAACAGTTTGTCAAAACGCTGTTCAAAGCGCACTGCGAGGTCCACCAGCAATGGGTCCCAAATGCTGAGTTGCCCCCCCAAGCGCAGCGCCGGGCGGCTCTGGGCCTGCATCGGTAAATCGTGCGAAGCAAAGGCCCACAAAGAGAGCATCTGTTCCGCATAAGGTTTGAATTGCCGGCCGAATTCAGTCAGAGCCGTACCCCCGGCACCCCGTGTGAACAACGGCCTGCCGGTTTCTTCTTCGATCAGGCGAATGCGCGCGCTGACAGCTGTCTGAGTGACGTTCAACTTACGGGCCGCCGCGTGGAAACCACCGGTTTCGGCAACACAGAGAAATGTCTCAAGAGCTTTGGTTTGCATATTGAAAGTATTTTTTCATCAAAGCGATAAAATCAATTCATTTTTTTGAACAGCAAAGCTGCGGTATTTGTTAGGTCAGGAAACACGTCGGAGGATCAGCCATGCTGGACAAAAGCCACAAACCCACCTGGACCAGTTTTGAAGAGGCGACCAAGGCCGACTGGGACGCCGTTATGGAGTATGAAGAGGCCTATAATGCCGCTTTGCCTGACCGCATCCTAGACGCTATTCGGTCGTTGGATGAGGAATGGACACCCTATCCCGTGAACCGCTATCAACACAGCCTGCAGGCCGCGACGCGCGCGTATGAAGACGGAGCAGATGAAGAAGTGGTGGTCGCGGCCCTGATCCATGACACCGGCGATATTCTGTCGCCCTACAACCATGGTGAGCTGTCAGCAGCGATGATGAAGCCCTATGTCAGCGAGCGGACCTACTGGATTCTCAAACATCACTGCGTGTTTCAGGGGTATTACTACAACCACCACCTTGGCGGTGATCGCAACGCGCGCGATAAATACCGCGACAGCCCCTATTGGGAGGACTGCCGCTATTTCTGTCACGAATACGATCAGAAAGCGTTCGACCCGGATTATCCGACCAAACCGCTGGAGTTTTTCGAGCCCATGCTGCGCCGTGTCCTGAACAAAGGCGAAGGGCATATGGAGTTGAACGAAACGTCCGAGGGTTAACAGGCAGCCATCAGGCGATAGACGATCTGCGCGGCGGTAAAGTCCCAGGCGGCATTGCCGTCCGGGGCCAGTTCGACCACGTCGAAGCCCACGCATCTGCGGCCTTTCAAAGCGTGTTCGACCAGGCGCAAGGCTTGGTAGTACCCCAAACCTCCAGGCACGGGCGTTCCTGTCGCGGGCATCTGGGACGGGTCAAGGCCGTCGACGTCAAAGCTGACATAAACCAGTTCGGGGAAATCCTCGGGCAGGTCGACGGCGTGGATGTTTCCGGTGACCAGTTCCTCGGCATCCACGTGAAAGACGTGGTTCTTCAGACGGCTCTTGGCCTCTTCGGTGGAAAAGGCACGGACGCCGAACTGAGCCAGCCGGACGCCTTCTTCGGCCAGCAGGTGCATGACTGAGGCGTGGGAGTGCCTTTCACCCTGATAGGCGTTGCGCAGGTCGGCGTGGGCGTCGATCTGGACGATTCCGATTGGCTGACCCAAAGCGCGCGCTACACCCATGACTGCGCCGTAGCTGAGCGAATGCTCTCCACCCAAGGTCACAGGCACTTTGCCCGCACGAACAGCAGCTTCGGTGCACTGGGCGAGGCGTTCCATGACATCGGGCAGGGGGCCGTCGCAGTTCAGTGGTTCTTCGGTGAAGATGCCCTCGACACAAGGTTCGGCATGGCCAGTGATGCGTTCCAACTCGTTGCTGGCCTCGATGATCGCTTCGGGGCCTTTGGCAGTACCCGAGCCGTAGGACACAGTGCGTTCCAGCGGCACCGGTATAACGCGAAATCGGGCATCTTCGGTGCGCTCGGCTTCGGTCAGTTCACTGTCGAGGAAAATGCTCATGAGAGGCGGTCCTTAAAGTCGTCATAGCCGAACTGCTTGATGATTTTCAGTTCGTCCTTTTCGCTGTTCCACAGGGCGATGGTGGGCAGGGGAACACCGTTGAAAGTATTGGTCTTGACCATGGAATAATGGGCCTGATCGAGAAAAGCGAACCGCTGGCCGATTTCCAGCGGTTTGTCCCATGTGTAGTCCCCGATCACGTCACCGGCCAGACAAGACGGACCACCCAGCCGGTAGGTATGACCTGCCTCGGCCTCGTCCATCAGGGCGGGGCGATAGGGCGCTTCGATCACATCGGGCATGTGGCAGGTGGCCGAGATATCGGTGATCGCAAGGTTCATGCCGTTTGTCGGAAGGTCGAGGATTTCTCCGACCAGAATACCGGCATCCAGCGCGACGGCCTCGCCAGGTTCAAGATAGACATCCACATCGTAGGTCTTGCGAATGTCCTTGATGAATTTCACCAGACCCTCTCGGTCATAGTCGTCACGCGTGATGTGATGACCGCCACCGAAGTTGAGCCATTTGAGCTGACCCAGAAAGGGTTTGAGTTTGGGTTCAACGGCCTCCCACGTTCGTTGCAGTGGCCCAAATCCCTGTTCGCAGAGGGTGTGCATGTGCAGCCCACCCACACCGGTCATGGTTTCGGCGGTTAGTTGGCTGACCGGTGTGCCAAGACGTGAACATGGGGCGCAGGGATCGTATTTTGGAATCTCGCCTTCGGAGTGTTCCGGGTTGATCCGCAGACCGACTTGAACGCCCGCAGCCTGCGCCTTGGAGAGGAACCGATCTTTCTGAGCCGGAGAGTTGAAGATGATGTGGTCGGACAGTGACAGGATTTCGTCGATATCGCTGTCCTTGTACCCGGCGCAGAAGGTTGCGACCTCGCCACCGTATTCTTCGCGGCCCAGACGGGCCTCATAGATGCCGGACGCGCAGGTGCCGCCGAGGTGCTGGCGCACCAGTGGGGCCAGCGAGAACATCGAAAACGCCTTGAGCGCGCTAAGGACATGCGCGCCAGATTGCTTGCCAATGTCGGAGAGGATGGTCAGGTTGCGCTCGACGGCTTTTTCGTCGACCACAAAGCAGGGCGTGGGGACGCGGGTGAGGTCGAATTTGCGGAACGCGCCGGCGTCTCCGGCTTGTGTGGTCATCATGTCGGACATAACCGGCGTCTCCGTGTTGTGGAGAGGCCGGGGGCGCTGCCCCCGGACCCCCGGAGTATTTAGGAAAAGATGAAGTTAAAACTCGACCGGGCCGTCGAGTTCGTGGACCTGCCATGGCAGACCGTGGGTGTTCAGCATGTCCATGAAATCATCCGGGTCCAGCTGTTCCATGTTCCAAACACCCGGCTCGGACCAATTGCCTTTCAGCACCTGCGCCGCGCCGATCATCGCAGGGACGCCGGTGGTGTAGCTGACAGCTTGGGAGCCGACTTCGGCATAGCATTCCTCGTGGTCGCAGATGTTGTAGATGTAGTAGGTCTTTTCGCCCGAGCCATCCTTGGCTTGTCCCGTGGCGATGTCGCCAATGCAGGCTTTGCCTTTGGTCTCGGCGCCCAGATCGCCGGGATCGGGCAGCAGGGTTTTCAGGAACTGGATCGGAATGATTTCCTTGCCGTCATGCATCACCGGGTCGATGCGGGTCATGCCGACGTTTTCCAGCACTTTTGCGTGGGTAATGTAGGCGTCGCCAAAGGTCATCCAGAAGCGGGCGCGCTCGATCTCGGGGAAGTGGGTCGACAACGATTCCAGTTCCTCGTGATACATCAGGTACATGTTTTTGGGGCCGATGGCGGGGAAGTCAAACTCGACCTTGTGAGTCATGGCGGGGGAGTGTTTCCACTCGCCACCTTCCCAGTGGCGGACCTCGGCCAATACTTCACGCAGGTTAATCTCTGGGTTGAAGTTGGTGGCGAATTCCTGATCGTTCGATCCGCCATTGGCATCCAGCACGTCAATCTGGCGGATTGTGTCCAGTTTGTGTTTCTTGAGCCATTTGGCAAACACGCTGGTCACGCCCGGATCAAAGCCTGAACCGAGGATGGCGGTCAGGCCAGCCTCTTTGAAGCGTTCCTGATAGGCCCATTGCCAGTGGTATTCGAACTTGGCCTCATCCTCGGGCTCGTAGTTCGCGGTGTCGAGGTAGTGGATGCCAGCCTCAAGACACGCGTCCATCAGCACCAGATCCTGATAGGGCAGGGCGAGGTTCACGAGGATTTCCGCGCCGGTGTCCTTGATCAGTTTGACCGTGTCTTCGACTTTGTAGGCGTCCAGTTCAGCGGTTGCGATATCAACGCCCACACGCTCTTTCACTGCTTTTGCGATGGCGTCGCATTTCGATTTCGTGCGGCTGGCCAGAGTGATTTCGGTGAAGATGTCCGAGTTCATCGCCATCTTGTGCACTGCTGCGTGGGATACGCCGCCTGCGCCAACAACCAGTGTTTTGCCACTAAGTGAACCCATGGGGGTGATCTCCTCTCATAGGGGGTTATTCGTAATACGTGTAGCCGTTGATCGAGTCGCGATAGGCGCTCATCAGGGTTTTGCGGTCTTTGGCTTTCAGAGTACCGGTCGAGATTGCCTCGTCCACCATTTTGCGGAACGCGGCGACGCAATCGGTCGGGTCGAATTCGACATAAGACAGGACCTGGCTGATGGTGTCGCCCTCTTGTTCGTGCAGCAGGTCAAAGCCGCCATCGGCGCGCAGGTCGATGGTGACGACGTTGGTGTCGCCGAACAAGTTGTGCAGATCGCCCAGTGTTTCCTGGTAGGCGCCGACGAAGAAAACTCCCATGAAATATTCGTCGTCTTCAGGCAGCGAATGCACCGGCAGGCTGGGTGAGACGCCGTCGGCCAGGATGAAGCGGTCGATCTTGCCGTCGCTGTCACAAGTAATGTCGGACAGGACTGCGCGGCGGTCGGGTGTCTGGTTCAGGCCCTGAAGCGGTACGATGGGATGGAGTTGGTCGATGGCCCAGACGTCTGGAAGGGATTGGAAGAGCGAGAAGTTGCAGTGGTAGATATCGGCGACTTTCTCAAGCTGCTCGTCCACATCCGTGTCCAGTTCGTCAGAAGCGGCCAGCGCCTTGAGGCGGGCCATCAGCGACAGGTAGATACGTTCGGCACGCGCCATCTGCCGCAGGTCGACATAGCCGCGGCGAAACAGGGCGCGCAATTCGTTGCGGTAGAAGGTGGCGTCGTTCCAACACTCCTGCAGGCGATCGCTGGACAAATAGCCATGCACGGCGGCGAGGTCTGAGACCAGATGGTGATCGTCCGCTTCGACCTCGGGGCCGTTGGGCGCGTCGTAGAGGGTGCTTTCGAGCACGTTGAACACAAGCATCGAGGACGTCGCAACAACCGCACGCCCGCTTTCGGTGACCAGCGTGGGGTGGGCAATCTCGGCCTCATCCATCGCGTAGGCCACGGTTTCGACGACGTTTGCGCAGTATTCTTCGACCGTGTAGTTGATCGAGTTTTCGGCGGCCTTTTTCTCACCGGTGTAGTCCACGCCCATACCTCCGCCCAGGTCGAGATGGGTCAGGGGCACGCCCTCACGGGTCAACTCGGTGTAGTATCGGCAGGCTTCGCCCACAGCACGGCGGACATCGTTGACGTCCTGCACCTGGCTGCCCAGATGCGAGTGTTGCAGCTTCAAACAGTGCAACAACCCGGCTTCTTTTAGCTTGTCCACCGTAGCGACCAGTTGATCCGTATTCATGCCAAAGGCAGACCGGTCACCCGAGCTTTCTTCCCATTTGCCGCTGATCTGGTTAGTCAGTTTGACCCGGACACCGATCAGGGGTTCGATACCCAGTTCGTTGTAGACCTTGATCACCGTGTCTGCCTCTTTCGGGCTTTCCAAAACGATGACTGTGTTGAAACCAATCTTACGAGACAGGATCGCCAGCTGGATGAACTCGGCATCCTTGACACCGTTGCAGACGATCAGCGCCTCAGACGCCAGTCGATGCGCAAGGGCTACCACCAGTTCAGGCTTGGACCCGGCCTCGAGGCCATAGTTGTACTTCTTACCGAACTCGACGATCCGGTCGACCACCTGCGCCTGCTGGTTTACCTTGATCGGGAAGACACCGCGATAGGAACCCGTGTACCCCACGCGTGCGATGGCATCGTGGAAACTTTCGTTCAGATGCGCGATTTCATTTTCCAGATAAGAAGTTACCCGCAGAACCATCGGTGCTTTGATGCCCCGGTCATCCAGATCGCTCAGGATGCCCGGCAGGCTGATTGCTTCAGCCTCGGGCGCCATTGGATTGCGCAGACCGATCTCGCCCTGTTTCGTCACCTCAATGAGGCCTTTGCCCCATTTCTCAACCCCGTAGATAGAATGCGGTGCGTCGGGCGTCTGTTTCAATCAAGTCGGTCCTTAACGTAGGGGTGCCAG
Source organism: Ruegeria sp. HKCCD4315 (assembly GCF_013112245.1). Lineage (NCBI taxonomy): Bacteria > Pseudomonadati > Pseudomonadota > Alphaproteobacteria > Rhodobacterales > Roseobacteraceae > Ruegeria > Ruegeria sp. HKCCD4315. Next base: position 2,673,909 of record NZ_WVRN01000001.1, on the reverse strand, counting down.
TTTCGCGCCCGCCAATACGGCAGCAGTTTGATTCTTCCAAGTGTAAACTATGTGACAGTGAAAACCGAGTTTTACGCGATGCGGCGGATCGGGATCAAATGATTGTCCCACTGGCACTTCTTATGGGCGCGGATCGCAGGCGAAGTATCGTTCAATACGCCAAACAGGCCAGTTCCGGTGGTAAAGACCAACCCGTCTGTGCTTGCGCCCAAGCCGCACACATCCTCTAACGCAAAGGCGTTCGTCAAGGCCCCTCTGGCTGTGTCGAACTGATGCAATGTGTTGCCGCGCGGGCAAGTGATGGCAATGGTCGCACCATCGGATGCAAAGGCGATGCTGCCCGCATAGCCTTGCAGCGCGCTTTGATCCTTGTCGGGGGCCGTCAGCAGACGAGGATTTTCACCCCGACGGTGCAGGCCCAGCAGGGGCGGATGCTCGGCGCTGCTGCCTTGCCACTGCATCGCAAAACCTACCAGCCCGTCTTGCCGAACGGCCAGATGCCGGATCGAGTTCTTGTGTAAATTTTGAGGCAGCGAAACCTGATCCAAAACAGTGCCGGACAGGCTGAGATAGGTCAGGTTAGGGGCCATTACCGGCAGGTTCAGCTTTGTACGCCCGGTTTCGGGATGTGTTTCGATCCCACCATTGGCGATCACAAGAGTTTGCCCATCGGGCATCAAACGTATGTCGTGCGGACCGATGCCGCCAGAGGAGAATTCACCTATACGTTCATAGCTTTCCGCATCCCAGATGCTGATGCGGCCTGCCCCGGCCTCATAGTCATTCTCGGTCGCGAAAAAAACCGTGCCGTCCGCCGAGAAGGTGCCGTGGCCATAGAAATGGCGACCTTCTGGGGCGGTAAGCTGTGCCATCTGCGCGCCGGTGGCGCAGTCAACGACTATGGCAAATGTTCCGGGGCGGCGGGCAAAGGCGACAGCCTGCGCCTTGAACGGGTGCGCTGCGGCTGCGTGTCCGCGAGCGGGCAGGGGCACAGTAAACAGGGTTTCGCCTTGTTCATCCAAACCCGCCAACCGGTACGAGCCATCGGGAAAAAGCCCTGCGGCCAGAAAGTCAGGAGCACCGACACTCGCCCATCCCTGGATCGGAGACAGGGTTGTCGCGGCCAGGCCGGCCAGAAAATGGCGTCGTGAGGGCACAGATCAATCCCCGTCCAGCGAATTGAAACCTGCGCTGATCCCAAGAGTTGGACCCAGTTCGGTGGAGGCAATACCGCGGATATCCCGAATGGATTGTTGCAGGGCCTCGATGCGAAACCGGGCCTGTGGGTCAGCGACACCGGCCAGCGCGGGATCGTCAATGGATTGGGCGTTCTCGATTGCGCGCGCAAAGGCGGCGTCCAGATCGGCTGCGATTTCGGGATAATCGAAGGACAAACGCGCCGCCAGATCGCGCAGGGCATTCAGCGAAAGTTCCACGTGACGCAAGGAGCGCTCGGATCGGCGGGCTTCGGCCCGGTTGGGACGCGGCCGGTCGAATGTGCCCAAGGGGCGGCCCAGTCGTGTATCGGCAGTAAACTCAAGCCCTGCAGACAGGGCTTTGAACAGCTCTTGCAAGGCTTCGTCCTGTGTCCGATACGGGCTGTTGTCTCCGGGCTGGGTCAGGCTGGGCGCGTAGCTTTGCCAGCCTTCTGTTATGGCTTGGGCGTTGGCGTCTATGTCCGCCGTGATCGCCTGAATAAGATCGCAGCGGTATTCTGCACTGCCCTGAACGGCAAACTTGGGATCGTACAACATCCGCTCCAACGCAAAGAACCCGCGCCCCGCGATGGACGTCTCGGAATAAGCTTCGGGGCTTTGCACTGCTTCATCCTCGGTCGCGATATGCTGTGACAACGCCTTCGCGGTGAACCCTTTCGTATCAGGCCAGAAAGCCAGCGCAAATGCGCGGTCATCGACCTCGGTTGGGCCAAATCTCAGATGGCTGGCGGAAATCCAGCTGTCAAAGGCGTCATCATATGCGGCACGCAAGGCGGGCGAGGTCGGGGTGCAATCTACCAAGGCGGCACTGACGAGTGCGCCGGTTGTCTCGGGTAACTTGTCGAAGCGGGGCAGGATATGCGTTTCGGTCACATCCATCAGGATTGGCGCGCGATCCTGCGCCTGTGCAGCGACGGGTATGATCAAAGCAGCGATGAGGGGCAGATAACGCATGGGTCAAAGGCTTTCCAGAAAACGGATCAAGGCATCGCGGTCTGACTTGGGCATCGAAACAACGGTGTCGCGCGCAGCCTGTGCCTCACCGCCATGCCACAAGATCGCCTCTAGCAGATTACGCGCCCGTCCGTCATGCAGGAATTGTGTGTGGCCCGATACGCGCTGGGTCAGACCAATGCCCCACAAAGGCGGCGTGCGCCATTCGCGACCCGTTGCACGGGCCTCGGGTCGGTTGTCTGCCAGACCGTCGCCCATGTCATGCAGCAGCAGGTCGGTATAGGGCCAGATCAGCTGAAAACTGTGCTCGGGCCGGTCTTCCATGCGATGGGTGACATGCGACGGTGTATGGCAGGACGCGCAGCCCGTGGCGTGGAACACTTCTTTCCCACGCAGCACTTCGGGGCTGTTTACATCCCGGCGACCGGGCACGCCCAGATTGCGGCTGTAGAAGGCGACCAGATCCATGCCTTGCTGATCAATCTCGAATCCGCGTACGTCACTGTCGCCATGTGGAGCTTCAACGCAGTTCAGTTGCAACTTGGTGCAATCGCCTTGCGGGGCAGGATAAAGCGGGCTGGAAATTCCAATATCTCCGGCAAATGCCGCAGCCGATTGTTCCATGATTGTCGGCATTCCCGCCTTGTGCCCGAACCGACCCATCATTGGTGCCCCATATTCGACGGACCAGACGATATTTGGGCGCCCTGAAATACCATCGCCATCTATGTCGTCAGGATCAGCCTGTGCCAACAGATCTTGAACCGGGATCGCCTCTAACAGACCTAGCCCGATCATCTGAGGTGCGACCCGAGGGCTCAGCATCGCATCGGGGTGCAACGGCCCATAGCCCAGATTTGCAGCTCCATAGGTCGGGTGGCGCAGTGATGCGGTTTCACCCTCTGATAACTCTACAGGGATTTCCTTGTACGCGATATCCAGTCGGTATTCTGCCGGATGCCCTGCCAACGCAAAGTCCTGCATCTGTCCGCCATAGTTGGGATCCGGCAGGGTTGCGATGTAGTCTTCGATCTCGGCAGGACCATCTTCTGGCGCTCCGGGGATCGAGATCCGAAGGAACATGGAAATCGCCTTGTCTTCAGGTCCGTTCGGCGTATGCCCGCGTCCATCCTTGATATGGCAGCGTTGGCAGGATCGCGCGTTGAACAGGGGCCCCAACCCGTCAGAGGCCAGCGTGGAGGAAGGCGAGGAGACCCAGATTTTTTTGAACAAACCATTGCCGACTTTAAAGTCTAGCTCCTGATCGAAACTCAGATTGTCAGAGGGCTGCGAAAACGCATCTGCGTTATTGCGCACGCGTACAGTCGCGGCTCCGGCAGCGAGCTCTTCAAACGGCTGCGGCGCGCCGAAGTCCTGCGGTGGGGCTGTGACGACGGCGATTCGGGCGCGTTCATCCGTGGTTCGGGGGGTGATGTTCAGATGCAGATCCTTCAGATCCGCAGACTGGGCAGGGGCGGCCGCAAAAGCGACCACCATCAGGGTAAAAAGGCTACTCGCCTTCGTCCATTTTTGACGCGTTGAGGTGCGCATAATTTGCTTCGCCGATCCTTTCGTACAGGTCGAGCTGCGTTTCGAGGAAGTCGATATGACCTTCTTCATCCGCTATCAATCCTTCGAACAGCGACATTGAGACATAGTCGCCCACTTCGCGGCAGTGATCGCGTGCCTCGGCATAAAGCGCGCGCGCGTCCAGTTCGGCAGCAAGGTCACATTCCAGTGTTTCCTTGGGCGTTTGCCCAATGCGCAGCGGGTCCAGTTTCTGAAGATTGGGATGACCTTCCAAAAAGATGATCCGCTCAATCAGCTTGTCCGCATGCTGCATCTCTTCGATGCTTTCCTCGCGGCTTTTCTTGGCCATATGGCCAAGGCCCCAATCATCTTGTAGCCGGTAATGCAACCAGTACTGACTGACTGCGGTCAGCTCATGCCGCAGAGATTTGTTGAGATATTCGATGACTTTTGGATCGCCCTTCATCTGCTTTCTCCTGAGTTACTGCTGCGCGTAAGGCACGCAGTTGCATTGGGACTTCCAGATTATCGCTTGCCCGCATTGTGTCTAGGAAAAGAGGCATGCACCCGCCACAATCCGTCGACTTTCCAAGGGCATGGTAGATTTTGCCGGGAGTGATAATGGCCTGTGGATCCGCCGTACGCATCCAGTCAATGGCGGCGCGGATATCATGATCAGAGATGTTGGTGCAGTGGCAGACAATCATTGTCGTTGGCTCGGGTTTTTTCAGGCGATCAGGTGGGGATATGGACCGGGAAACAGATTTTCCCGGCCCGCTCGGGGGTTATTGGAAAACTGCGTTGGGGTCATCCAGACTGTCGGATCCTTCAAACGCGATCCCGTCCAGTTCAAGTACTGTCACGATGCGTTCGATGGTTTTGGTTTGATCGACCAGACCGTTGACGCCACCCATGATCAGGGCCTCGCCACCTTCATTGCCGCGCTCCAACATCTGGTCATAAGCAAACCCTGCTTCCGCAGTCGACTTGATCTTGCCCAAGGCTTGCATGGTTGCGGCCAGTTTCGCCTTCATCTCGGTGTCCAGCGCCGGGTCGGTTGCGATAACCAAATCCGACAGGGACGCGCCCGAAATCGGGGTGCCGTCAATGCGAGTGTAGCTGCCCAGATAGACGTTCTGAATGCCCAGACCATCATAGTAATGGCTGTTGTGTGTATTGTCCGAGAAGCAGTCATGCTCTTCTTCGGGATCGTTCAGCATAAGCCCCAGACGCATCCGTTCACCGGCCTGCTCGCCATAAGACAGTGACCCCATGCCGGTCAGGATTGCACTGACGCCTGCGGCCTCGTTCTCCATCAGGGCGGCACGGGCTGCTCCGCCTTCCTTCCACTGATCTGCCATCCAGGCCAGGTCACTGACCAACAGGTTGGTCGCAGCACTCAGATATTGGGCGCGACGGTCACAATTGCCGCCAGTGCAGTCATCGCCCTGCACATAGTCGGTGGCAGGGCGGGTGCCCGCACCTGCGCCGTGGCCATTCATATCCTGCCCCCATAGCAGGAATTCGATCGCGTGATAGCCTGTGGCCACGTTGGCTTCGATTCCATCGGCCTCGTGCAGCGTTTCGCTCAGCAGTTCGGGGGTGATTTCGCCGGCGTCAATGGACGCGCCTGACAACTCGAAACTCGGGTTGGCGATGACGTTCAATACGGCAAATTCGTTCTCGTCAGTGGCACCGCCATAGGCTGCGTCGACATAATCGATCAGACCTTCGTCCAGCGGCCAAGCATTCACTTTGCCTTCCCAGTCATCAACGATGGCGTTGCCAAAGCGGTAAACCTCGGTCTGTTGATAGGGCACGCGTGCAGCGATCCAGGCGGCGCGGGCTGCGTTCAGTGTGGCATCCGAAGGATCTGCGATCAGCGCATCAACGGCTGTTTGGAGGCGTTTGGCTGCGATCAGGCTGTCATCAAATTTTGCTTCAGCAATATTGGCGTAGTTTTCCAATACATCTGCCTTGGCGGGTGCGTCACCGGCGAACGCGGCGGTCGCTGCGCAAAGTGTCAGAGCGCTGGCGGCTAAAAACAACTTGTTCATGGAATTGGTACTTTCTTGTCTGATTGTGCGGGAATGGCCCGCTCGCATTGCACCTGAATAACTGAGTGAATTACTCAGTAAAGTCAACCTGACTTTTATTGTCGGAAATAAATTCTAAGCGCAGCGCAGCTAAACTCCCCATATCTGGTGGGGTCGGAACAGGCCGTTGCAATTGCACCGCGGTTGATTCGCGCTAGAATCGGCGTTGTGATTCTGTTTGTGGCGGTTTGGTTAATGAAGTGTGCAGTCCTGGCCATGTTCCTGTTTCCTGCAGCTCTTGCAGCGCAAGCAACGCAGGTGACAACGCCGCATCAACATGGCACAGGTCAGTTGGACGTCGTCCTGACTGAGACAGGTTTTTCATTAAAACTCAGTGTGCCCAGCATGGACATCGTGGGATTTGAAGCTCCGGTGTCCAATGATGACGAACGTACGCAAGTCGCTATCGCGATTTCTGAATTGTCCGAGCCATTGGACCTGTTTGTTGTCCCGGAAGAAGCAGGATGTTTCACCGCATCCGCTAATGTGATCCTGACACACGAGATCGCGGATCAGGTCGATGCGGCCTCTGGAAAATCTTCCAGTGAAAGTCACGCAGAGTTTCAGGCAGACTATGTTGTCCAATGTCAGGACATGGGCTTGCTGGACCGAATTGAATTTGCCTATTTCGAAAAATTCAGTGGGACGGAAAAACTCTCAGTCCGTGTCGAAGCGGGCGGGGAGACGCAAACCCATGAAGCGACCCGCGTAAAGCGCAGCATAAACTTGCCGTAAGTCGGACGACTGCTGCATTTAGTGCGTGTTCGGGGGCTTCGGGATAGTGGTTAAGACTAGTCTTTAGCACAAACGCCGTACATTTTCCCTTGGTAAAATTGGGCCTGAAACTGACGGGCGGCTTTGGTCTATAGCCTATGCCCAAAATCCTACAACACGCTCCACTAGCCAATAAGATGCGATTGCACCAATCGCGTAGCTGACAATCGTATCAGCCAAGCCCTTTTGTTCGGTTTGGATGCTGCCTGCCGCAGGAATAAGCCGTATGAACACAACGCCAAGCGTCAAGACAACACCGACAAACAGCAATTGGCCAATCTCGACGCCGATATTGAAGCCAAGGAGTGCCACAAAAATATCGCCTTGAGGCAGACCAATCTCGCTAAGAGCACCTGCAAAGCCCAGACCGTGCAACAGCCCGAACGAGAATGACACGATCCAGGGCCATCGTTCAGACAGGCGCAGTGTGTCGTGGTTTCGCTTGGCGATTTCGACCGCCAGAAACACGATCGACAATGCAATGACGGCTTCAACTGGCGGAGCAGGCACGTGAAGCAACCCAAGCGACGCCAAGGCCAGTGTGATGCTATGGGCAACTGTAAATGCGGTGATAGCTCCGATCAGACGCCAGACGTCCCGGATCAGAAAAAGCAGGGCGAAAACGAATAACAGGTGATCGAACCCTTCAAGGATATGTTCAGTCCCCAATTCCACATAGGTCACCAGCACCGACAGGCGAGTGGTTTCGGCAGGGATGAGGAAGGTGGTCTCGGTCGGCGTCAGGCGTGCGCTGGTCGCGAGCGACTCCAATAGGTGCACCCGTACCAAAACATCCGTTTGCGTGTGTTCAAGGCCGGGAATTGCAAGGTTCGCCCCAGCGATCCCGCCGCCGCAAGTGGTCTCCCAACTCGACACCCAGGCCGCGCCATCGAAATACGGGGCGGGGGGATGGGCAACTTCGCATTGCTCGGGCAAGCTGACGTCAATCGCCATCGGTTGTCCCTGCACATCCGGTTTTCGCCAGAATATGCGATAGCTTTCTGGGCCGGTTTCGGTGATCTCAAGATAGCCCGGTTCAAGAGCGTGGGCATGTAAAGCTGTCGCCTGAAAGATGGTCAGCACGCCAAGACCCAGAATGAACGCAATGTGGCGCAGCATCAGTTGACCGCCCGCTGGTCATTATTGACAGTGATTTGGTACTTGCCCTGCAATCCCTGCACGAACGCGTCTCTGACCTCTGACTGGTTAATTTCCCGCCACTTGGCCAGCACTTTGTCTTCAACATCTGCCAGATCGGGAAGTTCGGCTGGCGTTCTGTCAGTCACCCGCACCAGGTGCAGCCCATAGCCGGATTGTACCGGACCTGCCCAAAGGCCATCCGGAAGCGGTTCCAGCGCTGTCGCAAATCCAGTTCCGAACACGCCGTCTATACGAACAGTCGGAGCGAGCGGTACTTCTGAGGGCAGGAGGGTCAGATTCCTCAACCCCTCAGGCTTGCGTCCATCATTCAGCGCGATCAAAGTGGTTTCGGCCTGCGCAGCAAATGCGGGATCAAGAACCACCTGTTCAAACGCAATCTGAGACGGAGTGCGAAACTCCTCCGAATGGGCGCGATATACCTCCTGCAGATCCTCTTGTGTTGGCGATGCCGCACCTGCGGCCGAAGTTGCAATAAACTCCATCTTCTGACGCAGGCGATTGCGGACGATCGGGTCTTGTTCGTCCATACGCAAGGCGCGCGCCTCGCGCACCAGGACTTCTTCAAGGACCAGATTGGTAATCAGCGCATCCAACTCTTCGCCGTCGGGCTTGCGCCTCCAAATGGCTTCAAACTGCCGTTCCAAAGCTTCGATATCGGTTTGGGTGATATTAATCGCTTCGGAGTCAGGTTCGTTGCTTCCGACCAGTGCGAACAGCACGAAGATTCCCGCACCCATCAGAAGGAAATGAAGAAACGGTTCTCGAAGAACGCGGTATGCCATTGAGTTGTACCTCTTGGCCAATATCGTTGATGAACTCTGAGTATCTTTCCGTCATCTAAACATAAAAATAAATCGATATGTGCTGTGAATTGGGATTCGGACTTCGCGCGCACAGAGAAAGTAGCGCTTTTTCGCTGGCGACACCGGCGTTTGGAAGGCGTATCAGACCAAAGCGTATGTCGAATGCCGGGCCAGCCTGCTTTCCCTAAATGGCGCTTGAAACACAAAGCGGCCGGAATGATGGTGGGAAGAACGCAAGAACAGCTGTGATTTTTCTTCAAAATCAGCTTTTTGTGTTGAGGGATTTGGTGGCGGAGGTCCGTTTGGGCACAAACCCCACACAACAACTCTCTGTAAAAAACGGGTTCCGCGATCCGCAAGGCGAAAGGGACATGGTTGAATCTCGCGGTGACCTTCAGGTCAAAGGCGGGATCTTGGACGTCGTCGAACGTCATTTTTCCCGGCGGTACCGATGTAACTGAGGCCGCTTTGTAGAATTCCAAACGTGATGAACGGCAGGAATGAGCCAAAGGGGGCAGAGCGGCACCAACGTGGATCTTGGCGAAAGTCAGCTCCGAGCACATTGGGCCGCGTCGAACTTGCTTTAGATGCCTGTAATCAGAAGGTGTTTACTCGGGGTTTGTTTGACGAACTCGTTTTCTATCCAGCGAAGAACGCGCCGTTGCCCACCAAATGCCACCATCTCAATCGCTTCTTGGAAACTAACCCACCGGTAATCACTGTGCTCATGATTCAGTACCACCGTCGCTGAAGCAGCCACGAATGCGACAAATACGGGCGCCACGGTAATTGCATCGCGATCTGGTTCATAAAATTGCTCGCATATATCGGCTGAATACAGAGCGTTAGGCTTCAATCCTGTCTCTTCGAAAAGCTCTCGCACAGCCGTTTGCCAGGCCGATTCACCATCTTCGATACCTCCTGCCACTTGGCACCACTCGCCTATCAGTGACTGTGTTCTTTTTAAGAGTAGAACTTCATATCGCGTATCTATTTCTCGAACAGCTACAAGCGATACAAGGAACGACCTGATCGGAATTTCTGCCACGAGCCAGTCTCCGTACCCAGTGATTTGCAGTCCTGTGTAGGCGATTTACGTTACATGGCATAGTTTCGCTTTGTCTCGCGTTTTGGTAATTTGTATCGGCCGGCGGTTGTTGTTTAGCTTCCCGTATAGCCGTCTGACGTCCGCACCAATAGGACAGTTTGGGTCGATTTGATAAGAGAGGGTTTCTGGCTCGTCGTGACTGCCAAAGGGGTTTGACCCGGACGAGTTGCGGCTACATTCCAGAGAGCCCGGCATTAGTATTCAGCAAAAACTGGCGGAAAATTGGGCTGCTAGCCGCCCCAATGCCGCGAGCGTTTTCCCCAACCGCAGCGGCCTCAACGACCGGAGGAATCAAGCCGCGTTTGTCTTGGTTGACTAAGTAACGGCGAACCCTAGACACCAGTTCTTCCCGAACCTCAGGCGGGAACGCGCCATCAATGAAAATCGCTTCAAAGTCGATGACAGCGCAAATTGAAAGAGCGGCCTTGGCCAATTCTTGCGCCGTGGTGCCAATCCACGGCTCGACATAGCGAGAGATGCTGCTCCAATCTTGCGGCTTCTCCCATAGAATCCCCGGGTCGACACCCGCTTCGATCAATCGGTCCTCGAGCAAAAACAGCGACGCCGTGTCGATCAGTTGCTGGCTCTCACCCAATGGGCCCGTCGTGCGCATGGCGCCCAATGCACCGGCATTGCCTTGGTTGCCTTCGAACACGGTGCCGTTCAACGCAACACCGCCGCCGATCATTGAGCCAATAAAGAAGTAGAAGTAGTCACGATATTCTGCCCCACGCCCATAGAGATGTTCTGCGTGACATGCGGCTGTTGCGTCGTTGACCACAAAAACCGGCAGATCGCTGAACTTGGCAACCTCGGAAATGAAGTTCACGTTTCTCCAGGACCGGAATTTTTTTGCGGCAAGCCCAGACAGATCGTGCCATTTCCAAAGTTCGAATGGGGTCCCGATCCCGATCCCACAAACACGATCACGAAGCCTCTGAGGCTCGTGGGACAAAAGCGTGTCCAAACCAGTTTCCAAAAACCCGAAAATGACCTCTGGTAACGGATAGTCATAAGTCGTGGAAAGCTGGCGGCGTGGTGTACCTGTAAAGTCGATCAAGAGCAGGTCGGCGCTACGCCGCCCGATCTTCATCCCAACCGACAAGATACCTTCTGGGTTCAATTCCATTGGGATCGAGGGCTTTCCAACTTTCCCGCGCAGTGGGGTTCCACGCTTAAGAATCGCATCCTTTTCAAGCTTGCGCAGAATAATTGATACAGTTTGAGGAGACAGGCCCGTCAATCGCGCGACGTCGGCGCCAGCGGTGGGGCCATGTCGTTGTAAAACTGTCAAAATCAGACGTTCGTTGTGATCGCGAACCCCGCTTTGACTTACCCCGCCGGTCAGTGTTTTGAGCGCCTCTTTCTCCATATTTCTGAACATAACCACCTTGTTTTCTTATGAAAAGACGTCTGGGTAAATTAATAAATAAACTTTATTTATTTATTGACAGGAAGGCTAGAATCACTTTTTCTTGAAAAAGACCTTCATTAGAGGATGAGGGCGAGCCTCGTTGGCGGGCCATGCGGGGCAACAACAATTTTCTGGGAGGACAACATGAAAAATCTATTCAAGATTGCCGCGTCTGCTACCGCGCTTACAGTGGCTGCGGCATCTGCTCACGCGGCCGGAGAAACCGTTTGCCTGATCACTAAGACAGATACCAATCCATTCTTTGTAAAGATGAAAGAAGGCGCAACGGCCAAAGCTGAAGAGCTTGGAATGACCCTTAAGGCGTTTGCAGGTAAGGTGGACGGCGACCATGAAACGCAGGTGCAAGCCATTGAAACCTGCATTCTCGACGGCGCAAAAGGCATCCTGCTTACTGCGTCGGACACAAGCTCGATTGTCCCCGCGGTTCAGCAGGCGCGAGATGCCGGTCTTTTGGTGATCGCGTTGGACACACCGCTAAGCCCGATTGACTCTGCCGATGCTACATTTGCCACGGACAATTACAAGGCAGGCCTGCTTATTGGACAGTGGGCGAAGGCCAAGATGGGCGATGCAGCCGCGGATGCAAAGATTGCAACGCTTGATCTGAACGTTAGCCAGCCCACCGTAGACGTCTTGCGCAATCAGGGTTTCCTCGACGGCTTCGGGGTGGAATTGGCAGATCCCAACGTCATCGGAGACGAAACCGACGCACGACTGGTTGGCAGTGACGTGACGGACGGCAACGAAGAAGGCGGGCGTCGCGCGATGGAGAACCTGCTGGCCAAGGACTCGTCCATCAACGTTGTGCACACGATCAACGAACCGGCAGCAGCCGGTGCCTACGAGGCGCTCAAATCCATTGGACGCGAAAATGATGTATTGATCGTCTCGGTCGATGGCGGCTGCCCCGGGGTCCAGAATGTGGAAGCTGGCGTTATCGGGGCCACCAGCCAACAATATCCGCTGTTGATGGCGTCACTTGGCGTTGAAGCTATCAAGAAATGGGCCGACGAAGGCGTGAAGCCGGAAAACACTCCTGGCAAGGACTTCTACGATACGGGCGTTGCTCTGATCACCGATCAACCGGTTGATGGGGTGGAATCCATTTCAGTCGCAGAAGGTCTGGAGCTCTGCTGGGGCTAAGCAAAAACCTTATGGATGAGGCGCACCTGAGCGCCTCATCATTCCATTCACCATAAAACTGAAACTTCCTGTAAGCTGACCTCGTGGGACAACGCGATCCACGAAAAGGGGGAGAGATGTCCGAAGCAAACCAAGGCACCCAGGAATTCGAAACTGCGGCCAGTCGAACAGAAACTGTTGCAGAGTTCGAAGACCATCGGCGCGGCGTTCTGGGGAAGTTGCAGCATCTTCTCCACGTCAACCCATCTTTCGTGCCCTTGATCGTTCTGGTCGGTGCAATCCTGATCTTCGGGCTGCTTTTGGGCTCCAAGTTTTTCTCGCCATTTGCGATGACCCTGATCCTGCAGCAGGTCCAGATTGTCGGCATTGTGGCGGCAGCACAGAGCCTTGTCATTCTGACCGCAGGCATCGACCTGAGCGTCGGTGCGATCATGGTGTTCTCGTCCGTGATCATGGGGCAGTTCACCTTTCGATATGGTATCCCCGTGCCCGTTGCAGTGTTTTGCGGCCTCGCCGTTGGCACCGCAATCGGAGCGATCAACGGCTGGCTTGTCAGTCGCGTTAAACTGCCCCCGTTCATCGTGACGCTGGGCATGTGGCAAATCGTTCTGGCCACCAATTTCTTGTATTCCGCAAACGAAACCATCCGCAGTCAGGATATTGAGGCCAACGCCCCCTTCCTGCAATTCTTTGGCACCAAGTTCAGCATCGGCGGCGCCACATTCACTGTTGGCGTGATGTTCATGCTAATCCTGATTTTCGTGCTTGCCTACGCGCTGAAACACACCGCCTGGGGCAGGCATGTCTACGCGGTCGGAGATGACCCCGAGGCCGCCGAGCTGTCCGGTGTCAACGTCCACAGAACCCTTATGTCCGTCTACATGCTGTCTGGTCTAATCTGCGCATTCGCGGGTTGGGCTCTGATCGGGCGCATCGGATCTGTTTCGCCAACGTCCGGCCAATTGGCCAACATTGAAAGTATCACAGCGGTTGTGATCGGCGGCATCTCTCTGTTCGGTGGGCGGGGCTCGATTCTGGGGTCGCTGTTCGGAGCGCTGATCGTCGGTGTGTTCACTCTTGGATTGAGGCTGTTGGGTGCAGATGCGCAGTGGACCTTCCTGCTCATCGGTCTTCTCATCATCGCAGCGGTCGCCGTTGACCAGTGGATCAGAAAGGTATCGGGCTAATGTCAGACGCAACTCCAGTCGTCCAAGGACGTGGGATCGTGAAGCGCTATGGCCACGTGACCGCCATCGATCACTCCGATTTTGAACTGCGGCAAGGAGAAATTCTGGCGGTGATCGGGGACAACGGCGCGGGCAAGTCGTCCATTGTAAAGGCAATCTGCGGCGCCACGATCCCGGATGAAGGCGAGATTCTGATTGAAGGAAAGAAGGTAAACTTTACCTCTCCAATCGACGCCCGGAATATGGGTATCGAAATCGTCTATCAGCAACTTGCCATGTCTCCTGCCCTGTCGATTGCGGACAACATGTTCATGGGGCGAGAGATCCGCAAACCGGGTTTCATGGGCAAGTACATGCGTCAGCTCGACCGCCCCGCCATGGAGAAGTTCGCACGGGACAAACTGACTGAGCTTGGCCTGATGACCGTCCAGTCGATCAATCAGGCGGTTGAGACGCTGTCCGGTGGCCAGCGACAGGGCGTGGCCGTTGCGCGCGCAGCGGCCTTTGCGACCAAGTTCATCATAATGGACGAACCGACGGCTGCGTTGGGCGTGAAAGAAAGCCGCAAAGTACTTGAACTGATCCAAGATGTGCGGGCTCGCGGCATTCCGATCATCCTGATCAGTCACAACATGCCGCATGTCTTCGAGGTCGCTGACCGAATTCACGTGCACCGGCTGGGCAAAAGACTCTGCACGATTGACCCCAAGGATTACACGATGTCTGACGCTGTGGCCTTTATGACCGGAGCCAAGGAACCACCAAAAGAAGACGCCGCGTGATCGAGCAGGATGCAAGAAGGCGCGTGTGCGACTTGATCACCTCCCGGAGGCAGGTTGGGGTTCGGACGATTGTCGCAATCGCCAGCCCCCCTGCATCAGGAAAATCGACCCTGGCGGAAACCGTTGTGCTATTACTGAACGCATAACAGAGCTCGACGGTTCCGTTGGCTATCCGCGCTGTTCAGGGTCTTGCGGCCTCAACGGTTAATCGTGCTGAAAAACCAGACGCCAAGGCGCAGGGTAACATCAGATACCTGGTTTCTGAAATCGTTGTGTCTCCGATGGAAAACGACGTTATTCCGATTGAGGTTAAGGGACGCATAAGCGCCTTCGTCTCGAACCAAGAATCTAGAGTGGGGGGGGTGATGGTAGCGGAGGAGGGACTTGAACCCCCGACACGCGGATTATGATTCCGCTGCTCTAACCAACTGAGCTACTCCGCCTTGAGTGAGAGGCGATTTAAGCGAGGGGCAGGGGAGGGTCAAGAGGGAAATCACCCTAACCGGGGATTTCTTTCACGGCTTCGGGCACCGTATTCTGCATGGACGTTCGAGGGACTGTCGTCGCCTCTACCATCCTGCGGACGAACGCAGCGCATGTTTCCGGTTCTGTAATCAGAATCATATGACCCAGCCCGTCCAGTTCTTCGTAACTCAGGCCATATTTGATCATCGGAGGGCCGTGAAACGCCGGAGACAGGAGCGCGTCCTGACGACCGTAGAGGATACCCCCCGGCACAGACAGCTCGGGATACCTGGCCACCTGTGCATCGCAGCTGGCATCCAATCCTATGACATCCTGCGAGGCGGTGACAAATGCTGAAGGGCGCAGCCCAAGCGCGCCACCTGCACGGTCCAGAAAATCATCCGGTGGGGTTTCCGGCCCAAAGGCCACGCCCAAACTGTGTGGTGCTGTTTTTGAGGCCATGGGCACCGCGATCGTGTTTGCGATCAGGCTGCGCAGCCATTCTGTCCGGATTTCGAGCGGTTTGAAGATCACCGGCGTTTCGGGCAGCCTGTGCGTCAGCGGGGCCAACAAAGCCAGGCCGGACACCCGCTGGGGATGATCCAAAGCCAGTGCCAGTGACACCGCGCCTCCCAGCGAGTGTCCCACCAGTACGGCTTGATCCACGCCTTTGGTCTCCAGAAATTCGGCAATCATTGCGGCTTGTTGCGGTAAATGTGCCAGTTCTGCCTTGTCTCGTGTCGAGTACCCGCATCCAGGCCGATCCAGCGCTATGACGTGATATTCCTCTGACAGTTGATCCACCAGCGCATACGTGAAGTGCTGTAACTGCCCGGCGAGGCCGTGAATCATGACAATGGTTTGTGCGTTGGGATCGCCTTTTTCCACAAAGTGAATGCTGCCGCCCTGAACGGGCACAATCTGACCCAGCTGTGGCACGGTTTTCAGACCCTGACGCATTATCCGTCGGGTCCACAAAGCCATAGCCAGAAGAAAGGCGAGAAAGGCTGCGATCAGGCTTAAAACAATTGTCATTTAGCTGTCTCCGGTCCCGACGGGATTGTATTGCTCCAACCCCGACTGTGCCATGCGTTTTTGATATTCGCCAACGGTGCCCGGCCAAAGAGTTGTGTTTTTACCGTCAGCATCAATGTACCACGAGGTGCACCCGCCGGACTGCCAGACGCTGTCGGTGTGACGATCAGCCATTTCCTGCGTAAAGCCCGCCTGTTTCGTTTCGTTAGGTGTGATTGCGGAAAACCCTTTGCGCTTCATCTCGCTTAGGAGCCGGCCGATGTGCTCGACCTGCGCCTCGATCATCAGCACGACCGAGTTGTGGCCCAAACCTGTATGCGGACCCAGCAAAACAAAGAAATTGGGAAATCCTGCGACCGATGTGCCCAGATGAGCGTTCATGCCGTTTGCCCATGCCTTGCGCAGTGTCAGTCCGTCAGAGCCCGTGATGTCCAGCCGCTCAACCACATTGGTCACGTGAAAGCCGGTGCCCCAGATCAGCACATCAGCCCGGACCTCAGTACCGTTCACTGCAATGATTTTATCCCCGTCGATACGGGCTACGCCCTGCGGGACAACGCTGACATTGTCGCGGGCGAGCGTCGGGTACCAGTCATTCGAGCTGAGAATGCGTTTGCAGCCGATCTGGTAGTCGGGTGTCAGAACGCGCCGTTCCTCTGGGTCGGTGATCGCGGTTTCCAGCGATTTTCGCCACATCTTCAGAGCAAAATTCATCGCCCGCTCTTCGCCCCGGAACACGCGGTGACGGAACTCAAAAAACATGAAAATCAGCTTGCGTCTGATACGTGGTAACAATGGAATGCGGGCGTATAGCTTGCGTACCCACGGCGCGATCGGGCCATCCGGGCGCGGCATCACGTATGGCGCGCTGCGCTGAAAGATGGTGACATGGCGTGCGAGTTTGGCGACCTCAGGCACGAATTGCACAGCCGACGCCCCGGTGCCGACAACTGCAACCTCTTTGTCTGTCAGATCCACTTGGTGGTCCCATTGGGCCGAGTGAAAACTGGGGCCGGGAAAACTTTCTGCGCCCGGAAGATTCGGAATACTCGGATGATGCAAGGCCCCAATTGCAGAGACCAGAAACCGGGCCGACCATAGATCCCCATCAACGGTTTCAACGTGCCAGCGGCCGCCATCCCATCTGGCCGACTTCAGTTCACGCCCGAAATGGCACAGATCATAAAGCCCCTCTTGTCGCGCGACGTCTTTTAGGTAGGCCTGAATTTCGGCACCCCCGGCATAAGCACGGCTCCAGTGCGGGTTCGGATGGGTGGCCATGGAATAAAGGTGCGAGGGCACATCACAGGCCACGCCGGGATAGGTATTTTCGCGCCACGTGCCGCCGATATCATCGGCCTTTTCCAGAATCGCAATATCGGAGAGGCCACGTTTGCGGGCCTCAAGCGCCATGGTCAGCCCTGAAAAACCGGCGCCGATGATCAGCATTTCCGTCATGTGGTGCATTTCTGCGCCCCTCCTGAAACAACCATACGGGTACGTGTTGCAGATGTATGCACCTGTTTGACAGTGAAGCAGGTTACTTAACGAAAGGTAACCAAAGGTTCACTTGCGCTGCGTGCGCACGATAATCCCGGGATATGGCCCGTGTCGCTTCCTGCAAGCACATATCGCAATCAGAGAGGTGACGGCTCCGCGAATCCGCCAGTTTGTGTGAAAATTGGAGGATTGCCCTTTGACTACTCGCACAGCTGCGCGGTCCGGTGGACGCTCTGCCCGCCGCGCCCAACGTACCGCTCCGAACTTTGCCATGCTGCCGGGCCTGACCCGAGGCATTCCCGTTTGCGAAGTCATGGACGGAAGCCAGGTCGAACGGATCGACAACGCCGCAATGGACATTCTGGAAAATGTCGGCGTTCAATTCCGCGACCCCATCGCGCTGGAAGATTGGAAGAAAGCCGGTGCCAAGGTTGTCGGAGAGTTGGTCTATCTGGACCGCAACATGGTGCGCGAGCTGATCTCGACCATTCCAACGCAGTTCACCTATCATGCGCGCGACCCGCAAAAGAACCTTGCGCTGGGTGGCAAGCATTCGATCTTTGTTCCGATGACCGGCGCGCCTTTCCTGCGCGATCTGGATGACGTGCGGCGGAACCCGACGCTGGATGATCTGGCGATGTTCCATAAGCTTTCGCACATGATGCCTGCGCTGCACAGCTCGGCTCACCATATTGTCGAGCCTTATGATCACCCTATCAGCCAGCGGCATCTGCGCATCACCTATTCGTCGATGAAGTACTCGGACAAGACATTCATGGGCATGACCACCTCGCCCAAGAATGCCGAGGATGTGATGGATATGTGCGATATCCTGTTCGGTGAAGGCTTTATCGACGACCATCCTGTCACCACCGGCAACTGCAACGGCAACAGCCCTCTGGTGTGGGATGAAACCATGCTGGGCGCGATGCGTGCCTTTAGCCGACGCAACCAGCCGGTTTTGTGCTCGCCCTTCGTTTTGGGTGGTGCGAACACACCCGCGTCGGTGCCCGCGACCGTAGCGCAGCTGACAGCCGAGGCGTTGTCGGCGCTGGCCTACACACAGGTGATCCGCAAGGGTGCACCTGCGATCTGGGGGCACTACTTGTCGACCGTGTCGATGAAATCCGGTGCGCCCATGGCGGGCACACCTGAAATCAGCTTGATGAATTTCATGATCGGTCAGATGGCGCGGTATTATGACGTGCCGTGGCGCACTTCGAACACGCTGGGCGGGGCTAAGACGTTTGACGCGCAAGCGGGATACGAATCCGCCACAACGCTCAGCGCTGTTATCCACGCCGGAGCCAACTATATCTGGCATTCGGCAGGCTGGAATGAGGCGGGCATGCACTGTTCGGTCGCCAAGTTCGTGGTGGATGCGGAACAATGCGCAATGGCTTACCGCATGGCGGAAGGTCCGAAATGGCACGATTTCGAACAGGCGCTTGCGGCGGTTCCGGATGTAGGCCCTGGTGGTCACTACCTTGGCCATCCGCACACGCAGGACAATTTCCAGACGGCGTTCTTTATGCCTGAACTCTTTGACAACAACTCGATCGAACAATGGGTGGCTGAGGGCGAAGTGGAAATCACAGAACGCGCCTTGAAGCACGCGCGAAAACTGCTGGCCGAGTACCAAGAGCCAAAACTGGACGAAGCCAAAAACGAGGCGCTTCTCGACTATATCGCGCGCCGCGAAAGGGAAATCCCGGCGGCGGATGAGTTGAACCAGAACTACTGATACAATCTCCCCGTACTGGCCCGCCCGCAATCCGGGTGGGCCCTTTTTTCGTTCAGGACAAGCCGAGAAACATGAAGATCGCCGAACTCCATATCTACAGCCACGACCTGCCGGTTAAAAACGGACCCTACACTATGGCCAACGCACAGGTTTGGTCGCTGGATACCACACTGGTCAAAGTTGTTGCAGATAATGGTCTGGTGGGTTGGGGCGAGACCTGCCCGGTTGGCCCGACATATGCTGAGGCGCACGCAAAAGGCGCCCGCGCTGCATTGCTCGAAATGGCCCCCGGCCTGATCGGAACCGAAGCACTTCCGCTAACCTTGCATCGCCAGATGGATGGGCTGCTGAACGGGCACGCTTATGCCAAAGCAGCAATCGATATCGCAGTTCATGATGTGTTGGGCAAACATCTGGGCGTTCCTGTCTGCGATCTGCTGGGCGGAGCAACCACAGACACGGTGCCGTCCTATTATGCCACTGGCGTTGGTTCGCCGGACGATATTGCCCGTCTGGCCGCCGAAAAGATGGCCGAAGGCTACCCGCGTTTACAGATCAAGGTCGGGGGCCGCCCGGTTGAGATCGACATCGAAACCATCCGCAAGGTCTGGGAGGTTTTCAAAGGGTCGGGTACGCGTCTGGCGGTAGACGGCAATCGGGGCTGGACCACGCGCGACGCTTTGCGCGTCAGCCGCGAATGCCCTGAAATTCCGTTCATCATGGAACAGCCCTGCAACACCATTGAGGATTTGCAGAAGATCCGGCCTCAGGTCACGCACGGCATTTACATGGACGAAAACAGCACCAGTCTGAACACTGTGATCTCGGCAGCAGGGATCGGTCTGGTCGATGGGTTCGGGATGAAAGTCACTCGGATCGGCGGGTTGAACCCCATGCGCGCTTTCCGCGATATTTGCGAAGCCCGAAACCTTCCGCACACCTGCGATGACAGCTGGGGTGGGGATATCATCGCCGCGGCCTGCACTCATGTCGGTGCAACGGTTCGGCCCGATCTGCTGGAAGGCGTCTGGCTTGCCGCGCCTTATATCGAAGGCAACTATGATCCTGAAAATGGCATCCAGATCAAAGGCGGACATATTGCGTTACCAAACGGGCCGGGGCTGGGTGTGGTGCCTGATGAAGGTCAATTCGGCACCCCTGTTGCGTCGTTCTAACTGTGGATGATCTCATGAACCTGAATGGAAAATCGGCTTTGGTCACTGGTGCGGCAGGAGGCATCGGGGCGTCAATCGTTGAGCGTTTGCGCGAAGCTGGTGCGCGGGTCGCGGTTGCGGACCGGTCGGTCGATGGCATTGAGGCCGAAGCGCATCTGCCCGGCGATCTGCTTGATCCAGACTATGCCGACCAATTGCCTAGGGCGGCGGCGGCTGCGCTGGGCGGGCTCGATATCGTGATCAACAACGCAGGTGTCATCACACGCGGGTCTGTCACTGACACGTCGGATGCGGATTGGTCGTTGTCACTGGGCGTCAATGTCGAAGCCCCGTTTCGTATCTGTCGCGCGGCGATCCCGATCATGGCTGAAACAGGAGGGGGCGCTATCGTTAACACCGCGTCTTGTTGGGGGCTGCGCCCCGGTCCCAATCACGCCGTTTATTGCATGACCAAAGCGGCCATTGCGTCCCTGACCCAATGTATGGGTATGGACCATGCCCATCAGGGTATCCGCATCAACGCTGTATGCCCGAATGAGGTGAATACGCCTATGCTGCGCTCGGGTTTTGAAAGGCGCGGCTTTGATCCCGATACAGCCGTGGCCGAGCTGGGCCAAACCGTGCCGCTGGGCCGCATCGCCGAGCCCGAGGATATTGCAGACGTCATCATGTTCCTCGTCTCGGACGCGTCGCGTTATGTTTGCGGTACGCTGGTTGAGATCAACGGAGGGAAGCCCGTTTCATGAAGCGGTTCGAGGGAAAAGTGGCGCTGGTCACAGGCGGGCGCAGCGGTATCGGTCAGGCCATTGCCCGTCGGTTGCGGGATGAAGGCGCGCAGGTCTTTACCGCGCAACGAGGAGAAGACAGCGAGTTTCAAGGCATCGCAGCGGATTTCACCGACCCCGCCAGCCCTGCACAGGTAGTCAGTGAAGTGATTTCCGATGCTGGGCGCCTGGATGTGTTGGTCAACAACGCGGGTATGATGCAGGAAGCCTTGGTCGAAGACATGAGCCTTGAGGATTGGCATCGCAATCTGACGGTCAACCTGACCGCACCTTTCCTGATGATCAAAGCCGCGCTGCCGCATCTGCGTCAAACCCGTGGCAGCATCGTCAACACCGGGTCTATTGAAGGTTTGGGCAGCAATCCCGGTCACGCGGCTTATTGCGCGTCCAAAGCGGGTCTGCATGGTCTGACCCGCGCCGTCGCCGTGGATCACGGGGCTGAAGGTATTCGCTGCAATGCCGTGGCACCCGGATGGATCGATACCGATCTGAACGAGGATTTCATTGAATCCATGCCCGATCCCGCTGCATTTCGTCGTGACGTTGCCAAAATCCACCCTGTGGCCCGGACCGGGCAACCCGAAGAGGTTGCAGCGCTCGTCGCCTTTCTGGCGTCAGCAGATGCGGGTTTTATCACCGGGCAGGTTTACACGGTGGATGGCGGGCGTATGGCCAAGCTCAGCTTGCCCTGACGCCGACACATCATTCCTTGCCGGATCGCCATTCTTTCCAGAACAGGTAGCTGTTCGCCCCAAGCGAGGCGAATGGCTCGGGCGGTAATCTGGGAAGGTCCGGCTGCGCTAGAAAGTGATCTGCGATTTCCGACCCGCCCTGCATCACCAGTTCCGCGATACCCATGCCCTGCAGGGTTCCTCGGGCGATGCCCAGGCCATTCTGACAGCAGGCCGAAAATACGCCGTTTTCAAGCTCCCCAAACGCTGCGGACCCATTTCGGCTAAGGCAGAGCATTCCGGCCCAGCGGTGCTCCATCTTGACGTCTGGCAGGTGCGGGAAACGTTCCTTGAACTTGCGGTCATGTACCCGGCCAGCATTGCGCATCCGCGTCGTAGTGGTCTCAAGTGTCGGGTGAAAGCTGGAACCGGTGCGGATTAGGATGCGATCACCGTAGCTGCCGGAAATGCGTCGCACCGATGTGCCCATCGGATCGGCCGGTGTTACCGACCAGCGCGATTGACCGCCCAGCGTCTTGATCTGTGCCTCAGTCAACGGGGCCGAGATTGAGGCGTAAAGGCAGATATGCATCAATTGTCGTTGGTAGAAGCCAAAGCTTTCAAGATGGCCGTTATTGGCCAAAATGATCCGCCCGGTGCTGACCCTGGCCTTGGCGGTGTTGACCACCCAGCCTACGCCCTGCTTTTCGAAACTGGTGACGGGCGAGTTCTCGAACACGTCAATCCGTTCAGCCAATTGGGCTGAAAGCGCCCGCACATAGGCTGCGGGCTGGATCATCACTGTACCCGGCGCGTAAAGCCCCGAGGTGTAATGCGGGCTGCCCGTGATCTCTTGCATCTGTTGCTGGTCATAGAGCGTATGCGGCTCGCCCAGTTTCGTCAGGTGCTGAGCGAATTCGCGGTTATGCGCGTCGCCCGCCCTGGTGGCAGCGGCATTGTACTTACCGCAAGGGTCGAACATCTCTTGCGGCAGAGCACGTTCCGAGGCCGCGTCGGTCGCAAAAGCTATGGCCTTGCGGTTCAACGCAATGGCAGCACGATCCGCCTCTAACGCATCGCCCGCATAGTTGTCCGAGGCCAGATCATGGGGCAGGTCGATCATGAAGCCCGAATTCCGCCCCGCAGAGCCATCCGCAAATCGGCCCGCTTCCAGCAGAACGATCTTGAGTGACGGATCCAGTTGATGCAGACGCCGCGCGGTGCTGAGCCCGGCAAACCCACCGCCGACAATGGTGATTTCGGCGGTCAGGTCCTTGTCCAGCTCCGGCAGAGGTGTCTGAGGCGGCAGGATGGCATTCCATCCCGCCGGACCTGTCTGCCGGGGTAGTCTTTTGGCCTCGAACCGCGTCAATCCACGGCCTCGTCTGCGTCATCGGCCAGATCGATCCAGATGGTTTTCAACTGGGTGTACTGATCATGGGCGTGGACCGAATTGTCGCGACCGCCAAAGCCAGACTGCTTGTAGCCGCCAAATGGCGTGGTGATGTCGCCTTCGCCAAAGCTGTTGACCGTCACAGTGCCAGCCCGAATGGCCCGCGCACCGCGTATGGCACGCTTGGCGTTGGCCGTGAAGATCGAGGCACACAGGCCATAGTCCGTGTCATTGGCGATCTTGATGGCTTCGTCAAAGCCCGATACTTCGATCACTGACAAGACCGGGCCAAATATCTCCTCTCGCGCCAGCGTGGCGTCATTGCCAGGTACTTCGACCACCGTAGCCTCGACAAAGCCTTTGTTTGCTTTACCGCCGATCACCACGTTCTCGGCCTGATCCAGATAACCGCAGACCTTGTTGTAATGCCCTTCGCTGACCAGCGCGCCCATGCGGGTTTCCGGGTCCAGAGGGTCGCCGATATTCCACTGTTTGGCATGATGCGCGATGCGCTCCAGCAACTCTGCCTTTACATCCTTGTGCACGATCAGACGCGACGAGGCCGAGCAGTTCTCGCCCATATTCCAGAACGCGCCGTTCACCACGTGCGCGGCCACACGGTCGAGGTTCTCAGCATCATCCATAACGATGGCTGGGTTCTTGCCGCCCATCTCCAGCACCACCTCTTTGGCGTTACTATCTGCGGAATAGGTCAGGAACCGTTTGCCGGTCACGGTCGAGCCGGTGAAGGAGACCATGTCAATTTCCATGTGCCGCCCTATGGGTTCACCGACCTCTGCGCCGCCACCCGGAACGATGTTCAGAACGCCGCACGGCAACCCAGCCTCCATCGCCAGCTCGGCCATACGCAGGGCGGTCAGCGTTGTCTCAGCCGCTGGTTTCACTACGACCGAGCAACCTGCCGCTAGAGCAGGCCCGATTTTCCACGCCAGCATCAGCAGCGGGAAGTTCCAGGGCAGCACCAGGCCGACAACGCCAATTGGTTCGCGCACCACCATGGCGATGTGATCGTCGCTGGCGGGCGAGACTTGATCGTAAATCTTGTCAATCGCCTCGGCGTGCCATTTCAGGCAGTGGATCGTCTCGGGCACGTCCACGGTTTCGCAATCAAAGATGGTCTTGCCGCTGTCGATGCTTTCCATCACCGCCAACTCGCGCGCATTGCGGGTCATCAGCTTGCACAACCGGATCAGCACATCCTTGCGTTCGCTCGGATGCAGCTTGGACCAACGGCCATCGTCAAACGCCTCACGCGCCTTTTCGACAGCAAAGTCCACATCCGCCGCGCCGCAAGACGCGATATCCGCCAGTTTGCCACCAGTGGCTGGGTTCACTGTCTCAAAGGTCTCACCCGAAATCGCGGGACGGAATGCACCGTCGATGAAAGCGCCTGTGGGCAGCGTCAAGCCTGCGGCGATGGATTTGTATTCGTCCTGTGTCAGCAGATCCATGTCTCTTACCCTTCAGCCACAATGTCAGCGATTGTCTTCTTGAGCACACGCGTCACCTGTTCCAACGCGCGTTTGTCGTCTTTGTTCAGACCCTTCAGCGGAGGCCGCATGGCGCCCGCATCGATCCCGTTCATAGTCACGCCATGCTTGATGGTCTGGATGAACTTTCCACCCTGTTCCAGTACCCGCATCAGCGGCATCATCGCGGACATGATGCGGCGGCCCTTGGCAAAGTCGCCCTCAATCACGCAGGCATTGTAAAGCGCCACATGCTCGGCAGGCAGGAAGTTCGACCCGCCACAGACCCAGAACGGCGCGCCCCAGGCGAAGAACTCTAGCGCCTGGTCGTCCATTCCGCAGCCCAGCTGGATGTGAGGATAGTCCCGCGCCAACAGGTGCACCCTGTTAATATCGCCCGAGCTTTCCTTGATGCCGCAGAAGTTTCGGCTGCGGCCTACACGGTCAAGGAACTCCTCTCCCATCATCGTGCCGGTGCGGTGGGGATAGTTGTAAAGCATTACGGGCAGATCGGCGGCCTTGTCGATGGCTAACGCGTTCAGCGCATTTTCCCGGTCGGTCGGCACCGAGTAGGGCGGGCTGGCCAGCAGGATCGCATCTGCGCCAATCTCACGTGCGCCCGATGCCAAAGCAATCGAGTCCGACGTTAGCATCGCGCCTGTGCCAACCACCAACGGCAGTCTGCCGTTCAGCTTCTCATGAGTGAATTTGGCCAGCTCCAGCCGTTCTTCCACGGTCTGGGCATAGTTTTCACCGGTCGATCCGCCGGAGATCAGACCATGCACGCCGTTCTCGATCAGGTATTCGATCACGTCGGACAGGGCGTCCCAGTTTACGCTGCTATCGTCGTGATAGGGCGTGACCACAGGGGTATAGATACCCTCAAACTTGAAAATCGGGTTCATTCCGTCCTCATGCAGGTTTCGAAAGGGGCGGGACGCCCATTGGGACATCCAGCGCGTCAGGCATCACGAACATTTCAATTTGATCGCGTGACAGGTTCCAGTGATCTTCGGCTAGCTTCGCGGCAGCGGCTTCATCTCGCGCCTCGATAGCCGCTATGATCGCGTCATGCTGTTGGCTGGCAAGAGACAGGTTTTCCGACATTTCACCGCTTTGCGGGCGATAAAACGTCATACCGATCCTTGCGTGATCGATCAGCAGCCGGTTGAACGACGGCAGAAGGTAGACATTACCGGACATTTCGCCGGTCACATCGTGAAAACGGTTGTTGGCAAGTGCTCGGTCTTCGCCAGAGCCCTTGCGCAGCGCCGTTTTGAACGCTTGCTGTGCGTCTTTAAGGGCTTCGATTTGCGCAGGGCTAGCGTTCACCGCCGCCAGACGCAGGATTGCGCCGTACACCATTGGGGCAGCAAGAAAGAAATCACGCAGCGTGGTGTACGACATCTCGGATACCCGCGCGCTGCGGTTTGTTCGCAGGTCAAGATAGCCTTCTCCGGCCAATTGCCTGAAGACCTCGCGCAGCGGTGTGCGTGACAGACCAAATTCGTCGGACAAATGCGCTTCGTCCAGATCTGTGCCTGGCTGCAGGCGCAGCGTTAGGATGGATGATTTCAGATGCTCTTGTAATGCGGCTTTACGCGATTTGGCTTCGTCTTTCATTCCCTGAATCCGTTCTTTCTGCGCTGCGCTCGAATCGTGTGCGGTGGTTGTTGTGTATTCCAGAAAAATACAACTTGTACACAAAAAAAATTCGTGCAGCATGGGCGCCTGCAAAATAGACTCACATTTGGGTGCTGACCCAAATTCAAAACGGTACAGCTTATGCCACAAACGCGGCACATCACATTTGTCTTGGTTGAAGAGTTCTCGCACCTCGCGTTCTCATGCGCGGTCGAACCGCTGCGCATTGCAAACCTTGTAAGCGGCGAAGACCTTTATAGCTGGAACTTCGTGTCCGAGCAGGGCGAACAAGCTGTGTGTTCCAACGGGTCAGTCACATTGGTGCATTCCGGACTGGAAAGCCTGACCAAATGTGACCAGCTTTTTGTTCTGTCGGGTATCCATATGCGCAAGCATGTCACGCGCCCTTTGCTGGCTACCCTGCGGCGCGAACGCGCCCGCGGCACGCCGATCGGGGCTCTTTGCTCGGGTGCCTGGGTGTTGGCCGAGGCCGGCTTTCTTGACGGTATGCAGGCTGCGATCCACTGGGAATACCACGACGCTTTCATGGAAGCTTTTCCCGAAGTTAATCTGGTCCGCAGCGTGTTTGTGGCTGACGAAAAGCACATTACCGCGTCCGGCGGTACTGCAACGGCAGACTTGATGCTTCACCTGATCGAGCGTGACCATGGCGAAGAGCTGGCAATCGATGTGGCCGATCAGATGGTTTACAATGCGGTGCGCAATGCAACGGCGAAACAGCGGGTATCGCTGCAATCGCGCAATGGCATGCGTAACGCGCATCTCGCCAAGGCGATCAACATCATGCAGGACAGTATAGAAACCCCCGTCTCACCGTCCTTCATTGCCGAAGAGCTTGGAATTTCCACTCGGCAGCTTGAACGCTTGTTCGGCAAGTATCTGAATACGTCACCCAAGAAGTATTTTATGGAGATGCGGTTGGAGCGGGCTCAGAAGCTGCTGCTGCAAACCGAGGCCTCGGTTACCGAGATCGCCATCGCGTGCGGGTTCGAAAATCCCGGTCACTTTTCGCGTGTGTACCGGTCCAGCTTTGGCGTCACACCGCACGCGCAGCGCAACAAGATCGACTGAGTACCGTTTGCGTAAGAATTCTGCTGTCTGATACGGCAGGGGATGCCGCACTTACCCGGTCCAAAAAGGGACCAGAGCGGGCATCCCCCTAACCCTGCCGAGATACCCCCTCATTAAAACCGGACTAGTCAACAGATCGACAGGATGATGCAGTAATAGATAGCGATATTGGCATAACTATCACCAGAACTTGTCATCGATGAGTTTCTTGTGCCCACATTCCTTAATCTTTGCCTTATTTTCGATCTTCGGGTCTCTCACGAGAGGTCGAGAGCCCGCAGGAAAACACAGGTTTCACCGCGCTCAATCACTCGTAAAA
Source organism: Ruegeria sp. HKCCD4315 (assembly GCF_013112245.1). Taxonomy (NCBI): domain Bacteria; kingdom Pseudomonadati; phylum Pseudomonadota; class Alphaproteobacteria; order Rhodobacterales; family Roseobacteraceae; genus Ruegeria; species Ruegeria sp. HKCCD4315. The sequence continues at coordinate 2,646,406 of NZ_WVRN01000001.1, read as the reverse complement.
ACCCTTTTGAACAATGGTGTGAATACGGTCTTTGCAAAAACTCAAGGCCGGAGCGATTTCGTTGGTCAAGACAAACAGCATGGGGAAGAAGGTCAAAAGACGAGCCCGAAAATCCGCGTGGTGCAGGCTATCGGCATTCCTTGGTATATCGGAAGAAAACATAGAGACACTTAACTTTTTAACCAACTTCTTCGCAGACCCGGTCGCTGAGATCGTCGGTGCAGAACGACAAACATTCCGCTGGTTGGTCCGATTTGACTGGTCCGGATTTACCTGACAGCACCGTTTCCTAAATAGTTGGCCAGACAACAGACAATGCCGCTTTTAGCCAGCACAAGCTAGTACTTCGGAATGAAAAGTTTTCTTTGCTTCAACGTACTTCAGCTATTTAAAACGGTAAAGGTGGTCTAAGCTTGTGTTTCTCATCACAAGCCAGTTTTGTAGCCGGTGCAGCAATCATAGCCTGCAGTGGTCTTACGATACGTTTGGCGTTGCAAATGAGCGAACGATTTCTTCCGCTAGCCAGCTTTCCACTTTTCTTTGGAATTCAGCAATTGTCCGAAGGCTTATTGTGGGTTTCCATTGATAACCCGTCGGCGAACCCTTCTTCGGCAGCTGCGTTGACGTTTCTCTTCTTTGCCTATTTCTTTTGGCCGTTTTGAGTTCCACTGTCCGCGGCTTCGATTGAAAGTGACCGGCGTCGCAGGCTCATATTCCAAGGGATTTGCGGAATTGGTTTTTGCCTTGGCTTGTTGCTTTACTTGCCAGTGTTGTTGTCACCAGCAAACCTAGATATTGGCCTAGCGCAACACTCCATTCAGGATGAAAACATAGAAACGTTCCCTTCCGAAACTACGAGGAACTTTGCACGTGTTTTCTACGCTTTGGTGATCTGCGTTCCGCTTGTGGGATCGAGCGATAAAGGCTTACGAGGTTTTGGGTATTTAATTGTCGTTTCCGTTGCTTTGGGGTTCTTCTTTGCTTCTCATGCCTTCACGTCAATCTCGTGCTTCGTTGCGGCAGGTTTGTCTGCCTACATCTACTTCGTTCTAAAGTTTCACTATTGGGAGGTAGACCGCTTAGGTGGGGCTGCCAAAGGTTGAGGGACATTTTGAAAAATGCGTTTAAGTGCGGGCAGGGGGTTTCGCTGGAAAGCCGTCATCCGACAGTTTTTGTCAGATGACCGGGTTGAGCCCAAAGCAGTCGCTACTTTCGTTCTCAGAGTTTGAACGGATGGCAAATGTCGGGATTCTATTCTTCCAGAAGCTATGTGCTATTTGCGAATGTCATCCTTCACCAGACTTAAAACAATATCCGTTATCATGTCCTCGACAACATTGTTTTCCACAGCCAAAGATCGCGCTGTCACGGAATATCCCTCGAAATAAGGAACTAAGAGGGCCTTCACTTTTTCACGATCAGCCGTGTCTAATTCGTCGCTAAGTGCATATTCCGCCATGAGATCTGCAAAGCGGCGATAGTAATCCATTAGGGAGTTATCAACGATTTCATTTCTGCTTGATATCGCCCAAATCTCGCGGAATGCGCGGCACATGTCGCTAATCTGCTGACCGTGCGATAGACCTGCGGTCACGAGAAACCGGACGCGTTCGCGTTCGCTCTCCGCTATGCTTTCTTCAGTCATTTTTTGCAGGCTTTTCGCACATTCGTCGAAGTATTGCGCGACCATTGCGATGAGAACATCGTCGCGAGACTTGAAGTAGTACTGCACGTTGCTCAATCGCATACCGGCGCAATCGGCGATCCGGCGCATCGTAAGACCTGCGTCCCCTATCTCGATCAAGAGTTTGAGCGCGCATTCCAGAATCTGCGCTTCTTTTGCTGATCTGTTTCTGGCTGTAATTATTTGATCCACCTTAGATTTTTAAGTCCCTCTTACGTATTTCTACAGTTCTTTTTCTCGCTCCACAAATTAAGGGATTGATCTAATTGGTCAAGTGACCTAGTACGTTTGGTCACTTGACCAAATTGAGAGAATCCCCATGATCGAAGCTTTGCGCACACCGGAAATCCATTTTGAAGGACTGTCGGAGTTTCCTTTCCGACCGCACTACGTTGATGACCTGCCCGGCTACGAAGGATTTCGCGGTCATTACGTAGACGAAGGGAGTACTGAAGCGCAGGAGGTGTTCCTCTGTCTGCACGGTGAACCCAGCTGGAGCTACATCTATCGAAAGATGATCCCGGTCTTCGTCAGTGCTGGGGCACGTGTCATCGCGCCGGATTGGCTGGGATTTGGCAAGTCCGACAAGCCCGTTGATGATGAGATCTACTCCTTCCACTTCCATCGCGACTACATGCTGGCACTGATCGAGCGTCTCGATCTGCGCAACATTACACTCGTAGTGCAGGACTGGGGTGGTGTGCTTGGCCTTACGCTGCCTATGGAAATGCCAGAGCGGTTCAAGCGGCTTTTGATCATGAACACGGGGCTCATGGCAGGCCCTGTCGATATGCCGGCCTTCGACGCGTGGCAGGCGGACATCGACTCTGATCCGGACGTTCCTATAGAGTTCATCATGCAAAAGAATGAACCCAGCATCTCGGTGGCCGGAGCGGCTGCCTATGCCGCACCCTTCCCGGATGCAACCTACAAAGCCGGTGTTCGTCAGTTCCCCCATTTGATCGCACGCACCATGGATGCGCCCGGCGTGGATACTTCGCAGAAAGCGGCTCAGTTCTGGTCGTCTGAGTGGGACGGCGAGAGCTTCATGGCCATCGGCATGAAGGATGAAATGCTCGGCCCATACGTGATGAACCACCTGCGCACGTTCATCAAGGGCTGTCCGGACCCACTGGAAATTCCTGAAGGCGGACACTTCGTGCAGGAAGCGGCAGGGCTTTTGATCGCTGAACGCGCCTTGACCCATTTTGGTCTAAACAAGACCTGACTTCGCACGTTGAACGAAAAACCGAAATCGAAATGCTGGAGAGATTTATGAGCAATGAAATCCTCGTCATCGGTGCCACCGGCAAAACAGGGAAACGGGTCGCGAAGCGACTGGAGGCGCGCGGTTTGGCCGTAAGATACGGAACACGGCGAAGCGCTATTCCGTTTGATTGGGAAAACCCTGAAACATGGCAGGCATCTTTAGCGGGAATAAAGTCGGCTTACGTCGCCTATTCTCCAGACCTCGCTGTGCCCTCCGCCCACGGCGTAATTGCTGCCTTTGTCAAAGCCGCGGAAGAGGCCGGGCTTCACCGTGTCGTCATGCTGTCAGAGCGCAACGAGGCGCGCGCTCAGGCGTGCGAGCAATTGATCAAGGACTCTTCTCTTGAATGGACAATCCTTCAACCCAGTTGGTTCATGCAAAACTTCAGCGAAGGCGGGTTCCTTGAAAGCGTTCTTACTGGCGAGGTCTCGGCTCCCGACTCCGGCGAAAAGGAGCCGTGGGTTGATCTGGAAGATGTAGCGGACGTAGCTGTTGCAGCCCTATTGGAGGAGGGCCACGGCGGACAAGTGTATGAAATCACCGGCGCTGACTTGCTCACTTGGGACGAAGCGGTGGCGGAAATTGCGGCCGTGACCGGGCGAGACATTACTTACAAAACAATCACACCCAAGGAGTTTGAAACCACGCTGATCGCCGCTGGGTTTCCGAATGCGGATGCTGAATTTGTTGCCAAGCTTGTTGCGCAAATACTTGATGGGAAAAACGCTAGCACTTCAGATGGCCTTCAGCGCTCTATGGGCCGTGAACCCAGAAGCTTCCGACAATTTGCGGAAGCAGCAAATGCGGTCGGGTGTTGGCCTTAATCACTATGACAATAGTCAGACCTCTTGCGGCACAAGACGAATGTCCGCTCCGTCCGCAGAGCGGTCATAGACGGTTTTTTCACCAGCATCTGCAATCGCTGGAAGCGGTCATTGGAAGCAAAAAAAATCGGATTTGCGTTACCGAACGACTTTTAAGCGGAGCTTAGCAGTCATTAGATAAAAACACTCAGGTGATTGCCCGGAGCCCATTTTTCCAAATGCTGCGCCATGCGCGAATGGCCCCTTTGAAGCAGAATATCAAATCACCAGACGTATTCTACGTCTCTGACAACAACACGGCCGTCATCGCCTGACCTAGTAACGTTCTCAAGGCATCGTCGTGTTCTGCAGAAAGAGCATCAGCATCCACCGAAACACGACCAACGAACATTCCTGAGACGATGCTGAGTAACATTCCAGCCTTTTGATCAGCGTCCTTACCGCCGATCAAAGCAGCAAGTTGCTCGACCATCGGGTTACCGAGCTTGTTGCGAATAACGTCCTGCGCTTCCTCGGAACCGGAAGACTTGATAGCGACGACCATAGGGTTAAAGCCACCCGTTGGATCAGCTTTGCCCAAGGCGATGTCAGCCAATGCCTCAACCATCTCATTTGGTGACAGGCCGTGAAGGGGGTCAAGATCAATACATTCCTCCATGACAGCTTCGAATAAGCCGATCTTCGAGCCAAAGTAACGATTGATGAGCGCGGCATTGCACCCGGCATCCGACGCGATATTGCGTGTGCTCGCCGCCTCATACCCCGCCCGCTGAAATTCTGTTCGCGCTGCATCAAGCAGAGCGTTTTTGGTTGCGGATGGGTTGCGCTGCTTCGCGCTAGACATCTTTGGCTGGTTTAATGCAACACTCAAGTAATCACCTGTTGACTTATCTTCGCCCATTATTGTAATCACCTGATTACAACTTATGCCAACCAATTCCAAGCGAGGCTGTAAGATGCCCGATGAGCTTCATATTATCGATCATAGTGATAGTGTAGAAAGTCTGTTTGCCCCTTACCGCGACATCATTGGCGACGATTATCCGGCATATCGGGGTCACGTGTATCGTGTGATCACCTATGCAATGCACTTTCTTGATGGCGACGAAGAAGCAAGACCTTTGGTCGAAACCGCATTTGTTTACCACGACATTGGCCTCTGGACAGAGAACGAGCTTGCATATCTGGAACCATCTGAAGAACATGCCTTGGCCGATAACGAGAAATATGGCTGGGGGTTTGATCCTCAATTGCTGCGGGATGCGATCCACTGGCATCACAAGGTTTTCCCTTACCGCGGCCCAAACCAGCGTATCGTAGAAGCCGTTCGCAAGGGCGATTGGGTCGATGCGACCGATGGCAGAATTCGTAAAGGTTTGACGCGGGCGCAAGTGAAGGCCGTGCAAGATGCAATCCCGAACTATGGTTTTGGCGACGTCTTGCAAAGGCTTGCCAGGGATTTGGGAGGCAACAAGCTAAGCGGCAACCTCCGCGTCCTACGTCACGTGTTCAAGTGGTAGTTGAAAGCACTCATTGGCGCAGCCGCGGCGAAAGTTCGCTTTGTCCGCAGAGCAGACATTCATGCAAGCTGTAGCGAATGGCTGTTTCGAGCCCGAAGCGGCCCTTCCAATTCGGCTTGATGCACGTTTTTTTTCTCACCAGAGAAATTAGTGCACATTTCGATATTCCCAGCGAAAAAAAGCATCATGGGAGATATGCAGTGTTCAACAAATCCCTTCTACTAGCGGCCTTTGGAGCGCTCCTTGTAGCGATGACTCCGTCCACTTTTGCCCCGATCGTCGATCCAGATAATGCGGCGCTGCGCAACATGGTGGAGCAATCCTTCCAGTACGTCGCGATGTGCAAAGTGAACAATAAGATTGCGGCGGATCATGGCGGCTTCAACACGGTACAGGCGGACACGACCCTAAAGGACGAAAACACAGCGCGGCCGAACAACGACACGCTCTACATCGACGCCTTGCTCGATCTGCGGCATGAACCGATGGTCCTCGAGATGCCCGCCTTCGGCTCCAACGAAGTCTCGCTCGTGATGACAGGCTATGATCACTACGTGAACATTCCGCTTTTAACTACACGGGGAGAGTTTCCCTCGAAACGCATAGGTTGTAGCCTTCTTCGACAAGTTATTTAGATGTCGCAGAGACACGTTTCATGGAGTGGGAATGCGCAAAGCAAAAGGACATCCCTATACAGAGGTACTGGCCGGTTTGCATCGACGGATGAAGCCGAACTGGTATTTGGAAATAGGAACGCAGACTGGACGTAGTCTTACACTGTCTCAAACAAACTCAGTGGCGGTTGATCCAGAATTTCGACTGAAACGCAATGTATTGAAGGGAAAAGAACAACTGTTCCTCATGCAACAAACCAGTGACGATTTTTTTTCGTCAAGTTTCATTGCAAATACAGGTGCCAGATTCGACCTCGCATTTTTGGACGGCATGCATCTATTTGAAGTTCTGTTGCGCGACTTCATGAATTCCGAGCGACTAATGGCACCTGAGGGCAGAATCGTCATGAAGAACTTTCTGCCTTGGACGACAAACATGGCGAATCGCGACCGGAGCACAGTTGAAACACGTGACTGGACAGGTGATGTCTGGAAGATTGTTCCCATCCTTCGGGAATATCGCCCAGATCTAAAATTGGAACTTTATGACGCGGCACCAACCGGCATAATTGTAGTGGAAAAACTAGATCCTACGAATAGAGTTTTGCAGGAAAAATACAATGAAATCTGCAGTGTATACGGCGATAGATCTGACTGTGAAGCAACAGTTAACAGCTTTGAGCTTACTCCAACTTCCAAATGTCCGTGGATCAACAATAACGAGAGTTTTAACTTGGCAATAAAACTGCCAGTCCCACGGCCTCGGGTTCAGAACCGCTGGGGCGATTACCATTTTGGAGTTGCTCTGATGGAGGCTCTACAACGCGCAGGACATCGCGCCCGTGTTCAGACGAGAAAACACTGGGATGTAGTTGAAACGCCCGACGAGATTGATTTGGTGTTGAGGGGAGGCGCGAAATATGCGCCCGTACCGGGTCGGCGAACGCTTTTTTGGCTGATGTCCAAACCAGGACTAAGCAAAAGAGAGATAGCCGGGGGAGATCATTTCTTCGTAGCTGGGAAACCTGCGCTGGACGATGTCGCATCTCACGTCGAGTTGGAGAGAACTTCGCTGCTCCCTCAAGCCTTCGACCCTAAAAGGATGGTGCCACCAAAGACAGTGACGGATCGCGGATCCGCCGTTTTCGTCGGTATCGCCCGAAGCGGCCGCCCAATGGTTCGATACGCACTAGAAACTCAATGTGATATCCGATTGTGGGGAAACGGTTGGGAACATACTGACGCCTCCAAACTGCTTGTGAGCGCAAGGGTACCGAACGAAGACCTACCAAGTGTTTATCGCTCTGCATCCGCGGTTCTAAACGATCACACACCAACTATGTGTTCCGCTGGTATACCATCAAATAGAATATTTGATGCGCTTGCGTGCGCAACTCCGGTTATAACGGACGACGTAGGCTGGTTTCCTGAGGACATCAAACCTTATCTATACATCGTCCGGGACAAGACCGATTTCGCGGAAGCTATTGTAGCCGCACGGGATGAAAGAATTGACCGTCGCATCGAAAGGATCGCCTTTGCTCATCAAATGCGCCATAGACACTCTTTTGATGCAAGAGCGGCTACAATTATTGAACGAATAAACGCACTTTGAGCACGTTGGATTGGCTGCATGTTCAAACAATTGTTAATGCAACAGGCTACCTTTCGGTTCAAAGCCAATTTCTCTCCGTAATTCCATGGGTTAGTAATCTAGTTCGCAAGGCAGCCTATAAGACTTTTTAAGCAGTGTGAAATAATGCGAACAACCCAGAGCCCCTTAACTTGCGTTTCGAAATCCTTGTAGAAATTATTCCCTAGCGAGTATGATAAGGGAAGCAAAACAGCTCTGGCTTATTTCATTGAACGAGTAACCAAGTCTTGCCGTCGACCTTGGGGCCGTCGTTCGAACACGACCATACTATCGTAAAAAGTTATGCTATCGGTTTGGCGTGTAAAGGCTGTCGTTTCGAAATCGCCTCGAACATGTTGAGCGTTCAACTCATCAATCTTTGATTTCGCATACTCAATGAAAGTACCTTCCTTTCCCAACCCGCCTCCAAATCTTGGCCAATACGACGTGTGCATGTCTTCCACCATGTATGTCCCATGAGCCGAAACACGCTCGTAAAGGGTTCCAAACGTCGTAATAACGTGGGAGTTTACGTGGCTGCCATCGTCAAGAACAACATCGAAACCTCCATACTTATCAGATACTTCCTCGAGAAATTTCTTGTCGTCTTGGCTCCCTATATGAATATCTATGTTATTGGCGGCATGCTTCTCGCATTCGGGGTTGATGTCGATACCAACTATTTGTGATTCGTTGTGAAAATAGTCGCGCCACATCTCTAGCGAACCGCCACCGTGAACGCCAATTTCGAGCATCCGTATGGGGCGACTACGGAATTTCTCAAAGTGTTTTTCATATATGTCGAAGTAGTGCACCCACTTGTGCAGGCGTTTGTCGCCATTATTCAGAAAGTATCGATGCAGGTAGCCGTCGCCCATTTTTACCTCGAGTTATTGTCATTTTCGAGAATGGACGATGCCACCGTTGGTACTGAAATACCAATGGAAAAGCACTTCGGGTCTCTAAAGGTCGCCAGTTTCGTTTGGAGTGCCGCAACCTTACGAACCGACCAATAGCTGATCGGTAGCTTCGCCCGTGTAGCGGTCGCTCGCGACATTTCGGCGAATGGCCGCACCGAGCTCCAAAGCCGACAATCGGATTCCGTGTTTAAGACCAGTAGGCAAGGCCAGGGTTCCAAGTTGTTTAGTTCGTAGGGCTGACCGCGTGCAGTCTCCAAGAATTTGGAACGCCCTTCAACTCGTGCTCACCGCAGTCTTGAAACTCGAACGGCGCACCAAGCATCAGTTGCCGCGTGAGATCGGATGCCAGAACCTGTCCTTCCTGGGCTTGGCCCATCACTCGAGCGGCTATGACCACGCCAAGGCCGCTGATATCCTCGCCGCGAATTTCAATCTCACCTGTGTGAGCGCCGAAGCGTGCGTTAAGGTCGATTGCAGACAACGCTTCACGTAACGAACCAGCGCAGGCCAGCGCACTTGTAGGAGAACTGAACGTCGCCAGCACGCCGTCGCCGGTGAATTTCACCAGTTGACCACCGTGTCGAGAGATCTGGTTTGCGCAGACGTCATCGTGGCGGTTCATAAGGTCGCGCCAATTCTCATCACCGATACGTGCTTGTTGTGAGGTGGACGCGACGAGATCTGAGAACAGAACGGTAGCAAGGGTGCGCTTGGGTTGGATCGTCGCCGATGCTTCGCCGGTGACAAACTCGACGAGTGCGGCCGCATAGCTGTCCACGTCGCCTTCCCATGGCACATGCTCGTGGCCGGGTATGGTTTTGTATTCAGTGGATGGCATCAAACGCAGAAAATCCTTGGCGCAATCAGCCCCGTTGGGTTCTTCAAATTCGCGATGTATAACCAAAGTGGGTTGTGAAATAGAAGGCAGCAATTCCCGGATATCTATCCGGGCAGCCAATTCGAACAGGTTGGCGACTGTAATAGGGGTCGCGCTCATCCTTTGGAAATGCGCCCATGCTTCCTGAGCTTCAACATCGTCCTCACTTGGGCCAAAAGCCGAGAATGGGTGAGGTTTATAGAGCTTCCCCCAATTCTCGCGAAACTGCTTCAACGCGATTTTAAGGCTTTCGGGGGTCAGGTAACCGCGAGTAAGACGGCCTTGAGCGTACCCGCCGCACAAAGCCAGACGTTCGACGCGCTCGGGGCGCATCGCGGCATAGACACAGGCAAGTGAAGCCCCCTCGGAGAAAGCAATGACCGTGGCTGAGGTCATTTCAGTGACATCCATCACAGCCTCTATATCCATGACGCGCTCTTCAAGGGTTGGTGTCCCCTGAATGCGGTCTGACATGCCGTTGCCGCGTTTGTCGAAGGTCACCAATCTTCCCACCGAGCTGAGCGCTGTCATCCACTGCAGGTAGCCCGGATTTTCCATGGACGCTTCCAGATGCGAAATCATTCCGGGGACCAACACAAGATTGCGCGGCCCATCGCCCCAAACTTGATAGGCGATGGATAGCCCGTCGCTTTCGGTGAAAAGGGTCTCCACATTGGCAGTCATGCGCCCCTCCCAGTCGTTCTCTGGCCAATCCTCCGCCCATAATTTCAATGTGGTTCGCGACGGAGCCAGCGCATGATCATATTGAAGTTCGTTTGGCCTATCGGTCAATGATCTCTTTGGTTGAGCGCAACTTGCGTCATGTAAGGATTATAATTATCATGTAAAAACTGGAGGTCTGCATTTCCGGCGAAGCAGCCGCTCATGCCGAGTGCAGTCGATGACCGCATCGAGCCCCAAAGTTACCGGGTGCTGCAGCCCGCGCTAACGACAGCAAAGCGCAGAAACCAGACTTTGCAGAGTTCAGCGTGCTGCCCATAGCAGAAATTGAACCTTGCTTCGAACAACGAGGGATTTGAAACATACCACCTCGCAAAGCGAAGTAGTCTCAATCCTCATTCTGCTACAAGCGTGACAATTGCTTCTTGAGGCTGGGAATGTTGATTGTTTGCCTCAAGCGGTTTGTTGAGCTTGCCACGATACATCAACGCAAACACGGGTGGGGTGAAATAGAAGGATACAACAGTCGACAACAGTACGCCCCCGGCGATTGCAACGGCGAATGGCGGCCAAAATGCTCCTCCAGCTATGATCAGGGGTAGGAAGCCGCCAAAGGTTGTGATTGTTGTCGAGATGATGTGCCGACTTGAACCAGTCACAACGCGCGCCATGGCCGCTCGGTCACCTTGGCTTGCGTCAGCGTCTTGTTGCAACCCGGTCAGAATGATTATCGCCGCGTTGATCGAAACCCCGATCGATCCGATGACCCCGATGATCGCCGTAATTCCGAACGGGAATTGCATAACGGCCAGCGACAGCATTGAAAGGCCTGCAGACAACACGCACACGACCAAGGTCACAAGGGTCAGCCGGAACGAGTTAAAGGTCAGAACGATGGTCGCGATGGAGAGTGTCACAATCAAACCAACAGAGGCAAGCAGATTGCCAACGGTGTTAGATCGGGCATCACTGTCGCCGCCTAAGGACATCGAATAGCCTTGCGGCAACACAAACCCGGACGCATCAAGTGCTTCTAGTACGTCCTGCAACGCCTCTTCGGGCAAAATACCGGGTACAACAAACGCCTGAATAGTGTTTTCGCGCGTACCGTCCGTTCGAGTTATTACGCTTTCTGCCGGTTCAATCACGGGCTTGGCCAATTCCGACAGCGGTACCGCTGGGAAGGCTCCAGTCGCAGATATCGCAGCTGCATTTGGCAGTAGGATAGGCATACTGAAAATCGCGCTTAGATCTGACCGCACCTCGTCACCTAAGCGAACGCGCACCGGCAACTGTTCAGTCCCTTCGATCAGTGATCCACCGGTGATGCCAACAAGCGCCGTGTCCAGCTGACCAGCTATATCCGCAACGTCCAGTCCCAGCAGACGCGCTTTGACCTCATCAATCTCGAACCGGATTTGAGGGTTGCCTCCGTTCACGCTGGCGCGCGCCTGGGTTACCAGATCGAGATTGGCCATGACTGAACGCACCTCGTCGCCCAGATCACGCAATACCGTGATGTCCTGCCCCTGAATTTTGACTTCAACCGGTGCGTCGACCGGAGGGCCCTGAACAAGACTGCGAACGATGATCTGCGCGTCAGGAAAGCCAGTATCCAGACGACTCTGCAACGTTCCAACAAGGCGGGCGGCGTCGTCGGCCGTGTCGGTCGTAATCATAGCTTGTGCGAACCCAGGCTCGCGTGAGCGGTTTCCAACGATGTTGTAGTAGAATGCCGGGCCGGACTCTCCGACGGTCCAGTAGACACTTTTGACGCCGTCGTCAGCCAGCAGCATTTCATCGATCTGGCGGGCGGTTGCTTCGGTGGTGGCAATTGACGTTCCACCCGGCATATCGACTTCGATATAGAATTGGTTGCGGTCGACGCCTGGGAAGAATTGCGCGGTCAGCGTTGGAAAGGCCGCAAAGCCAAGCACCGGCAAGATCAATGCCAACGCGATGGATCGCACAGGATTAGCAACAGACAATCGAATTGAGGCCTCGAACATACGGGCAAGTGGCGGGATGCTGATACCGCGGCTCAGCATTCCTGCGTCTGGGCGATCGGACAGTAGCCAGCCCGCAATCGCCGGAGTCACAGTCAAGGCCACAACCAGGGACCAGACAAGCATAAGAACCACGGCGATAGCGATGGCGCCGACAAAATCGCCTGCGGGTCCCGGCAGCAATATCATCGGCGTGAAGGCAAGCGCCGTTGTCACGGTCGATGCCAGCAGTGGCGCGGCCAACCTGCGAACAGCATCTCGTACGGCTGCAAGTCGCTCCATCCCATCCTGCAGACGACGTCGGATTTCATCGGTCATCACGATGGCTGCGTCAACGAGCAGTCCGAGGGCAACAATCAGTCCGGTCACAGACATCTGATGAATTGGCAATCCAATCATGTTCATCGTCGCCAGGGTCGCCAATGAGACAACCGGCAAAACCAAAGCCACAATCGCGGCTGCCCGAACCCCTAAAGTAACAAACAAAACTGCCACGACCAGAGCCACGCCAATGGCCATGTTGACCCCAACCTCTGACAAACGATCCGCCGTGTACTGGCTTTGATCAAATAGCAGTATTTCCTGCATGCCCAAAGGTACCGACGCGGCGCCGGCATCAAGCTCATCCCGAAGGAAGCCTGTCCAACGGTCGATCTGTACGCCGTCCTGCGCCAGAATCCCGACCAAAACGGAGGGCTTTCCGTTGGCAAACGCGATTGAGGACTGCGGTTCGCGTGCGCCACGGTCTACGCTTGCAATATCTCCGAGCTTCACCACGGCATCGCCTGCGTTTTCACGCAGGACGATGCTCCGAATGCGATCCAAACTCTCAATTTCTCCGCTGACGCCGATGGTCAGGTCGACATCAGATTGCAACCGCCCAGACTGAACCTTTCCGTCTGCTTCGGCGATCCGCTGGGAAATCTCGGCAGCGCCAAGCCCAAGCGCAGCGGCCTTGTCCATATCCACACTTACGAGCACCTCTTCTTTCGGCTGACCGAAATAGTCCACTGCTCGCGTGGCAGGTATCGCACGCAATCTGTCGCCCAGTGCTTCAGCATGACGTGACAGCAAAGTTAACGGAAAGTCTGGATCCTCGGCCGCAACTGCAATGACCGCAGAATAGGCAGAAATGCCCTCGGCATCGAATTCCGGCGGCAAAACTCCTGCCGGAAAGTTCTGGCGCGCATCTTCGACGGCATCCCGAGCCTCGGCCCAAACCTGCTCAATGGTGGCTTCGTCTAGCGTTTCCAGCAATTCTACCGAAACGACCGACACACCCGAGCGGGAGACTGAACTGATCTCATCCACCTCGGCGATTTTACGCATTTCTTCTTCGATTTCTGCAGTGACCAGCGCTTCAACCCGTTCTGGATCTGCACCCGGGAACTGTGTCTTTACAGTTGCGAAGAGGTTGGTGATCGTAGGGTCTTCTTGTCGCCCAAGAGACAGGAACGAAGACAGACCTGCGGATACAAGCACTAAAACGATTAGGGCAACCAGCCTGGGGTGGCGAAAGGTAAGGGTTTCCATCAGATCGCTCCGTTACTCGCCAGTGTTGAAGGCAACGCGTTGACCAACGCTGACTCGCTGCGGCCCCTGATCGATCAGGACGGTGCCGTCCGGAAACGCGCCACGCACAAAGACGCGGTCGTCTTCGGCATGCAGCACTTCGACCGCCGCTAGCCGCACAGTTTTTTGCGCGTCGGCAACGAGCAATGTCCATTGCCCGCGCGTTCCTTCCTTCAGAGATGTTGTAGGCACCCAGGTCCCCGCACTTTGGACGGGATCGAGTACATGCACACGTGCGGTTTGTCCGAAAGCAACGTCCGGCGCGTTCTTCAAACCGAACAGCGCGGTGCGGGTTCGGGTCACCGGGTCAATATCGGGCCGTAAAGTTGCAAGCTCAGCCTGATAGCTTTGACCTGCAATTTCGATTTCAACGTCAGTCAGCAGCGCCGGATCAATATCGAGAGGGATACCTATCCGAACCTGCGGCGACACGACCTCGACCATACCCAGAACCAACTCGCCCGAGCGCAAAGTTTCACCGCCATCCACGTGTCGCGCGGTTATTTGACCGGCAAACGGAGCCTCGATACTGGATTTCTCGATCCGAACGGTCACATCACGCAAGGCCGCATCTAACTCGCCAATCCTGGATAGCAATTCATCCTGCTGAGAAACGGCCTCGTCCAAACGGGCTTGGCTGGTAAAGCCTTGTTCAATTAGTTTCGCGTTTCGCTCGACCGTTTTCTTTGCAAATGAAAGTTGGGCTGCAATGGCGTCACGTGATGCTGTCAGACGGTCGCGTTCGACCTCCAGCAGTGCGATGTCCAGTGTCGCAAGAAGTTGACCCTTGGCAACCTCATCACCTTCATCGACCAGAATTTGATCCAGCGTCCCGTTCAGTTCGAAAGAGATATCTGCCGAACGCTGAGGTTCGACCTGCCCGATGAATACACGGTCGACTGTGTAAGCGCTCTCGGACGTGATCGGTGTCACGGACACGGGTGTCACAGCGGCGGCATCCGGTGCGGGTACAGCGTCCGCTCTACGGGTGAGCTCGGATGCGCCAAAATAAACGGCGGCCGCTGCAACAGCTATAAAACTGACGGTCACTCCCAGGCGCACAGTGCCGCGCAACACACGTGCAAGTGGGCTCGGTTTGGTCGCTTCAGTAGATGAATTTGCAGGATTCGGCATTTGGGGACCTCATCAAGTTAGCGTCTCTAACATATGTTAGAAGTTCTCACTTTGACAAGAGATACGTGATCTGGCACATGTTGGATCATGAGCAGCACCGAAAAAAATCGTCCGACAAACAAACAAGCGGCTGGTCTTTCCGTCAGCAAGAAAGCCTATCATCACGGCGATCTCCGCGCTGCACTGATCGAAGCAACCCGACAGTTGGTTGAAGAAAAAGGTCCGGACAGTTTTTCTGTATCCGAGGCGTGCAGACGCGCGGGCGTATCAACCGCGGCACCTTACAAGCACTTCAAAGACAAGACAGAAATGCTGGTTGCCACTGTCCTTGAAGGAATGGATCGGCACCGAGACAAAATGCTTGCCGCGCTGGAAGGTGTTCCTGAAGGATCTCCCGAGCGCCTTACTGCCATAGGAATGGAGTATATTGCCTTCGCGTTAAATGAGCCCGGAATCTTCAGACTGAAATTTGGCGGCTTCACAGACCGTATTGCGGACCCCCGACTGGAGGAAGGCGGCCAGCAAAGCTTCGGGATTCTTTTGACTGAAGTAGCAAAGTGTCTCGGTGAACCGGGAATCACAGACGAAGTTCGCCGCCGTGGTTTTTTGTTGTGGAGTTTCGTGCACGGGCTGTCGTTCATTCTGCATGACAAAGGGCTTGCGGAAAAAGGCGAAGAGTTCGATCTTCATGCCCTTCTTGAGGACGTTTCGGAAAGAATGCTGAGTTGAGCGTTCTCACGCCAAAACGAACTCAACCAAGCACTGATAGCAGACGATCTATGCCGCTATCGCGCCTGCGCCTAAACGATTGCTTTGGTTCACGTAGAAGACATTTTTGGAAAGCGCCGCGAATGTCCGCTATCCAGAAGCGCAAGGTCTCGTCGTGAATGTCGGCTTCGGGTTGAGCCAGTATTACAAGGTAAGGTGTACGGCAGAGGCTTTGTACCAAAGCCTCCGTTTCGTAACCCGGAGCTATGCACGCGCGTTCGTTAGCTGGGAACGTCCGCTGGCGCCAGGATTGTCATTCCCACTCGGTCCGCTACGGCCATGATCGCCGGAATGTCTGGTGGTCCATCTGGCGCTGGGATATCGGTCGTGCCATCAGGCATTGTTTCACCGGCTTCAGTAAAGAAAGTGTCATGCATCGCGCCGGGGGCGTTGATGCAAAGTAGCCGGCCAGGCCGCTCTCCGGTGCATGTAAAGGCGTGCACTGCGCCGTCTGGAACCTTAACGAAGTCACCACATTTGACGTTGACTGTCTCACCATTCAAAAAGAACTCGAATTCACCATCGAGCACATAGAAGCTCTCATCTTCGCCAGCATGATGATTGGGTGGTGCACCGGCACCAGGTGCCGTCTTTATCTCAACAATTGTGCAACGATCTCCTGTCTCATTGGGAAAGGCATGAAAGGTCAAAAGGTTCCCAAGAAGATGATAAATTCGCGGGCGAGATTCAGTCATTACTGCGACTCCCTTTACTTGAAACATACCTCTCTTATGATACATATATCTACTTATGAGACAAGTGTATCACAAAAGGCTTGAAATTGGCGCCTCGTACAAATCAAATCAACCGAACGCGAGAAGTACTTCTTTCGGCTGCACGTGACCTGATGTCGGAAGGCAAGGAAGTCACGCTGGCAAAAGTCGCTAAACGCGCCAAAATCAGCCGTGCGACGGTCTATCGCTACTTTTCTGACCCGAGTGTCTTAGCCTTAGATGCGACGCTGGATCTTGACGTCACGCCTACGTCGGAACTTCTTGAGGGACTGGATGACGTTAGGAGCCGTGTACATGTGGTCGCGCGTTACTATCTGGAATTTTCTCGGATTCATGAGGCGCACTTCCGGCAGTTTCTGGCGGAATCACTCAAGGCATCTCTTGAAGATGGAACGGTCAAAATGCGTGGTGCTAGAAGAGTGGCGGCTTTTTCGGAAGCACTTGCGCCAGTTCACCCATTGATGGAGCCGAAGGAAATCGATGACCTGTCGAAGCGATTGTCCATGACGACGGGCATGGAACAACTTGTCATTCTTGAAGATATTTTGCGTGTGGACGAAGCAACTGGTTACCAGCTTCAGGAAGGGTTGGTCGACGCTCTGTTGGATCGGTACTTGCCAAAAAACTGAGGCAGGATTCAGACGCCTACTTTAACTTAAAACTACTGGCAAATAGACACCCGTTTAACGTCCGTTTCAGGGCTAACTGCGGTCCTTTGGAGAAAAAATGCGGATGTCCGCAAAGTCCGCATAGCGGTCGCTCGCGATAATCACGCGAACGTCAGCACCAAGCCCAGAGTGACGGATGCTGCGCGTCGTACCAATGTCTGCATTCTTGTCGGCGAAGGTGGAGGTCATATTACTACGATCTCCACCAAATAGTTTACGCGTTGAAGAACTCAGCCGCGGCGTCAGTCGATGCTTTCACTGCCTCAGGCTTATAGTAAAAGTCCACATGGTTGAATTCGTCAAAAGCCATCTCTTTGTGATCATTTGTCAATTTCTCGATGAATGCGGTCGAACAAATAGCTGTGAAGGCCGTGCTGCTGTAGATAGTCAGCGTGGGTTGCACAATTTTATCAGCATAATGCTCAGCGAGTGCAAACGAGGATTGCATCGCCTGATCAGCGATATGCATGTTCGAGAAGTTCGGAACTGCAACCGGCCCTTTGGCCCCGGTGCGGCCATAATAGTCGTAGCTTTGCTCAGCCATCGTTGGAATCGGAGACGCTTTGATGAAATCTTCGCGGGAAATATCGTCATCCAGGCCGAACGTATCAACATAGATCGGTTCGCCGGTTTCATACATCTTCTGCTTCGAAGCGTTTGCGCCCTCGATCATCTGGTGCGCTCCGTTCAGATCCGTCCAAAGGAACGCATCCGACGCCATCATGCCTGACACCAGAGCGATTTTCTTAATCCGGTGGTCGGTCACAGCGGCCGCTGCGATGATCGAACCACCTTGGCAAACGCCCAGGCCATGGATTTCTTCGACGAAGGGTAAGGTGCCCAGATAGGAAACCGCATCCCAGGTGTTTTCGATTAGCCGGAACATGTAACGCGACTTCATGAACTCACCGGGAAGCGCCGGGGAGTCACCCATGCCTAAATAGTCGAAGCCCAGATAGATGAAACCGCGATTGGCCATTTCCGGGCCGTAAGTCGCCGGAATTTGGTCTTTCACTTGCGGAAACGGGCTGGCGCCAACGATAGCCTTGTATTTCTTGGACGCATCAAAACCTTCGGGAAGGTAAAGATCGCCAGCCAAATCCACGCCAAAGGATTTGAAAGTTACTTGGTTTTTGCCAGCGGTGAGGGCCATATCTGAAAGTCCTTCGATAGAGGGTTGTTTGGTTTGTTTAGCGTTTGCTCCCCAGCCCGTGAGGGACAGCAAGGAAGCGACGGAGGCAGTCTGGAGAACGTTGCGTCGTGACAGGTTGATCATGGTCATGCTCCGCTTTCTCGGGTGGCTGGCATCATGCCTTGCCAAAGTACAGGATGGTGTTTACTTAGTTTATAGGGCGCCGCTTGTAAATAGCATCCTTTACTTTTGAGGCTAAACCATGAAACGCACTGAAAAGAAACGAAAAGATATCATAGATGCAGCCATCGATGAGTTCCGTGAACAGGGGTTTCTTGGGGCAACGACAACCTCAATTGCCAAAAAAGCGCAGGTTTCGAGTCGCACGCTCTACAATCACTTCGAAAGCAAAGAGGCGCTGTTCGAAGCAATCTCCGAGATCATGTTGGAGCAGAACCGGAGTATGCAGCCGGTGGCCTATGACCCAGCTCGCGACTTCGCCGAGCAACTGAAGGATGCATTGTGGCGTTATGTTCAGGTGATCACGGAAGAGACAGCCATCGGACTAAATCGAATGGTCCTATCAGAGCTGATCCGCGATCTTGACCGGTCCCGAAAATTCTTCACGGAGAGCGCAACCCACGATTATCCGATGACGCGGTTAATCGGCGAAGCCATGGACGCAGGCGTGATCCGAAAAGCCGACCCCGCCTTCGCAACCAACCAACTCCTGGCGCTTGTGAAGAATTTTTTCTTCTGGCCGGAGTTTTTCCTCGGCGAGAACCCGACACCGAAAGACGTACTGGACGATTGCATAGCTATGTTTTTGGCGCACTACAAAGCAGACATTTGATCGGTCACTACGAAAGACAGGAAGGTCCGCAAAGCGGATGCTCATGCCGAGTGGAGCGAATGACCGCTACGAGCCCGTCTCAGACTTTGGTGTCCGGCGCAGCATTCGACGGGATGGGCGGAAAGCGGTCTTTCGCTGCACGTGCAATGGAAACCTTTCTTCGGGGGAAAGCGGATGTTGGATTTCGTCCAATGCACGGGGTGTTGCATTTAGACGCCAGGGAATTCGCCAATACCAGCAGTCGGCTTTCCAAGAACATGCTGTTTTTTCTGTCTCAAATCTGAGCGTCCCGAAATCTCACAATTTGAATTTTCCGGGGAAAAGTCCGCACAAGAAACGTCTGATAAGATCAACAGAGCGTCGTCGTGAAAAACCCTGCATATCTGTTAGGTAATTGACCCACATACCTTCCAGCAAAGCCAGCGTTCCGGCGGTGGCATCGTCCACCAAGTTTGGGTCACGCTCGTTTTTTTGAGCTATCTCCTTAAACGCAAGCCGCAAGGTCTCGACGAGTTTTTGATCTTGGGTGCTGCTGTAGCGGGCAATACCTGGGTGTGAGCTCGCGATGCCGCGGAATGCATGCCAGATTTTCGTACTTCTTGGATTGAGCAGAGCTTCGGATAGGTCCGCCTCGATCACGGCCATCACACGGTCTTCGGGCGATGCATCCGAACCCAGGTCGGTCAATTTGTCCATTTCGGCATAATATTGAGCACTGAAATGCTGGGCTGCTGCCGTCAGCAAATTGTCCTTCCCGCCGAAATGCAAATGGATCATTCCGCGCGATAAACCAGAACGCTCGCAGATGCGGCTGACCGTCGTATCGGTGACTCCAATATCCGCGATAGAGTCCAGAGTCGCCTTGATCAGAAGTTGCTTATTGGCATCCGGAGCACGTTTCGAGCCACGTTTTCTTCCTCTGACGTTTTCCACTTTATTCAATAATTCCATCCTCTTGATGGCATCCCTCAAGTCTATCTCACAGGAAGATTGACACGAAAGACCGTTCTGGCGCAACATTTAATGGACGATCGTCCATTAGTGACTCGTGAAAATCCGGAAAGGAGGTTGGGTAATCTTTCGTAGCGAAGCATCCCGGGGCTATACCCTCAGCGCACCAGCCACGGCTTATGTGGGTTTTCTGGTGACGGCTCCATTGTTGATCCTGATCGCCTATTCGTTCTGGACGCAATCTTACGTAACGCTCGATAAGACGCCGACACTAAAAAATTATAGCGACGCGTTTGCAGATCCTCTGGTCCGACACTTGATGCTAAGGTCGATCTGGATTGCCGGAGCAGTAACAGCAGTTACCGTCGCACTGGCATATCCCATCGCTTATTTCATCGCGATGAAGGCCCGGAAAAAGACCATCTGGCTTCTGCTCATCACCATTCCATTCTGGTCTAGCTACCTCCTGCGCGTTTTTGCCTGGAAACTCATTCTAGGGTTCAATGGAGTGATGAACTCCGCACTGTTGATGCTTGGCTTGATTGACGAACCGCTGGACTTCCTTCTCTACAATGAATTTGCAGTCGTGCTGACGCTTGCTCATGCCTGGGCGCCATTTGCGATCCTGCCGATCTATGTCTCATTGCAGAAGATCGATCCAAGTTTACTAGAAGCCGCCACCGACCTCGGTAACAGCCCTTTTCAACGCTTCATGCGGGTGACGCTGCCACTAACCATCCCAGGGATTATTGCTGCTTGTCTGATCATATTTATCCCCACGGTAGGTGACTATGTGACCCCGGCACTTGTTGGAGGGTCGGACGGGAAGATGATCGCCAACCTAATTCAGGTGCAGTTCGGGGCCGCCAACAACTGGCCACTCGGCGCCACCCTTTCACTGATCGCGATGCTATCGGTTGGCTTTGTCGCTATAGTGTTTGTAATTACCGCCACCCGGCTAGGGAGGCGTATAAGATGAGACGCCCTTCGACCCTGACAGCCTACGCTTTTCTGTATTTGGTTTTTCTTTACCTGCCCGTCCTTTTTCTGCCCTTGTTTTCATTCAATAGCGGCACAATAGTTGCCTTTCCGATCAAGGGCTGGACGCTGGACTGGTATCGGAAGCTGGGCGAACAGGATACCTTGATCCAGGCCCTTTGGAATTCGCTTGGCGTCGGCACCGTCGTGGCACTTCTGTCTACCGCAATGGGGTTGTTCGCCGCTCGCGCCTTTGTTCGGTACCGTTTTCGGGGTCAGCGTGCTGCCGAAGGTCTGGTGATGCTGCCTTTGGTTATTCCCGGCATTATAGTTGCTTCTTCAATGCTGGTTCTGTTTCTGTTTGTCGGACTCAAGCCGTCTTTGCTGACCGTCGTTCTGGGCCATACATTTCTTGCACTGCCGTTTTCCGTCTCGATCCTGAAGTCTGCGTTCGATGACTTCGATGCGTCGCTGGAGGAAGCATCTTACGATCTGGGCGTCGGCGTGTTCGACACCTTCCGCCGCGTGACGCTTCCGGTCGTTTCCCCGGGTATCGTAGCCAGTTTGTTGGTCACTTTCACAGTCAGCTTCGACGAATTCGTCCTCGCCTTTTTCCTGTCCGGCAACCAACCAACCTTGCCAGTATACATCTGGAGCCAGATTCGCTTCCCCGCCAAGCTTCCAAACGTTTTGGCCCTAGGCTCTATCCTGCTGCTTACATCGGTCCTGCTTTTGGTGCTGGCTGAGTATTTCCGGCGCCGCTCATCCGCATCAGAGGTCAGATGACAGACAAAAACATCATAGAACTCAGGGGCGTCGAAAAGCGCTATGGTACATTCCTGGCGGCTAGCGGGATCAATCTCGATCTTAAAGAAGGCGAGTTTTTCTCACTCCTCGGCCCATCGGGATGTGGCAAAACCACGGTATTGAGGATGATCGCGGGATTCCAAGAGCCGACCAAAGGCACTGTGCTGATCGACGGTCAGGATATGGATGGTGTGCCTGCCAATAACCGGCCGACCAACATGGTATTTCAGAGCTATGCTATCTTCCCGCACCTGAATGTCGGGAACAACGTGGCCTATGGATTACGCGGTAAGGCCCCCAAAGCCGAAATCGACCAGCGCGTAGCCGAAGCCTTGGAAATGGTCGAGTTGGGGGGGCTTGAGGATCGCGGCGCAAGTGAGTTGTCAGGCGGGCAACGGCAAAGGGTGGCGCTCGCCCGCGCGCTGATCATGCGACCCAAAGTATTGTTGCTGGATGAGCCCTTGTCGGCCTTGGACAAGAAGCTGCGCGAGCAGATGCAATTTGAAATGCGCCATCTGCAGCAATCGCTGGGTATTACCTTTGTGATGGTCACACACGACCAATACGAGGCGATGACAATGTCTGACCGCATAGGCGTGATGTTCAATGGGCGCCTCAAGCAGGTGGATACGCCAACAACGCTTTACGCCCGGCCTTGCGATCAGCAGGTCGCCAGTTTCATCGGTGAGATGAACATTCTGCCTGCCCAGTTGCTAAAGGAAAATGGCGATACGCTTTCAATCCACGCGAAGGCCTTTGGCCAAATGGAAATTGGAAGAAACCCCAACGTTGCAACCAGCGCCCGAGATATGAACATCGGTATTCGACCCGAACAATTAGAAATCACCGCTGATAAACCCGAAGACTATCCATCAACCGTTCAGGGCAAAGTCAGCAATGTGGCCTTTTATGGCGAGAACATTCACTACCACATTCAGGTTGAGGAAGCCGACGCGCCGATCGCGGTCTCGGTTCCGAACTACTTTCACACGGTTGATTTCAATCGCGGCGACGCAGTTTGGCTGGGAGTCCAAAGCGCCAGCGTGATCGATCTTGGCACAGACACAGAATAAGACAATGGGAGGAAAAAATGAAACTTCAGGGAATTGCGGCTTTCGCATGTGCGACGGCGATAAGTGCAGGAAGCGCCAGCGCCGGTGGAGCTGATCTGACGGTTTTTGACTGGTCGGGATATGAAGACCCGGGCTTCTTTGCCAGCTACATGGAAAAATACGGGAATGAGGCACCGAGCTATTCCTATTTCGGAAGCCAGGAAGAAGCCTTTACCAAGCTGAGTTCCGGTTTTACTGCTGATCTGGCACATCCTTGTTCCGACGCGGTCAGAAAATGGGTCGCAGCAGATCTGATTCAGCCGCTGGATGAAAGCAAACTGACCAATTGGGCCGATGTACTGCCCGAGATCAAGGAGGTCGACGCCATCGTTCTGGACGGCCAGCTTTACATGTTGCCGTTCGAATGGGGGAACACGGGCATTATCTATCGCACCGACAAGATCTCGGGCGACGATATCTCACTACAATTGCTGGCCGACCCGGCCTATGCCGGTAAGATCGCTATCCCGGATGCCGCATCATCTGCGTATGCGTTAGCGGCGCTGGCTACTGGAAATGCTGACGACTACACCAACTTGAGCGACGAGCAGTTCAAGGAAGCGTCTGACTTCCTGCGCTCGATCCACCCGAACATGCGCTTTTACTGGTCCGACGCAGGTCAGTTTGACCAGGCTATGACCAGCGGCGAGATCGAATTGGGTTGGGCCTGGAACCAGTCAGAACTAAACCTGATCTGGAATGAGGTGCCGGCCGCGATGATGCGAGACGTCGACAAGGGTATCGCGACCTGGGCGTGCGGCTATGTGCATCTGAAATCATCCACGACACCGGTCGATCAGGTCTATGATCTGTTGAACGCGCTTACCGACCCGGCCAGCGGTCAGTACATCATCGACAACTGGGGCTACCCGCATTCCAACGCAAAAGCGTTCGAAGTTGCCGATCAGGCCAACATCGAAGCCTATGGTTTCTCCGATCCAAAAAGCTTCTTCGAGGGCAGTTTGTTCTTTGATGCGGTGAACCCCGAGCTTGAGGCAAAAATGCTGGCGGAGTTTGAACGGATCAAAGCCGGCTTCTGATTCAACAATATCTCCGGGGCCAACCAGCCCCGGAACACAAACACAGGAAAACGCGTGAACATGTCAGACGCGAACCCATATGCTATGCTCTTGGAACCGGTTCAGATCGGGCCAGTCACTGCCAGGAACCGCTTCTATCAGGTGCCTCATTGCACCGGGTTGGGGCACCTCCGACCAAGGGCGGATGCTGCCGTTCGTGGAATGAAGGCCGAAGGCGGGTGGGCGGTGGTTTCCAATCAGGAGACCGAGATTCACCCGACTTCTGACCTTTCTCCTTACGCCGAAGGGCGGCTATGGGACGCGCGCGATGTGCCCGCGTTGCGGCTGATGACAGACGCAGTACATGCACATGGTGCACTGGCGGCTATCCAGCTGGTTCATAACGGCAATCATGCGCAAAACCTGCTAACCCGCGCCCCGGTTCTTGCGCCTTCCGAAATGTCCGTCGACACGACACACCCCAAGCAGGCGCAGGCTATGGATAAGGCCGACATTCGGGAATTCCGCCGTTGGCACCGCGAGGCCGCCTTGCGCGCGAAAGATGCCGGGTTTGACATCATTTATGTGTATGCCGGGCACAACATGACATTGGCGCAGCATTTCATGCTGCCACATATGAACCAGCGTAGCGATGAATATGGTGGGTCGCTCGAAAATCGCGTGCGTCTGACACGTGAACTGCTGGAAGACACTCACGAAGCCGTGGGCGACAGCTGCGCTGTGGCGTTACGTTTTGCTATTGATGAGATGATGGGTGCCGGGGGCATGCAGGCAGCAGAAGAAGGCCGCGCCATTGTCGAGCTCTTGGCTGATCTTCCTGACCTATGGGATGTGAATGTGGCTGACTGGTCCAATGACAGTGCCACGACTCGTTTTCAGCCAGAGGACGGATATCAGAACGCGTTTCTGTCCCACGTTAAGCAGATCACCCGCAAACCTGTGGTTGGTGTCGGTCGCCTGACGTCGCCTGACATGATGTTGTCGATGGTCCATAAGGGAATTGTCGACCTTATCGGAGCCGCGCGACCTTCCATAGCGGACCCGTTCATTCCGAAAAAGATTGAGAAGGGTCGCATTGACGAAATCCGCGAATGTATCGGCTGCAATATCTGCGTCTCATCCGACAATCTGGGCATCCCGATCCGCTGCACTCAAAACCCCACCATGGGTGAGGAATGGCGGCGCGGTTGGCACCCCGAGATCATCGCGCCGAAAAAGAGCAACGCGGACACTTTGGTTGTTGGCGGTGGCCCTGCCGGTCTTGAATGCGCCATGCAGTTGGCAAGGCGAGGATATCAGGTGACGTTGGCCGAGGCGTCAGCCGAATTGGGCGGGCGGGTTACGAAGGAAAGCAAACTTCCCGGCCTCGCAGCTTGGTCCCGCGTCGTCGACTATCGTCTGCATGATTTAAAGCAACGCGGCAACGTTCAGCTGTTCACTGACAGCAGGCTTAATGGCGATCAAGTGGCAGAGCTGGGCGTCGAACACGTCTTTGTGGCCACCGGCAGCCTTTGGCGAACCGACGGCATGGGCCGTAACACCCAGCGCCATGTGCCACAGATCGAGCAAAGCGCCAATGTGCTGACGCCTGATGACATCATGAATGGTGTTCTACCGCCGGATGGCCCGGTCATGATCTATGATGACGATCATATCTATCTGGCAGGAGTGATCGCCGAAAAACTTGCGACTGCAGGATACCAGGTGGTCTTTGTCACGCCGGAGAGTTTGGTTTCAGCTTACTCCATCAATACTTTGGAGCAGCCTCGCATTCAGGCCCGTCTGATGGAGCTTGGTATCGACATTCGTTGTAATCAGGTGCTGACGGCGGTTCAAGGTGACATGGCCCGCATCGGTTGTGCCTTTACTGGTCGCGAAATGGATATTCCATGTGCCTCGACAATTCTGGTCACTGAACGTCAGCGTGAGACGACGCTATATGACAGCTTGCGCGGGCTCAGGTTGAAAACCGTCGAACTTATTGGCGATGCCGCTTCTCCAGGGCTGATCGTCGACGCAGTCTTCGCGGGCCACCGCGCGGCCCGTGATTTTGAACGCCCCAAGGCAGAAGCAGATCAGGATTGGTTTCGCCGCGAGATAATCGATTTGGAGGAAACGAGATGAACAGCCGACCTTTTGAGTTGGATGCGCTAATAGCCTCGCACCAGTACGGCCACGCCCTGCCGCGCGAATTCTATACCTCCCAAGACATCTATAACTATGACATCGCCCGGGTCTGGAACCGCAACTGGCTTTGGGCAGGGCATGTCAGTCAAATCCCAAGCCTCGGTGACTACTTCCTGTTCGACTATGGCCCGGAGAGCATTATCATTGTTCGCGACCGCGATGGCGATATTCGTGCTCATTTGAATGTCTGCCGCCATCGCGGATCTCGCGTCTGCACTGAACAGTCCGGCAACGCCCGCGTTCTTGTTTGCCCCTACCACGCATGGACATATGAGCTATCAGGAAAACTTCGTGCAAGTCACAATATGGGGGAACAATTCGACCCGTCAAAGTTTGGGCTTCTTCCCGTTCAGGTGAGTGTCTTCAAGGGCCTGATCTTTGTCTGTGCCGATGCAAACACCCCATTACTTGATCCTGTCCTCAGCAAACTTGAGCCACTCGTCGAACCCTATGGCCTGAACGATTTGAAAGTAGCGCATACCGCGTCATTTCCTGTTCCCGCGAATTGGAAACTAGCGGTTGAGAACTACCTTGAATGCTACCACTGCGGGCCAGCGCACAAAGAGTATTCTCGCTCCCATAGCTTGAAATCACCGCAAGACATGGCTGGTTTGGTCGAGCCGCTAAAGGCTAGGGCTGTAGTAGCCGGGCTGTCACCCAATGAATTGACTCTTGTCGGCGACGCTGCGCTGACCCCATTTACCAGCGGGTACTATCGTCGCTATCCGCTTTACCAAGGCTACAAAACCGGCAGCCAATCGGGCGAGGCACTTGCACCATTGCTTGGAACGCTCAAAGGCTTCGACGGTGGCGCAACTGACTTTGATATTGGTCCATTGAATTGGTTCCTGATTTATTCGGATCACATGGTCGGCTACCGCTTCATTCCACGAGGCTTACAGGAAACCGACATTCAGGTGGTCTGGCTGGTTCGCGCTGACGCCGAAGAAGGCGAAGACTACGACAAAGAAGACCTGACCTGGCTTTGGCATGTCACATCTTTGGATGACGAACGCATCATTCGCCACAACCAGTCCGGCGTAAATTCTCAATACTTCCAACCGGGCCCCTTGGGCGAGATGGAAACCTCGATCCAGGACTTCTACGATTTCTATTTCAACATGATCAGCCCGGAACCAGAACAAAGGATGTCCGGTCATGGCTGAGGCAAAATCACGCCGTCGCGGCGGCGGCGGACGCGCCGCGCGCATAAAGGTTCAACAGGCTACCACGGGCAATGAGGCCGTACGTGGAGGCCTAAGTGGCGGCCGCTATAAACCGCTGACCCAAGCAGATATGGAGAACATCCATCAAGCGGCCTTAACCGTTCTGGAAAACACGGGCGTTACCGACCATTTCCCGGAATTGCTTGATCTGGTGCTTCCCAAAGGCGCAGTTTTGAATGACCTCAATAGGTTGTGCTTCCCCCGCGCCCTTATGGAAGACATCCTGGCGGCTGCCGCCAGAGAGTTTTATGTCTATGCCCGCGGTGAGCGTGAAGGCAAAGACGACATGCATTGCTCGGCCGAGAGTGTCTATTTCGCCAACTCTGGCACCGCCGTCACAACCTTCGATTCCGAGACCAAGTCCTATCGTCCATCGGTTCTGCGCGACGTTTATGATTTCACCCGACTAGTGGACCGCTTGGACAACATCCATATGCTGGGCGACACAGTTTTGGCTACCGATGTGACCGATGATTTCGCTCACGATATGAACACCATATATGCAATGCTCGCAGGCAGCCAAAAGCCTGCCTGTCTGACCTTTCGCGACCGCAGCCATATCCCGCATGCCATCCGCATGTTTGATTTGGCTCAGGGTGGCGAAGGGGCTTTCATGAAGAAGCCAAGCGTCATTTTTGGCGGCTGTCCAATGGTTTCGCCGCTGCGGATCGGCAAGGAAAACATGGAGATCCTGATTGATACCGCCAAACTTGGCCTCACCGTCGATCTGGCTGTGCCTCCGCAAGCCGGGGCCACAGCCCCCGCGACGCTTGCGGGAACGTTGGTACAAACCGTGGCCGAAACGCTGGCCTGCGTTGCCATCGTAAACCTCATCACTCCAGGCTGTCCGGTTTGCTTTGCCGCCTGGCCCTTCATCACTGATTTGCGCAGCGGCTCGTTCACCGGTGGCAGCGGCGAACAAGCCCTGATCGGCGCGGCTGCCATTCAAATGGGCAACTTCTATGGTCTGCCCACATCCGTTGGCGCAGGCATGACCGATGCCAAATTGCCCGACGCGCAATACGGGTTAGAAAAGGCGCTGACCTTCACGCTTGCTGCTCATGCCGGTGCCAATCGCCTTTGCGAGTTTGGCGGTATGATCGGTAGCCTCATGGGATGTAGTTTTGAAAGTATGGTCATCGATGACGAAGCGGGTGGAATGATCCTGCGGTCGTTGCGCGGGATAGAGGTCACGGATGAAACCATGGCTGTGGATGTGATCCACGATTGCGCCATCGACCCCGGCCATTTCCTCGGCAACCCGCACACGCTGAACTATATGAACAGCGAATTCGTCTATCCGCGACTTATGGATCGTGAGCGTACAGACACATGGGAAAACGAAGGCAAAACAGATTTGCTGGACCGCGCCCGTGACAAAGCCAACTCTATTCTAAACAGTCATTTCCCCAACTATTTCGGCGCTTTGGACACCCAGGTGCGTGAAGAATTTCCCATTGTAATGAGCGCGAAAAGCATGACCCATCATGGATAACTCTTATGCCAAACAATGGGACAACGATCACTTCCTGCACCCGTGGGAAGGGATGGAAGCTTTAGGCAAAAATAGCCGCACTTTTGTCGAAAGTGCCAGCGGCATCCATGTAGTGAACGAAAAGGGTGAACCCTTGATCGACGGACCGGGAGGTATGTGGTGCACCCAGATCGGTTATGGGCGCGAAGAGATGGCCGAGGCCATGGCTGAGCAAGCTAGGAGTCTTGCCTATTTCTCGCCTTTCAACAACACCAACTCGACTGCTGCGCGGTTCGCGCGCGAAATAGCCAAACGAGCGCCTGGAGATTTGAACAATGTCTTCTTTACCACGGGCGGCTCCACTGCGGTGGATACGGCTATCCGATTTGTCCATTTTAGAAACAACCTTTTGGGTCGACCCGAGAAAAAGAAAATCATTTCAAGGCAAAAAGCCTATCATGGAAGCACCTACTTGGCGGCCAGCGTCAGTGGAAAAGAGCGTGACCGGCTTTGGCTCGACAAAGCCGATGACCTCGCACATTTCCTGCCAGACGTGAATCCGCTCTACCGTTCACCTGGTCAAAGCGAAGAGAGCTTTCTGAAGGAGAAAGTTTCCGATCTTGAAAACGCCATTTTGGCGCTTGGCCCGGAAAATGTTGCCGCTTTTATCGCCGAACCGGTTCTGGCATCTGGTGGCGTGATCGTGCCGCCAAAAGGATATCACCAAGGCTGCCTAAACATCTGCAAGAAGTATGATGTTCTATACATCTCCGACGAAGTGGTGACAGCTTTTGGGCGATTGGGCCATTGGTTTTCGTCAGAGGCTGTTTTCGGCATTCAGCCGGACATACTAACTTGTGCTAAAGGAATGACATCTGGGTACGCGCCGATGGGTGCCGCGATTATCTCTGACCGATTGATCGCCGACGTTTCGGGAAAAGATGCTAACTTCTCAAATGGTTACACCTATTCTGGTCATCCAGTTAGCGCGGCTGCGGGTTTGAAGGGCATTGAGATCATTGAGCGGGAAAAACTTCTCGAACACGTTCAAAAGGTCGCTCCGGTTTTTCAGGATCAGCTGCACCATTTGCGACAGATTGACATCGTTGCCGATGTGCGTGGGATGGGGTTGATGGGATGCGTACAATGCTCAGTCGATGGTGATCCCAAGAGCGATCTGGGATGCGACTACGAGATTGGCGGCCAGATCGAAATAGAATGCCAAAAACGTGGGTTATTAGTTCGACCTATTATCAACATGTGTGTTCTTCCACCGCCCCTTATCATCAGCGAAAGTGAAATTGAGCAGATGTTTTCTATCTTGCGCAAAGGGCTTGAAGCGACACGAACGTGGCTTGGCGGAATTCAGTGAACAATGAAGAGCTTGCGCCACTGTTGCGGATGTCCGCAGACCGGTATGCCACTGCAGCATTTGAATTCCGTCCTAAATGTCCGCAATGGGCCGGTTAGTCTTGGTAGTTATTTAGCCGAGTAGCAGAAGCTGCAGCCGCCAATGACCTCAAGTTCCAAATGTTCTCGGGTTTTAGCAATTATAAGATTGGTCACTCTGTTTCTGACGACCTTGCCCATAAATTGATATCTTCTTCCGAACTGATTTCATCGATCTTTTTCAACTCGTCAGAACTGAAGTCGAGATTATTTACAACGCCTGCGCAGTCGACGATCTGTTCCGGCCGGGACGCGCCGATAAGTGCGGTCGTCACGCGCCCACCTCTGAGCACCCAGGCCAGAGCCATTTGCGCCAGAGTCTGACCACGAGCTTCGGCCATATCGTTCAGAGCACGGACACTTGCCAGAGATCGCTCGTTAATCATGCCATCGAGTAGCGACTTTCCTTGTGTGGCACGGCTGCCATCCGGAATATCGCGCAGGTATTTCGACGTAAGAATGCCTTGTGCTAGCGGCGTGAATGCAATCGATCCTACCCCAAGATCGTCGAGGGTATCGAGCAAACCGTCCCGCTCCACCCAACGGTTGAGCAAGTTGTAAGAAGGCTGGTGAATCAAACAGGGCGTCCCAAGGTCGTTTAGAATTTTCACCGCCTCGCGCGTGCGTTGGGAGTTGTAGCTTGAGATACCTGCATAGAGCGCGCGACCCGACCGTACGATATGATCCAAAGCGCCCATCGTCTCTTCAAGCGGGGTGTCGGGGTCAAAGCGGTGGGAATAAAAGATGTCGATATAATCAAGCCCCATGCGCGCGAGTGATTGGTCACAGGACGCAATCATGTACTTGCGCGACCCCCATTCTCCGTAAGGTCCTGGCCACATGTCGTAGCCTGCTTTGGAGGAAATGATCAGCTCATCCCTGTAACCCGCGAAATCCGTTTTGAGGATCTCGCCAAATGCCTCTTCGGCTGAACCGGGTGGTGGACCGTAGTTGTTTGCCAGATCAAAGTGAGTGATACCATGGTCGAACGCTGCACGACACATGGCGCGCTTGTTTTCGTGCGGTGAGTCTGCGCCGAAATTGTGCCACAGCCCCAAGCTGACAACAGGGAGTTTTATACCGGACCGCCCACATCGCCGATACACCATCCGCTCGTAGCGGTCCAGCTCCGGGGTGTACGGCATGGGTTTTGGCTTTGGCGGTCGTTGAGCTTTGGTCATGCGCACATAATCAATGGATTGTCGGGCCTGTCAAACGGATCAACTCGGGTAAGTTCGACACGAGTTTCAGCGCGCCCAGGATGGGGGCTTATGGTTAGTCTAACTCCAGCACCAATGTCTTACGATTTGATCGATTGCATTCGGTACCGTCACATAGACGCAGCGAAAGTCCGCAAAGCGGGCCGCAACCGCAGCATCAATATGGCGGGTTGGATGTCGGCTCTGGGCCGCCCGCGAGAGCGACCCGTGAGCGTTAAATCTCAATGGCTTCGGCGATGGCCAAGGCATCCTCGAGTTCGACGCCGAGATATTGGACTGTACTATCCATCTTAGTATGGCCAAGAGGAAGCTGAACAGCGCGAAGGTTTCCGGTTTTCTTGTAGATCTGAGTGACCTTGGTTCTCCTCATTGAATGGGTGCCGTAGGCGCTTGCCTCGAGACCGATCGACGTGACCCAGTCGCGTACAATCCGCGCATATTGACGCGTCGAGATGTGCAATCGCTCGTGAAATCGGCCGGGCCAAAGGTACTCCGAGCCGACCATCAGCTCGTCTTCCATCCACTTCTCAACAGAGGCACGAGTGCCCTCTGATATCTCAAAGCGCACGGGTTTCTGCGTCTTGCTTTGAAGTACTGAAGCCCGTTCCTTGATCTGACCCGATGACATGACATCGGCCACCTTCATCTTCACCAGATCGCAGCCGCGGAGCTTACTGTCGATTGCCATGTTGAAGAGCGCAAGATCGCGATGGTTTTCAGAAAGCTCGAGGCGCACTCGGATTGCCCAGACATGTTTAGGTTTCAGAGGGCGTTTTTGACCGACGATGCGACCTTTGTTCCAAGCGGGGCGAAGTGCACGAATGGCAGGTAAGTTTGGGGTTTCCATGGCTGATCCTCCGATCCGCCATGCCCGCCCACAACGACAACCCGACGTTGACACGATACAATATCACAGGATGCTTCATGCTGCTCGAATGACAGTGAAGCGCAGGACGCTGACTTTGCAAAGTCTTGTGTACAGGTTGCAACGGAAGTCTATTTTCTCAGTATTCCGGGCCTATGTACGGGTCCAGATCAAAAAATTTTCTTTGTGTACGAAGCGCTGGTGAGCTCTGAAACGCTTCAAGATCTCTTGGTCATTTGGCGCATTTTCCAGGAGGTCATTCGAAGAATAAGACGTTGAGGGTATCCAAAAGGGGGAAGAATTGCGGTTTTAGTTTCCGGAACGGGTTTCTATCTGTTCCCAGCACCAACTGATCACGAATGATAGCCCTCCGACTACAAAGACTATCATCGCCGCCGCTTCTATTCGGAAGACCGCAAACTCAATCGTTGGGGCTGTCACCAAAAGTGTGGCAATCGTAAAGAACATCGCTGTCCATAGCGTGTTACCACCTATTCTGTGCACGCCTATGACAGCGGAGGCAAACCCGAAGATCAATAAGACTTGATGAGACAATCCGCTGAACTCGAAACATAGGGCGGCCAAAGACCCAAGCGCCACGCCAACACCAAACCGCAATGCAGCATCAGGCACTTTTTGAAGTGGAGCCAAGACGCGGAATACGAACAGCAACGAAAGCCAATAGGATTTTTGGTTTCCGATTACGTGAGCGAGAAACGACGTCAAACTCATGCCGACAATTAAGAATAGCCAAACAGAAATTGCTTCCTTGAAAGACATGGGAGGTCGTATTGCTGATCCCGCCAAGTTAAGCCGAACGCTGAGCAAACTACCGACTGTTGCCGCGGCTAGAAAAACCAAAACATGAACGGCAATACGCTCGTCGGGTGGGATCAGTAAGTACAAGAGCAATCCGTTCAATGCAGGAACTGTCGCAAATCCACCGTTCTTGTACCCTTCAAAAGCAGCCCAACTGATCAAGACAAAACCACACAGAAAGGCGATCCACTGAAGCGGGAAGAGTGTGCATACCAGTATGCTCACCAGCACCATAAAAAACGTTCTGGCGTTAGAAACAAGACTAGAAAAGACAGACCCCAAAAAACCAGCTGAAAAACCCGCGACTGCCGCGATACCACCAAACGCAACGACCTGACCGCCAAGCAGTACGACGAGTACGGCTGTTGTACAAATTGCCAACGCCGTACTCCAAGAGAGTAATCCTCCATCGAACTTGGTTGGCACCCTTGTTCCTCCACTAAACGGCTTTTCGTCGTGAGCTAACTGTAGCCCGTACGAAGGATAATTTTTTAAACTTTCTCGGTGTTTTCGCCGACCTGAACAGGCGCTGCCTGGTTGAAAGACATGCCCCTGCCGGGCACTTTAGTGGGTCACAAAACGGGGGCAGGACACGCTTCAGTCAATGATGCAACTTGGATTCGATTTTGCACATGCTGCTCTTCCCACCAAAGGCTACATCTGTGCAGTAAGTCTAAGGTTTTGCCGATGTGGCTGCGCAAATTATCTTTTTTTTATGCCGGGTCTAATTAGCTTTGGCTCGGTGCGAGGGTCGGTTTTTAAATCCACGGCTTCAAATCAAAGAGTTGGCGACCAACGGGGATGTTCGTCGTCAACGACGAAAGCGTGCGTGTGCGTCCGTTCCCCTCGCAAGTGCGGGTGGTCCAGTGGAAGATTTTCGTGAGTGTGCGTAAGCGTTTCAGGGTCGTCATGAGGCCAAAGGCGCAGGGCGCAAAAAATGCCAATGGCACCAGTCAATGCAAGAACGAGCAACGCTTCAACGGTACCGTGCGAGGTCATCAGCCATCCCGACAAAGGGTAGGCGACCAGCCAGCAACCGTGGCTAAGTGCGAATTGCGCGGCGAACAAGGCGGGGCGGTCGGCTTCGTGAGACGATCGTCGCAACAAGCGGCCAGAGGGTGTTAGTACCGCAGAATAGCCGATGCCAACAAGGAGCCACGCCCCGAGTAGGATGGGCCATGATATGCCGAAACTCATCACCAGTATCGCCAGTACCATAAGTGTAGCAATCGCCATGGTAGCTCCCGCAATCATCACAGGGCGATCAGCTATGCGATCAAGCAGGAGCGGTAAGACAAGGGCGGACAACATGGAACCTGCCCCAAATGCAAACATGGTCCAGGCCAACGCGCTTTCTGACAGGCCTAACGTGCCGCGTACCAGCACAACCGAATTCACAAGCACCATAGCCCCAGCAGCGGCAGCAGTGAGGTTCAAAGCGAGCAATCCGCGCAATACGCCGTGTAGCCAGCTGGGTGTCCCAGAATGCTGCGCGCGGAACTGACGAAAATGATCTTGCCGTATTCGCTTTGCTTCATGTGCGCCGCCGCCGCGCGTGCCAAAAGCCAGCTTTGGTTCACGTTGGCGTCCATCACTGCATTGAAGGTCTCTGGCGCCATTTCGTTGATCGGCGCGACTTTGTTCATGCCGGACGCGACAACGAGAATATCGAGCTTACCAAAATTATTTACTGCTTCTTCTACCAGCGCACCGCAGGATGCCTCGTTGGACGGGCGCGTATTCACCGCAACGACGGTTGCACCAAGCGCCTTGCACTCTTTGGCAATCTCGTCGAGCGCTTCTTGATTGCCCGCAGCCAGAACCAGATTGCACCCAGCGCCAGCCAGAACGCGCGCAGCGACCATGCCAAACGCGCCGGATGCTCCGGTGATCAGTGCGACGTTGTCTTTTACGTCAAACATCTTGAGTGGATCAGACATTCTTTTCGTCCTTAGTTTTCTGGTGGATACGGAATGACCACCAGCATTTTGCAGGTGTGGTTGGCGCGGTTTTCAATTTTACGCACTTCGCCCGGTGCGATCGTGCAGCTATCCATCGGCCCAAGAAGGATTTCGGTGCCGTCAACGATGACGGTCATCTCGCCCTCCAGTACGACGTAGACTTTCTCAAAAGGTGTGGAGTCCGGCCCAGCACCACCGCCCGGTAGGAACTGGCTGAAGCCAATCCACTGATTTGTCGGCCCGCCTTCCTCAAAGCCTTGCAAGCGAAGACCATGACACCCAAAATGGTTCGGTGCTTCGTAGGGTTGGGCGTCTTGAAAGCGCTTCAGATGCATGTCCGTCTCCGCTCAAGGTTATTGGCGGCCACCGGCGAACCGGCGACCGGTCCGTGAGTGTTCAGAAATCTTCGCCAGCTTCGATGCGGTAAGACTGGTTCTTGTCGATCATCGCAACCAATCGGATAATGCAGCCGTCGCCACGGTCCCAATTCCAAGGGAAGAACGCGAAGGTACACCGCTTGCCGGTCACCGCATCCAAATCACCACCGACGTTTTCGATGCCGAGAATGCCCTTTGAAAAAAGCATGTTGTGAACCGGCTCCCACTCTGGGAAGTCAACCTCCCAAGGGGTTCCGCCTGACCACTCGAGGTACTCTTTCTCAAGATGAGGCAAGATCGGACCGTTTCTTTGCGGACCGATGGCAGTCGCCAACGGGTGATCGTTCGCTTGGGTGTCGTGCCCAACGACTTTCACACCTTTTTCGATCATCCACTCAGCAGCGGAAGGCACGAGACCCGGGCAATAAGCAAAGTAGTCACCGTCTTCATACTGCTTGTGCCAACCGGTGTTGATGATCAGCACGTCGCCTTTGCGAATTGCATGACCACAGGCCTTTTCCAGATCATCTCCTGTGATTTGCTCCCATTTCTTTTTGGGCACGGAAACCACCAGGCCAGAGCCGAAAAAATGGGGGAGCGGAACCTCGTCGATGAACGGCGTTCCCTGAACGACGTGCGCTGGTGCATCAATATGAGTGGTTACGTGCATCGTCGTGGTAATCGTCTGAGACAACACGCCGGACTTGACCATGTAGTGCTTTCGGTCGATCTGGACGTCTTTGAAATAGGGCCAGTTGGGGCACTGAAACCCGTATCTGTGGCTAAGGTTGAAAAACTCAATCCCCATGTCATTGTCGGTGTTTGCCTGAAACTCAATGCCGCGAATTTCGACCATTGGGCATATCTCCTCTGTTCGCCGGCAATGCGGCGGCGTTCGCATTTCAATTGTCTGGGTGGCCTCCCCACCTGTCCCGTATGATGATGCATACGCACCGCATTATGGTCAACCAAAAACTCACTATACGGTTGACTTGCACCGCATTGTGATACAACACTAGAAACCGCCAGGCATTCGGAGCTACGATGCCAAGACAGAACGAGGTAGGATAAATGTCTGAAAAAGAAAATAAAGGTGGCATTCAGGTCATTTCCAGAGCGGCCTCTATTTTGCGCGTTCTAAAAGAAAGCCAATCCGGCATGAGTTTGGGAAAAATAGCCGAGCGGGTTGACCTGCCCCGCTCTACGGTACAGAGAATCACAAGTGCACTTGCGGAAGAAAAACTTGTCATCGCAGATGCAAATGGGGGTGGTTTGAGGCTCGGTCCTGAATTAAGCGCTCTCGCGGGCGCTGCGCAGTATAGCATCGTCGAACACTGCCGGTTGCTTTTGACGGAACTGACCCAAAAGACTGGGGAAACCACAGACCTCGCAGTCATGCGCGGCATCGGCATGGTCTTCTTAGATCAGGTCCCGGGCGTATACCGTTTGACGACTGTTTCGCAAGTTGGCGAAGTCTTTCCCTTGACCACCACAGCAAACGGCAAGGCCTGTCTGGCCAGACTTTCCAACCAGGAAGTAATCAAACTGGTTCAAAATGAGTGGGATCGAAATGGTATTCAAAGAAGTTTGGATGAGTTTCTTTCTGAAATAGACGCGGTCCGCAAACAGGGGTTGGCCTATGACTTAGACGAACACTCAGTTGGTGTGTCCGCAATCGGGTTTTCATTTTTCGATTGGGTCGGGGATTTGCACGCGATCTCAGTTCCAGTACCGTCGACCCGGTTTCCAAGACAACGCGACACCATCGAACAAGCTCTGCTTGAAACAGCCTCAAATATCCACCAAACCTTCCAATGAGTACATTAAAGCGACTTCAGCAAGATAGAGGCTCGCGTTATTTCAAGTTTTAGGTCTGCGATCGACTCGAAGAAACACTTAGCGTTCGACTGAACGACTTGTTGCTTCGTCCGCATAACTGACTTAGTAGATTACACCAATTACTTCAGATAGGTGTTGAACCACTCAATTGTGCGGTCCCAGGCTAGGTTTGCCATTTCCTCATCATAGCGTGGCGTACTGTCGTTATGAAAACCGTGGTTGGCGTTTTCATAAATATATGCCTCATAAACTTTTTCGTTTGATCGTAGAGCGGCCTCAAAATCTGGCCAGCCTGCGTTGATGCGCTCGTCAAGCTCTCCCATCTGAATCAGCAGCGGTGCCTGAATTTTGGCTACATCTTCAGATGCTGGCTGGCGACCATAGAACGGCACGCCAGCGGCCAGTTCCGGATAGGCAACAGCAATAGCACTGACTACGCCGCCGCCATAGCAGAAACCCACTGCGCCGACCTTTCCGGTGCTGTCACCTCGGTTCAAAAGGTATTCAAATCCATTGAAGAAGTCGTTCATCAACTCGACCCGGTCCACTGTCTTTTGCAACTCGCGCCCATCTGCGTCGTTGCCTGGGTACCCGCCCACGGACGTTAGGCCGTCCGGAGCCAGAGCCATGAAGCCGGCTTTCGCCAATCTGCGCGCTACATCTTCGATATAGGGATTAAGGCCACGGTTTTCGTGAATGACCAGCACAGCTGGCAGAGGTTTCTCTTCGCCTGCGGGCCGGACAAGGTAGCCCCGCACGTCACCGGTGCCATTTGGCGAGGGGTAGGTGATGTAGTCTGCATGGATGTCGGGATCGTTGAATGACACCTGCTCGGCCAATGCATAATTTGGGCTGAGCATGTTCAGCAGCGCGACCGCCGATAGGCCGCCGACTGTAAACTTACCAGCGCGATCCAGAAACTGGCGTTTAGTGATTTTTCCGTGCGCGTAAAAGTCGTAAAGATCTAGAAGCTCTTGGTCGAAGTCTTTTGCCGTCATGCGGGTCATTGTGACTCTCCTGATGAATTGGCAGTTCTTAAGTTGAGGTTATTGGATGCTTTGGAGTTTCCGGCGGGTCTGCTACAACACACCCACTTGCAGTTCCTTTTGAGAATACTGATCGCGCAGCACGTTCTTTTGAACCTTTCCCATTGTATTTCGAGGCAGGCCCGAGACGATTTCGTAGCTGCGGGGATGTTTAAAGCGTGAAAGCTTGTCTTTGACCGTCTCGGCCAACTTCTTCATGTCAAGTTGTGCACCGGGGTCGGCAACCAGAACGGCGATAATCGCCTCGCCGAAATCGCTATCGGGAACTCCAAAAACTGCTGATTCCAAAACGCCATTGAAGTCGTTCAAGATGTCTTCGATTTCTTTGGGATACACGTTGTAACCACCAGTAATGATCAGGTCTTTTGACCGACCGACAATCGACAGGTAGCCTTCTTCACTGTACCGGCCCAGATCTCCGGTGATGAAAAACTCATTCTCTCGAAGCTCCTCGGCGGTTTTTTCGGGCATCCGCCAATAGCCTTTAAAAACATTGGGTCCGCGCACTTCGATCATTCCCACCTCGCCCTGGGGCAGCGATTCCCCGGTTTCAGGGTTGGTCACGATCACCTCGGTGCCGGGTAGCGCCATGCCAACCGTTCCCGCGCGGCGCTCACCACTATACGGATTAGAGGTGTTCATGTTCGTCTCGGTCATACCGTAGCGCTCAAGGATGCGGTGGCCGGTCCGCGCTTCGAACGCCACATGGGTTTCCGCCAGCAGCGGAGCTGAGCCGGAAATGAACAGACGCATGTTCCCCGTGACCTCATTGGTGAAACCTTCGTCCGCCAGCAATCTGGTATAAAAAGTGGGGACGCCCATCAGAAGGGTCGAGCGAGGCAATTCATCCAAGATCACACCAACATCGAATCTTTCCATTAACCGAACCTTGGCCCCGGCGAGAAGCGATGTGTTCATCGCCACGAATAACCCATGCGTGTGAAAAATCGGCAACGCGTGAACTAAGCGGTCAACGTTCGTGATGCCCCACAAATCAACAAGCGTTTGAGCATTCGACAGCAGGTTCCGATGGCTGAGCATCGCGCCCTTCGACCGGCCCGTGGTGCCTGATGTATAGAGAAGCGCCGCGAGATCCTCTGCCCCGCGATCCAAAGTTTCGAAAACACAGGGCTGTTCGTCCGCCGCGTGGCTTAAACTTGAATCTTCGCCGCCAAGGGTCAGCAGGTTAGCGCCGCAACGGGCTGCCAATTGTTCGAGTTCTGCTTTGTCTTTGGTGTCACAGACGATCAATGCAGGTTGTGCGTCAGAGATGAAGTAGTCCAACTCTGCCAACGTATAAGCAGTGTTGAGCGGCATGTAGACAGCACCTGCCTGAAC
Organism: Ruegeria sp. HKCCD4315; assembly: GCF_013112245.1. Lineage (NCBI taxonomy): Bacteria > Pseudomonadati > Pseudomonadota > Alphaproteobacteria > Rhodobacterales > Roseobacteraceae > Ruegeria > Ruegeria sp. HKCCD4315. The sequence goes on along the minus strand of NZ_WVRN01000001.1, from coordinate 2,606,827 downwards.
TGAAGCAGCGTAGAGCGCAATCGTATCGGCCAGTTTAGGAGCCTGTACTACGATGCGATCACCGGGTGAAACTCCGCTTTTTTTCAACACGTGCGCGATCTGCGCGGCACGCCTATGGAACGCGTCATAAGATACTACCCGGCCATCATCGAGTTGCAGGAACGGAGCCTCGTTGCCCTCATGCTGGGCAAACAGGCTGTCGTATAGAGTGTTGGTCACGCGGTATTTTCCCTTGGCTTGGTCGCAAGCGCAGCGGTTGAGGCCGCGCGAACAGAACGCGAGGCTTCGATCGTCGCATGTGTCGCGAACTCTTCGTGATGACGTTCTGTTTTGTTTAAATCGTACAGGTAGTTCACCATCGCACCGCCGGATTGTGATCGTCCGTTCGGTGACAAATCGGCTTCTGCGTGCAACTCGTGCAACTCGGCACCGTTTCCGAGGTGAAAGCGGGCCACAGGATCTAGCGGCATCCCGTCTTCGCGCTTGGCAAACATCAAGTATCGCGCAGCCATCCCGCGTACGACTTGTGGCGTGGCTTTGTCTGCCAGCATGGCCTGAGCTGCATGGCCGTATTCCGAGTTTTCGGTTTTCCCGGTCAGCCAACGCTTGAGCCCCGGTATAGGCGACAAGGTTACAAAGGTGTTAAGCTGCTGAAGCTCTCGCGACAGCTCAGTTACAACCTGTTTGATCAACAGATTGCCAAAGCTGATACCGGTTAAACCTTTTTGGCAATTCGAGATAGAGTAGAACGCCGCGACTTTCGCTTGCTCGGCTTCGATTGGTTCTCGATCTTCAGAAAGTAGTGTGTCTATCGCATTCGGGATTTCAGCGGTCAGAGCGACCTCAACAAATATCAGTGGCTCGTCTGGCATCGATGGATGGAAGAATGCAAAACAACGACGATCAGGCGGATAGAGTCTGCGCCGCAAATCATCCAGATCGTTGATTTGGTGCACCGCCTCATACGCAACGATTTTGTCCAGAACGCGAGCAGGAGTGTCCCAGCTGATTTGCTTGAGGACAAGAAAACCTCGGTTGAACCAACTGCGTAACAAATGAACGAAATCGATATCTGTTCGCTTAAATTCTGGATTGGTTTCGAGAAAGCGCAGCAGGTCAACACGCATGGCCACAATTTCTTGCGTCGCACCAGTAGGTTGGTTCAAGCGTCGCAGCAATTCTTGACGCCGTGGCTCTGCCACCTCGTTTAGCCTTTGATAAAGGTCGACACTTCGATCACTGGCGTAGAGGCGCGCTAATTCGAAAAGCTGATCCGCGTCCAGCTCTAGATGGTCATTCAAATAGGCAAAAAAGTTTAGTTTCTCCGGATCACCCAGGGTTTGATAGCGATCAAGGATCGTAGACGCGAGCGTGAAACCGGAAACTTCACCTTCTGCGGACAATAGCGCCTCACAAAGTTCTACAATGGATCGTTTGTCATCCCTGCCGCGCCTTTTGCCAGGACGGTCCAGCAATTGGTTTAATAGGTCACCCAGAAACCAATTCCGCTGCATTTCAGGGCTCCATCTGGCTGCTGAGGTATTCGCCTGTCCGACGATAGTGATCAATCAGGTGCCGGGTTGCGCTGTCTACGTCGTGATTTAATGCGGCGTCCAGGATCTGCTGATGCTCGGCGGCTATGTCCCGCTTTTTGTAGCTTGAACCTCCGGCCGCCAAATAACGGTAGCGAATGTTAAGATCGTAAAGTTGCGAGCAATACCGCAGCAGCAACGGCAGTTTCGAATTGTCCAGCAATGCCATATGAAACGCCTTGTGAGCGTCTTCGAAATCGCGCGCCCCATTTTGGCTGGCCTTTTTCATATGATGGTGACGCAAAACAAGCCTGTCCTCCCAGGCGGCATCCGCGTTTGCGATCGAGGCACGCAGCGCAGTTTCCTCAAGGTTGCAGCGCAGCAGAAGGATTTCTTCGAAGTTACACTTGCTGACCGGCGCAGCCCGAAACCCGCGTTGGTCGATCCGCTCGACCAACATGTCCGATGTCAAAAGGCTTAGTGCTTCGCGAACAGGGCTGGCGCCGGTTTCCAGCAGCCCGCGAAGTTGTTCAATCTTGAGCTTTTGTCCAGGAGGCAGCTCGCCGGTCAGGATCATTTTGCGCAGCCTTCGATACGCACCATGGGTGGCTGAAGTCTCCTTGACCTCTGTATCAAGCATGGCGTCCATATCTGACGGTTCCTTTTTCGCGGCAAAATCTCTGGAGTGCTTTTAGCTAAGTGCACTCATTCCAGTTGACAGGCCAACTGAAAGGTTCAGCGAGCCTTCGTTTATCATCCATCTGCGCAGAACAAAGCTGCGTGCCCCGCTTTTGTGCATTGGGTCCTCCTCGGCCAGTTTTCGGGCGACTTCAAGACTGTCAGCGCGGTAGATGATCAGACCCATACCTTGCATATGCTCTCCTGTTTCATCCGACATTGGTCCGGCAAAAGCGAGCTTCCCCGAACGTTCAAGTTGCGCCTGATATGCCAAGTGATCTGGAAGCGAAGCCTTTACATCTTCCGGGGCTTTGGCCGGGGTGCTGTGTGCAACGTAAAGTTCCAAAGCAAGAGCGCCACGGCTTTTTGCTTCTGATTTATAGTCTGACCAGGCAACCATCGGCGCTCTCCAAAATATCGATATTATTTGACATATGGCAAAATAGTCGGCAAAAATCAAGCGAACTGACATGGATGGTGAGAATGAAATACTTGGTGGGTGAGACTTCGGAAGGCACAGCGGTTTTTGCCGTAGACGGAGAAAACGCAGTGAATCTAACGTCTTTGGACCCTGCCGTTGGTCCCGATCTGATGGGGCTGATCTGCACGCCTGGACTGGTCGATTCGCTTTCTGAAAAAATCGTCGCTTCAGAAAGCGTTCCTGTCTCCTCTGTTACACCAGCGCTGCCCGTAGCATCGCCCGGCACGATCATTTGCATGGGATTGAATTATACGGACCACATCAAAGAGGGAGGGTATGACATCCCAAAGTATCCTGCTCTGTTCATGCGCGGGAAAAACTCGATCATGGCCGCCGGTCAGCCGATGGTGCGCCCGTCCTGCTCGGAACAACTGGATTACGAGGCAGAGCTGATGCTGATCGTCGGAAAGGGCGGTCGCCATATTTCGGAAAAGAACGCATTGGATCATGTGTTCGGCTATACCGTGTTCAACGACGGGTCTGTAAGAAACTACCAGCGCAAGACGCACCAATGGACGCCGGGAAAGAACTTTGATGACACTGGTGCGGTCGGTCCGTTTACCGTGACACCAGACGAGCTGCCTGAAGGGGCGTCCGGCCTTAAAATCGAAAGCCGTGTGGGCGACGAAATCCTTCAAAGCTCGAACACTGCCAACATGATTTGGGGCGTTCGTCAGGTCATTGCGACGATTTCCGAGTACACTACTCTGGAGCCCGGAGATCTTATTGCGCTGGGTACACCGCCGGGTGTTGGGCACGCTAAGAAGCCAAACCCTAGATGGTTGAAGCCGGGCGAAACCGTCGAAATCGAGATTGAGGGCATCGGCGTCTGCGCCAGCCCGATTGTCGACGAAAAAGAAGCAAAATCGAAGGTGGCCGCAGCATGAGCGCGCCAACCGGGGCAGAGCTGGAGGCACTTCGCGCCAAGGCACAGCAAGATCATCGTGATCTGCGCGAGCGCATTCCGCGTTTGTCGGACGATGCAATTGCCTTGATCCTGCGCGAGTCTAGGTCCCACTATGCGTGGACCGACCAGCCAGTTTCTGACGATCTGCTTGAAGAGATTTACGACATCACGATCAACGGCGCGACCAGCATGAATACGTTGCCCGCGCGCTTCGTTTTTGTGAAAAGCCCCGAAGGAAAAGAGCTACTTGCAAAGTCGCTAAAGCCGAAGAACGTGCCAAAAATGATGGATGCGCCGGTCACGGCGATAATTGCCTATGACATGGACTTCTGGAAGGAATTGCCTTTTCTCTTCCCGCACGAAGATCGTCGGCCATTGTTCGAAAACAATCCCGATTACGTGGCCGACACGGCGTTTCGTAATGGCACGCTTCAGGGCGCTTATTTCATGATTGCGGCCCGCGCTGTCGGGTTGGACGTCGGCGCCATGTCAGGATTTTCGAACAAGGTCGTCGACGAAGAGTTCTTTGCGGGTACGACGCTCAAGTCCAACTTTTTGTGCAACCTGGGTTACGCAGATGAAACCGGATTGTTTCACAAGCTGCCGCGCTTTCCATTCGAAAAGGTGTGCTCTTATGCTTGAGGAGGTGATGCTGTGGCCATGAAAGTGAAACCTGTCGTCACTTACCGTACAACAGCTCAGTGCCCGACTCATGCGCGGACTGAAATACCTATTCGCGATCTTGATGTTGTTGTCGATGAACCCGTCGAACGCGGCGGGACAAATCTTGGTCCGTCTCCGACCGAAACCGCAATGGCAGCCCTGATCGCCTGTACAAACGTCATCGGGCACAAGAACGCGCATCGCTTGGGAATTGATCTTGGCACAGTGACAATTGACGCGAAATGCAGGTTGGATCGGCGTGGTGTTCTAATGGAAGAGGAGATTGATTTTCCGTTTCCGGAAATTGAACTCACCGTGAATTGTGAAACACCCGCCAGTCAGGAGGAGTTGACACGCGTGGGTGAGGAAACGGCCAAATATTGCGCCATTGCAAAACTGTTCGAAGCGGCAGGCACTGACCTGACCGTCAACTGGGTCAAAACAAATAGCTAAAAGTCAAAAGACCCGACTTTCTGGGAGGAGAGAAATGAAAAACTGGACCAAACGCAGCCTTGTTGCGGCTGCTGCGGCAAGCGTCATGGCGATGCCTGTTAAGGCGGAAGAGACCATTTCAGCCGTTGTGATTGATGGGTACCCAGATCGGGCCCTGTGGGTGAAGGAATTCACCAACTTCTTTATTCCGGAAGTGGACAAGCGGCTGGCTGAGTCCGGCAACTACAAGATGAACTGGCAAGAGAACTACGGCGGTTCGATCGTCAAGCCGAAGGGTGTTTTGGAAGGTGTCCAACTTGGCCTTGGCGATATTGGGATTGTCACAACGATCTTCCATTCTTCAAAACTTCCCAGTCAGGGTATTTCGGGCTCGACACCATTCGTTGCGTCGGATGCCCGCGCAGTGGCCAAGGCGGTTGACGAGATCGCGCGAGAATATCCGGCTATGCAGAATGAGTTTGCTGCGCAAAATCAGGTTTATCTGGCGACGGGCGTTGTGCTCGACACATATCAGATGTTCTGCTCAGAGCCGGTTGAGAAAGTTGCAGATCTTGAAGGACGCAAGATCGCGGGTGCCGGCCTGAATTTACGCTATCTCGAGGGGATCAAGGACGCGGCGGGCGTACGCGGAGGCCTCACTGATTTCTACAACATGGTTCAAACCGGCCTTGTCGATTGCGTGATGATTTGGCCGGAAGCTTCCAAGACGTTCAAGATCGTAGAAGTGGCCCCTTACATGTTGAAGGCAGACCTTGGCGCGGTGAATACAAAAACAGTTACAGTTAACGCCGATTACTGGGCAAATCTGCCAGACGAGGTCAAAGACGTACTCCAGGCCGTGGCTATCGACTACCGTGACCACGTGGCAGGTATTGCAATGGATCGAGCCGCTGCGTCACGAGATGCATTTGTAGAAGCTGGCGGATCGATCATTGAAATCTCAGACGAAGACCGCGCTGCGTGGGCAAATGCGATGCCCAATGTTGCGCAGGAATGGGCTGAAACGCTGAATGAGAACGGCGAGCAGGGCACAGATATGCTGGCCGCTTATCTCGGCAAGCTTCAGGATGCCGGTTTCACTGGTGTGCGGGACTGGACGGCCGAATAATCGTTCGGCGACCCGAGAAAGGGGCCAGACATGCTGAAGACCGCAGTTGCCGTCCTTTCGCGGGTCGCCAATTCGCTTGCAATAACTGCCAACGCCCTGGGCACGTTCGTCGTCCTAGCGTTGGTGGTCATTCTCAATGTCGACGTCGTTGCGCGCGGGCTGTTTTCGGCTCCGCTTCGAGGCACTTACGAAATGGTGCAGTTTTCGGTCGTGATGATTGTTTTTCTGCAATTGCCCGACGTGGTCAGGGTGGACCGGCTGACACGTTCGGACGGGTTCCTGAACCTGATACACCACCGCCGCCCCGGTCTGACAGCCAACCTCAGACGCATTATTAACGCCATCTCGGCGATCTTCATGGCCTTGATCGCTTATGTGACCTTCCCTGAATTTCTTCATATGTGGGAGACGCAAGACTATTTCGGAGTTCCGGGTCTTTTCACACTGCCATGGTGGCTGGTCAAACTGGTCATCGCGTGCGGTACTGCGCTTGCCTGCGTGATTTTCCTGCTCAAGGTCGTCACGGCGCAGGACCGCCCGCAACTTATTCGCACACCTGAACATGACGAGGCCGCAGAATGACGCCGATTGAGATTGGCCTGATCTCGGTCGTTGCTATCGTCTTTCTGATTTACGCGGGCGTCTACATCCCGATTGCTCTGGGCGTGGTCTCGTTCGTGTCGATCTGGCTGATGCGGGACAACTTCACGCTTGCGCTCAACCTGCTGAAAGTGGCGGTCGGCGACAGTGCGATGGAATACAGCTTTGCGACCATTCCCTTGTTTACCTTCATGGGACTCATCGTTTCAAAGGCTGGGTTGGGCAAGGACATTTACGAAGTCATGACCATGCGGTTTCGCAAGGTCAAAGGCGGAATTGGAATGGCAACCGTTGGGGCCAATGCCGTTTTTGCTGCCGTAACTGGGTCTTCAATTGCATCCGCATCCGTGTTCACCAAAGTCTCGGTCCCGCAAATGATTGCGCAGGCCTACAACCCCCGCTTTGCTGTTGGCGTAGTGGCCGGGTCCTCGGTTTTGGGCATGATTATCCCGCCTTCTGCGATGCTGATTATCTATTCCTTCGTCGCGGAACAGTCCGTAGGAGATATGTTTCTGGCTGGGGTTATTCCTGGGATTATGCTGGCAATCGCATATGTCGGCGCGATCTGGGTCATGGGGCGTTTCACACCATCTTTCGTTGGAGGCCGCGTCGTCGAAGACACCGAGTGGATGTCAGGGCGCGAGATCGCATCTAAAACCCTGCCGACATTGTTCATCATCACCGTGGTGCTCGGCGGCATTTACACAGGGTGGCTAACTGCTGTCGAGGCAGGGGCAGCCGGGGCTCTGGTCGCGCTGGTTATCGCCGTTGCGCGCAAATCCATGACGCCCAGAGCCTTCTGGGATGCGTTGCTGGAGACCGGCCATATCACAGCGGCGATCCTGTTCCTGATCACAGCAGCGTCAATCTACAGCCGCATGCTGGGACTCGCCGGGCTACCCAACCAGTTGCAGGAATTGCTCGCTGGGAATTCGGCGTCCTTCTGGTCGATCATGCTGCTCTACGTTCTCTTGATGCTTTTTCTGGGAACTTTGCTCGATACAGCGTCCATTATTCTGATCGTCGTCCCGCTGTTCCTGCCCATGGCCGAAGCCCTGGACATGTCGTTGATTTGGTTTGGCATTATCACTGTGGTCGGCGCCGAAATCGGGCTTTTGACCCCGCCTTTGGGCATATCTTGCTTCGTCATCAAATCGACGATCAACGATGACCGAATATCGCTCAAGGATGTGTTCATGGGCGCACTTCCCTTTGCGTTCGTGATGCTGATCGTTCTGTTTATTCTGATCGAGTTCCCGATCCTCAGCCTTGCCCTGATTTAAGGAGGCACAGATGCGCTCTGTCACCAAAGATAATATCACCAACGTTTTCATGGGATACCTGTCCAAGGACACCGGTCCGCGGATGCGCGAAATCATGGGGTCACTTGTCAAACACCTTCATGACTTCGCGCGCGAAACCAACCTGACGCATGACGAATGGCGCGCTGGGATTGCGTTTCTCGAGGGCTGTGCCGCTGTGGAAACCGAGGACCGGCACGAGTTTGTGCTGGCGTCGGACGTCCTGGGCCTGTCTTCTTTGGTGGACATGCTGCATTCAAGTCCAGACGCAACAAGTTCGTCGGTGTTGGGCCCGTTTCATGTATCCGGCGCACCTCCGCTGCCCATGGGTGGGGATATGAAACGACACTACGGCGGGCCGGTTCTGCTTGCTGAAGGCATCATTCGAGACACAGCGGGCAATCCAATTGCAGGAGCAGAACTCGACATCTGGCAAACGGCACCCAACGGCCTCTACGCCAGTCAGGATGAAGAACAGGACACCTACTCTTTCCACGGGTTGATGACAGTTGGTGACGATGGCAGATACGCGTTCACCACAGTAAAGCCAGTTGAATACACTGTGCCGTCTGACGGGCCAGTTGGCGATATTCTGCGTGCTTGTGGTCGCCATCCGTGGAGGCCCTCACACCTGCACTTTATCGTCAAAGCCCCCGGCTATCGCTCACTCGTGACCGAGATTTTTCCGGACGACGATCCCTATCTGGATCAGGATACGGTCTTTGGTGTTCGAGACGATCTGGTGATGACGTATGTTGAACGACCAGCTTCGGAATTTCCCGATGACATGGCACTTTCTGGTAGGATCACTGAACCTTACCTGCACGTGAATTTCGACGTCACGCTTGCTCGGGACTGAACGCTATGGAGGATGCTTGAAGTGCTAAAATACATATTCATTGTATGTGCAGCGCTAGTCAGCGGAGTGGCCATCGCCGATGAGCGACCGATTTTCGATGCACATATTCACTACAGCCATGATGCCGTGAAACTGGTTCCGCCCGAACAAGTGGCCAAAATCCTGCGGGATGCAGGCGTGCGGAAAGCCCTGGTTTCCAGCTCGGACGATAGCGGAACGCAACTGCTTTTGGCTGCAGCGCCGGACATCGTTGTTCCGGCACTTCGTCCCTATCGTCGTCGCGGTGAGATCAACACCTGGATGCACGACGAAACAGTAATCGATTATCTGGAAGCAAATCTGTCGAAGAACGCCTACGAAGCCATCGGCGAGTTTCACGCCTATGGGGACGATATCAAAACGCCGGTTATCCAGCGTATGATCGCACTGGCGAAGGAACGGAACTTAATTCTGCACCATCACGGTGATCGCGACGCGGTTGACCTGATCTTCGAAACCTGGCCGGAGGCTCGGGTATTGTGGGCACATTCTGGCTTTGACGATCCGGGAAAGGTTGTCGACGCTTTAAATGCGTATCCCCGGCTTTGGGCCGATCTGGCGTTCCGTTCCGACATGGTCTCGCGGGGTCGTGTCGATCCGGATTGGCAAGCTGCGTTCGAAGCGCATCCTGATCGGTTTATGGTCGGTACCGATACATTTGCGCCGGAGCGCTGGTATTACGTTGGCCCGCATGCAGATTTTTCGCGCGCTTGGCTGGATTTGCTTCCAGACCAGATAGCGGACAACATTGCCTATGCCAACGCAGAACGATTGCTGGCGACAAAATGATCCGCTGGCTCGTCTGGTTTCTGGTATCTTCCGGCGCTGCCGTCGCTTGTGAGGCGACCGGGCAACGGATGGGTTCGGAAATTCAGAACGCGCCTGCTGTGCATGTGACTGTCAACGAAATTCCGTTGGCTCAACCGTTTTCAATACTCCTCACTGTGTGCAGCGAAATTGCCGTGAGTGATATGCGCGTCGATGCAATCATGCCTGCTCACCAACACGGGATGAACTACCTTCCAGTCGTCACTGCAAAAGGCGACGGTGTGTTCCGTGTTGATGATATGCTGTTTCACATGCCGGGAATGTGGGAGCTTCAAGTGGACGTCGAATACAACGGGCAATCGGTATCCTACACCTTTGACATTGCGCTGAAATGAAGTTGTGGGTGACAGCTGCGCTAGTCTTACTGACGAGTTCGGTGCGTGCAGAAGTCCTATTGTCAGAAGACGAAATCCAACAAACGCTGTCCTTTGGGCCGTGGCCACCATCATTCCAACCTGATCCAAGCAACAGGGTTTCAAACGATCCCCGAGCGATTGCGCTGGGAAGAGCCTTGTTCAATGATCCCGTGCTGTCGGTCGACGGCGCATTTGCTTGTGCAAGTTGTCATGATCCTGAACAGGCATTTACCACGCAGGAGGCGCGGGCGAATGGGCGCGTTCTGTTGGACAGGAACTCACCATCACTGCGAAACCTGGCTGGTCTCCGCTGGTACGGATGGGTAGGCAAGAGCGACAGTCTTTGGGCGGCCAGTCTGCATCCGATCATCGAAGCTGAAGAGATGGCGCATACCAAAGCAAGCCTAAAGACAGCCATCTCCGAGAGTGCCTACCTTGATGACTTTGAAGCTATTTATGGCGTCATGCAAGATCAAGACCCAGAGCTTGTTCTTGTGAATACAGCAAAAGCTCTTTCGGCTTACTTGGAGAACTTGGTTACCGAACGGACGCAGTTTGACGATTTTCGCGATGCCTTAGAGCGTCGAGATTTTCCAGCGGCTGCGTACTATCCCGAAGCAGCCCAGCGAGGTCTTCAGCTGTTTTTAGGGCGCGGGAATTGCGCGTTCTGCCATAATGGCCCGAGATTTTCCAACAACGAATTCCACGACGCGGGCGTGCCATATTTTCTGAGTGAAACCGAAGTCGACGATGGCCGGTTCGGAGGGCTGAACTTTTTGCTCTCCAGCCCTTACACATTGGACGGAGACTGGACTGACGATCCGGAAAAGCAAGGCGCGTGGGCGGTCCGAAATGTACGCAGGAGCCATTCCGATTTTGGAACCTTTCGTACTCCCAGCCTTCGAGGTGTGGCCGAAACCGCCCCCTACATGCATGACGGCAGCCTGGATGATCTGGACGCCGTGGTCCGACACTATAACGAAATTGATATAGAAAGGCTTCACGCCGATGGCGAAGCCATACTCTCTGAACTGAATTTATCCGAGCAGGAGATTGCAGACCTGGTTAAGTTTTTGGAGACTCTGTCCGGCGTTACGCGGCCTTGAGATACTCCAATGCAGCCTGAGTACCGCCTGTAGTGTGCGGCACGCCGCTTTTGGCGAGTCCCATTTCTACGCCTGAGAGTGTGCCCATCAACATCAGGTCGTTGAAATCGCCCAAGTGACCTATTCGGAATACCTTGTCGGCTACTTTGGATAGACCATTTCCGAGTGAGATATCATAGTGCTCCAGCGCCGTCGCACGAAAGGCATCAGCAGAATGTCCCTCAGGCACTTTGACAGCGGTCAGTACGCCTGACTCCTGACCTTGGCGGGCACACAATACCTCAAGCCCCCATGCTTGCACGGCAGCTCGAGTCGCGGCTCCGTGGCGGGCATGACGAGCGAATACGTTCTCCAGCCCCTCCTCGTGCAACATATCGATGGCCTCATTCAATCCATAGATAAGATTGGTGCCAGGGGTATAAGGGAAGAACCCTTTCTGGTTCGGCTCGACCATATCCTGCCAATTCCAATAGCTGCGTGGCATGGTCACGGATTTTGAATGTTCCAGAGCACGATCGCTCACAGCGTTGAAGCTGAGACCCGGCGGTAGCATCATCCCTTTTTGCGAACCGGAGACACAGACATCTACGCCCCATTCGTCGAACCTAAGATCGATCGATGCAAGGCCAGAGATTGAATCAACCAAAAGAAGGGCAGGGTGTTTCGCCGTGTCTATTGCCCTGCGCACTTCCTCAATAGGCGAGACTGACCCGGTAGAAGTTTCATTGTGGACGACGCATACCGCCTTGATCTCGTGCTGACTGTCCGCGCGCAAGCGGTCTTCTATCTGATTGGGGTCCGCACCGCCACGCCAATCCCCTTCAATCAACTCTGGCTGTAACCCAATTTTTTCAGCCAAGTTGCACCACATGAATGCGAAATGTCCTGTTTCGTACATGAGAACATTTCCGCCCGGCGACACTGTGTTCACAAGCGCAGCTTCCCACGCGCCTGTACCGGATGAAGGGTAGATAAAGACGTTTTGTTCTGTCTTGAAAATTGTTTTCATCCCAGCGAGGGCTTTGTGGCCTACTTCTGCAAAATCTAGCCCCCGGTGATCGATGGTCTGCATGCTTATGGCCTTCAGGATGCGTTCCGGCACGGCACTTGGCCCTGGGATTTGCAAAAAATGTCTGCCCGCCTGGCGCATCTGAACTGATCCTTCCGCTGGCGCCGAAACAGTGGCGCAATTACCTATTGGCAAAAGTTAATTATGAATTCATTATTCAGTCAACGGTGAAGTGAAGCTTCTAATTGGCTAGTTGGGAAGGGAAGGCGAACCCGATGCTTGAGAATGGATCGTTGCATCGCCGACTGATGTCTGACGTCCAAGGCGAGGTGATGGCTGACCCGGCATCACGCGCACGATACTCGACTGACGCTTCGATCTATCAGATGACGCCGGACGCCGTGGTCATTCCCCGAAACAAAGAGGACGTGCAGGCCGTGATGTCTGTAGCGCGCGACGAAGGATGCTCCGTTCTTCCGCGCGGCGGCGGCACATCGCAATGTGGGCAAACGGTCAATCAAAGCGTTGTCTTAGACAACACCAAGCACTTGAATCGTGTTCTTGACGTGGACGTTGAGAACCGTGTCGCGCGTGTTCAGCCCGGCGTTGTTCTGGATCAGTTGAACCAGTCACTAAAGCAATATGGCTTATGGTTTCCCGTAGACCCCTCGACCGCGTCGCGTTGCACGCTTGGAGGAATGGCCGCCAACAACTCTTCTGGTGGAAAATCCCTGCGCTACGGGATCATGCGCGATAACGTCCGTGCAATAAGTGCAATCCTCAGCGATGGTACGGAAGCACGGTTCAGCGCCGATACGACGGCATCTGGCGATTATGCCGATCTTGTTGGGGACATGCGTGCTCTGGGGCGTCGCGAGGCTGCGGAAATTGACGCCCGGTTTCCCAATCTCCAGCGTCGTGTGGGCGGGTATAACATCGATGCGCTTGTCGGCAACGACGTCAACATGTCTCATTTGCTGGTGGGGTCAGAAGGCACTCTGGCCTATTTCGCTGAATTGGAACTGAACCTTGCTCACTTGCCGGGCGAGAAAGTTGTCGGCGTGTGTCATTTCCCGACGTTCCGTGCTGCGATGGAGGCAACACAGCACCTCGTGACGCTCAAGCCGCAGGCGGTGGAATTGATCGACGACACCATGATTGCATTGGGGGGAGATATCCCATTGTTCCGCAGTACGATTGAGGCGTTTGTAGAAGGCAGCCCTGAAGCGTTGTTGTTAGTGGAATTTGCTGAGGGTAGCGCTGACGCCAATGCTGCAAAGCTGGTCGAGCTATCGCAACTGATGGGAGATCTCGGGTTTGATTTCAGCGGGACTGAAAACCGTTGGGGCGGGGTTGTATCAGTTACTGATACCAAACTGCAAAACTCGATCGCCGAATACCGAAAATCCGGGTTGAACGTTATGATGTCGATGAAGGAGGCCGGCAAACCGATCTCTTTTGTGGAAGATTGCGCCGTCCCGTTGCCTGATCTCGCCGATTATACCGCTGGCCTGACCGAAATTTTTACCCGGCACGGCACAAAAGGGACATGGTACGCGCATGCCTCAGTCGGGTGTCTCCATGTTCGTCCTGTCCTGAACATGCGGCAGGACAAAGACGTTCGGACAATGAGGGCGATTGCCGAAGAGACCTTTGATTTAGTCAAGAGATACAAAGGGTCTCATTCAGGCGAACACGGTGATGGGATCGTGCGATCAGAGTTTCATGAAAAGATGTTCGGCCCTCGTATCGTTTCCGCGTTTGAACAGGTTAAGGCCCGGTTTGACCCTGCCGGGCTAATGAACCCCGGCAAAATCGTGCACGCGCCTGCCATGGATGATCGCCTCCTATTTCGCTACAGCCCGGACTACTCAGTTCCTGAATTCGAAACGGCGCTGGATTGGTCCGCTTGGCTGGGTGCCGGAGGAGGATTTCAGGGTGCCGTCGAGATGTGCAACAACAACGGTGCGTGTCGCAAGCTCAAGGGCGGAGTAATGTGTCCTTCCTTCCGTGCGACGAGAAACGAGCGTGATGCCACACGTGGGCGAGCAAACACGTTGCGTTTTGCCATCAGCGGGCAGTTGCCGGGTGGTTTAACTTCAGACGCAATGCAGGACACGATGGAATACTGCGTGTCTTGCAAGGCTTGTGCGCGTGAATGCCCGACTGGCGTCGATATGGCCCGCATGAAGATCGAAGTACTTTCAGCAAAGCGCAAAAAAGACGGGCTGACATTGGCTGATAAGTTAATAGCTTATCTGCCGAGATATGCGCCAAAAGCTGCAAAAGTCGCGTGGTTATTGAATGCTCGGAACAAAATTGGGCCCTTGCGTACGCTGTTGGAGAAACCAACTGGAATTTCGGCGCGACGTGACCTGCCAGTGTGGTCCTCCGACCCGTTCCGGGATGTCGAGGCCCAAGACATAGATCCGCAGGTGCTTCTGTTTGCTGATGTGTTCAACCGATATTTCGAGCCAGACAATCTGCGCGCCGCTGTCCGGGTTCTGCGTGCGCTAGGGCTTCGGGTTGCCATAGCAAGAGATGACCAAACAGGAAGGCCGCTGGATTGCGGGCGCACTCTTTTGGCTGAGGGTTGCGTGGAAGAGGCGCGTCACGAGGCACAGCGTGTGATTGACGCGACGCGAGAAGCAGCTGCACAGGGCATACCGGTAGTCGGTCTCGAACCTTCTTCTATCCTCACATTCCGGGACGAATATTTGGCTCTTTGTCCGGGGCGGGATGCGGAGTTGCTATCCAAAGCCTCTCATACCTTTGAGGAGTTTCTGGCCAAACAGCCGGATCTGCCTCTAAAATCGGTAGATCGCCCCATTTATGTGCATGGTCATTGCCACCAGAAAGCACACGATGCCGTTACACCGATGCTCAACTTACTTAAGCGTATTCCCGCATCACAGGTTCACATGATCGAAAGCAGTTGTTGTGGTATGGCCGGGGCGTTTGGATACGCGCCCGGTACTATTGATGTCTCGATCAAGATGGCAGAGCTCGACCTGTTTCCAGCTTTAGAGGCGGCGCCTACGGATGCAATTGTTGTTGCGGATGGAACATCATGCCGCCACCAAATCGCCGAAGGTACGCAGCGCCAAGCGATGCACGTCGCGCGCCTGCTGGATATGGTCCTTGAATATTAGGATGTGGATATGAACCTGATGGATAGCATTAATCGCCCGACCCTACATGAAGAGTTGGTCGAACGCTTGCGCAATCTTGTCGTCGAAGACGTTTTGAAGCCGGGTGAGAAAGTGCCCGAGAAACAGCTTTGCGACTCATTGGGTGTTTCCCGGACACCATTGCGAGAGGCCCTAAAGGTTCTAGCATCCGAAGGCTTTGTGGTGCTTCAAGCCAACCGGGGTGCCCGTGTCGCGAGTGTTACGAGGGAAGAATTGGAAAACACGTTTCCAGTGCTCGCAGCGCTTGAGCAACTGGCGGGGGAACTAGCGTGTCAGCAAATGGACGTTGCGGAAATTCAACGGATTGAAAGTAGCCACAAGGATATGCTGAGCGCGTACGAAGTGCGTGATCGACAGGCGTACTTTAAAGCCAATCAAGACATCCATCAGGCACTTATAAAGGGCGCGCGAAACGACATACTGGAAAACCACCACAAGCTTTTGGCCGCGCGGGTCCGCCGTGCACGTTTTTTGGCCAACTTGTCGGACGAGCGTTGGGCACAGGCAATTGACGAACATGAAACCATGATGGAGTTGCTCAAGGCCCGAGATGCAGATGGGCTTGGTAAGGCAATGAAACTTCACATGATGAACAAACTTTCGGCGCTTGTAAAAGCGCTGAAGCCAGAAGTGACGCCTCGCTAAACCCTGGTCAATAGTGCGGTCCGGCTTCCCTCAGATATGCCGCTAGTCAGTGTTAACATCAGGAAACGGGGGAGTCAGTCCACAGTCCAGGGCGAGATTGTTGAGGTCTCGGCAAAGAGCGGGGTTGAGGCTTACACCGTCTTTGCGACGGGCCTCAGCTGCAGCCGTTTTTCCGTCTCCGGGCAGGCGTACCGGGTCATGACCGGGCAGGGGGGCGGATGCGCGCATTTCAGAGAAGACGCGGGCTGCGTTAGAAGCAAAGTCATTGCCCATCCCAAAGGCTGCCGGATTGATCGCCATAACGAACTGGCCGGTGTTTGTGGATGAAGTAGTGTCCGAGGTGAAATTGACCACGTCAGAGCCGAATGCTGCGCCATTCAGCACCCCGGCCATCAGCCCGATAGCCACGGAAAGGCCGAAACCCTTCGGACCTCCGATCGGCAAAAGAAACCCTTCTGATTTGCGGGCAGGGTCCGTTAACGGATTGCCATCACGCCCAACCATCCAACCTTCGGGCATAAGTTCGCCTTGCTGCAACAGGGTTTTGATCTTACCCATCGCGGCAACGGTCGTCGCCATATCAAACACAAACGGGTCCGGGCCATCGGCAGGGGCAGAGAATGCGATGGGATTGGTGCCAAGAAGCAAGTCGCTTCCGCCATAGGGCGGTACGTGGTTTGCACTGCCCACCGCCGCGGCCATGCCAAGCAACCCAGCCTCGGCTTGCGGGCGCACATAAAGTGCCAGCGGTCCTGCATGATTGCCGCGCCGAACACCAACCCATCCGATGCCGACCTCTTTCGCCTTTTCTATTGCAAGATCTCGCGCCACCGTCATAGCCAAATGCCCAAGGCCGTCATCGCCGTCAATCAACGCGGTTGCGACTGTCTGATGTATGACGGCAACGTTTGGCGTGGCGTTGCACCCGCCTCCGGCCAATCGGGCAAGGTACTGGCGCAGGCGAAAGACCCCGTGGGTGGAATATCCGAATATGTCGGCCTCAACCATCGTCGAGGCCACCTGATCCGCATCCGCTTTTGGCACACCTCGAGTTTCGAGCGCGCTCGCCACAAACTCACGTAAGGTCTGGCAGTTTATTTTCAAAGGCTCAGAAGTCATCTCTGCCAACCTGCTCTTTATGCCAGAACACTAGTTTGCGCTGGGTCCAAACCACTGTTGCAAAAACGGCCAGGCCGACGAGGCTGAGATACAGGATCAACGAGAAAACGCGCGGAGTATTGAGCTGCGAGGCTGCCACACGGATCAGCTCACCAAATCCCTTCCCGCCGCCCAGGAACTCTCCTGTAATCGCGCCCGCCATAACCCCGACTGCTCCGATCTTAAGGCCGGTGAATATCTGCGGCAGACCGGTTGGCAGCTTCATCTTGATCAAAGTCTGCATCCGGCTGGCGCCCATCGTCTTGAACAACATGCGCGCGTTTTCGTCGGCGGCGTGAAGTCCGGCCGCGGTACCAACGACAATCGGAAATGTTGCGATAAAGGCGGCAAGTGCCACCTTGGATTCAATGCCAAAGCCCAACCAAGCTACGAAGAGAGGAGCGAACGCGACTTTTGGCATCGTATCGATTGACACCAAGTAAGGCATTACTGCCTTCTCCCCAAAGGCCGTTTCGCCAACCAGAACGCCCAGCGAAAACCCGATCGCGATTGCCAGCGCAAAGCCATAGATGACTTCCTTTATGGTGATCCACAGCGCCCCAAGCATATACCCGCCGGTCATAAGGTTTTGCCCTACGAAGATCATATCTTTGAGGGTTTCCATTGGCGTCGGCAGAATGATCGGAGAGACCAGCTTGAGGCTAGTCACAATTTGCCAGGTACCAACGAAGACCACGAAAACAAAGGTCATCGCCAGCCAGCGAGGGACCGAGTCGATAAAGTGAACTTTCTGCTCCCATACAGTGTCTTCTGAGGAGTCAGCTTCTTTTACGGAAGGTGAGTAGTTCTGAACTTCGCTCACATTTCTTCTCCCTTATCCAGGAGGCTGCGAATGTAGTCTACGATAGCGCCGAATTTGGGTGTCGTCATCATATCGAGTGTTCGTGGGCGTGGCAGGTCGACTTCAACGATTTCAGCAATCCTGCCTGGGCGCGGCTTCAAGACGACGATTTCGTCAGACAAGATAACAGCTTCCTGAATGGAGTGCGTCACAAGAAAAGCAGTCGCATCCTGTTCCCGGCAAATCCGCTGCAACTCCATATTCATCATGTCGCGCGACAATTCATCGAGGGCGCTGAAGGGTTCGTCCATCAAAAGTACGGCTGGTTCAGTGATCAGCATACGGCATATCGAAGCGCGCTGCGCCATGCCGCCCGACAACTCGTTCGGATATACGTTTTCGAATCCTTGCAAACCAACGATGTCTAAAAGCTCGTGGGCCTTGGCCATAGCTTGCTTGGCCGCCGCTTTTCCATCGCGGATCTCAATTGGCAAGACGATGTTTTCCACCGCTGTTTTCCAGGGGAAAAGCGTCGCTTGCTGAAACATCATACCGATGTCCCGGCGGGTCCCAGTGACTGGTTGCCCCTGAAGGATTACACGCCCTTTGGTGGGCGGGATCAGACCCGCCATGATCTTTAGTAGCGTTGACTTGCCGCACCCGCTGGACCCGATGACAGATGTGAAGCTTCCTTTCCGAAGCGTCAGATTGATGTCCTCGAGAGCGACAACAAGATTGCGTGCATAAGTCTTGCTTACATGGGTCAACTCATAGACCGGCGTGCCCAAAGGCGCGCCGGAAAACTCATGTGTGACTACAGCGTTCATTTGCTGACAGCCGCGTTGCCGATGGCAGCAAACTCGTTGGTCCAAGCAGCGCTCAGGTCATCCAGCGGCCCTGGGATTTCGCCCCCTGCAACAAGTGCGTCTTGCCATTCCTGCCAAACTTCGGCGGGGTACCATCCCAGGCCATTGCTCGGATCCGCCGCAATAGTTTTCGAGCGTACGGCATCGAACAGTGCTGACTGGAACTCCTTGTCCTCGCCTTCCTGCGGGTTGCCATCCGCCAAATGCTTCAAAACAGCTTCACGGTTGGCATCATCCAGTGCAAATGCATGACCACGTGCGAACGCGCGGCTCCAAGCTTCGACCAATTCACGGTCGTTGGCGATTGTGTCAGCCATTGTGGCGATGCCGTTACCGAAGAAACGCCCGAACTCCGCAGGCGTGATGTCACGCACCGCCATTCCGCGCTGGTTCAGAATTGCCGTGTCAGCCGTCGAGGCAGAGTAAGCGTCGATTTCGCCGTTTAGGAAAGCCGCGGTCGCCGGGCCACCGTCGCCGACGGTAAGGAAGGTAAAGTCTTCACCCTCTTTCATGCCTGCTCCGGTCATCACGTTACGTGCAAAGCCGACTTCTGCGCCATCGGCCGTACCTGTTCCGATAACTTTACCTCGAAGCTCTTCAACACTTTGGATGTCAGAGTCTTCTGGCACGGCTATGCCAAAGTTGCTGCGTGCCGCAACGTTGTAGATGTGTACGGCATCTACATCCCGCGACCGTGCGGCAATTAAGGGGCCAGGACCGGGGCGACCGAAGTGAGCCTGTCCGGCGGACAATGCTTGAAGCACGGCTCCTGAGCCGTTGATTGCCTCGACGGTCACATCCAACCCTTCATCAGCGAAATAACCTTCGCCGATGGCGACAAAAACCGGAAATGAATTGATTGCCGAAGGGCTTGGCTGCACGAAGGTAATTTTACGCAAGTCCTGCGCAAAGCCCTGTGTTCCTAGTGCTCCTGCTACCGGAACCGCCGAAAGCAAGGACGCTGTGAAAGTCCTTCTGTTCATCATTTTAGTCTTCCTCCCTTGCATGGTTGGCAACCCGCAGATTCAGCTATGCAGGAGCCACTTAAACGACGCGCACGGTATTCCTGAGCGTGCCGATTTCTGAAATTTCACAAACCACAGTGTCCCCGTCTTTCAGGAACTGTGGTGGGTCCATGGCGTATCCGACACCAGACGGTGTGCCGGTCGCGATTACGTCGCCAGGTTCCAGGGTCATACCTTCTGAAAGGGATGCGATCAGCGTTGGAATGTCGAAAATCATGTCCGACGTCGATCCGTTTTGGCGCTGTTCGCCGTTGACTGTTAATCCGATTGATAGAGCGTGCGGATCACTGATTGTATCAGCGGTCACTATGAAGGGGCCCAATGGGCAAGACCCATCTAAACCTTTGCCTTTGAAATACTGCCCACCATGTCGGCGTTGAATGTCGCGTGCGGTGATGTCATTGAGGATCGTATAGCCGTATACATGGTCGTATGCGTCAGCCTTGGCTATGTTTCGCCCCGGTTTTCCAATCACAACTGCCAGTTCAACTTCATAGTCAATGGCATGTGAGACCGAGGGGAATATCAGAATGTCTGCCTCTGGCGCCACAATCGATGTCGGCGGTTTTGTGAAGAAGACCGGATGCTCTGTTACGCCAATTTTTTGGTTTTGGGCACGTTCGCCCTCGGCGATGTGTTCAGCATAATTGCGCCCGACACAGAAAACGTTCTTACGCGGGGAAGGAATTGGTGCCAAAAACGGCGCGTCATCCGGGACCAGTGCGTCGTTTAGATTACCCGTTTCGGCCGATGAAACGAGGGTTTTCAAAACGCCGAGCGTTTCTTTTCCGCCTGCGATCAGATGCTGCATTGAACCTGCGTTCAGCGCTTCGCCAAGCACTTGCGCTGCGCGCAAAACGTCCAACTTGCCGCCATCGTTTAGTATTGCCACGCAAACGGCGTGGCCCTCTACGGAAACAGTTGCTAACCGCACTCGGCACTCCTCCCTCGTGCTTGTGTCAAGACGTGGTCACGGATCCTGTCCGGCGACTCGTTTCTTGCTTTCCTCTTGCCCTTGAGTTTTTTCCGACTTGGCGTTTCAATCAATCAACCAATCGCCAAATTGGGTGGAGATATGAGTGCACCAACCGAACTCGCGCACCGTGTACGCGACCTGATTAACAATGCCGGATACAGGCATAACGACAGGCTCCCACCTGAACGTGAGCTGTGTTCAAAACTTGGGACCACTCGCAATCAGTTGCGAAGAGCGTTGGCAGAGCTGGAGGCCCAGGGGCTGATCTGGCGACATGTGGGGCGGGGAACATTTGTTGGTTCCAGGCCGGTTCTCAACCTCACCGATGTAACTTATTTGGGCAACCAAATTAAACCTGAGCAGGTTGTATCTGTTAGATTTACTATCGAGCCGCAGCTTAGCCGCCTCGCAGCGCTCCATTCCACACGTTCCGATCGTGAGCAAATGAGGCTATGCGCGGACAAATGTCGTACCGCAGAGGATTGGCGCACGTACGAAGCTTGGGACAATAATTTGCATTACGCTATAGCCCGCTCCACTCGTAACCAGCTCTTTTTATACTTCTTTGAGACTTTGAATTCGGTTCGAAGATCGATTGTTTGGGGGCAGCCACGCGAAACTTTAAAGCCCGCAGAAAACTATTCCAGCTTTAGCGAACATGATGTGATCGTGTCTGCCATAGCAAAGGGCGACTGTGAGCTTGCGGCCAGTGCCATGGTGGATCACCTGAAATCGGTTTATTCGCGGGTGCTGCCTACGAGCATCCAGTCCGACAGCTGAAGTAGCGCTGGCGCCCAACCAATTCGGGAAATGGTCGGGGCAGATTGTAGCCGTTGGTCTTGCAAAACAGCCTGAATTTTGGCGATGACTTGGTAAGCCGCCGCGTCCGTTTGAATGTGGCGTGGCATCGATCGGAAGGTATCTGACCGTTCGGAAATCCGATCTTTGGTAGTCAAGCGTTCAGGAGGAAAGCGATGTCCGATCATGTAATTCCCGCGCCGCAGGTGCATGTCATACCCGTATCGGGGGGCGGCACGTTCCCGGTCCGGCGTGTCTACTGCATTGGGCGAAACTACGCGGCGCATGCAATTGAAATGGGCCATGACCCGAACCGGGAACCTCCATTTTTCTTTCAAAAGAACCCAAACAATTTGGACCCTTCAGGGGAATTCCCGTACCCTCCGCACAGTTCCGACGTGCACCACGAAGCAGAAATGCTTGTTGCGCTCAAGTCCGGCGGCACGAATATCTCGGTGGACGATGCATTGGATCATGTCTTTGGGTACGGCCTTTCGCTTGATATGACCCGTCGCGACCTGCAAGGGCAGATGAAAAAGATGGGCCGCCCGTGGGAAATTGGGAAAGCGTTTGAGCGCTCGGCGCCATGCGGACCAATTCACAAGGCATCAGAGGTCGGGCATCTCGACAGAGGTCCGATTACTCTGACGGTGAATGGTGAAGTTCGGCAAGAAGGCGACTTGAACCAGATGATTTGGAAAGTCCCCGAGATGATCTCGTATCTGAGCGACTACTTCGAGCTTGCGGCCGGGGACGTTATCCTTTCAGGGACACCTTCTGGTGTTGGTCCCGTTAACCGAGGGGATGTTATGGTCTTGGCCGTCGACAAGCTGGGCAGCCTGAAAGTACGCGTGACTTAGAACCTGCTGCGACGACCTAGCATTGCGAAAGAAACCGATGCTTGTGTAAACGGACAACAGATGCCCCATTTAGTCGCTGAATTGATTGCACACCATGCAGACACGGCAAATGCCATTGGCGCCCCTGGCCAGCCTTGGTTGAGCTACCTTGGTTTGCGCGAGCATTGCGCGAAGGTCAAAGAGGATCTGCATCAGATCGGAATTGGGCGCGGCGACAGGGTGGCAATTGTGTTGCCTAACGGACCAGAGATGGCGACGGCATTCATATCCGTCGCCCAAGTGGCGACGACGGCGCCTTTAAACCCTTCTTATACTGCCGAAGAATATGTGTTCTATCTCAGAGACTTGAAAGCCAAGGCTCTTGTAGTAAGCGAAAACGAATGTGGCCCAGCCGTGCAAGCGGCGACTGAATTGGGTGTGGCCGTCTTGCGGATTTCTAGCGATAGTTCTCGTCCAGCTGGACAGTTTTCCGTTTTGGCCTGTGACCCAATTGGAGTGGCTGATACATCAGCGCCGGGTGAAGATGACGTCGCCCTGATACTCCATACATCAGGAACAACGTCGCGCCCCAAGATCGTTCCTTTGACGCAGGCCAATATCTACTCGTCGGCACGGAACGTGGCTTCGTCTTTGAAGCTGACAATCGATGATCGTTGTCTAAGCATCATGCCGCTGTTCCATATCCATGGACTGATCGCAGCAGTCGCGGCTTCTTTAGGCGCCGGATCGCAAATTAGCTGCGCCTCTGGGTTTAACGCTCTTAGCTTTTTTTCACAGGTCGCTGAGGTTGATCCGACATGGTACACGGCGGTTCCGACAATGCACCAAGCTATTCTCGCCCGAGCCGCCCGAAACCAATCAGTCATTGAGCAATCGCGCTTGCGTTTCTTGCGGTCGTCTTCCGCGTCGTTGCCCGCGCCGGTCATGGAAGAGTTGGTGGCGACATTCAATGCGCCTGTCATCGAGGCCTACGGTATGACTGAGGCCACGCATCAAATGTGTTGCAACCCGCTTCCTCCACAAAAGCAAAAGCCCGGATACGTCGGAGTAGCAGCGGGCCCTGAAGTCAGAATTGCAGACGAAACGGAAAATGTATTGATCGCTTCGCGGGATGTCGGAGAAATCGTTATCAGCGGTCCGAACGTGACCCCTGGGTATGAGAGCAACCCGCAGGTAAATGCAGACAATTTCTTTGAAGCGGATGGAAAACTCTGGTTTCGCACCGGTGATCAAGGGTCGTTCGACGAAGAGGATTATCTGCGACTGACTGGACGCCTTAAGGAGCTTATCAATCGCGGTGGAGAAAAAATCAGTCCACTTGAAGTTGACGCCGTGCTTCTAAGCCATCCGGATGTTGCTCAGGCAGTTTGTTTTGCCGTTCCCCACGAGAAACTGGGCGAAGATATAGCGGCGGCGGTGGTGCTCTCAGAAGGAGCGACGATTGCAGGTCAGGACGTCCGGGATTTTGTTGGCGCACGGCTCGCAAAATTCAAGGTGCCGACTTCAGTGGTTATTCTCGAAGAGATACCAAAAGGTGCGACTGGTAAGATACAAAGGATTGGGCTGGCCGCTAAATTGGGACTGGCAAAGGCTTAGACACATGAAAGTTTGCATCTTTGGTGCCGGAGCTATCGGAGGTTACGTTGCCGCGAAGCTCGCGCAGACTGACGTCGACGTCAGTGTCGTTGCACGTGGCCCACATCTGGTTGCAATGCAAGAAAAAGGGCTGACTCTCCAAGAGGATGGGCAGGAACCAATCAACGTGCCAATACGCGCCTCGGACAATGCCGCCGATCTCGGCCCCCAAGACTATGTCTTTATCACACTGAAAGCGCATTCCGTTCCAGCAGTTGTGGACTCGATCCAGCCACTGATTGGGGATGAAACGACAATAGTGAGCGGAGTGAACGGTGTACCCTGGTGGTTTTTCCACAAGCTGGGCGGTCCCTTCGAGGGGACGAGATTGTCATCTGTAGACCCGGGAGACGCGCAATGGAACGGTTTCGGACCGGATCGTGTGCTTGGGTGTGTTGTTTATCCGGCCGCGGAAGTCATTGCTCCGGGATCAATCAAGCATGTCGAAGGCAATCGTTTTTCTTTGGGTGAGCCCGATGGCACTAAATCAGACCGTGCCTCCAACCTTTCGGCTGCATTGTCCACCGCCGGGTTGCGCGCGCCCGTAAGACCGAGAATACGGGACGAAATTTGGCTGAAGCTATGGGGCAACTTGTCGTTCAACCCGATTTCCGCACTTACCCACTCAACACTTGATGTCTTGTGTACTGATGAAGGTTCACGCTCCGTGGCACGTGGAATGATGCTAGAGGCTCAGGAAATCGGTGAAAAACTGGGGGTTAGGTTCCCGATTGATGTCGAAAAGCGCATTGACGGAGGAGCGGCTGTCGGAGCACACAAGACCTCAATGTGGCAGGATTTGGAGCTGAACCGACCTATGGAAATTGATGCCTTGGTCACTTCAGTACAGGAATTGGGGCAACTGACCGGGATCGCAACACCCACAATCGACACTGTTGCATCACTGATAAAACTGAGGGCAAAGGTCGCGGGTCTTTACTAAGATTCTGCTGGCGATCATCTGAAGAGATCAGTTCTGGGCGGGCGGGGAGCTGAATAGCGATCCGGCGCTACAAAACACAGTTCTTTCAAACGTCTTGTCAGAAGAACTTTGCTTGGGCGGAGCAGCAGTGTTGCTTGCTTTCGCTCATGACTAGACCTGCAACTTTCAAACTCTTAAAACCAATCTAGAGATCATCCGCCTTTCGGTGATGCTGTATATCCGTATTGCCGGCAAATAGGTCAGTTACGCGGGTGCCTGTGTGCACACGCCCTCGCCGCCCCCCAACCAAATGATAGTAGTCAGCAGCGAAAATGGCGTTAAGACGCGCGGACCATTTGAAGTAGTCACCGTAGTTGGCCGATTAAGCGTAGAGAGTACGCTTGTCGAGGTTCCATTCATTGACGGAAGTTCGCAATTGGAGATTGCTTATTCGCTGTCGGCCGACCAAGTCTCGACATTCTAGACCTCCGCGAACATCGCATTGCTCCTTTGTGGCAAAACGGTATGCTAAAGGTCAACAAATTGCAGAGTTTGGTGGGTCATGCCCATCGCTTTAGTTCCGAATGAATGTCTGCTTCGTCCGCACCTCGGACGTAGTTCCGTCTTGAGTGAACGCCCCCTGTCGGGCTGAAGCGGGCATTTGTCCCGAGCCCCTAATTCGACGGCCCTCAAAGAACAGCTAGAGCCTTACTTCAGAGAGGATGGTCCTTTGAAAATCATGCCCCGCAAAATCGGCGAGCCTCACTGGCACGCGCACGGCTTACTGAGGGGGTAGGCAGGGGGCGGGTTCGTCAGGTGGGTGCAGCCTGTTATCGAATGCTCAGGCCAATCGGCGCAACGTAGCCATCGGCTGAGGAAACCTGCGCGATGGTCGCCATGTGGTCGCCATTCCCCTGTGGGGCCAGGTCGACTATCCTCTAAGTCTTTGATTTTATGGTGCTGCTGGAGAGAATTGAACTCTCGACCTCTCCCTTACCAAGGGAGTGCTCTACCTCTGAGCTACAGCAGCGCTGTGGGCGGGTGATTAGACTCAAACGAAACGCGGCGCAAGGGTGTCTGGACGGTTTTTTTCGCCTCCTGTAGAGAAAGATCATGACAGATAAAAATTCACCCAAAAAACAAGGCAAATCCGGGGAAGCGCGGGAAGAGCGTTTGAAGGCGGCGCTTAAGGCGAATATGGCGCGGCGCAAGGCGCAGGCCAAGGCGCGAGCGGCCTCGGGGGACAAAGCCGATAAGGACGAGGGATAAGAGCAGATGGATTCGATTCTTGTAACGGGCAACGGCCCGCTGAACGGGCAAATTCCGATCGCGGGGGCCAAGAACGCGTGCCTGACGCTGATGCCCGCAACTTTGCTAAGCGAAGAACCGCTGACGCTGACCAATGCGCCGCGACTGAGCGACATCAAAACCATGACCGCCTTGCTGCAATCGCTGGGGGCCGAAGTGTCTTCACTGCAGGACGGGCAGGTGATCGCAATGTCGAGCCACAGCCTGACTAGTCAGACAGCTGACTATGACATCGTGCGCAAGATGCGCGCGTCGAACCTGGTGCTTGGCCCATTGTTGGCGCGCTTTGGTCAGGCGGTTGTCTCGCTGCCCGGTGGGTGCGCGATTGGGGCGCGTCCTATGGACCTGCATGTCGAAGGGCTTGAGGCGTTGGGTGCAGAGATCGAACTGAAAGACGGGTATCTGCACGCCAAGGTACCGGGCGGGTTGAAAGGCGCGGTGCATGAGATGCGCTTTGCCTCGGTTGGGGCAACTGAAAACATCGTCATGGCTGCGACGCTGGCCAAGGGAACCACTGTTCTGAAGAATGCCGCGCGCGAACCTGAGATCGTGGATCTGGTCGAATGCTTGCGCAAGATGGGGGCCCAGATTTCGGGCGAGGGGACCTCGACCATTGAAATCCAGGGTGTCGACCGGTTGCATGGTGCCACGCATCAGGTCGTTACGGACCGGATCGAACTGGGTACCTATATGCTGGCACCGGCGATTTGCGGCGGTGAGGTTGAGTTGCTGGGCGGGCGCATGTCTCTGGTCGAATCCTTTGCCGAGAAGCTGGACGCAGCAGGAGTCAGCGTCGCGGAAACCGAAAAGGGACTGAAAGTGGCGCGCAAGAATGGTCGCGTTCAGGCCGTGGATGTGGTGACAGAGCCGTTTCCGGGCTTCCCGACGGACCTTCAGGCGCAGATGATGGCGCTGATGTGCACTGCTGAAGGAACTTCGGTGCTGGAAGAACGCATTTTCGAAAACCGATTCATGCACGCACCCGAACTGGTGCGCATGGGCGCGAATATCGAGGTGCATGGTGGCACAGCCACAGTTACCGGTGTTGAAAGCCTGAAAGGTGCGCCTGTTATGGCAACGGACCTGCGCGCCTCGGTCTCGCTGATTCTGGCGGGGCTGGCGGCAGAAGGTGAAACAACGGTCAGCCGGGTCTATCATCTGGACCGCGGATATGAGCATGTGGTGCGCAAGCTGGAAGGCGTGGGTGCAAAAATCGAACGGATCAAAGGCCAATGACAGACGCAAGTTTTGAAGACGGGCGCGAGGCCCCGCTGAATCTGGGAGCTGAGGACAGCGACGACCTTCAGGTGATTTCGACCCTGGCGCAGGACGCGGTTTTCCCGGTGACCGAGATGAAATGGCAGCCGTCGCAGCGCCGTTTTGGCCTGTTGCTGAACCGCTTTCGCTGGGAAGACAAAGACGCGGCCACCCGCCGTGATCGCCCGTTCGAGCGGGTGCAATCCGTGCTGGTCTTTGATTCGGTACTTTCCGTGGCCAGCCAAGGCGTTGATCGAAGGGATACTGACATGATCATGTCCCTTCTCTCGGTCGATTTCGAAGCGGGTGAAGATGGCGCTGGTCAAATCTTGCTGACATTGGCGGGCGACGGTGTGATCCGTCTTAAGGTCGAAGCCGTCGACGTGACCCTCAAGGACGTAACCCGCCCCTATCAGGCCCCGTCGGGTCAGGCCCCGCAGCACCCCGAATAGATGCAGAACAAGCGCGGTATCTCTCAGGCGTTTTCCAAACCGTCAGGAGGCGTCGCGCTGCGTCCGGCCACTGTGTTCGACGTGTTCGACATCAGCCAGGTGCTGATCCGGTCGATCACGCAGCTTTGTGTGGCCGACCACAATAACGATCCTGACCATCTGAAAAAATGGACAACAAACAAGGATCCGGAAACCATCCGGGGTTGGTTCAAATCAGGGTCGCAGATCTGGGTGGCCGAGCATGAAGGGCAGGTGGCTGCCGTCGGAGGTTTGTTCGAGACCGGGAAGATCACTTTGCTTTACGTTGATCCGGGTCATGTGGGCAGCGGGGTTGGGGCCGCTCTGCTCAGTCAGTTGGAACAGCAACTGGCTGCGTGCGGTTGCACCGAAACGCATCTTGACGCGACCCGGACGGCACGGGAGTTTTATCTACGCCATGGGTGGGAAGATACCGGACGGTGCAGTGACCGCCAGGATTTGTCCTGCTTGGCCATGCGCAAATCGCTGCACCCCGACGACTGAGGGTTGAGGCCGCGCGCAGCGGGCGATATGTCCCATGGCGCAACGCCCGGAGTGCCTGATCATGCCCGTTTTCCTCGACACCACATCGCCCGATTTTGAGGGTGCCTTCCAAACGCTGCTGTCAGCAAAGCGCGAAGACAGCCCGGATGTGGACGCAGTCGTGGCTCAGATCATCGATGATGTTCGCAACCGCGGTGACGCGGCGGTCATCGAGTTGACTGCTAAATTTGACCGGTTAGAGCTGACACCTGAAACACTGGCATTCAGCGCGCAAGAAATCTCAGACGCGGTGGCTGAGGTCGGGGCGGAAGATCGTACGGCGCTGGAACTTGCCGCAGCCCGCATCCGATCTTACCACGAAAAGCAGATGCCCACCGATTACAGCTGGACGGATGAAGCCGGAGCCACGTTGGGTTGGCGTTGGTCTGCGGTCTCTGCTGCAGGGCTGTACGTGCCGGGTGGACTGGCCTCCTATCCGTCGTCGGTGTTGATGAACGCCATTCCGGCTAAAGTGGCGGGCGTGGAGCGGCTGGCCATTGTGGTGCCTACGCCGGATGGGCAGGTAAATCCACTGGTTTTGCTGGCCGCACAATTGGCGGGCGTGGACGAGATCTATCGCATCGGCGGCGCGCAGGCCGTTGCAGCGCTGGCCTATGGCACCGACACCATCGTGCCGGTCGATAAAATCACCGGCCCAGGCAATGCCTTTGTCGCAGTCGCCAAACGGCGCGTCTTTGGCAAGGTCGGCATCGACATGATTGCGGGACCGTCGGAAATTCTGGTGATTGCCGACAAGGATAACGAACCCGACTGGATCGCGCTGGATTTGCTCAGCCAGGCCGAACATGACGAAAGCGCGCAATCCATCCTGATCACCGATGATGCCACTTTCGGTCAACGCGTGGCTGAGGCGGTCGAAAAACGCCTCGAAACTCTGCAACGTCGCGCTATCGCTGGTGCCAGTTGGCGCGACTTTGGTGCAGTCATCACTGTGCGTGATCTGGATGAGGCGGCGGCCCTGTCGAACCGTATTGCGCCTGAACATCTGGAACTGTGCGTCGCAGATCCGGTGACGTTGAGCGAAAAAACCATCCACGCCGGGGCGATTTTTCTGGGTCAATACACGCCCGAAGCCATCGGCGACTATGTCGGCGGCCCAAATCACGTGCTGCCGACTGCCCGGTCTGCTCGGTTCTCATCGGGTCTCAGCGTGATGGACTTTCTCAAACGCACCACACTTAGCCAGGTGACCCCCGAAGCGCTGCGCGCCATCGGACCGGCCGCCGAACAACTGGCCCATTCAGAAAGCCTTGAGGCGCATGGCTTGTCGGTTACGGCCCGGCTGAACCGCTTGAATGGTTGAATTGACGCAAAGACCGGGCCCATATGGCGTTTCTGTGCGTTGCTACGCGAATTTCGTTGTTATAGGTCTGTGCTGACACAAGGATTGTAGCTGTAAAGATGACCCGCATCTCGCATATCGAACTGGATGACCGAAACCTGCCCCCGCCGACGCCGGAGATCGAGCAGGAGCGCAAGGTTGCCATCTATGATTTGCTGGAAGAGAACAGTTTCTCTCTGCCCAAACGCGATGACCGCGTTGTGCCCGACGGACCCTATCGCTTGCAATTGTCGATCCGCGACAAGCGGTTGGTTTTTGACGTTGCAACAGAGGAAGAGCAGAAGGCGGCGGAATTTCATCTGTCGCTCGGCCCCTTTCGGCAAGTGGTCAAAGACTATTTCCAGATCTGCGAAAGCTATTTCGACGCGGTAAAATCGCTGCCCCCCAGCCAGATCGAAACCATCGACATGGCCCGGCGCGGCATCCACAACGAAGGCAGCCGCGTCTTGCAGGAAAGGTTAGAGGGCAAAGCCGACGTAGACACCGACACCGCCCGCCGCCTCTTCACGCTTATCTGCGTTTTGCATTTCGGAGGCTAACGGGTGACGCCTCTGCCGCAGTCGATCCTGTTCTGTTGCGACCACAACTCGGTTCGGTCCCCGATGGCCGAGGGCATCATGAAGAAATTCTACGGCACCGGCACTTACGTGCAGTCTGCCGGAGTTCATAACGATCTTGATATTGACGGTTTCTGTATTTCTGTATGCCACGAAATCGGGGTCGAGTTGTCCCGCCACCGCACCCGATCCTTCGACGAGATGGAAGAGTGGGGCGACGACCTCAGTTCGTTCGATCTGATTGTCGCCTTGTCACCAGCCAGTCAGCGCAAAGCGCTGGAACTGACCCGGATTTTTCATCTGGATGTCGATTATTGGCCAATAATGGACCCTACCGGGATGGGTGAGACGCGAGAAACCAAGCTACACCACTACCGACAGACCCGCGATCAGATCATCAAGCATCTGAAGGACCGCTGGGGCGAACCAACGGAGTGACCCATGAACCAGACCGTTCAAACCTATTTCGAGGCATTCAACGCCGGTGATGTTGATGGCATGTTGGCCTGTTTGTCCGACGACGTGGCCCATCATGTGAACGAGGGCCAAATCCGTGTGGGCAAGGAAAAGTTTGCGGCCTTCTGCGCCCATATGAATCGCTGCTACAAAGAGAACCTGACCGATATCGTCGTATTCGACGCCCAGGGTGGCACCCGCGCTGCGGCCGAATTCACCGTGAACGGCACCTATCTGCAAACCGACGAGGGCCTGCCCGAAGCGCACGGCCAGACCTATCGCCTGCCTGCCGGATCATTCTTTGATCTGAAAGACGGAAAGATCACCCGCGTCACAACTTTCTACAATCTGGCGGACTGGACCAAACAGGTCTCGAATGGCTGAGGTCAGCGCAGTCCGCCCCCTGACCGGAGCGGCGCTTGAGGCTGCTCTGGACGATGTCGCCCGTCTGCGGATCAAGGTCTTTCACGACTGGCCTTATCTCTATGATGGCGACCTCGAATACGAGCGGAAATACCTTCAGTCCTACCGGGACAGCGATCAGGCCATCGTGGTGGGTGCTTTCGACGGCGACCGCCTGATCGGCGCGTCAACCGGTGCCCCCCTGACGGATCACGCCGAAGATTTCGCCGCAGCGTTTGAAGGCACAGGCCTTGAGTTGGGCGACATCTTCTATTGCGCAGAGTCGGTACTGTTACCGGAGTATCGTGGGCAAGGTGTCGGCCACAAATTCTTTGACGAACGTGAAGCCCATGCTCGCCGTCTTGGGTTCTCCAAAGCTGCATTCTGCGGAGTGCAACGCCCGGACGACCACCCGATGAGACCTGCACAATACCGCCCGCTCGACACCTTCTGGCGCGCGCGCGGTTACACGCCTCTACCCGGCGTCATTGCACAGTTTTCCTGGAAAGACATCGGAGAAGACGGCGAGACGCTCAAACCGCTACAGTTCTGGATCAGGGATCTGTAGACACCATCTACGGTGCGCGCCTGCGGCTTAAGAAACCGTATTTCACGGCCCAAGCCCGAAGCGACAGGCGTTTACGCTTGTCTTGTTTCACTGCTTTCTTGGATTGCTGACCGCCTTTGCGGTTGAACTCATAGACGTCAATGACACGCTCGGCGCATCCGCAGGCCTCGCCCATCCCAACCTTGGCGAAATAGAACTTGTCGAATTCTTCCTGTTTTTGCATCACCAGCCTCCTTCGTACATTCAAGCACGTCAGACCGCAGATGCCAATTCACGTTCCCGTCTGTGTAGGACTTAGAGCAGGTCCCGGGCAGAGCATGCCCGGGCATTTGTTTTCAGTGCCCTAAGATCGGGTCAAACTCACTTTCAGGGTCAAGGACCGGATCCAGAACAAGCACCAACCGCGTCTCGCCCGTGCCTTCAATCGGAGGCGAGCGGTGCAGAAAACCGGAGTCTGGTTGTGCGGGCCAGAGCGTGCCACGTAACAGAATTGGTGCGCCGGTTGGGGTTGTGAAAACGCGCGATGGGTCTGCGCCACCTGTCGAGACCCCATATTGCGTTCCCGTTCCCTTATAGGTGCAGACAAGGCGCGCGGTCACGGCATCGATGTGGAACCTGCGGCATGCATTGGTCGTTATCACGTCCAACCGCAGCCGCAGCCATTTCGCGTTCATCAGACCGGCAAAGATATCAGACAGCGCTGCAATGTCGTCCACCAGCCGGGCGCGCTCTGCACCCGGTGGGGTGCCGCGCGCGTCGCATACTTCAGAAACAGCCTCGCGCACCAACTCGGGGCGCAGGATCACGCGGGTCTTGGGCAGTTGTTCGGGATCAAGCCCATTTAGCCAAGATTGAAAACCTTGCAACGGTTGTCTGTTCCATATGGCTGCAGCGCAGCTGGGCTGATGAATGGCTGAAAGACTGTCCGGCGTGGTGCAAATCTCGATCCCCATGGCCGCGTCTTGGGCGATGTTCTGAACAATGCTCATGCCGCAGCCTCGGCACGGCGCCAGATCGGGAAGGGGTCTGGCAGCTTTGGCAGGTCTTCAAGACGGCTTGCAGCGACAGTGGGCAGCAGTGCTGTATCCAATCGGGCTTTCAGTCTAGGCCAGTCGATGCCGCTGCCGATGAATACGATCTCTTGTCGGCGATCGCCCCAGGGTTCTTGCCAATGGGCCTGCATATAAGCGCGTGCGCTTTCATGATCAGGGCGGCGGTCTTCGGGCACTGTTGCCCACCAAGTGCCCAGAGGCTGCACGGACGACAACGCGCCTGCCAGTGAAAACTCGGCCACCCAGTCCGGGCGCGTGGCGATCCAGAAATGACCCTTGGCCCGGATCACACCGGGCAGATCGCCGTTCAAGATTTCAAGGATCTTTTCGGGGATAAAGGGCTGCCGCGCACGGTAGACATAACTGGTAACGCCATATTCTTCGGTTTCCGGCACGTGATCGGCAAATCCATACAGCTCTTTAGCCCACATTGGGTGCTCATGCGCCTTTTCGAAGTCGAACAGCCCGGTATCCAGAATTTCGTCTGCGGCAACATCTGAGTGGTTGGTTTCAATAATCTTAGCATCCGCGTTCAAACTGCGGATGATCTTGCGCGCAGCATCCACGCGGTCCGGCCCGGCGTCGGCAACCTTGTTCAAAATGACCACATCGGCAAATTCGATCTGATCGGTCAGCAGGTGTACCAACGTGCGTTCATCTTCTTCCCCCATGGTCTCGCCCCGGTCGCGCAGGAAATCATGGCTTGAGAAGTCATTGAGCAGATTGACTGCGTCGACAACCGTCACCATCGTGTCCAGACGTGAAACATCAGACAGGCTTTCGCCAAGCTCATCGCGGAAATCGAAAGTTGCCGCAACGGGCAGTGGCTCGGAGATACCGGTGGATTCGATCAACAGGTAATCAAACCGCCCTTCTGATGCCAGCCTGCGCACCTCGTCCAGCAAGTCGTCCCGAAGCGTGCAGCAGATGCAGCCGTTCGACATTTCGACCAACGTCTCGTCTGTGCGGGAAAGCTCGGTATCGGCGCGAACAAGATCGGCATCGATATTCACTTCGGACATGTCGTTGACAATCACGGCCACCCGTCGGCCATCGCGATTGTTCAGTACGCGGTTCAAGAGGGTTGTTTTGCCCGCGCCCAGAAAGCCGGACAGAACAGTGACCGGAAGTCGGGTTTCAGTCATGGGGTGCGCTCCTGTGTTTTTTAGCCCGAATCGGGGGCAGACGGGTGTTTGCCTTCGCCCGTTATAAATTGCCGGCTATGTAATGTTATTACATTATTAATGACAAGCCGGTTTTTGATGGGTTATCGTTTGATTGCTGAACCAGCGTCTCGCAAAACCTCCACAGCGCTTGGGTGCGGGCCAGAAGGACGGTGCGGAAACAAATGCCCTGTACATGCCGCGCCGTCCTCTTCTAGTGTCGCGGCAACTGAGTCTTAGTAGATGCCAAATCATGAAAATCGCCACTGCCGCTTACGACCTCAGCTGGCTCGACAGTTGGGCACAGTATGAAGACAAATTGGACCGCTGGGTCGCCGAAGCCGCAGGGCAGGGGGCTGAACTTCTGGTTTTCCCTGAATACGGAGCCATGGAGCTTTCGACCCTCGATGGGGTCGAGGTGGCAGGCGATCTGGAACGCTCGATCCATTCAGTGTCTGACCGAATGGGGGATGTGCAAACCCTGCACAGCCGCCTTGCGAAGACATACAACACATACATTCTGGGCGCTTCCGCCCCGGTTATGGATGGCCACGGTCGTCCAGTGAACCGCGCCGCGTTCTATGCGCCAGATGGCGCTTGCGACCATCAGGACAAACAGATCATGACCCGGTTCGAGCGTGAAGATTGGGACATTGCCCACGGTGGTCCGCTGAAGCTGTTCAACACCGCGCTGGGCAAGATCGGGGTGCTCATCTGTTATGACAGCGAGTTCCCTTTGTTGGGCCGCGCCCTCAGCGAGGCGGATCTGATCCTTGTTCCGTCTTGCACCGAAGCCCTTTCCGGTTATTGGCGTGTCCGCATCGGAGCGATGTCAAGAGCATTGGAAAACCAATGTGTTACAGTGATGGCTTCGCTGGTCGGAAATAACGAATGGTCCGAGACCGTGGACAAAAACACTGGTACGGGCGGCATATTCGGCCCGCCGGACAAGGGCTTTCCAGCCACAGGGGTGCTGGCCGAAGGCGTGCTGAACCAACCCGGCTGGACCTATGCCGAGGTCGAATTGGAAGCAATTGCACATGTCCGTGCGGACGGCCATGTGCTGAACCGCACTCATTGGCAGGAACAAGCCCCCCGAGTCGAATCGGTCACAATATCCAGCCTTTAGGTGATTCCGCCCTTGAAATAAGGGCGAAATAGGCTCATTTAAGCGCACATCCCCGCGGATTCTGCGGGTGCAACGTAATGATGGAGACAACATGGCCAAGGAAGATACGCTCGAATTTCCCGGTGTCGTGAAGGAACTCCTGCCTAATGCGACGTTTCGGGTCGAGCTGGAAAACGGCCATGAGATCATCGCACATACGGCAGGTAAGATGCGCAAGAACCGCATCCGCGTTCTGGCCGGCGACAAAGTCCAGGTCGAAATGACCCCGTACGATCTGACCAAAGGTCGGATCAACTACCGTTTCAAGTAACGCCTGCCGCAATGGCGTTTATTTTAGGATCGGGCAGCCCGAGACGGCTGGACCTGCTGTCCCAGCTTGGTGTGCAGCCCGATGCCATCCGCCCCCCTGACATCGACGAAACACCGCTGAAAGGCGAGCTTCCGGTTCCCTATTGCAGCCGTATCACACGCGAAAAAGTGCAGGCGGTACAAGCGGATAGAGATGACATCACGTTGTGCGCAGACACCACCGTCGCTTTGGGGCGTCGCATTCTGGGTAAACCCGAAGATGCAGGCCAAGCCGCCGAATTTCTGCACGCGTTGTCCGGTCGCCGTCACCGGGTCATAACCTCGGTCGCGATACGGCGTGGGGAGCGAATATTGCAGCGTGACGTCGTCTCGCAGGTGAAGGTCAAGCGCCTGTCGGATGTCGAAATCAACGCATATCTGGCGACAGGGGACTGGCAGGGCAAAGCGGGTGCCTATGCCATTCAAGGCCCCGCAGGCGCGTTCATTCCCTGGATTTCGGGCTCGTTCACCGGCATTGTCGGTCTGCCCCTGTCCGAAACCGCCGCTCTGCTGCAGG
Source organism: Ruegeria sp. HKCCD4315 (assembly GCF_013112245.1). NCBI lineage: Bacteria > Pseudomonadati > Pseudomonadota > Alphaproteobacteria > Rhodobacterales > Roseobacteraceae > Ruegeria > Ruegeria sp. HKCCD4315. The sequence continues at coordinate 2,570,896 of NZ_WVRN01000001.1, read as the reverse complement.
GTATCGGCTATCCATTATATCGCGAGGCATCATGAAGGGCCGCACTATCGTTCTGGACCATATCGAGGACCGCGAAGCCGCGGCCCTTATGGTTGACGGCAAGCTTGATGACTTCCTGATTGCAGCGGACGCGCCTACGCCCGGTACGATCTATCGCGCCCGTGCCGACCGCCCGGTCAAAGGGCAGGGGGGCATGTTTCTGACAACCCCGGATGGGCCTGCCTTCTTGCGACAAGTCAAAGGGTTGGCCCCCGGCACCATGCTTCTGGTGCAGGTGAGTGGTTATGCCGAACCAGGCAAAGCCATTCCGGTGAGCAACCGTATCCTGTTTAAAAGCCGCTATGCCATTGTCACGCCCGAAGCGCCGGGCCTGAACATTTCGCGCAGCATCAGGGATGAAGAAGTCCGTGACCAGTTGCTGGAAATTGCACATGAACAGATGGGTGACAGCCGTTACGGCCTGATCCTTCGCTCCTGCTGCGTGGGTGCGGATGCGGATGACATTGCCGAAGACATCTCGTCCATGTTGGCGCAAGCGGACCAGGTGATGAATGACGATGGCACCGAACCAGAGATTCTGAGTGAAGGCGACAGCCCTCACATACTGGCCTGGCGGGACTGGACAGACCCGGCCGAGGTTGTCACGCGGGCCGGAGGCTTCGAAACTCACGGTGTGCTGGACGCGTTAGATGTTGCGCATGGTGTTTCCGAACCTTTGCCGGGTGGCGGATATCTTTATATCGAACCTACACGCGCATTGGTTGCAGTGGATGTGAATACCGGCGCGGACACATCCTTGGCGGCTGGGACCAAAGCCAACTTTGCCTGTGCCAAACTGTTGCCCCGCGCCTTGCGCGTGCGTGGATTGGCAGGGCAGATCACCCTGGATCTGGCACCGATGCCCAAAAAAGACCGGCGTGGTTTCGAATCCGCTCTGCGCGCTGCTTTCAAGTCGGATCCGGACGAGACGATTCTGGCAGGCTGGACCCCGCTGGGACATTTCGAACTGCAACGCAAACGCAGCCGTTTGCCGCTGGCGGAGATCCTGAAATGAGCTGCCCGATCTGCGGAGAAGACACGGTGCAGAAGTTCCGTCCTTTCTGCTCAAAACGCTGCGCAGACATTGATTTGGCCAAGTGGCTGAACGGTTCTTACGCAGTCCCTTCGCAGCGCGAAGACGACCTTGAAGCAGACGCTGAAGCCCAAGACCTTATGCCGAAACGACCGCACTGAAAAAATGTAAAAAAGCCTCTGGACACTGCCGGTGGCAAGTCATAGAACGCCTCCACCCAACGACGAATGTCGTTCCCGTGCCCGGGTAGCTCAGGGGTAGAGCAGTGGATTGAAAATCCTCGTGTCGGTGGTTCGATTCCGCCCCCGGGCACCATTTTGCAATCAGCTATGCAAAACTTGTCGGCAGGTGCTTTTCCGCAGACTGAGCAGTCTCATGACGTTCCGACAATCAACTGCACGCCGACGCTAACTGGTATCACCTGCGTTTTTCAGAAAACTGGCCAGTCGTGTGTTGTGCTGTTTGACGGCAACGGCGGCGGCTTTGGAAAAGTCTGACCAAGGCCAGTTCTGGGGGTCAATGGATTTGGACAGTTGCGAAAACAGCGGATTGTCTGCGTCGTCCGTCGTCTCGGCGATTTGGACCGAAACGCGATAGTCCGAGGTGTCATCACACTCGTTATACATACGCAGCGAGGCAAGGTTGGCGTCGTCGTCGATCAACACGATCGCGCCTCCGATGAGCGGTTTGACCTCAGGGCTGTCCACGACCCATCCACCGCTGTTGTAGGCGGCGAAACTTGGGGCAAAGAAATGCTCCAACGGCATGATTGCTTCAAAAGGCTTGTGAGTGTGCCCAAAAACAAGTGCCACGTTTGACGGAGCTGTCTCGCCAAATTCCGATCTGATTTGTTCTTGAACCGGAACCTGCATGAACCGCTTGACGCCTGCGCCATCGTCGCTGAGCAACGTGTCAGTCTGCCCGCGTTCAAAATAGTCAGCGACCAACGCGCCAACCATTTCGCCGACGCCCTTGGCAAGTGTTTTCCCGGTCGCTCCGCCCTTTTTCAGAACCAGATTTCGGGCCGCACTGCCCAGCAGTGATCCAATCGCCTTGGGGCTGTTTTCAGTGTTGTAAACGTTTTCCTCATCGACACCGATGTGGCCGGAACGGCCAAGAACGGACCAGACAAAGTCAATCCAGGCAAAGTTCTGAGCTTCCCAGGCTTCCATTGTCTCAGGCGGTGTTGTTTTCGGGTAGAGGAGGTCCGCAAACTCGCTGACCATCAGATATGCCTCTTCGATAAAGTGCCCGTGGCTGACCACAATAAGCTTGTCACCGGATGTGATGGCGTAATTGGGATAAACGGTTTTGATCTTGACGTCTGCAAGCCAGGGAAGACTGTGTGCGATTGCATTGACAAAATAGCTGGGAACACCGTCGGGTTCGCGCATCGGAGTGATGTGCGGTGGGCGGGGCAGGGGGGTGCTCCAATCGGCTGAGCTCAGACAATCCGCATATTGTCGCTCTCGGCAGGTTTCCCAAAGATGATGGTCATGATTGCCGGGGATGAACACAATCTCGGAATCGAAAAGCCGGGCGGCGGGATCATCCGGCATGGTCAACTCAAGAAAGTGGCGAAAGGCCATCGCAGCCACGTTTTCCATACTGAAGGCCAGATCGAGAATATCCCCGTTCAAAATGAGCGTCGGCAGGCGATCACCTGAATTGTCGTTTATGAGGTGCCTCAGGCAGTTCGCCAAGTGTATCAGAACATCGCTGGGGTGCATCGGATCAACACTGCCGTCCGTCGCGTTCAGGCGCGTCAAAATGCTGTTATCCGCCCCAAAATGCATATCTGAAAGACAGACATATCTGATGTCGCCCATAATCCACCCAAAACATGTTTAAACTACGATTTATTGCGTCGCATCGATGTTTTGACACGAAGTCTGACTATTCCGTTGACTTATCACAAAACTTGACCGCGCGACACCTTTGCGTGTTTGTTTGAACAATAGCTGGATTTTGACCAGAATGTTTTTTCATTTTTGCGCGCAGGTGACTTTATGGCGAAGACCTCCGCTGGTACTCAAAACGACTCTGGGCTTAGCGGTGAGCGTCGGCGCCTTGTTCTTGCGTTTGTCGATGTTGTGGGCTCAACCGAATTAAGCACCAGGATGGATTCCGAAGATTTCGCTGACTTGATGCTGGCGTTTCAAAAGTTCGGAAGCCGGACATTCGAGAAATTTGGTGGAAAAATTGCCCATTATCTGGGCGATGGTCTTCTTGTCTATTTTGGATATCCACAGGCGCAGGAAAACGATGCCGAACGGGCCGTGCGCGCGGCTTTTGAGATGCTGCAAGGATTGGGTCAAGTTGGCCAGCCCCGGCTTAAATCGCCACTACAAGCGCGCGTGGGTATCCACGCCGGGCCTGTGATCGTGGGGCAAAGCAGCGACGGTTTGGGCGATATCCTATTAGGCGAAACGGTGAATGTTGCTGCCCGTATCCAATCAGCCGCATCGCCCGGAACGATCTTTACAAGCGAATCTGCACTGCATCTTCTGAAAGGAAAATTCGCGTCCCGACCGCAACCCCCGGCCCGGTTAAAGGGGCTTGTGAATGAAGTTGTTCTTCATCAATTGCGCCAATCCACGCCAGCGAAGCGATCAGTGGCGCGGCCCCTCAGCACGCTGGTGGGACGAGAGGAAGAGCTATCCACGCTGACCTCAGAATTCGAGGCTGTGCTTAGCGGCACACGGTCCAGTGTTAGCCTTGTGGCTGACCCGGGCGTGGGCAAGAGCACGTTGATCGACACGTTTCAGGCTGGTCTGTCCGAAACGCCGCATACCTGGCTAGAGGCGAGATGTGATGTTTTGCAAACCGGCGCGGCTTTGCATCCGTTCATCGAGTTGGGGTTGAAAAGCCTTGGAATAGCCGACCCACAGAATACCGAAGACGCTGCGTTTCGACTGAACGAGGGGTTGGCAGCTTGGGATGAAAGGCCGGAAAATGCGTTTCCCGTCATCGCCAATTTTTTGGGACTCCGGGTGCCAGAGTTATCGGTTTTGGCCAGTGAAAGCCCTGAAAGCCTGCGCAAACTGACGCTGGAAACACTGGTTCTCTGGATCGAATTTCTGTCCAATCAACGCCCCGTTGTTTTGGTATGCGAGGATCTGCATTGGAGCGATGCAACAACGATCGACTTGCTAAATCTGATGTTGCAGAGGGAAACGCCGGCAAAGCTGTTGTGCCTTGTCACGTCGCGGAACGCCAAAGACGGTATCGACAAAAAACTGATTGGTCGCGTGATCGAGCTGTCGACACTTGCAAATTCAGAGGCGCACCAGCTTATTCGCTCGATTGACGCTGCGCAGCGTCTGAACACCGAAGACATTCAGCAATTGATTGAGCGGGCGCAGGGTGTGCCGCTGTTTCTGGAAGAACTGACGCGGCAAGCGCTGCGTGACGAGGTCGGGCACCAATCTCTCATTCCTACGTCGCTCGACGGCCTTGTCATGCAACAGCTTGATCGCTTGCCCAAGAGCGCCAAAGGCACTGCACAAGTTGCTGCGGTTTTGGGGCAGGCTTTTGATCAGACGCTGCTTGCGGCGGTGTCTGAACTTGATGCCAAAGGTTTGGATGCATCAATTGATGTTTTGCTGGATGCTGATCTGATCCGGCGTCATGCGGGTCAACCGGGCAGCTACTTCTTCCGCCATGCTCTGACACGCGACGGCGCTTATGGCACGTTGCTGCGGCAAAGACGCAAGACCCTTCACGCAGCGACGGCGGATCAGTTGATGACGCAATTCAGCGGGCAGGGTGACATGAACCCGTCTGTCGTCGCCTATCACCTTCTGGCGTCCGAACAATTCACGCCAGCCGCTGAATGGTTCAAAAAAGCGGGGCGGAGTGCCGCGAAGCAGGCTGCGGTAGAGGATGCCGCGACACTGTACAGACGTGCGCTGGAAGCGTTGGAGGGTGCTTCGGAAACGCCCGAGCGCCACAACTCAGAACTGTCGCTGCAGATACTGTTGGGCAACGCATTGATGGGTGTGCGCGGATTTGGATCTGATGAAATCGTCCCGGTTTGGGAGCGCGCCTTGAGCATTGCGGAAACGCTGAAGGATTACGATGAGCGGTCATCGGCGCTCAATGGTCTGGCCGCATATTGGATTGGCAAAGGCGATTGCGCCAAAGCCTGCGATTTTGCACTTCAGATATTGTCGTGGTCAGAACCTGCCAACCATCGCATTGGTATGCTTCGGGCGCATTCATCGCTTGCGAATGCGAAGTTCCAAATTGGCGATGTGCAAGATGCGCTAGATCATGCCGAAACAGCGGTTTCGCTGTATCAACCTGATGACTTTGCAAACGTAACGTATGGCGTTGGAACCGATCAGGGCGTTGTGGCCTATGGGGCTGCAGCGGCGTCGCATTGGTGGTTGGGGGACGCGCAAACCGGACTGAGACGGGCCCGCCAGGGTGTCGCTCTTGCCGAGGGGCTTGAATCCGCCCTGAGCCTTGCTGCAGCTCGGTCTTATCTGGCGCTTATTCACCATTACCGCGGGGATGAGGAGCTCGCATACGAGGTTGCTGACGAAACAGTGATGTTCTGCGCCAACCTTGGGATACCGTTTTGGCAAGGGTTGTGCCTACTGCTGCGCGCGGGTCAAAAAGTCGATCAGCCTGCAAAACGTCTGCAAGACATAGAAGCGGGGCTTGGTATTCTGTCGGGCAGCGGCAGCCAATCTGCTGTGGGCTTGGGTTTTTCCATTATGGCCAGCGCGCAGGCAGATCAAGGCAACCCCGAGATCGCGTTGGGTGTGTTGCAAACGGGCAGCCAGATGTCGGCGATGCTGGGTCAGCATTTCTGGGACGCTGAACTAAAACGATTGTTGGGAGAGGTTCAGGCAACAATGGGCGACCGCACAGCAGCGGTTGAAAGCGTGTCCGAAGCCGTGGACTTGGCACGCGGCAACCACGCCCGCTCGTTGGAATTGCGCGCGTTGTTGACATTGGACGATGTGCTTGGGTCCGAGGATCGGACCACCCGAAATCGATTGGCGACTGTCCTAAAAGCACTTGAGCCTGGGACTGACACTGTGGATGCGCAAAAGGCATCCCGTGTCCTCGCTTCTGTGAATTCCTGAAGTCAATTTGTGGAGCTTTTCAAATGTCAGAACAGATCGTGTATTGCTCGGGGCCGATGTTCAGCGTCGGGGATCTTTGGGAGCAGCAGAACATTGCCGCCGTGCTAGAGGCCGGGGGGTTCACAACCTATTTACCGCAGCGTGACGGGCTTGAAGTGGGCAAGTTAATGGCGCTGCTTCTTGACCCCCAGATTTCTTCGCAGGAAGGACAAATCGCGCTCTCGATCGTGCGCAAAGTCACTTATTCGCTGGATATTTATCAGTTAATCGGTCGGTGCACATGTCTGGTTTTTAACATGGATGGGCGTGTGCCTGACGGGGGCAGTCTTGTTGAATCCTCTATTGCCTATGCGGCTGGAAAACCAATCGTGATCTACAAAACCACACCGATCACAATGCTGGCCGGGACCGACAACCCCATGATCGAGGGGCTGTCTACCAGTTGGACCTATGTCCATGACACAGTCGACATCGTTCCGGCCCTGCAGGCCCGTATCGCGGCGCAATCCGATGCGGACTATGTGTATACCCCGCCATCGGTCGTTGGCCTTGTACTTGAGGTTGGTTCAAGCGTCGCAGACAAGAACTCGAAACTTCGGCAAATCCTCGCGGCGATTGCTGCTGCACCAACGGGGCCGGATGCGTTGAAAGAAGCCAAAGCACTTTTGGAATGGGCCAAGACGGACAAGGCTTTTCAAGCGGCTTTCGGGTCTGGTCAAACAAGTTTCCTGGGCGCTGACGGGCAGCACAAACTTGTCAGCCTCTAACCAGCGAAATCTCTCGGCTATTGGCCCCGTTTGAGATCGGGCGTCAGGTTAAGTGACCAATGCCCTTTGATCATCCATACCCATTGAAACCAGCAGTGGTTCTTCGCGCTGCCTGTTCTGGAAAGATGCCTTATCGCTCAGCCCGTCCCAGTTGCTGAGGATCAGGGATTGTGCCACGGCACCGCCCAGCGTGGTGCCCGGACCAGTGACAATAAACAGGTCAGGCGCGAACTCACGTGCGGCCTGCGCTATTGCGTGGGTGAAGTTGTAGGTCTCCGTGACCTGATGACCCAGCGTATACTCCCACAAAGCGTTGGTGTCGCAAGCCTCCGGCCACCAAATCTGGCCTCGACCGTCGATCATTGGCAGACTGGGCTGTTGGAAAAGATCTGCGCCCAACTGCGCGCGACCCTGTGCGGCCACGGGGGCTTGAAGGTGTGAATGAAAGCCCGCGTGATTGGCAAGGCGCAGGGGGAAGCGGTCCTGTACCACCGGTACGGCTTTTTCGAACGCGGCCAGCCCGGCCTCATCCCCGGCCAGCACAAGCATTCCACCCAGATCAATTGACAGAGTCAGCATCGCGCCCGTTCCGTTGATCTGATCGACCAGAGCCAAAAGCTTGGCCTTGCGGGCTGGATCTGGGTGCCAATCCGCGTTCAGGAATGGATAAACCAGTTGCCCGCCGATCATGTTGCCCTGCATCAGCGTGCCCATTGTGTTGACGACCTCGAACCCACCTTCGGCGCTCAGCGCACCCGCGCAGGCCAGGGCCGAATACCAGCCCATTGAATTCCCTGTCACCGCCACCACGTCGATCTTGTTGCGGTTGATGGCACGGAAATCGCCCAGTGTAGCGGCATAGATCAGGGCCGAGGCGTTGTCGCCACGGGTATGTTTCACGACAGAATATCGCGCCGTACCGTCCAACTCGGTCAGGGTTTCTTGCCCCTGTGCGCTACGCATCTGGTCGAACCGCGCCAGCAACGCGTTATCCGAAAACTGCCGCCCCAGCACTCCCAGTTCGGGTTTGTTATACGTACCCCTCCCAGGGCAGATGACAACGGCGGTCTGTTTTTCTTGGATCATACCTCGGTCTCCATCAGGCGCCGCGCCGCGGCCTCGATGCTGTCTTTGGACGGCATTGTGGCGGCATAGGCCGGGCCGGTTGCGATGAAGCTGTCTTCGGCCGTGATGCGGGCCAGTGGCACAGTTGCCGTTTCGTGGAAATGGGCCATCAGGGCCTCGGCCACACCGCCATGATGGCGGGTTTCGTCAACGATCAGAATACGTTTGGCCCCGGCGACCGCTTGGGTCAGCGCATCTTTTGGCAAGGGCGACAGCCACCTCAGGTCAACGATCCGGGGGTTGATACCGTCCGCCTGCAACGCCTTTTGCGCTTGGTGGCTGAGATAGACGCCATTGCCAAAAGTCACGATGGCCAGATCGTCCCCGCCACCTTCTACGCCGACCTCCCCTAACTCGATGCGCTCGGAAGGGTCGGGATAGGTTTGCATCCACCCACCATCGCCCGTTTCATGCAGATCGCGCATCGGATAGAGCGCGATGGGCTCAAGGAAGACAACGAGCCGCTGTTCTTCGCGCACCAGACGGACACATTCCCGTAGCATCCGCGCGGCATCCGCGCCGTTCGACGGGCAGGCCAGAATCAGGCCCGGAATGTCGCGCAAAACGGCAACTGAGTTATCGTTGTGGAAATGCCCGCCAAAGCCTTTCTGGTATCCCAGCCCGGCAATACGCACGACCATCGGGTTGGTGTATTGACCGTTCGAGAAGAAGGGCAGGGTGGCCGCCTCGCCACGCAATTGGTCTTCGGCGTTGTGCAGATAGGCCAGAAACTGGATTTCCGGCATCGGAACAAAGCCATTTTGCGCCATACCGATGGCCAGACCCAGGATCGATTGTTCGTCCAGCAAAGTGTCGATCATCCGGTCGGGGCCGAAACGTGCCTGCAGTTTTTGCGTCACACCATAGACACCGCCCTTGCGCCCGACATCTTCTCCCATCATCACGACCTCGCCGTGTTCCAGCATCAGATCGGTCAGGGTCCAGTTGATCAGGCGCGACATGATCTGAGGTTCAGATTGCGCCTTGAGATCGCTGCCGAACACCTCGGCTCTTTGTTCTGGGCTTGGGCCATTGGTCGGCGCACAGGGGCGTACGGGTGGTATCAGGCTGGCCATAACGTCGCTTGCTGTTTTCAGACGCGGACGGGTGACGGCTTTGTCTGCGACACGGGCGACGCGCGCGCAAGTATCGGTATAGACGCGCAAGGCGTCCTCGGACTGCATCGCTCCGGATTGTTCCAGCAGGCGGACGGAATGCAGCAGGGGATCGTTGGCCTCCTCTGCCTCAACTTCTGACTTCGGCAAATAGGTTGTTGGCATATCTGCCCCGGCATGACCGTAAAGACGCACAGTGCGCACATGAAGGAAGGCGGGTTTGCGACGGCGGCGCACATAGTCGGCCGCCTCTTGCGCGACGCGGAATGTGTCGAACAGATCAAGCCCGTTGCAACTGAAGTATTTCAGTCCCGGCCGATTCTGGAAGGTTGCCGCGATCCAGCCCTGAGGCGTCTTGGTCGAAATACCGATGCCATTGTCTTCACAGCAAAACAGCAGAGGCAGCGGCACCGACTGGAACGACGTCCATTGCGCAGTGTTGAATGCCCCTTGCGCGGTTGAATGGTTGGCCGAGGCATCGCCAAAGGAACAATAGACAATCGCATCATCCGGCATGTCAGCATGTTCGGGGCGATGGCGGCGGGCCGCGCCAATAGCATAAGCCGCGCCCACCGCTTTGGGCAGGTGGCTGGCAATGGTTGAGGTCTGCGGAGGGATGCTCAACGCCTTGGACCCCAGTACCTTGTGCCGCCCGCCGCTGATCGGATCTTCAGAGGATGAGGCGAAGGACAGCAGAATATCCCAGGTTGGGCTTTGCCCCGGCACCTGATCAGAGCGGGCGATCTGAAAGGCAGCATCGCGATAATGCAGAAAGGCCGGATCGGTCGGACGCAAGGCGGCGGCAACAGCCGCCATGCCTTCGTGCCCGGAAGAGCCGATCGTGTAAAACCCCTGACCGGCTTTCTGCATCGCGCGGCTTTGCCGATCCAGCGCTCGGCTGAGGCATTGTGCACGATACAGCCCCACGGCTTCGGTCTGGGTCAAAGGGCCAGCAGGGGCGTTACCTGCGGGGAAATCCTGCGCCGCCACGCGACGCAGGAAGTTTTCGTGCACAATGGCTGCGCGATCCATATCGAATGTCCTTAGGCGAAGGCTTGCAGGCCCGTTTGCGCGCGCCCCAAAATCAACGCGTGTACGTCGTGGGTTCCTTCATAGGTGTTCACCGTTTCCAGATTCACCATGTGCCGGATGACGTGAAAATCCTGACTGATACCGTTGCCGCCATGCATGTCACGGGCGTGGCGCGCGATCTCAAGCGCCTTGCCGCAATTGTTGCGCTTGATCAGGCTGATCATTTCGGGTGCGGCGCGGGCTTCGTCCATCAGGCGACCCACGCGAAGGGCGGCCTGCAGGCCAAGCGCAATTTCGGTTTGCATGTTGGCAAGTTTCAACTGGAACAGCTGGGTCTGCGCCAAAGGTCGCCCGAATTGCTTGCGATCCATCCCGTATTGATGGGCGGCGTACCAGCACGCTTCGGCTGCGCCCATAGTGCCCCAGGCAATGCCATACCGCGCGCGGTTCAAACAGCCGAACGGCCCTTTGAGCCCCTCGACATTAGGCAACAACGCATCTTCTGAGACTTCGACATTGTTCATCACAATCTCACCGGTGATCGAGGCTCGCAGTGACAGTTTGCCTTCGATCTTGGGCGCAGACAGTCCCGCCATGCCCTTGTCCAGAACAAAGCCTTTGATCTTGCCATCATGTGCCTCGGACTTGGCCCAGACCACAAACACATCCGCAATCGGCGCGTTCGAGATCCACATTTTCGAGCCGTTCAGCACATACCCGCCTTCGGTCTTTTTCGCGACGGTCTTCATCCCGCCAGGGTCCGAACCTGCGTCGGGTTCAGTCAGGCCAAAACACCCAATGAACTCGCCGCTGGCCAGTTTCGGCAGGTATTTCTGGCGTTGTTCGTCGGTGCCGTAGGCATAGATCGGATACATCACCAGGCTGGACTGAACCGACATCATCGAGCGGTAACCGCTGTCGACACGCTCAACTTCACGCGCCACAAGGCCATAGGTCACGTAGCTGGAACCGATGCCGCCGAAATCTTCGGGGATGGTGGTGCCCAGCAGCCCCATCTCACCCATTTCGCGGAATATACCGGGGTCGGTTTCTTCCTTGGCAAAGGCATCGGTGACGCGCGGCAACAGTTTATCCTGCGCATAAGCACGCGCGGCGTCGCGCACCATGCGCTCGTCTTCGGCCAATTGATCTTCCAGCAAGAAGGGGTCTTCCCAGGTGAAGGGGCCAAGCTGCGGGCGGGATTGTGGTTTCATGAGAGTTTCCTTTCTACAGCTGATTTAAGGCGTTCAAGACCAGCTACAATTGTATCTTGGGCGTAAGCGAAGCTCAGCCGGAAATGTCCGGGCAAGCCAAAAGCACGACCGGGGACAAGGGCGACACCGGCATCTTCCAAGGCCCAGCCGCAAAAGTCCGCATCATTTTTGAAGGGTCCGCCGCGATCTGCAAGCAATTCCGCGCAAGAGGGGAAGGCATAAAAGGCCCCGTCTGGCGCGTCACAACGCAATCCAGGAACTGCGTTCAGCCCGGCAACCACAAGATCACGGCGTTGGGCGAACAGGTCGCGGCGTTCTTCCAGTAAGCTTGGGTCACAGGTGATGGCCGCCAAAGAGGCCCATTGCGAAATCGAACACGCGCCCGAGGTCACCTGACCTTGCACTGCCACCATCGCCTTGATCAATTCGGCCGGTCCGATCCCCCACCCGATGCGCCAGCCAGTCATGGACCAAGCCTTGGCCACGCCATTGACGACCAACATACGTTCGGTAAGTTCTGGTGCGGCTTCGGCTACCGAGGTGAAAGGGACAAAGCTGAGGTGCTGATAGATTTCATCCGCCAGAACCCAAATCTGCGGGTGCCGTGCCAAAACGGCGGACAGCGCGGCGATTTCATCTTGCGAATAGATGGCCCCGGACGGGTTCGACGGTGTGTTGAGCATCAGCCAGCGGGTACGGGGCGTGATCGCGGCCTCAAGCTGTTCAGGCAGTAGCTTGAAACCCTGTTGCATCGGGCAGGGCAGGACAATCGGCGTTCCGCCCGCCATGCGAACAATATCGGAATAGCTGGTCCAATAGGGCGCGGGCATGATCACCTCGTCGCCGGGGTTGAGGCTGGCCAGCATGGCGTTAGCAATCACCTGTTTTGCACCGGTCGACACGATGACCTGTGCCATCTCGACCCTTGCCTGCCGGGCGATCTCGCTACGCAGGTCGGGAATACCCGTTGTCGGCGGGTATTTTGTCTTTCCGTCTTGCGCTGCGGCGTAGGCCGCCTCGACCACATATGGCGGCGTGGGCAAATCCGGCTCACCCGTTGACAGTGCCACAATATCACGACCATCCGCTCGCAGACGGGCAGCCGCCTCGGAAATCTGTACGATCTCGGAGAGTTCGATCCCGTTTAGCCGGTCTGCACGCTGGAACAACATGGCATTTCCTTTGATATTCAGCACGAAACTAGTGTCAAATTTACTTGAGAAAAATACCTTAATGGGTATCTTTTCTGTGACTAATGCTCATGAGTTTTATGCCCAGGATCAACGCTCTTCCGTCTCTTGCCCTGATGCGCAGTTTTGAAGCCGCCGCGCGTCATGAAAGCTATACCATGGCGGCAGAGGAACTGGGCGTTACGCAGGGCGCGGTCAGTCGTCAGGTGCGCGAGTTGGAGGCGGCGATTGGTGTCACGCTGTTTCGGCGGGTGGGGCGCGCGGTGCGCCTTTCCAAGGCAGGACGCGCGTTGCGCGAGGAACTGGCCGGAGATCTTGAACGTCTCAGCGGCACGATCAACCGCGCCATTGCAGCCGGCGATGGTGCAACGCTGCTGACCATGGCTGTACTGCCTACCTTTGCGTCGCGATGGCTGGTGCCGCGCCTGGCCGATTTCAAAGCGTCACATCCCGAGATAGTACTGGACCTGCATTCCTATACGACGCCATTTAGCTTGGAAGAACGGCGCGTGGACGTTGCCATTCACTTTGGTCACGAAGACTGGCCGGGTGCCACGCTGCGCAAGCTGTTCCCGGAACATCTGGTCGTCACGGCTGCGCCTGCACTGGTGGGCAGCGCTGGGCTGGAGGAAAAACAAGATGTGTTCGATCTTCCGCTGTTGCATCTCACGTCTCGGTCCCAGCAATGGTCAGATTATCATGCGAGTCTGGGGTTGGATGCGCGTGCCGTGTTCCCAGGTATGCGTTTTGATCAGTTTTCGATGCTGATCGAGGGGGCCGTGGCCGGGATGGGGGCTGCGATCCTGCCGACTTATCTGATCGAGGCCGAGTTGGCCTCGGGAACGCTTGTCGAGATTGGTCAGATCGCGAACATGTCGGGCAGCGCGTATTACGTCGCTTTTCCAACAGGGCAGAAAAATGAAGCGGTTCAGCTCTTTTCGGACTGGTTGATCAAACAGTCGAAGCAACGGCGATCAGCCGGGTAGCTATGAGGATTAAAAAAGGCCGGACCGGGTTTGCCCTCCCGATGCGGCCACCTTGTTTTGATTTCTAAGGCTGCTGTTTTGTTAGTTGCACAGGTCCTAGATGTCGAACTTTACACCCTGCGCAAGCGGCAGTTCCGCTGAGTAGTTCACGGTGTTAGTTTGCCGACGCATATAGGCTTTCCAGGCGTCCGAGCCGCTTTCACGCCCACCGCCAGTTTCCTTTTCACCGCCGAACGCGCCGCCGATCTCGGCCCCTGATGGCCCGATATTGACGTTGGCGATGCCGCAATCGGATCCGGCCGCGGTCAGGAACTGCTCGGCCTCGCGCATATTCAGAGTGAACACGCAAGAAGACAGCCCCTGTGGCACATCGTTTTGCAGCTCGATAGCCTCGTTGAAATCCTCATAGCCCAGGACGTAAAGGATCGGCGCAAATGTTTCGGTCTTCACAGTATCGGACTGCCCGGGCATCTCGACGATCGCGGGTTCCATATAGACGCCGCCGGGGACACCTTCGGTCACGCGGTTGCCGCCGAACACCTCGCCACCTTCACCCTCTGCCGCCTTCAGCGCCGCTGTCATGGCTGCGCCCGAGGCTTCATCCACCAAAGGCCCGACCAGCGTGCCTTCGGCCATCGGGTCGCCGATGGGCAAGCCGGAATAAGCTTTCTTGAGGCGAGCCACCAATTCGTTCTTGATCGAGTTGTGAACGATCAGGCGGCGTAAGGTTGTGCAGCGCTGACCCGCGGTGCCAACTGCCGAAAACACAATGGCACGCACGGCCATTTCCAGATCTGCCGAGGGGCCAACGATCATCGCATTGTTACCACCCAGTTCCAGAATGCACTTGCCAAAGCGCGCCGCCACGATGGGTGCCACAGCGCGCCCCATACGCGTCGAACCGGTTGCCGAAATCACAGGTACATATTCGCTTGATACCAGAGCCTCACCCAAAGCCGCGCCGCCGATCACGGTCTGCAACAGACCGTCAGGTGCGTCGCCAAAACGGGTCAGAGCACGTTCAAAGATCTTCTGGCACGCCATTGCAGTCAGCGGTGTCTTCTCGGACGGTTTCCAGATCACCGGATCACCACAGACAATCGCCAGCGCTGCGTTCCACGACCAGACTGCAACCGGGAAGTTGAAGGCCGAGATGACGCCGACCGGCCCGGCAGGGTGCCAGGTTTCCATCATCCGGTGGCCCGGACGCTCGGACGCGATGGTCAGACCGTAAAGCTGCCGCGACAAACCAACAGCAAAGTCGCAAATATCGATCATCTCTTGCACTTCGCCCAGACCTTCGGACGTGATCTTGCCGGCCTCCCAGCTCACAAGTGCTCCAAGATCGTCTTTGGCTGCGCGCAGTTCTTCACCCAGCAGCCGGATCAACTCGCCCCGCTGCGGTGCGGGCACCACGCGCCAGGCTTTGAACGCAGCTTGCGACCGGGCGATGATCGAGTTCATCTCAGCGGCGGGCGTCTCATGTACGTCGGCCAATACACGACCATCGATCGGAGACGTCACCTGCAAGGTGCCGTCGGTCAATTCAGCCACAGTCAGGTCCAGTTTCGAAAGTGTGGTTTCTGCTGTCATTACAACGTCTTTCATGTCTCAAGCCGCTTTGTTTTGAGGGGTTGCATCACCAGCGCGATAGAGCGCGCCAAATTCAGTGTTCAGGAAGTCGGGCAGCTTCACCTGCTCTTGCCGGACAAAGCCTTTCGAAGGCAGCGCACCCGTGCGCATCAGGTCGACAACGCCCAGAACGCCTGCGGCTGTCGTGACCTGAATGGCGCTCCAGGTCTGGCCGCTGATGTCACGGGCAAAGCTTTTGTTGATCAATGATTTCTCACGCAGCGCGCCGTCGATCATGCCCTTGGCTGTGCAGTAGACCAGAACAACGTCCTGATCGGTACGGGGCAGGGCGGATTCGAAAATCTCTTTCAGCAGATCGCGGCGACGTTCCAGCCCCAGATCATGCAACAGCAGTTTCAGAATGTCACAATGACCCGGGTAACGGATCGACCGATACGAGACCGACCGCGCCTTACCTTCCAGCGTTTCGGGCAATGTGCCCAGCCCGCCTGAAGTATTGAAACATTCGTATTCCACGCCGTCATGTCCCAGAACCTCATAGTCTTCCAGCGGCGCGGTTTTAACCCGTTGGCCGTTCACGATGGCATCGCAGGGGTTACAATACTCGTTGATCAGCCCGTCAGTTGACCAGGTCAGGTTGTATTTCAACGCGTTGGTCGGATAGAGCGGCAGCGCACCGACCCGCATATGCAGGCTGTCGATTTCGTCAAATTCGGCGGCCAGGGAAGCGCCCGCGATACCAACAAAGCCCGGCGCCAACCCGCATTGCGGCATGAACGCGGTCTGGCTGCCCTCGGCCAATGCGCGCACAGCGTTCGTGGCGGCCACATCCTCGGTCAGATCAAAGTAATGCGCGCCTGCTTTTTGGGCCGCCTCGGCAATCTTTGGTGTCAAAAAGAAGGGTGCTGCCGAAATGACGGCATCAAAACCGTTCAGACCTTCGGCCAAACTATGTGTGTCGCTGGCGTCGACCTGCTTGGTGGGAACACCAAGCTTTGCAACTTCGGCCAGTGATTTCAGGTCGTGATCCGCGACAGACACGGTGTAATTTGGCGATGCTTTCAGCAGGGTCGCGATCATCTGCCCGATTTTGCCTGCGCCTACGATACACACATTCCAGGACATTACTGTCTTTGCCTCCCAATTTATGCCTCACTTAACGATGGTTCGCAGGCTGTTCGGGTGGCAGGGTGAAATGTGACGAAACGTACAGGTATTCTGTCGTTATGACGGATAACTCGGAGTTATGACGGATCAGAGGCTGGCATCTGGGGCGCTAACTGAAACGGTGATCGAAGGTTACAACACGCGAATATCTGACATGGTGCGGATGGCTGCCATGTCCTGCGCATAAAGCTCTGTAAACGCGTCAAATATATCCGTGCTCCACCCGGGCAAATCCAACTCTTCCTCAACCTGCTCGGGGCGCGCTTGATCCTCGAGGACTTGCGCCAATTCTTCGCGTTGGCCTTGCAAATCCAAGGGTGTGCGCTGCCCAAGGATCTCCTGCACTTGTCTTTGCCCTGCATCGGTCAAAAGCGACGTCAAAAAGGAGTACTCATCGGGAAGGGGTGTCTCGCTGGGCAGCCCTGTCATAGCCCGGACAATATCACCCCAGATCAGAGGTAGATTTTCGTTTTCCCATACGGTCAGTTTAAACTGAGGCGCAAGTTCGCGCAGGTCTTCGATCATGCTGAGCCAACTGAGGCAACTGAGGTCGGTGCTGGCCAGAATATCTCGCCGGTGGTCTTCGTGAATGGACATCAGCGTTTTGGGAATAAAAAGTCCGGGGTTCACCAGGCCGATAAACAGCTCAAGCTGCGCGCCTTCCAAAAGGGTCTCGGTAAAGGCTGCCCGCCTTCCCGCAAAAGGATAAATCTGACCATGTTGCAATGCAGTCCGTCGGGGCCCAAAGAACTTGTCGCTCGACAAAATTACACGCTCCAGGTTGACGTCTTGTGGAAAAAGAGGGGCCAGACTGTCCCGCGTTTCTTCGATCGATGTCCCATGGATCAGTGCATCCGACATGATCTTGACGAAATGACGGGACATGCGCGGGCCCATCGGAGCAGTCTTCATCTCTGCCAACATCTGTCTGTTTGCAACAAGCGACGACAAAATGTGGCCTTCATCGGCAAAGGCTGCACCGGCATGAATGATTACCCGCATGTCGTCTTCCGTACCCCCAGCCAATGTGCCCAGCCTTGCACATGTCCTTTACTTTACCAGACGTATGCGGTGTTTTTGCCTGTGTGGTTTTTGCACTTTCTCAGGAAAACGGACAATACCCTAGTTCAAGTTGAAAATGAGGCTTGCAGTCCCCCGCCAGAGGAAGTAATCGACTGCCAAAGCCCCTATAGCTCAGCTGGTAGAGCAACTGATTTGTAATCAGTAGGTCCGCGGTTCAAGTCCGTGTGGGGGCACCATTTAAAAATCAATGGTTTACACTAACGTTACACCATTTGTCTCGTATCGCTTTTTCACGCTGGGGGACAAATAGGGGACAAAGTGCGTGAATTTCTGCATTTGGCGCGGAAATCGAATCGCGTGGTGAGAAAGAGATCGAAGCCATACGCCGAATGGATTAGAACCCAAGATAGCGTTCCCTACCATTGACCAATTTAAGCAATTCGGTACTTCGACACTTCACATTTTGGTTCACGTTCATCGGAATCAAGCATGTGCATTGATAGCCTGTAGGCAATGCTTCTACTTTGTTGAAGGTAGAGCAGTTAACCGCAACACAACTTGAAGTTAAAGAACAAGAGGAACATTCTCACCCTTGTTACGCGCAATATCGGTTATATCAAAAGTTCCTCTTTCGAGCTCTGCCTCGCCCCGCACAACCAATACGGAATGGTTCTTGACGATGACTTCTCGAACAACATCAGGTCTGCAGGCACAGGCAATGACACATTGAAGCACCAAATTCGCCAATCCCTCTTTGTCCTTGAAGTAATCGGACTCGTAGTACTCCTCCATTGTAGACCATTGCCAGTCTTCGATAACAAATACTCCGCCTTCAGACATACGCGGGAAAACAAGATTGAATGACAACAACGTTTCTAGATAGTGATGCGAGGCGTCGTCGATAGCGAGATCGATTTTTTCGTTTCCGAACTCAAAATCCAGCAATTCAGTAAACCGGCTAAGGTCAGCCTGGTTCACTCCTTTGTAAACTCGCACATTTTCTTGTCGAGATTGCTCTTCGACATATGCATCAAGATGCGGCAACTCTCGGGTCGAATACTCTATTGCTAACAGTTTCTTGGGCCGAAACACGCTATCGAGAAGAGCAACGCTACCCCCCTGCCACACTCCAATATCAACGATGTTTTGAACTTCAAGTTTCGAAGTCCACTCAAGCTCCGCTTCAATCATTTCTCGGTTTTTTACAATAAGCAGCTCGTTTTCGTTTGAAGTGATCGAGTGATACTCGTCGCTGTTGACAGTAGCAAAAAACTTGACGTCTCCAACGCGACACCGGTTCGTCGAAGTCCAAACAATTGGTTGGATTTTTTGTTTTGACGACCCACCTAACAGAGAACGCAATACAGCTGAGGTAGTTTCTTTAAACGTGCTCACCACACAATGCCCTTATTTGATGACTTTCTCGTTACTACGCGCGAATGCTGGACTCTTGCAAGTCTCCTTATTTTGCAAATAAATAGAGTGCTTTAGATAGTGTAGTGCAGCCTTCGGAGTGGGATTAATCTCCTGTGAATAACTAGTCGCTCAAATGAACTAATAGTCAGGTTGCAGCAGGTGTCCGACTTGCACGATGGGAGCATTGAGACATCTCGCAGGCTCTATATTTTGGCTGGTCTTGTCAGAAGAACTTTGCTTGAGCGGGGCAGGGCGGTTTCGTAGCGTTTAAGGATGACCAATCCTGCCTCTTTCAAATATTTCAAAACCAGACCCGAGATCATCCGCCTTGAAGTGATGCTTTGAATTCGGTTTCCACTCTCGCGTCATAATGGCTTCGATCAAACAGAAATCCTCAGTTGCTCAATACCCTAAATCTACCCGGTAGGTGCAGAAGTCAGTCCGGCAATAGATGCCTAGTTAATTGACCGTTGCCAACCAAAGCTCTAAAGGACCAAAGGGATTTGTTCCCCTTTGTTGCGTGCAATATTGGAGATGTCGAAATCGCCGTGATGCAGTTCTGTTTCACCGCGTATAATGAATACAGAGTCCTTGTTTACGACGACTTCGCGAATAATGTCGGGTCGGCACGTGCAACCGATCACGCATTGCATTACCAGATTTGCAAGCCCAGGCTTGTGGGCGAAATAATCTGAATTGTAGTGGTAGTCCTTTGTCGACCACCCCCAATCTTCGATTACAAAAACTCCGCCGTCAGACAAGCGAGGAAAGAGAACATTAAACGAGGACGTGGTTTGCACGTATTGATGAGACGCATCATCAACTACGAGATCAATCCTCTCAGTTCCGAACTCGGTATCAAGAATTTCGTTGAGCCGTCCTGCATTCCCTTGGTCAACTCCGTTGAACAGACGAACATTGTCGCCGCGCGCATGCTGCACGATATATTCGTCAAGCGTTGGGAGATCGCGGGTTGCGTACTCAATGGCTACTAGCTTTTCGGGTTGAAAGATGCAATCAAACAGGGCGACACTACCTCCTTGCCAGATGCCAATATCAACAATATTCCGCACGTTTAAGCTCGCCGTTATTTTAAGCTCCGCTTCAATCATTTCCCGAGTTTTTACAATAAGAAACTCTTGGTTGCTTGAAGTCGTTGAGTGATATTCGTTTGCCCTAACGGTCGCAAAAAAGTCGACTCCACCTACATGACACCGATTGCTTTCCGTCCAAATAATGTCCTGCATGCTTTTTTCCTGCTTAAAACCAGCGAAATTGGCTCACACGTATCATCGGACAGTTGAATGCCTCAAGTCCTTACCCGTCGGAGAAAACGAAAAGCCTCTGAAACAGTCAGCTTAACGATTTTCAAAGAGGGGGTACGAGTTCGGCGCGTCGCACCCCATATCGATCCCTTGCTTTCCGACAATAGACTTAACGTCAGCGTTCGATAATTCCTTTCCACAACAAAGCTTGAGCGCCAATTCCGGGCAGTCAGCCGCGACTATGAATTGAAGGTCCTCGTCGCTCAGCTCGTTGGAACGGCATTTTTCTAAACCCTTGGAAGTCGCGTAAGCCTTGAACGCTCTTTGACAGAACTCGCCAAGGTTTTCGCCTTCTTCCCTGTGAAACCCGCCGTCAAGCCCGGGGACAATCGCCCATTGCGTATCCATACCTTCAAAGGCAACGAATTTCGGTGGCAAAACAAGACAGTCAGTTGAACTTGCAGTTTCAAGCTTCTTCAGCCGGTTCTTAATCGTCATTATTTCTGCCCCTCATTACTCGGTCCGCAGCGGCAAATGCCGTCTCTCGTTCTTCTTTGGTCATGCCCTCAATGTGCTTTCCACCTGCCTTGATGGCAAAAACCCGACGTTCGAATTCGCATTGGCTTTCACTTTTATGTGGGCAGATCCGGCCAAGACTGAGGCCAGGAATTGTTGCCGGGCCATGCTCTCTTTCGACTACTCGACTTGTTCCCTCAGTACCTTTCTTGATCCCGTAGATTTGATAAAACACGATGGGAAGCTCGAGCGCGTTTGGCGAACTCGCTTCCAGCTTCTTCACTCTTCGTTTGATGCTCATTTAGCGGCCTCCAGTGCGGTGATCCTGCGCTCCAGTTCAGTGGTTTCCAGCACCCGTCTGTACTGCTCAACCAGCCCCATGACTGTTGCCCCTTCCAATGGGGTCACCTCACCGTGAGAAACGGCCTGTAGCACCGCCTGAGCGGCCTTCGCGGCGTCTGCAGCGGATTTAATGGGGGGAAGGTCGAAACTGACCGGTGCGTCCTTTCTGGTGGGGGCAATCCGCTCCAGACAGAGACGCAGGGCCGTGCTGTCGCCTTCGAGCGCCATCTCGACCGCTTTCTGCGTGATTTGCTCAGATTGGCCCTCCAGCAGATCCTCAACTGCCCGTGTGACCCGGTGCCGTGCGCCTCTGGGCCTGCCCGAATTTCCGGGTGCAAAAGTACCGTCCGGGTTGCGTTCGTCCGTTGTCGTGCCGTTGTTACGGTCATCATCCGTCATTGCTCATGTCTCGCTGTGGTTGGTTGTCGGTGGTTTATGGGTGCAGAGCCCCTTTTTGACCGGAAGCGGTCAACATAAGTAATTGATAAACCCCTCCCCCCCGCATCAGGACGCCTCCTTGGCCACTAGAAGCGAACGGACGCTAGGCGCATTTGGGCGAGAGCGCGTCAGTTGGTACGACCGAGGATGATTGCCGGCGGAGTATTCCTTTGCGATGCTCAAAAGGCCCGCAGAGCGTAGTGTTTGTACGGCAGCACTGAAGCGGCGGCGGCCAAGGTTGGTGTGCCCCGATTTGGTCATGGCAGCATGGTCGAGCGGGAACGTCTGGCCGGGAATATGCCCGTGGTTGGATTGAAGGATTACAAAGAGACCAATGGCCTCAAATGCATTGTCAAAAGCTGACAGCCTATCGAGAGCAGTTCTGTTGATGGGAAATTCACTGTCGCGGTCGCGGTACACCTTTCCCTCCAACCTTTTGTTCCAGGCCCAATCGGCAATCTTACGAAGCTCACTGTCAGGTAGGGATGCTGGATCTTCGCATTTGTCGTCGCGGACGAAGACGAGATTGCAGAATAGCTCGTCGGGCGTGTCGACTGCTTCCACCATCCCGATGGCAGTAAGGCTAAGTTCCCGATTTCGGTTACCCTTTGCCATTGCACCCGTACCGATTGCAGCCGCACTTGGTTGCAGTGATATGGCGGGCAAGTCGTCGGCCCCCAAAACGCCTTGGACGGGCTTGTAGACGCCACCGTCAGGCCGTGTTGAATGGGGGCCGACGACATAGCTGTTGGATCCTCGTTTCAGGTCTACAGGGAAGCCCTGTGCGCGTAGGTTGGGTGTCTGACCACCATTGTCCCTGTAGTAAAGGTGAATGCCGCGTGGCGTAGAAACCTGGACGGGCGACGGCCCAAAGCGGTCTTCCATCTCATCAACCAGTCCGGCGCTGTTCTCGTCACAATCAATGACGACCAAACCTGGCAACCGAACCCCATAGCAAGCACTACCTTTGCCGAACATCGGGCCAAGTACACGCTTGAGTGGGTATCTGTTTTGCTCCTGAAGGCTGCACAAAGGGGCCTTTGCATCGGACCCTCCACCCAGGGGCAACAAATCGAACCCGGCACCGTGAAGCCGGGCAATCTCTTTCACTGGGATTTGAGGCAAGGGGTTACGAACAATTGCCGTTATTGCTTACCCCCGTCCCGCGCAAGGTCTGTCGGTGTCTGGCGACAGGTCACGCCATGCGGTAACCCACAATGCGTTTCTTACGAGTAGTTCGCGTGTTTTGGTATTCATGCTCAATTCCTCAAGCTTGCGCTTTAGGTCAGAACACGTTACATTTCTCTTAGTCATTGAGCCGACTAAAAACGAAATGCCTCGAGCCCATGGTGACCTATGGTGTGCGGGTTTCGTTTATGTGGCAGCGCGTTGCGCCTTGGCCTTCTCAACTAGATTATAGATTTCGGATTCGAACCAACGTGTAGTCCCGTCCAGTTTAACCGGCGGGGGGATTTTCCTTGCGGCGGTCCTGCGCCAGACGGTAGCGACGCTGCAGCCAAGAATTGCTGCGGTATCCCTTACCGAAAGTAGGCGGTCTCCTGTAATTGCGTTCATTCTCGCCCCCTTGCGACTGATTGCAAGGATAAGATAAGAAACGCTAAAGCATTGATAAATAAATAAAATAATGACAAAAATTAGGAAAGTGCGGGCTTTCTGTCCCTACAGAATTGCCCAGAATTTTGATATTCTGTCCCCCTCTTTCCTGTAGAGAGCCACAAGTTCTTTTCGGCCTCACTTCCGAAGGGAAAAAACGTACCCTTGTAGCCGTTTGATTTAATGGCAATATCGGCCAATCGCCCAAAATTCTCACTATCCATGCCGGGAATTCCATTACAAAAGCGTGTCAAAAACCCTTCAAAGCTCCGAACGGGAAGGTTTCGCGCGGGCCTGTAACCCGTAACACTCAGGAAAATATCAGCGGCGTCGCGAACGAGGTAGTGGTGTACCCAGTTTGGCGGAGCGCCCCTGGTATTTATTTTACCCGAGAATGCCGCAATAAATGCCTCTACGGTGCCTAACTCGCTCTCTACAATCTCCAATCGGGCGGTAATCGCTGACAGCGCCCCCTCCATGGCGTCTTCAAACTGAATCTTGTACGCAAACCTACGAACGCTTCGAGGGACTGCATTTACTTTCACAGCTACTTGTTTCTGATGCGCTAGCGCGTCTAGCAATGCCTCCCGCGCCTTTCTCAATTCTCCGACGCTGGGTACGCCATCAGAAACAAAGAGCATTTGAATTGTGGCGATCCGGCAAAACAATTCTTCCGACCTTGCGGTGTTTAGCAGAACCATATTGTCGAGGCTTAGGCCTTGCAGCCAAGCAACGGCTTTGAATTGCTCAGTTTCTGTTATCTTTGTCTCAATCCCACGCTCGTTAAGCTCGTCAACAATTTTCTGTATTCTTGGCGTCGGCAGATGCACCCATCCGTAGTATTTTGCTGAACGCTCGGGGGGCATGAGGGCCTTCACTAGACCTCTGGGGGGGAGCAGTGGTTCGCTCATGGTCCTGTCCCTCTAATTTCTATCACTTCAGCACTATCCCGAGTTACCAGCTCTGCCCACTTATCCAGCGCTACCGCGCGCTCTGCCAGCAATTCGGCCTGATTGTAGATACGAGCAACGGCGCTTGGCTTTGATCCAGTCGCAGCGTGGTTCAGCACTCGATCCACCACAGATTCCGATACACCACGCTCGGCCATGTGAGTTGCGAATGCAGTCCTGAAATCGTGAAGCCGCCACGGCTCAAAGTCTTCGCCAAGAAGCTCATCAAGACGTGCTTTCATTTTGCTCCAACCGGAAATTGGAGTGCGTCCCGTGGTCGTGAACAAGAGGTCGGATGTAGCGGATGTAGAAGGGGTCCTACCCGATTTCTTACTTTTTCTGGCCTCGGTCTTTGCTTGTTTTTGACGGAACAACAAGGCTTGAATCTCGGACAGCGCAGGGGGTGAAAGGTGGGTAATGTGCCCACGGTCGTTCTTTTCCTGTGAAATAGCCTTTTTGAAGCGGGCCTTTGAAAGTTCCAGTTCGCTTTCGCGCAAGTTATTGATCGAGGTGCGCCGCTGAACCGTTAGGATCAAGAGCCGAACTGGCGGACCCCACAAGTCCCCGAGCTCGGAGGTTTTCCGCCAAATGGATCGGATTTCATCCAGGCTGAGAACGCGCTCCCGGATTTGCTCCTCAGTTGCGCGCTCAAGGCGGTCCCCGAGATCCTGTTCCAGATATTCCCGACGCCATGCCCAGCGTGTGAAGTGCTTTAGAGCGGCCCGGATGCGGTTGGCCATGAACAGCTTGCCCTCTTTAGCCTTTTCATCGATTGGCCTTTGCAAGCTGGCGCGTGACAGATCCCCGATAGGCAGGGCAAGGTGTTTCCCTAGTGCGTCTTCAAGCTGGCGCTTTCTTTCACCTTGACGCTTCAAATTGGACAAATGCAGTTCGTCATAAGCGTCCAATACGTCTTGTAGCGTTTGAGCCGTGGCTATGGCTCTTTCCTGTTCTCTGCGGGTCTGTTGGGCCTCCAACACGCGGTCAAAACCACGCGCTGCTTCGGCTTCAATTTCCAGAGCGAGTGAACGAGCCTCAGCCAACCCAAGTGCGCCATCCTCACGTTTTCCGGTTGGGGACCAGTTGCAATAGGTGCCAAAGGTATGCTTGCGCTTTGCTCCGCCCTTTACCCGTTTTTCGTACATCCAAACCGCGCGGGCCGGGTAAACCCTCAGCCGCAAACCGATGCGCTTTGTGTCTGATATCTCGTTCCGCCCATCCGCTGGCGGCTTGATTTTCATAAGGTAAGCGTTGGTAAGCTCTTTTCTCACAGTTTTTGCCTCTGGGGGACTCATGGGGGACAAAATGCCCAAGATTGAATGATATGGATTGCGACTATACTAGACGTCATTTACTCAGTGGGCAACCGGCCAAACCCTAAAACGGCTTTGTTTTAAAGGTTCTTTGCGACTAGTTGCGACGACGTGAGGTTGCCCGAGGCTTTAGGCTTAAGTTTCGGTATTTCTGATTTGTAATCAGTAGGTCCGCGGTTCGAGTCCGTGTGGGGGCACCACTTTAAATCATAAAAAATATTAAATTTCATCGTGTTAAAGCGCATTCGCTGGATTCGAAGGTGACATGCAAGGTGACGCTATGCATCTAGTCATCGCTGAATTTGGAGCGACTTTGATCTCAGCGAAGTACGTTACTCAGAAGAAAGTGGGTGGTGTTTACTACTTTCTTAGGGGAGTTTAGGAAGATATGCGTCGCACCTCTCGGTTGTTGCCGGCGGCGCAAGGCGTTCAAAATGTCGAGAAGTCGAGCGACGTGCAGCCGCTTTGGGCTGGGTGTCGCGACCAACACGAATTGCAGAGAAACTTTGTTGATCTACTCGCTCTTCGTCTGGGATGGCAACTCGCCAAAGAACATCCTGTAGTCGCGTGCGAACTGTCCCATGTGCCAAAATCCGTGCCGGTTGGCAGCGTCGGTTATTGTGCCCTCTGAGTGCCCTGCAAGAAGGTCTTCACGAACTCGGTTCAACCGAAGCCGCAAATAGTATGACTTGGGGCCTTGTCCGAACTGTTCTTTGAACGCGCGATCCAGTGTTCGCCAGGACGCCCCGCTTTCCTTGCATATCTCTTCTATCGATTTTGGCTCTTCCAGATTGACGAACATGAGGTCGATTGCACGGCCAAGAACGCGCCGTCGGGTATCGACCTGACTTTTGTCGAAATGTGCTTCGTTGTCAGTCAGGATGTTCAGGGCGTCAAGCATCAGAGTTCCCTCAGTCTCTTGAG
Source organism: Ruegeria sp. HKCCD4315 (assembly GCF_013112245.1). Classification (NCBI taxonomy): domain Bacteria; kingdom Pseudomonadati; phylum Pseudomonadota; class Alphaproteobacteria; order Rhodobacterales; family Roseobacteraceae; genus Ruegeria; species Ruegeria sp. HKCCD4315. Next base: position 2,544,735 of record NZ_WVRN01000001.1, on the reverse strand, counting down.
ACCATCGCGCATCGGTACAGGTAAGCAAGTGGGATACACGACGCTCCAACTGCATTAGGCTGGCTAAGCCTTCTTTTGAGCTCAATTTTCGAGCATCCGGTTTGTCGCCATCCAGGTGAAATCCACAGGTCTCAGCCAACTTTTCCAGCCGCCGGGTTTCAAACGAAACAACATTGCCCGTAAATCCGGCCGTAGAAACACCATCAAACCCGTCGCTATCTCCAAAAGACAAGAATGCGCTATCGGTTACGTCCTTTGTTTGCCATCTTTCGACAGCACCCTGTGATGGAATGCCAAATGTTATCCATCCGCTTGGAGATACACCCCGCTGGTGTACACGTTGATTCATCGCGATGTTCAAAGCGGACACCGAGTGCCCTGAGCGCACTTTTATTCTCGTAGACAATCGACCTGGGTCAAGCTGTCGAAAGTCGATCTCCCAAGGTGTAAAGTCACCGATCATATTGGGATGGTCAAAATCCAGCGCGATTGCCGGTGCCACCCCTTCCCATCTGGGGGGGGCAGTATTCTGCAAATTTGGCGAATTTTTGATGTGGTCCATTTACAGAGCCTGACAGTTTACCGGTAATGTAGCTAATTCGATAGGCGAGGTGTCAAGTGACTGGGGGGTCCTCAAACGATACGACTATGGGTCGCCCGCGGCTTGCTGAAGCCGATGCGCGGTCAGAGCGGGTCGTGACGTTCCTTACGCCACCTGAGCACCAACGCCTTTTGGAGTTGGCGCAGAGATCAAAGCAATCGCTCTCGGCCACGTGCCACGCACTGATTGTTCAGGCCATGGAATCCATGAGTACTCAAGGGGGATCTAAGAGTGACTAACGTTACACAGAAGATTGGTATCGCTGCCTGTATGCTTACAGTGCTAAGTGCGGTGCCAGCGGTCGCACAACAAGACGCAATTGTGCATGATGGCGAGTATGAGTTCCTGCGCGCTCAATTTGGCGAACAATGGGATGCGCAGGACACCGAGATTGAAGCGAGGTTGGCGGAAATCCGGGACGCCAACGGCGGCAAGCCACCGAACTTTCTGTACATCCTTATCGATGACATCAGCTTCGGCCAGATGGGCGAGCGCAAGATGAACTACGTGATGGGGATAGAAACCCCGAATATCAATGATTTTGCCAGCGAAGGCATGTCGTTGATGCGTATGTACACCGAGCCCTCTTGCACTCCAACGCGTACGGCCATGTTGACCGGACGCCATCCGATCAGGGCCGGTGTGGAAGAAGTGAAAGTTGCTTTGGTCGGGGAAGGGCTGCCTGCCAGCGAAGTGACGCTGCCGGAAATCCTGAAACAGGCGGGTTACAATACAACCCACGTCGGAAAGTGGCACCAGGGCGATATCGAGGAGGCCTACCCGCACAATCAAGGCTTCGACTGGGCGGCTTTCCCGTTGCATCAACAGGTTCAGCTAAGCCTGATGACGCGCGAAGCGATGCAAGCGAATAATATGCTGGGATACCATGCGTCCGGACAGAACAATGCGTTTCTATTGGATGAGCGGTTCAAACCCTACGGTTTGGTAACGGGCGTCGAGGCGGAAGCAGGCGGGCCAGCGCGCGAGGTCGAAATGGCTGTGGGTGAAGAATGGACTCAAGCCAAGTATGAAGAGATGAACGAACGCTATCAGGCACAGGCGATCGAGCAGCTTGAGCGCGTTGCAACCCTGGATGAACCGTTTTTTCTCCAATACTGGCCGCTGTATCCGCTGAACTTTGCCTATCCTGATCAAGCACTGTCGCGTAACGGAGGGTTTCACGCGGACAAGTTGCAGCTTCTGGACGGCTGGATAGGTGAGGTCCTCGCCGCGCTGGAACAAACCGGCGAGGCGGACAACACCATAGTCATGATCATGGCTGATAACGGGTTGATGTACCATTACGAAGGGACATCCGGCTTGAACCAGCTGATATACCGGGGGGGCAAAACCCAACACCTCGAAGGGGGGGTGCGCACTGATGCGTTCATTCGCTGGCCCGGTGTGATTGAAGCTGACAGCGCTGCTGGTGACATTTTTCACGTCTCGGATATCTACACCACAATCGCGCGTATCGCGGGCGCTACGGACTATATCCCGCGTGACCGGGTGATCGATGGCATCGACCAGACAGCATTGCTGCTGGAAGGTGAAGGCAATGGGCGCAGAGACTACGTTTATGTGTACGAAGGTCCGGTCCTGCGCTCGGTCGTAAAGCAGGAGTTCAAGATGCACCTGCCGGCACCAGGCGCACCCGGAGCCGCAGCACCCACTTACAACATCTATCGCGACCCGCGCGAGCAGCATCCGCTTGTGGGGTACTCGCTTTGGGCCGGCGCGTCGTTTCAGGACATGATCAAGCGCCACCAGAAGATGATCGCCAAGTATCCGAACTCTGAGATCGGCAAAGACATCCCTTACGGCGGTATCGAAAACCTGCGCCCCGAAAGCGAAGAAGCACGACAGGTCTTCATGAGCTGGCAAGAGTGAAGCCCCAAGGGCGCGCGGGGCTGTCCACGCGCGCCTCAAAGGTAACGAAAGTGCATCGCGATGAGTAGCCAGCACATCAACAGGTCAATGTCATGATTGAAAGAACCACACCAACCCAAAGACAACATCTGGCCGTCACAAGCGTTGCCCTTTTTTAGGCTGGTCAGCAAATGGGAATGCGCAAGACGCGGACTGGGATTTCACAGGCTACCTATACCTCTGGGGCCCGGCACTGAGCGGCGAAACAACAACCGGTCGCAGCATTGACATCAGCTTCAGCGAAATACTCGACAATCTCGATTTCGCATAGATGGGCGCGGTCGAGGCGCGGCGTGGCAAATTGTTGGTTTTTTGCGGACACGTTGTATCTGGATCTGAGTGATGACCAGGACGCCGCCGTGGGTCCAGGCATTCCAGCCAATGCGGATGCCGAAGTGCGCGGGACAGTATTTTCCGACTCTGTTGGCTATGATCTTGTCGACAGCACTGACACGCAGGTCGCCGTTTTTGGCGGGTTTTGAGCCAACCAATGTCAGACCTCGTCGATCTACGCGGGGCAAAGACATCAAAGACCTAAGTCCTACACGGCAATGGAGAGAGACATGAACCTGGTTAGATCAATTGGCGTTACCCTCCTTCTGATGACGGTTGGCACATTTCCCGTTATCGCGGATGAGGAGCGGGCTGTTCCCCTGGAAGGTGTCCTCAACACCCGAGACCTCGGTGGCTTGAAAACGGAGGACGGTCGCGTTGTACGTGCGGGGCAACTCATCAGATCCGGCGAGATAGACGAGATCAGTGAGCGCAGCAAACAGCGCCTGGACGACATGGGGGTCAGCGCAATTGTTGATCTCAGAACCACATCCGAAGCGACGGCCCACCCGGCGCAATGGCCAGAAGGGGAGGGACCCAAACGCCATAATTTCCCTGTGATGGAAAGTGAAAGTCAGATGATTGAAGACATGCGCGCCAGCATAAAGTCAGGGACGGCCACCGCGGAGGGAACAGATGCCTTGTTTGCCGGTGCCTTTGGTTACATCGCAACGGATTATACAGACGAATACCGCGATCTGTTCGACGTTTTGCTTGGCCAGCCGGAAGGGGAGGCAGTTCTATTTCATTGCTCCGGCGGGAAGGATCGCACCGGTGTCGCGACCGCGCTTGTCCTGACCGCGCTTGGTGTCACAAAGGAAGACATTCAAGCCGATTTCATGATGAGCAACGTGCTTAAAGATGCTGACAACAAGGCCGAACAGATCGCGGCGGAAGTCAATGCGGCTTACGGCACAAATATGACGGCAGCAGCCGTCTGGCCTTCGCTCGGGGTTCGGGATTCCTATCTCGACGAGTTCTACAACAGCGTTGAAAAGAGCTATGGTTCGGTCGAAGGCTACCTTCGCGAAGGTCTTGGTCTTACAGATGAGGACTTGGACTCTCTACGAAACAGATACCTTCAATGAGGCTACCCTCTCCTCCCGCAAGTAGAGAGGGTCCGCCCCAAAGATTCCCCCAGGGCTGTTAACAAGTGGCTCGGGTGGTGGGGGCATAAACGGGGGCATTTCCCGGAGCGTTTAGCCCCAAGTGCCTGTCGTCGTTCCATGTTCTGATGAACTGGCTGGGGTGGTAGGATTTTTTGTCAACATGTTGAAAATTAACAAAATAAAGGAAATGGGGTCAATGGGTAGTGTTCGGAAATTGGTTTAAGTCCAGTATTGTGCCTCACTTTTCTGCTTTTGACTTTGTGTTTGCACTTTGTATGTCCGGAACGGACCGAGCGAGTAGCCTTAGATTGGAGGTACGGCACGTACGGTGACCAACTGCCTGGCCGCCATCCTTTCGCGATGTATCATATACAGCCCCGCACTGATGATGATCGCAATGCCAAGCAGGCTAAGCGTGTTCGGGAAATCATTGAAGACAAGATAGCCGAACAAGGTTGCGACCGGCAGCTCAAAATACTGCAGCGGTGCCAGCGTGACGGAAGGTGCAAAAGACAGCGCATAGGTCATCATCATGTGGCTCACCGTCGCGAAAAAGCCAGCGCCCAAAAGCCACAACAACGCGATATCTGTCGGCCAAACGGGATCAAACAAATCAGAGCCGGAACCTTGCGCAACAATTAGAGCTGGAATGCAAACCAGGCTGGCGATCAGGCCGGTGTGGAATTGCAGGGTCACAGGGTGCACCCGACGCGACAACCCCCGGGTTAAAAGAATGTAGAAAGCGAAGGCAACTGCCGTGCCAAGCGGAATAATAGCAACAGCGCCGAAAGCTGCGAAACTTGGCTGGATGACGAACAACACCCCGACAAACCCCACAAGCGCCGCGCCAACGCGACGCGGGCCAACGGCTTCTCCAAGATAGAACTTGCCGACCAACAAGACGATGAAAGGGGCAACGAACACGATTGCCAGCGCATCGGCAAGGGGCATCACCCGGATCGCGGCAATGAAGCAAAATGTTGCGAACACCAGCAGCAATGAGCGGAAAACCATCACCATCACCTGATCTTTCGCCACGCGCAACGACAGTCCCATTATCCAGATGAAAGGCGCCATTAGCACACATTGCACCACAAACCGAGCAGCCGTAATCTGCCCAACCGGCACACTGGTCGACGCGAGTTTCGCAGACACATCCAGCAAAGGAGCGGTTAGACAAAACCCCAGCATCAGCGCAACGCCAACAAGGGTGCGATCCGGAGATTGAGGTATGGGTTCGGCAGAGGTCATCGTTTCATTTAGAGATGTTGCCAAATGCTTGTCTGTTCTCAATACGACGACAGGCAAAAGTCCCGCAATCCACGAGTTCGGGTTGAATTGGATGTAGCGCTCGTGGCGAATTTCTCCTCTGAAGGGCCGCACAGCCGCGTCAGGTGGCCGGGCCAAAGGGCAGCTAAGGGCCGTTCACAAACTTCTCGATTTAGACTTAGAATTTTGAGATTTTCACTGCCAAGTCGACCTGAAGACGTCGAAGCACGCAATCAGCATGCCGCCTTACATAGCCTGTAACGTGTGGGTGAGGCCGTTTCGGATGTGATCCTCCAACAGTTTCTTGGCCGTGTCGGCGTCTCTGGCCAGCGCGGCATCGAACATGCCCTTGTGCTCCTTGACCGCCTCTTCGCCGCGATAAGTCAGCACAAGCATCTGATACCGCAGGTACTTGTCGTAGATGATTGAATGCAGAGACAGAAGGTTCTTGGAGTTACAGGCTGCGATCATCGCTTGGTGAAACTCCCAATCATATCGTTTCCAGGTTTCTTTCTCGGACTCGTCGCCTTTGAGAAGCTGCTGTTCCATCAGATGCAGTTTGTGGTGTGCGGCAACAAGGTTGCCTTCCCAGTCTGTGTCGCCATTCGCGATGGACAACTCCAACGCGTGGCATTCCAACAAGACTCGCAGCTCTGATATCTCGGTCAGGTCTTCTCGTGAAACCGGTGTGACCAGGAACCCCCGTTGCTCAGGAGCTTCAACAAATCCGTCGCTGGCGAGCCTGTTCAGCGTTTCACGAAGTGTCGAAAGGCTTGCCGAGTAGCGTTCCTTCAAGGCGTCCAGCTTCAGTTTGGAGCCGGGCTGCAACTCCCCGAAGATGATGTCCCGCTTGATTCGCTGATAGGTGCTTGCACCTATCGTAGACGGCTGTTTCGCCATGCGTTTCACCCGATATTATCAGTTTCCTCGTTCAATTAGCATTTTTCAGAGACATCAGCAATCCAAACTGATGTATGGTAAAAATAAAAATATCATACATTATTGCGGAATCGCGAAAACCCCAATACGGTCGTGGCCAAGTTGGGCAAAGCAGCCCGATCGCAATCATCGGTTTCGGGATTCGCCGGGCCCTCCGGAAGGAAGCAAAGTGTCTAAGAACTTTCGCATTGCCATTGTCGGCATTGGTCTTGTTGGACGCCGCCACGCGGACGCTATCCGAGCGTTGCGCCATGTTGATCTCGTCGCGGTGGTCGACCCCAGCGATGAAGGTCGTGCTTACGCCGTTGAGCACGGGGTCGCATGTTACGAGACCCTTGAGGAAATGTTTGTAAATCAGACGCCGGACGGAGCTGTCCTTGCGACCCCGACCACGCTTCATGTTGAACAAGGCCTCACGTGTGTTCGACATGGTTGTCCTCTTCTTGTCGAAAAGCCGATCGCCGTGGAAGCCACCGCTGCACTTGAGCTTGTTGAAGCAGCGGAGAAGGCCAATGTGCCACTGATGGTCGGACACCATCGTCGACACAATCCTCTGATCCGGTCGGCTAAGGAAGCCATTGTCGATGGGAAGATTGGAGATGTGCGCGCTGTCCATGCGAATTGCTGGTTTTATAAGCCAGACGAGTATTTTGATGCTGCGCCCTGGAGAAAGAAACCCGGTGCAGGGCCCATCTCGGTCAATCTTGTCCACGATGTGGATCTGCTGCGGTACCTGGCCGGAGAAGTCTTGACCGTTCAGGCTCAGTCGGCTGTATCCAAGCGCGGTTACGACAACGAAGATGTTGCCGGTGCTCTGTTGACGTTCGAAAGCGGGGCGATTGGAACCATAAGTGTGTCCGACAGCATCGTCGCTCCATGGAGCTGGGAGATGACGTCTCAGGAATATCCAATCTATCCTTCAACCACTGAGAGTAGCTACATGATAGGTGGCTCTCATGGTTCGTTGTCCGTTCCCGATCTTCGATTGTGGAGTTACCAGGGTGAGCAAAGGGACTGGTGGACGCCAATCTCATCAACCGCGCTGAAGAAGGGGGCGTCTGACCCTCTGGTCAATCAGCTTAGGCACTTTGTTGAAGTAGCTCGACACGAAGCAGAGCCGATTGTGTCTGGATGGGAAGGTTTAAAAACACTTCAAGTTATTGAAGCTATTCAGAATTCCTGCAGAACAGGTGAAACAGTCAGGATAAGAAACCTTCAGGAAACGCAGCAACAGAGATTGCAAGTAATGAAAAATATCTGATATTTTGTAAAACATCTTGCAAAATGTCCAAAATAGGTCAAAACTCTGAATCGCAAAAAAGAAGCATCATGATGTCTCAGGGAGGAGCAAAGTGATTACCAAACTTACCCGCCGGGCTGCTGTATCAGCCCTGGTTGCAACCGGTGTTCTGTTTAGCGCAACAAGTGGTGCGCTGGCGGAAGACAAAGTGCAACTTCGCCTCGCAACATCAGGATCAGAGACCGATCAACGCTCGGTCGCTATGGCCGAGGTTTTCGCGCCCATGGTCGCTGATTTCGCAAGCTACGAGCCCAGCTATAATGGAACCATCTTCGCCCAAGGAACCGAGTTGGACGCCATCAGCCGGGGTAACCTGGAAATGTCGATCACCTCGGCGCAAGAACTGGCACAGTTCTTCCCCGAGTTTTCGATATTTACAGCAGGCTATGTCCATCAGGACGCCGCGCATCAGGTGGCTGTCTTCAACGATCCCTTGATGGATGCCTTCAAGCAAAAGGCCGAAGAAGAACTGGGCGTCAAACTGCTGTCGGTCATGTATTTGGGCCGTCGTCAGGTGAACCTGCGCCAACCCAAGGATGAACTGACCGTCAGCACCCCGGCTGATCTGGAGGGTGTGAACCTGCGGATGCCGGGCACCGATGCGTGGCAGTTCCTTGGCAAAGCGCTGGGTGCCGCCCCGACACCAATGGCGTTCTCAGAGGTTTATACAGCTCTGTCGACCGGCGCCGTTGACGGTCAGGACAACCCGCTGCCGACCGTGGTTGATGCCAAGTTTTACGAAGTGACCAATCAGATCATCCTGACATCGCACTTGGTCGACTTGAACTATATCGCCATTGGCAAAGAAGTTTGGGACGGGTTGACGCCGGAACAACAAGCCAAGGTTCAGGAAGCTGCGGACGCAGCAGCGGAATCAGGCCGTCAGAAGCAACTTCAGAAAGAAGAGGATCTGGTCAGTTTCCTGAAAGAGCAGGGGATGGAAATCTACGAACCTGATCTGGCAGCCTTCCGCAATCAGGTACAGTCCATGTATCTGGATAGCGAATTTGCGGGTTCCTGGCCGGATGGTGTTCTGGACCAGATCAACGCGCTGGGCAACTGAATCCAGTAAATCGAGGGAGGGAGAACCACTATGAAAGCCTTTGTCAAGGGGTTCTCCCGACTGACCGAAGCGATTGCCGGCGGGATGCTGGCGGCAATCTTCCTGATCTTCCTTCTGCAAATTCTCTTGCGGTATTTCTTTACCCCCGCCGGTTGGACGCTTGAACTGATCGGCATCCTCTGGGTCTGGGTGATTTTTTTTAGCTGCGCCTTCATCGTGCGTGAGAGGGATCACGTGAAGTTCGACATCATCTACCTTTCGGTGCCGATGCGCGTGCGGCAGGTCTTTGCGATGCTGGCGGCCGCAGCGATTGTGGTTGGGATGCTCTACAGCTTCCTTCCGACATGGGACTACATCGACTGGATGAAAATCCGCAAAACCTCGACCGTGCGAAACCCGTTCTCGGGTGAGAAGATACCGCTGCGCACCGTGTTCTCAATTTATGCGGTGTTCATGCTGGTCGTGGCTGCGCGGTATGGATGGCTGTTCTTTGACATCCTGCGTAATGGCCCACCTAAGACCGAGTTGGAACTGGTCGTTGGGTACAACGTGGTTGACGATCATCCCCGCGTCGACGGTGAATACGACGAGGAAGCAGACAAATGAGTTTTGAACTTCTTTCCTGCCTGCTCGCTCTCTTTCTTCTGGCAGGCATCGGGACACCTATCGGCTATTCCATCCTCTTGGCCTCATTGGTGTACCTTGGCACGGCCGGATTGGACGTCGCCCTCGCGGGTGAGAAGATCCTGCAAGGCTTCTACAAAAGCACGATTCTGCTTGCCGTGCCTTTGTTTATCGTCGCCGCTAATATAATGAACGCTGGGTCGATCACAGACCGCTTGCTGAACTTCTGCGTCGCTGCGGTCGGTCGGTTCAAGGGCGGCCTCGGGCACGTCAACGTGGTTGCGTCGTTGATTTTCTCCGGCATGTCCGGCTCTGCCGTCGCGGATGCTGCCGGGATCGGCAAGATCATCATTGAGATGATGACCAAGGACGGCCGCTACAGCCGAGGCTACGCAGCTGCAATCACGGCGGCGTCGGCAACGATCGGCCCTATTATTCCGCCCTCGATTCCAATGGTTTTGTACGCGCTTGTTTCCAAGGCCTCTATCGGGTCGCTGTTCCTGGCAGGGATTCTGCCGGGCCTGATCATGGGCGTCGTCCTCATGGCGATGAACTACTATCTTGCCGGCAAGCGGAACTTTGCATTGGAAGAACCTGTTCCACTGCGCGAATTGCCTGCAAAAACCGCCAACGCGTTCCCGGCACTGCTGATGCCAGCAATTCTGCTCTACGGTATATATGGAGGCGTCACTACGCCGACCGAGGCCGCCGCAGTTGCTGCATTCTACGCCCTGCTACTGGCAGCGTTGTTCTACCGCGCACTGACCTTCCGTGGCCTTTACCAAGTGTTCGTCGACAGCGCGCGTTCTTCTGCCGCCGTCGGGGTGGTCATTGGTGGCGCGTTCATTCTGAACTTCATCGTCATTCAGGAGCAAATTCCTCAGTCGATCTCAGCCTTACTGGAAGGTTCGGATGTCAGCCCGATTGTGTTCCTGATCCTGGTTAACCTGCTGATCCTCGCGCTGGGATGCGTGTTAGACGCAACAACGATCATCCTGGTGATTGTGCCCCTGTTCATTCCAACCTGCGAAGCGCTTGGGATTGATCTGGTGCATTTCGGAGTGCTGGTCGTCGTGAACTCGATGATCGGTCTGATCACGCCGCCCTACGGCATTCTACTCTTTGTGATCAACGCCGTGACGGACATTCCGCTGCGAGAAATCATCTCGGAAATCTGGGCTTTCCTCGCGGTTCTCATCTTCGCCTTGGTGATCATGATGCTGATGCCGGATCTAGTCCTGTGGTTGCCGCGTTTGTTTGGATATCAAGGATAATGTGCCTCTCGGTTTCGACAACGTCGATCCCCGGTGATCTGGCTGAAAAGCTGAGTGCTATCGCTGACGCGGGATTCGGGGGTGTCGAATTACACGAACCGGATTTGACCGCTTTTGACGGATCGCCATCGCAAGTCCGCAAAATTGCATCGGACCTCGGCTTGAAGATTTGCCTGCTGCAACCCTTCCATAATCTTGAAGGCCAGCCCGATGTCGGACGTGAGCGCGCTTTTGATCGACTGAAGCGCAAACTCGACCTGATGAGCGAGTTGGGCACGGAATTGCTGCTTATCGGGTCTGCCTTCGAGGTCGATGTCGCCGCGACCGAAGAACAGGTAATCGCAGATCTTAGCGAGGCGGCCCAGATCGCTAAAGAAATGGGGATGCGTCTGGCCTATTTGGGTTTACCATGGTCGGATCTTAGTCACTCGGATGAACAGGCGTTAGGCGTCGTTGATGCTGTCGACAGCCCTAATCTGGGGTTGGCTTTGAATTCCTTCTTCTCGCTTGCCGACGGATCCAAACCAGCCCGCCTTCGGGACATTCCCGGAGAGCGGCTGTTCCATGTGCAACTGTCCGATGCACCCCGGCTTGAGATGGATATACGTCGGCTCAAACGGCACTTTGGACTTCTGCCGGGGCTTGGGTCGCTGAACCTTGCGGGCTTCGTTCGCGTTTTGTCCCGCGCCGGATACAAAGGGCCTTGGTCGGTTGCACGCGTCAACGAAGCAGCTCCTCAACCTGGTGGCCGAACACTGGCCCGAGACAGCTACAGGTCTCTGGTGAACCTCCTGGATGAGGTATCACGGACCGAGCCGGGAACCGATTTCGGCATCCCGGAACTGCCGGAACGCGTCTATGCATCAGGCTTTGAGTTCGTCGAATTTACAGCTGATGAAGTAAGCGGCGCGCAACTGGCAGATATGCTGTCAGCAATGTGTTTTCGAATGGAGCGAAAGCATGTGAGCAAGTCCGTCGAGCTGTGGCGGCAGGGCGCGATAAACATCGTCGTGAATACCGAAAAGGAAGGATTTGCCCATTCGGCGTTTCTGGGCCACGGCCCCTCCGTTTGTGATATGGGGTTGCGTGTCAAAGATGCGGATCAGACGGTTCAGCGAGCGACCGCGTTGGGCGCGCCGAATTTCGCACAGCCTGTAGGGGCCGGGGAACTGGATATCCCGGCTATTCGGGGCGTTGGTGGCAATGTTGTCCATTTCATAGATGAGAAATCCGATCTGCATCGGGTTTGGGACATAGAGTTCGAGCCGGTTGCGAAAACCAAAGCCACCCAACCTGCCGGTCTGCGTTGTATCGACCATCTGGCACAGACGATGCGTCACGATGAGATGCAAAGCTGGCTGCTCTACTACATTTCGACTTTTGAGATGGCAAAATCCCCGATCGTGAACGTTGCCGACCCGTCGGGTGTTGTGCAAAGCCAAGCCATCGAAAGCCCCGAAGGCGAAGTGCGTTTAAACCTGAATGGTGCAGTTGGGCGTCGAACACTGGCGGCTTCATTCCTTGAAGACGGATTTGATGCCGGTGTTCAGCACATCGCCTTCCAGTCGGACGACATATTTGAAACCTCAGCCCAATTGCGGAAGTCCGGTTTTCCCAGCCTGTCCATCCCAGAAAACTACTACGCTGATCTGCAAGCGACATTCGGATTAGATGACGAATTGGTTGCCCAACTGCGCCGAGGCAACATTCTTTACGATCGGGCAGCGGGTTCCGAGTATTTTCAGATATACAGCCGCCCCATCTTTAACGGCTTCTTCTTCGAAATTGTTGAACGCCGCATGGGTTATGCCGGTTACGGTGCGCGTAACGCGCCCATTCGCCTCGCCGCACAAAGCAAAACCCAGACGTTCAAAGAGGTGAAGACTCAATGACTGTGCTGGATGAAAACATGACGATGGATGAGCGCGCCGTTCGCCAATGGTGGCGTACCTCCATCATCGACATGAAGCCCGGTCAGATCGCGTTTCGTGGCAACGCCATAGAGGACCTGATCGGGAACGTATCTTTCCCGCAAATGATCTGGCTGATGGTGCGGGATGATCTGCCCAGCGACGCACAAGCGCGCCTGTTCGAAGCTGCTTTGGTCGCAGGCGTGGATCACGGCCCACAGGCTCCCTCAATCGCGGCTGCGCGTATGGCCGCCACCTGCGGGGTAGGTCTCAATAATGCGATGGCGACCGCGGTGAACATGCTGGGCGACGTGCACGGCGGGGCAGGAGAGCAGTGTGCAGAGCTGTACTATGATATCGAAGTCCGCATGGATGCGGAAGCTTCGCTGAATGACGCTGTTCGGGATGGCTTGGACAGCTGGCGCGAGACCTACGGCAAGATCGTATCGGGCTTTGGTCACAGGTTTCACAAGCCCGTTGACCCACGCGCACCACGATTGATGCAACTTGTTCGAGATGCGGCGGCAGAAGGCACAGTTTCTGGCCGGTTTGCCGATATCGGAGAAGAGGTTCAAGCCGAACTCGGTCGTCAACGAGGCGGTCGGCCAATTGCCATGAATATTGACGGCGCGACAGCTGTGATCTTCTGCGAACTTGGCTTTCCTGCGCCCTTGTCGCGGGGGCTGTTTTGCCTGTCCCGCTCGGTCGGAATACTCGCCCACGCTTGGGAACAGATGAACCAGGGTGGCCGCAACAAAGGGCCGATGCCCCCGAATTACTTACCCCTCTACGAAGACAGGAATGATGACACGTGAGACATCGAAATCCTTCCGGGTCGGCCTTATCGGCTGTGGTCGTATCAGTGATATTTATCTAAAGACACTATCCAAATTCTCAAACGTTGAGGTCGTGGCTTGCGCAAGCCTTGATCCTTCGGAAAGCCGCGTCAAAGCGGATCAATACGGTGTCGCCAAGGCCTGCACGCCAGATGAAGTGTTTGACGATCCGACGATTGACTGCGTTCTGAACCTGACAATTCCCGCGGCGCATGCGGAAATCAGTTTGCGCGGGTTAGAGGCGGGCAAGCACGTCTATTCCGAGAAGCCGTTGGTTATGAATCGAACGGATGGTAAGGCGATCCTGCACATGGCCTCTGAAAAGGGGTTACTGGTCGGTTGCGCGCCCGACACGTTTTTGGGCGGTCGCTGGCAGACCGTTCGGCGCTTGATCGACGAGGGTGCCATTGGCAAACCGACAGGGGTTTTTGCCCATGTCGGCACCCACGGGACAGAACGCCACCATCCCAATCCGGATTTCTACTATAAGGCGGGTGGTGGGCCCTTGCTGGACCTTGGGCCGTACTACCTGACCGCCATGATCTGCTGCCTTGGTCCCGTTGACCGGGTCGCCGGAATGGCGCGATGCACGTTTGACAAAAGGATGATCGAAAACGGCCCTCGCAACGGCGAATGGATGGACGTCGAGGTCGACACGCACTCCCTTAGCCTGCTGCAGTTCTCCTCCGGAGCTATAGGGTCGATGACCATGAGCTTTGACGTCTGGGACAGCGAAACGCCGCGGTTCGAGATCTACGGAGAAAACGGCACCATCAGCATTCCTGATCCAGACCCGGTTCATGGTGCCAATATCTTTCAAGGGGATGTCTGGCTGAAAACGCAGGAGACCTCACGCTGGTCTCATCAGCCTCGTCCAACCGGTCGCGAAGACTGGCAGGTGGTCGAAAACAAACACGGGTTCAATGAAGACAGCCGCGGGCTCGGCCTTTTGGATCTGGCCCTGGCGGCGCAAGAAGGACGCCAACCCCGTGCAAGTGGAGCGCTTGCCTACCATGTTTTTGAAGTCATGGACGCAATTGAACGGGCACCAAGATTCGGCGCCTATCAGACTATAGAAAGCCGGTGCGAAGCGCCGATGCCTCTGCCTGTCGATTTCCTCAACGATGAGAGGAAGGAGCTGGTCTATGCCTATTCAGACTCTTGACTTTGCCCAGCCATTTTTTCGCGTCCAGCACATCACTGATGAAGACAGAGTATCTGTCGAGGGTCGCGCCATTGTTCTGAATCTCGGGGAGAGGGGCCTCTCTGTCGAGGATCAAACCGTTGCACCGCTTTCCTCCGTGATCGTGCAAGACAGCACGCTTGGCGGCGTGGAACGCGCAGTCATTGTCCACGGTTTCGACTTCCATGCCGATGAAAACGAGTTGTTCGCATGGGTGAAAGACACCTGGCCATCCGCTTTTGATGTTCGCCAAGAGGAGCGTTTGCGCGGTGTCAGCCACTACATGTCGCCAAAGGTCTTCGTGGGTAACGTTGGGCTGACCATGTACCATTCCGGTTCGGTCCCATTGAATGTCGGATTGCACAAGGATCATCCTTTCTGCCCGGTACCGGGGTTTCGCGAAGTGCATACGCAAATCGTAGGCTTTGGCAAAATGCAGCAATGCCGCGAACGGGACGTTGAAACTCTTTACCTGGAAGAATTCATGGCCCCCGGCACGACGCACAGGCCGATGTATGACGCTGAAGGCAACTATCCCTGGCATCAGTACGAGACGATTACCCCCAGCATTTTCATGGCGGTGGAAATGCTGCCGGAAGGCGTACGGGTCCCGGAAATGGAGATTCAGAATGGCTGAGAGACTATTGCCCGAAGACCTGAACTTTGACGGCCCTTTCCCCCAGTTGTCTCGCCGTTTGCGGCTGGGCGTTGTTGGCGGTGGGCGTATCTCGGTCACGCAGGCAACGGCGGCCCGGATGACCGACCGGTGGGAGGTCGCTGCAGGTGCGCTCAGTTCCGACGCTGCGCGCAGCAAGGTGCGTGGGGCCGATTGGTATCTGCCGGCCGACCGGTGCTACGCGTCCTTCGACGAGATGGCAAAGGCCGAGGCGGCACGCCCGGATGGTGTGGACGCGGTGATGATCACCACCCCGAACCACGTTCACTTCGACGCGGCCAAAGCCTTTCTGGAGGCGGGCATTGACGTGCTGTGCGACAAGCCCCTGACCAATGAAGTCGCCGAGGCAGAGGGGCTTGAGGAGATCACCGCGCGCGCGGGACAGGTCTTTGCCGTCGGATATGCGATGTCGTGCTTTCCAGTTATCCGGCAAGCCAAACAAATCGTGGCGGAAGGAGGCATCGGTAAAATCAACCAAATCCACGTCGAGTTCATGCAAGACTGGATGACGCCCGATGATGTGGCTGATGCGCCCCACGTCAAATGGCGGCTGGACCCAAAGATTTCTGGCCCGACCAGCTGTGTCGGCGATATTGGAACCCATGCCGCGCATTTGGCCAGTTTTGTCTCGGGCCTGCCCTTGACCAACCTACGGGCCGAGTTCCATGTCTGCGGCGCGCCCAAGCCTTTGGAAGACACGGTGTTCATGCTCACCCGTTATCAAAACAAAGTTCCCGGAACCTTGATGGCGACACGCCTTGCCCCCGGGAATCGGGGAGGGTTGCGTTTGCGCATATTCGGGAACGAAGGAGGTCTCGAGTGGGATCTGGAGAATTCGGAGCAGCTGAAGTTCAATCGGTTCGGTGAGCCGGATCGTATCATCAGCCGAGGTCACGGGCATGGCATCGGCCCCGGCGCAGAACGTCTGATCCGTACCGCGCGCGGCTTCCCTGAAGGGATTATCGAAGCCTGGGCCAACCTCTATACGGAATTTGCCATGGCCGTAGCCGCGCGTCGGGATGGGGTCGCCGTTCCGGCCAATTGGCTGGCGTATCCCGGTGTCGGTCAAGGCGCGGATGGCGTCCGATTCATAGATGCCTCTGTGCGCTCTCACCAGTCCGGAGGCGACTGGGTCACCGTCTAAAGCCGCGCCAGCACAAAGATAAAACACGCCCGGGCTATTGCTCGGGCGTTTTCATTTTCTGCTCAGTATTAAAAGTTGATATTTTTAAAAATATCAGATATTTTTTACTACGTGTGATGAATTTGAGATTCGCAGACACGTGGAGCTGTCGTTCATGGTGAAACCCGAAGAGGCTGGCGCAGGCCCCTCTCTCTATTCCTTGGCGCATCTGACGCTGATTGGCTGTACGCCGCCCGAGTTGGTCTATATCGCCGCGCGGGCAGGCTATGACGCTGTCAGCCCTCGGTTCATTCCGATGCATGTGCCCGGAGAGTTCACTCAATCCCCGATCGACAAGGCGCAGGTGCAGGCCACCAAAGCTGCTCTTTCCACCACTGGTCTAAAGGTTCTGGATATCGAGATTGCGCGTATCACCGAAGATGTTGACCCACGCAGTTTTGAGCCTTCTCTGGAGATCGGCGGGGAACTGGGCGCCAAACGCATGATCATGAGCGCGTGGACCAACACCCGCGATGATCGTGACTTTCTGATCGACGTCTATTCCGAAACCTGCGAACTGGCGGCGCCCTACGGGCTAACAGTGGACTTGGAATTCCCAAGCTTCTCTCGCTTGCGCACTCTGGATGAGGCCCTGGATATTGTCCGCGCCTCTGATCAACCGAATGGCGGTATTCTGGTCGATACGCTTTATCTGCACCTCAGTCGCGTTGATCTCGGAGAGCTTCTGCACGTCCCCTCGGAGTTGTTTCACTTCCTGCATATCTCCGATTGCCTGCCCGGCATCGCCGATACGCGCGAGGGCATGATCCAGTTGGCGCGCGATGCGCGGCTCTATCCCGGCGAAGGTTGGATCGATTTCACCGGCATCATCGAACGGATGCCGCCCGTCGACTATTCCATCGAACTGCCCAACCAAAGCCGCGTTGCCGAGTTGGGATATGAAGAACACGCGCGTCGCTGTCTCAGCCACGCCAAGCGAACATTCGGCGAGGCGCGGTCACAGCGTCGTGTGCCCGATGCTGCAATTCTAAAACACCAAGAGGATCATCATGGGCAAAGAGCTCACTGAAAACGACCGCAACATGGCGGCCGATATGCTGGCACGCGCCCGCGCTGCTATGGCCGAGATCGAGGATTGGGATCAGGACAAGCTGGACCGTCTATCTCAGGCCATTGCGTGGTATGCTGGGAACGAGAAGACCTTCACGCGTCTGGCCCAGCAAGGCGTGGACGAAAGCGGTATCGGAGATCGCGAAGGGCGCCCTGCGAAGCGATTTAAGATTCACATGGTGCTGCGTGATGTTCTGCGCACGCCCTCGACGGGGATCGTCGAAGTCGACGAAGAAAAGGGGCTCGTGAAATACGCCAAACCTGCGGGTGTGATCGCATCCTTGATTCCCATGACCAACCCTGCGATGACGCCACCGGTGACCGGCGTGTCCGCCGCGAACGCCCGGAATGCGGTCATCTTCAGCCCGCACCCGCGAACCGCCCATACCACCTTTGAGATGGTCGAGGTCATGCGCGCAGCCTGCCGTGCCGCCGGTGCCCCCGAAGACCTATTCCAGTCGATCCGCAAACCATCGATCCCGTTAACACAGCACCTCATGGAGATTTGTGACCTGACTCTGGCAACGGGTGGCAAGCCGATGGTCAAAGCGGCCTACAGTTCTGGGCGCCCGGCCTATGGCGTTGGCGCGGGCAATTCGTCCATCGTCATCGATGAAACCGCCGATCTGGACATCGCCGCGCAGAACACTCGCATTTCAAAGACCTCCGACTTTGGGTCGGGCTGCTCGGCCGACGGCAACATCATCATCCAGCGCTCAGTTTACGACGATATGCTCAAGGCGCTTCAAGCCGAGGGCGGCTACCTGTGTTCGGATGAAGAGAAGGCCATGCTCGAAGCGGCCATGTGGGACGAAAAGGGAAACCGTACGTTTCCGACCATCGCCTGTCCGCCGCAGCAAACGGCCAAGGTCGCCGGTTTCAGCATTCCCGAAGATCGCAAGTTTCTGATGGTTGAAAATCAGGGGCAAATTGGCCCGCAGCACAAGTTCTCCAAGGAAAAGCTGACCACATTGATGGCGCTTTATCACTTTGACACGTTCGATGACGCGCTGGAAACGGTCAGCCTGATCTACAACACCGGGGGTAAAGGCCATTCCTGCGGGATTTATAGCCACAATGATGATCACATCGATCAGCTCGCGCGTTTGGCCCCGGTCAGCCGCATGATGGTGCGGCAGCCGCAATCCAAGGCCAACGCGGGTGCCTGGACTAATGGCATGCCTATGACCAGCAGCTTGGGTTGCGGCATCTGGGGCGGCAACATCACCAATGAAAACGTCACCATGAAACATATGATGAACTACACTTGGGTCAGCCGCCCGATCCCTGAGGATCGCCCCTCGGAGCCGGACCTGTTCGGTGAGTTCTACGGACAGGAGGTCGCGTGATGGACGGGGCAAAACTGGAAGGCAAAACCGTCGCTGAACATATCATCGACTTTCTCGAACGTCGTGAGGTCAAACATGTGTTCGGCCTGTGCGGACATACGAATATCGCGGTTCTGGCCGCTTTGGCCGAAAGCCCGATTGATTTCGTCACGGTGCGGCACGAACAGATCGCCAGCCACGCGGCAGACGCTTACGCCCGCGTGACGGGCAAGGCCTCGGTGGTGTTGTCACACCTCTCCCCAGGTTTGACAAACTGTGCCACCGGGGTCGCCAATGCCGCGCTGGACTGTATCCCGATGGTTGTGATCGCAGGCGACATTCCTACGCATTACTACGGCAAACATCCGCATCAGGAGGTGAATCTGCACGCAGACGCGGCCCAGTGGGAGATTTACCGCCCTTTTGTCAAACGTGCCTGGCGGGTGGATCGCGCAGACCTGATGGCCGAAATCTTGGAAAAGGCGTTTCATCTCGCTGAAAGCGGCCAGCCCGGGCCGGTACTGGTCAATGTCCCCATGGACGTCTTTTCGGAGGTGATCCCCTCGGACAGTTTCGACCGTATCCGCGACAACACGCGCGCGTTCAAGAAACCATCGATTGACGACGAGACAGCGCGTGAGATCGTCGAAGTGTTGGCGAAGGCCGAAAACCCGGTTGCCTATGTCGGAGGTGGTATTCTTCTGGCACAGGCCAGCGAGGAGTTGCGAGAATTTGTTGAACATATGGGTCTGCCAGTCGCGCATTCCCTGATGGGTAAAGGCGCGCTGCGAGACGACCATCCGCTTGTGCTGGGAATGACTGGGTTTTGGGGCACCGAGTTGGTCAACCAGTCTTGCCTGAATGCGGATTACATCTTTGCGGTGGGAACCCGGTTCAAAGAGGCCGATTGTTCCAGCTGGTATCCCGGATACACATTCAACATTCCCGGTTCGAAGGTCATTCACATCGACATTGAGCCGCAGGAGATCGGTCGGAACTATCCCACCGAGATCGGCGTCGTTGCTGACGCCAATGCCGCTTTGCGCGTCCTCAACCGGGTCGCCCGCGAGATGTATCCGGACGGTTTCAAACGCCCCGCTCTGGAACAGAAGATCGCCGACTTCCGAACGGATTTCAAAGCGCACAACGTGGAAATGGCGACCTCATCGGCCTTTCCAATGATGCCCGAGCGTATTCTGGCAGACACCCGCAAGGCACTGCCCGAGGATGCCATCATCACCACGGACGTCGGGTGGAACAAGAACGGTGTCGGGCAACAGTTCGATATCCTGACGCCCGGTTCAATACTTACCCCAGGCGGGTTCGCCACGATGGGCTTTGGCCCCCCCGGCGCGATCGGCGCGAAACTGGCAGCGCCAGATCGCGTGGTGATCAGTCTGGTCGGCGATGGTGGCTTCGGTCAAAACCCGTCGATGCTCGCAACGGCCGTCGAACTCGATCTGGGCATCATCTGGCTGGTTATGAACAACAACGCCTTCGGAACAATCGCCGGCCTTCAAAAAGCGCACTACGGATTGACCTATGGAACCACGTTCCCCGG
The DNA here is from genome assembly GCF_013112245.1 of Ruegeria sp. HKCCD4315. Classification (NCBI taxonomy): domain Bacteria; kingdom Pseudomonadati; phylum Pseudomonadota; class Alphaproteobacteria; order Rhodobacterales; family Roseobacteraceae; genus Ruegeria; species Ruegeria sp. HKCCD4315. The sequence continues at coordinate 2,524,546 of NZ_WVRN01000001.1, read as the reverse complement.
ATCAGCCGCCGCGCCCGCAAACGGACCGGGCTATGCCGACATAGCGCGAGCCTACGGCGCGGAAGGGCACAGGCTCAGTGCTGCCGACGAACTGTTGCCCGCACTGGAAGCGGCAATCGCCAGTGGCAAACCAACCGTGCTCGATGTGCCAATGATCAACAACCCAACACCAACGACCGGACATTGGAACATTTTGGACATATACTCGCCGGACAAAGACATATCTCACGTCGCGACTTGACGAAACTGGGCGCGTTCAGGCGCGTCCCGTTTCTTGTGCGAATGCACATCCGTGCTCGAGGAAATACCCGTCTTAGTGTTGCAAAGGTTGCCATGGCAAGCCGAAGGTTAGTCGCGGTCTGACATCAATTGGCGTTGGCTGAAAGAAAGACAGAAAGAAAACCTGAGGCGAACCTCTTCATTGAACATGTCTATCCAAATTCAAAAAAGCTTTGTATTTTGGCTGATCCAGCGCACATGCACTGGATCAGTAAGTGTACTGTTATGCCAGTTGGGCAAGGTTGCCTGACCGGAAGGCAAAGGGCCTGGGCGCGATTGACGGAGCACGGTTCAAGCACTGCGACCTAATTGACGACATGCTGGGATCCGAACTCGAGGTTTTCGTGCTGTTAAAAGACAGATGAGAGGTGCTTACTCGTCACCGAACAAAATTCATTCTTTGTTCGATAATAGGTCTTCGAGATTGTCATATGGCGCGGTGTCCCTAAACTGTTTCACGAGTTCAGCGTCGTTTGAACGGTCCCGCTCGCACGTTTTCAGTAGCCGCCATAGGTGAAGAAGAAGAATGATTGTCGCTCCCGCGGCCGCAATATTGAAGGCGATTTCCCACGTTGTCATTTTGATGTTCCCACAATTGATAAGTTGCATTCCCGTAACCGCAGAACCTGCCATGACACTTGACGAAAACCGGAACCTGTGGGTCTGAGCCCAACTTGCCACTGAAAGATCATGTCTCAGGATGACCTGAAAAACCTATTGCACTCTATCAGCCGGCCGACGCCGGAAGAAGAAGCATTTTTCGCCAAACGTCGCTCCCTTGGTCTCGGTGTCGGGCTCGATGAGCATGGGAAAATAGTCTATCCGAAAAAGCTCGTATTCATCGACTTCGAGGCATCCTCGTTTAGCCCTGAAAGCTGGCCGATCGAACTTGGTATTGCGTGGATCGAACAGCAAGACGTCGTTGTCGAAAGCAAGCTCATACAGCCAGATCCTGACTGGTTGCTCGATGATTGGTCAGAGAAAAGCGCTGCCGTACAAAATATTCCTTTCAGCGCCTTGAAGACGGCGGAACCCGCGGAAGATGTAGCACGCTGGTTGAAAGAAATTGTAGGCGATAACGTCCTTGTCAGCGACGCTCCTGAGCTCGACCAACGCTGGCTTGACTGTCTTCTCGCAACGCTCGGTGAACGTGCGAGGCAGATCGATGACTTTGACCGGATCGTCTGGGTCTCGTTTTCTCAGGAAGACGGCGTTGTTGCACCCGGTGCGATCGAGCAAGTCTACGAAACGCGAGCGGAGCGTCCAACAACACATCGAGCAGGCGCAGATGCCGCAAATATGGCCCACGCGTATAGATCCGGGTTACCTCGGCTTTCTTCCCCCGACTTTCTCGAGCCAATGTCCGAAGAGGATCTGCAGCGCTGGGAAGGTGGAGCGGAGGACAATAACTGAGTACGCCGAGGGAAGCATATCCTCACCGCACCAGTTACAGCTCAGTCTGTAGATGCTCCGACCCGTCTTGGCTGGCAAGTCTTATATCCGAGGCTTGGCGGACCGGGCATTGCGAGCGGTGCACTTGCACGGTTTCAAAGCGACAGGCAAAGAAACTGGTTTGGGACCTGGTTTGATAGTTTTTTTGGCAGGCGTTTTCGGAAATAGAAAATACGGCCGCGGCGCATGAGGTAGGGGCCCGCATAATAACGGGGTTTGCGCGACCGCGCGCCGGGTCGATTTCTTGCTGGCGGTGTCACAGCATGTGTCACAGTTTCCGAATGCTGTGACACATTGGATTTTCCGGAGGCTCTGTCGCCCCTTATTTTCCTGGCTTTTCTGGAAAAGGTGGCTGGGGTGGTAGGATTCGAATCTACGATACACGGTACCAAAAACCGGTCCATTGTGCTCATGTAGTTGTTTTTATTGCACAAAAATCAACAGGTGCGGCACAAGTGTCCAATGCGCGTGGACACTATGGACACCAAACTGGACACCTACTTGCCCCGGTTGTTGAGCCAATCGACCGCAGCATCCGCGTGCTGGGGCAGGGCGTGCGTGTATGTGTCCAAGGTCTGTTTGTTGCTAGCATGTCCCATGCGTTCCGAGACGACCGCGACCGGCACCTGATGGGCCAGCATTTCCGACGCCATGCCGTGACGCCTGCTGTAGCTGCCCGTCGTCAGGCCGTGCTTGTCCGCCATCCGTTTGATGACCTGACCCGCCTGTCGGACCGTCCAAAGCTGTGCGGACTGCGACGGAAAGACCAGCCCGTCTTTCGGCCAGATGCCGCCCGAAGCTAGGTGCAGTTCTGCGTGGTGCGCCTTCAGTTTCCGCAGCGATGCGATGGTCCGCTGTGACAGCGCGACCCGGCGAACGGACACATCATTCTTCGGCGTTTCTTTGATCTGGTAATGGTTGGCACTGATGCGTTCCTGCGCCCGCCATATGTCGATGACACCCGCATCCAGATCAACCGCATCCCACATCAGCGCGAGAACTTCACCCGGTCGTGCGCCACTGTCCGCGATGGTTTCGACATAGGTCGCGGCAATGGGTTTCCCGGCTAACCAAAAGTGATCGGCAAGGGTGTAGCTGTCATCCAGCGATGCGACCTTGGCCCGCTTCTTGGTGATCTTTGGGCGCGTGGCATCGATCCACGGTTCACCCGAAATCAGTTTCCACTTTCGCGCCTGACGAAGCGCGGTGCGCAACACGTCATAGAAGTGACGCCGCATGAAATCCGAAACGCCATCGGTCACCATCTGGGCAACCATTGCGTCGATCACCTGCCCGGTCACTTTGTCCAATGGCTTGTCGCCAATGTATTCGAGAACCCGCGCGACCCGCTGTTCATTCGTCCTGGCTGTGGTGACGGACGTGTGCGCCCGCACGTGCAGCAACCACTTGTCGGTGATGAAACCCCGCAGTGTTGTCTTGCGGCCTTCTGTGGCCGTTGGTGCGGCCCGTTCGGTCGCTTCGATGTGGTTGGCTTCGGCCACGGCTGCGCGTTTGCCACCGGACCCGGTGAACATCTTCGACCGTTTGGACCGCTTACCCGTCACCGGGTCGGTGACGGTCCACCGCATGAGCCATTGGCCCGGTTTCTTTTCAGTTGCTGTTGCCATTAGCTTGCATCGACAGCGACACGTGACTGATTGTTCGTTGATTGATTGTGATCTGATGTGACGCACGCACAGTGACGCACACACCATCCATCCCCATCACTATCTTCACGCAATGCAACGATGATGACTGATCACTGATCGATGACGTGACGATGTATATACGTTTGATGGACGGTAGCTGATCGATCTAGGGCGGGGGTCGAGTGAAGCATCGATAGGGAGTTCGTCACCGGCGTGGGTCCAAAACTTTTCGTACTAATTTCAGATTTGACCGGGGTTCACGCAAAAATCTTGCAACAGATAGTAATTTGACGCCACAATAATACCGTTGGAACACACTGATTCAGGATGATTTACGCGCAATTAGACAGGATTTGCACGAATGCCCCGTAAACAGCACAAGACACGCAATGACAGCCTGACCGGCTTACGACAGGCCGCACAGGCCGACGAACCCGCCAGCGTGGCTGTGCCGGATGTGGCCGGATTGGAAGTGTTGAACGATCTGGGCAAGCGTACGTTTGCGAACCTCTATCGATCCGCACCGGACAAATGGACCGAAGCCGATCTGAACATGACCGTTGAACTGGCGTTCGTGACGCAGCAGATGGCCGACAACCGCATCCTGTGCATGATGACACCCGCCATCGTGACGCACGTGAACGGATCGTCAGGACGCAGCCCGATCCACGCACATCAGCAGGAACTAAGCCGACAGATGCAGGCACTGGCCCGCGATCTGGGTTTGCGCACCAAGGATGGTATCGCCTTGGCGGCATCATCGGTCAAAGCACCCGACACAGCCAGCGCCAGCCCCGACACACCCGACAATGTGACCAGCTTCGAAGACTTCCTGAATAACGCGATCAACGGGGGGTAATGTGGTCCACTTACCGTCGGACATCACCGAAAGCGAAATGATCCTAGCCAACGGTGGCAAGCCGCTCGAATGGCCGAACGATCCGTTGCAACGGATCGCCTATGTGCTTTGGCTTCGGTCGAACCTTCAGACCTTCGTTGAACAGGAACGGATGGACCAAGCGTTACTGATTGGATCACACGGCAACCAAGACACCGCCCACAAAGTTCACACGGCTTTGCGCACGCTGGCCAAGATCAACGGCTATCACATCCACCACGGCTGGCCGACCGGGTTGTAAGGCATCATCAAACTGATCAAGACCGACCCGCAAGACTGGCCAGCCACGCCGCAGAAATACGGGTTGATCTGATGACCAAGCGCAAACGTGAGAGACAAGCCAATGCGAAGACATCACCTAAACCACATCAGCGCGGATGGCCGCTCAGAGCGGCGAACCGGTCATCCGACGAAAAGCCTCAGATGACGGCAGTGAGCCCAAAGCGGTCAATTGGTAGAACAGTATCCTTTCCGAAAATCGACTCTAAGCCTCAGGATTCTCCGAAGAACTCCCGAGCTTGGCGAGGTCGTCCCAAACGCCTTCAGGGATGGGCCACTCTGCCCATTCCATTGCCTGTTGAACATGCTGAGGCCATGTCACTCCGCAAACCGTCGAAGTAATGTCGTCGTTTTTTAAAGAGTATTGCAACGCGACCGCTCCGACTGGGACATCGTAGTGCCCGCATACCTCTTCAACAGCACGTATTGGCGCAAGTACTTCATCATCTGCAGGTCGATAGACATAAAAGCGATGGATCGCGCTGCCTCGGGCCAGTGCACCTCCGGAATACGGTGCCGCGTTCAATATCGAAACGCCTCGTGATTTCGCGAGTTTTATTAGAGGTGCCGCGTTATCGTTTACCACAGTATGCCTGTTGTGTGTTAGGACCACGTCAAAATCCCAACTCTCCAAAATTGGCATCATCAAGTCGATACGTCCCGCCGCGATTCCGACCGCCTTGGCCAGACCTTCCTCCTTGATACGGAACAACTCTTCAATCGCGCCACCCCGCCCTTTGACCTCAGATAGGTCACTTGCATATTCGAAATCATGGACGTGGAGTATATCAACGCTGTCGACGCTTAAGGCCGTAAGACTTTCCTCGAATGATCTACGTGCCTGAGAACCATCAAAAGCACCGGTTTCCATGTCCCGGTCGATTTTGGTGGAAAGCACTCGCCCTTCCGGCCAACCACCAAGCTCACGAATGACTTTGCCTATGCGCTCTTCACTTCGTCCCATGGCATAGCAACGGGAAGTGTCCAGGAACGCATTTGGCTGCGAAAGAATTGCCCGAATTGTATCAATCGCGCGGTCTTCCTCAACTTCATACCCATAGATTTCCGGGATACTTCCCAACCCCGTCGATCCAAACCCGATGCGAGGAACCCGTATCCCAGTCTTGCCAATTTCGCGTAGCTCTGCCATGCCACCCCCCCAGTTGGTTCAGGACATTCACAGATGTTGCGCGAGTAGTTTATTGAAAGCAAGTCAGGCTTGTCGCTGGAGTTACTCTCTGGTCTCAACGCAATCGTTCAAGCCTCAAATTCACCAAGCTTTTTCGCGAATGGTAGAAGTGTCCACAATGCAGACATTCACTGAATTCTGCTTAACAGCCAGCTTAGCGCGGCACTGCGAAACGTCTCGGGGCTTTAGTCGAATGCTCTATGGATGTTCTTGTCACTCGTCCACAACACGAAACTCACCAGAAGGCGCGTCAGTTGGTGGTTCTTCAAACTCATTGGAAATCAGACCACGACGGATGAGTTCTCGAATGGCGGCCGCTCTGGATGGCAGTCTGTTCTCGAACCGCCAATCATCTATGGCTTTAAGCTCTTCGAGGTCGAGCATCAGTTGCAGTTTTTCCGTGCGTTTTGGCGGTCGATTTGGATCAGACACTGGCATGACCTCAGTAGCTTACGTCAGTTACTCCAAGCATGTATGCCAATGGGCCTGCGTGTCTACATCAATCTTGGCATGTTGTGCCGGATACCCAGGATCATGAAGCGCCCCATGATGTGTCGGATACCTATATTAAGTATATGATTTTATTTGAAATTTTATGAGTTACTCTTAGGTGTTACTCCACAAGCAACGAAACGGAGTGAAAATGATACAGCAAGTTTTGAAGTCTGAAGTTCAGGAAGAAACGAACGACACAGGCATCGACAAAAACGCCTGGATCGCCAACGCGGTGACGGAAGTACTGGCCGATACCATGGTTCTGATGGTGAAAACACAAGGCACACATTGGAACGTCGTGGGCCCGCTATTCCTGCCGATCCATGAACTAACAGAGCGTCAGTATCGCGACCTGTTCGAAGCTGCGGATGAATTGGCCGAGCGTGTGCGTGCGTTGGGTCAGGTGGCACCGATCTCGTTCACGGACATGGTTAGCCAAGCCAAGCTGACCGAAGAAGAGACGGTTAAAGATGCAGAGGGCATGATCAAACAATTGGTCGCAGACAACGAAGCGATTGCTCGGAACCTGCGTGAGACTGCCGCGACCGCAGCCCGTTATGGCGATGGAGCTACAGAGGATCTGATGAACGCCAGGATGGCGAAGCATGAGGAAGCTGTCTGGATGCTCAAGGCAATTGTTGCGGCCTAATTGGCGGCTCCCCTCGATTTGAACCAAGGTTTGCGAAGAAAGGAAAAACGATGACACGTGTTGGGTACGAGAAAAAGGCACAGCTGCAACTGGATAGTTGGAATGCCCAGATTGATGTTCTCGAAGCCAAGCTGAAGGTGGCCGAAGCGGACGCCAAACTCGAGCTCGAGGAGCAGCTCAGCAAGCTCTACAAGGCAAGATCTGACGCAGAGGCTCAACTGAATGATTTGAAGTCGACTAGCGACGAGGCCTGGGAAGATGTCAAAAAGGGCTACGAGGCTGCATGGAGCGATATGCAGAGTGCTTTGAAAAAAGCAGCCGACCGGTTCTCGTAGAGCTGTGTTTGTGAACAAAGCTCGTGTCGTAAATGGGGACCGGAATGCAAACACCTAGAGAATTAGTGAGGTACTTTCGCGGGTTCCTAACTATCCCTGCCGCCATTAGTCTTTCAGGGCTTTTGGTGGCTGGGATTGTCTTCAAGACGGAGCAAGCGCTCGCGAGTTGGGGTTGGTCCGCTTCCGATTGGCTGAGCGTTTCTAATCGTACTGCGAGCGATGTACTAAGCGCAATCTCGGCAGCATCCATGTCCGCGTTGGTCATGGTCTATTCCATTGTTTTGCTGGTCTACACCTTAGCAGCCGGATCAATTGGGCCCAGGCTCTTGCAGCGCTTTGGCGAAGACAGGGTAAATCAGATTGCAGTTGGCTCACTTGGAGCGACGTTTTTATACAGCTTGTTGGTCTTGTGGCTGATACGCGATGACACATCCGTAAATTTGGCCGTTGCAATTGGAATAGTCTATTCGATCATCTCAGTTCTTTTGCTGTTGCTCTTCGTTCATACAGTATCGACGCGCGTAACCATTGATCAGGAGGCGGCGCGGATTTCGGAAGCCTTGGATCGCCAAGTGAGCACCGCAATCGAAAACAGTGCAGATATCCCATCTTCAGTGGCAGTCCCTGAGGTGGGAGACAAGCGCCAAGTCTTGTCTTCGGGCACTGGATATGTGAACTCCATCAATACCGAAGGTCTGGTGAGTGCGGCCAAGAAGGCAGGAGCAGTCGTCGCTTTTGATGTGCAGCCAGGTGACTTCATGGTTCCAACGGACACTTTGGCCAATGTTTATGGTGATAGTGACGAAAGTCTTAATGATCTGGTGCAAGCGGCAGCTCCGTTAATCTCCGCGCGAGATCCTAATGGCGATATCCGCTTTTCTGTCCATCTTCTCGTTGAAATCGCACTTCGGGCGTTGTCACCGGGTGTCAACGACACGTTTACCGCAATAGTCTGCATCGACCGACTGTCGGCGTCTCTGGCTCGAGCGTGGTCGTCAAAGCTCTGCACGGGTGTGTATCGGGATGATGACGGAAACGTGCGGGTGATTTACCCGTCCATCACGGCTGAGGCACTGTTTCACGACTCGATGCCAGCTCTAAGACGCGCTGCCCGGGGTAATGGCCTCGTAACGGCCGCCCTTATTCGCGCTTTGGTGCGCATCGCAGAGGCAGCTCCAGAAGAAGATTTGCTGGCTGTTGTAGATGAACTATCTGCGGTCAGAGATGAGACCCGAGAAAGCGATATGCTTGAGCGCGATATTGATAAGTTTTGTGGCCAGGTCGAAACCGCAATTGAAGGCTTTTAGTCAACCGTCCTGGACAATTGCAGTCCAGTGCGGCTGGGGGGTGGTTTGTGAGTGGGCCATCCCCCAACTTATGGAAAAGTGCTCTTCGAAAGGTCTTAGTTACATTTCAACGAAAGGTAGTCAGCGAGTGGCGAAACCAAACGGCTACTTTGGCCTGACTGCACTTATCGAAACTCTGTGTTCCATTGCTCTGGCGAGGCAATCTTGTAGCATTTGTTTTGAGAGATATAGCGCCGAACCCGAAGGCACTTGGAGCAATAGTTCAGCTGTGTTCAGCCAAGAAAGCCAGGGCATCCCTCTCAAATCGTGGCCATTCCGGGTCGTTGTCCGGGATGGTATGGTTCGAGCTTTCGTAGGCGATGAATTTCGCGTTGGGTAATCCCTTTGCAAACAATCGTCCTTGTTCGACCGGTTGCATCCTGTCACTGTTCCCATGACAAACAAGGCACGGCACCTCGACCTTGGACAATATCGGTGAGATATCGATGTTATCAATCACGCCGCGATACCGCCCCATGTTTTCGGGTGAAATCATCTTGCGCATGTCTTCGGCATATTGCCGCCGTTCTTCTTGGCTCGCGCCTGGCACGATGATTTGCGCCATCAAATCACGCAGAGACGGATAATCATCGTCCCACCCGGCAGTCATCATTTGCTTAATTGCGTTGGCGCGTTCCACATCTTTTTGCGATGTTCTTTTTGCCCGACCAACGGGGAACCCACCTATCATTACGATCGCAGACACGCGGTCAGGTCGGCGCGCTGCGAAGGCGGCTGCCACTGCGGACCCCTGCGATATCGCAAGTATCGGCGCGCGCCTTATACCCGCTGCGTCGAAAACGGTTTCCAAGTCATCAACGAACCGTTCGAACGTACAAGTTTCGGCGTCCCAGTCGGATAGACCGTTGAGCCTGGCGTCAAAACGAACCAAGCGATGCCTTTGAGCGATGGAAGTGTAAATTGGAGCTTTCCCAGGATTGCGCCAGTCAAGTTCCAAGTGTCCAATCCAACTTGGCGCCTTCACGACTGGAGGACCGTCTCCAACTGAGCTCCAGGCCAGACTAATGTTGTCGTCAGTTTTACAATAACGAATTTCCTGTGTTTTGGCGAAGTTGGCACGCGATTTGGACACACGTTCATCGGTGAAGTTGATCGACAACACTTCGATCGGCTTTTCAATCCCTTTGAACGTGTGTAGCCCTTCTCGGCGCAAACGTTTGGCGTAATCCGCTCCGGCAAGATCACAAAGTACCTTTGAGGCCAAAATGCCCCCGGGGTCTGCTGCCGATTGGAGCCGCGCAGCGATGTTAACGCCGTCTCCGAAGATATCTTCGCCATCGACGGTAACGTCGCCGACATGCAAACCCGCTCTAAGCTGAATACGTTCCGGAACCAAATAGTGATGGTCTGGATCTCTTAGTTCGGTTTGAATCGCAATTGCCGCTTCTAAAGCGTTCCCTGCTGACGGAAATTCAATCAATGCTCCATCGCCCAACAGCTTGACCACCCTGCCAGATTTTTGTTCAACGATCGGCGTAACCAAATCGCGGTACAAGGTGTTCAGTGTTTTGAGAAGTAGCTTGGAGCCGCCCTGCATCATCCGACTGAAGCCGACGACATCGAGAGACACGATTGCAGCAAGGCGACGTTGGCTCATAGTTACTTCTCGCAAGATGGCTCGAAGACACTACCACTTTCATAAATTGTTAGAACCGGCAACTTGCCTAATACCTGTGAACGTGCGGTGGAAAGATCAGTAGCTAAGGTCTCGAATTGTCGGAAGACGTGTGGAGGCGATTATTCAAAAGGTATGCCTATCCGTTTTCGTGGAGAACGGCGGGTTTGTCCGCAAATCGGACGTTTGACAGCAACGCAGCGAACTTTCTGCAGTTCATGTCGTCTTTGTGGCTTTTTTGTCGAATGAGTATGTATCTCTTAGGCACAGAAACTCGCAAGAAGTCTGTCGAACTTACTGCGAGACTCTCATGCGCTATTCTGGTTTCCGAGTAATCAAAGAAGCCTTCGGCGGGCATAAAGGCTGGAAACCTGCCTGGCGGGATCCATCCCCTCAAAAGGACTATGACTTCGTCATCATAGGTGGCGGGGGTCATGGGCTTGCAACAGCCTATTACCTTGCCAAAGAGTTCGGCGAGAGCCGTATTGCGGTGCTCGAAAAGGGTTGGATCGGCGGTGGGAACGTTGGGCGTAACACCACGATGATCCGTTCGAACTACCTGCTAGATGGGAACGAACCTTTCTATGAAATGTCCCTCAAGCTTTGGGAAGGGTTGGAGCAGGATTTCAATTTCAACGCGATGGTATCCCAGCGCGGGCTATTGAATCTTTTGCACTCTGACTCACAGGTCGATGCAGCACGCCGGCGCGGCAATGCAATGATCCTGAATGGGTCCGACGCAGAGCTTTTGACACCTGAAGGTGTGCGCAAGCTGTATCCATTCCTGGATTTTGAAAATCAGCGCTTTCCGATCTATGGCGGTTTGCTTCATCGTCGCGGCGGTACAGTGCGTCACGACGCGGTTGCGTGGGGGTATGCGCGTGGTGCCGATCAGCGTGGCGTCGATATCATCCAGAACTGTGAGGTCACGGGCTTCAAGATTGAAAACGGCAAGGTCCTCGGCGTTGAGACCTCGCGCGGATATATTGGTGCCCGAAAGGTCGGGTGTGTCGTGGCCGGGTCTTCCAGCCGTGTGATGCAGATGGCTGGCATGCGACTTCCGATCGAAAGCCATGTATTGCAGGCCTTTGTTTCGGAAGGTCTGAAGCCGGTCCTGCCTGGCGTTATCACCTTTGGTGTCGGGCATTTCTATGCAACCCAGTCGGATAAGGGTGGCTTGGTGTTTGGCGGAGATCTTGATGGCTACAACTCTTACGCTCAACGCGGAAATATGCCTATTGTAGAGCATGTTGCCGCAATCGGCGCGTCCTTGTTCCCGGCACTCAGCCGAGTGAGGATGCTTCGGTCATGGGGTGGCATCATGGACATGTCAATGGACGGGTCGCCGTTCATTGATCGCACTCCCATAGACGGCCTCTACTTCAATGGTGGCTGGTGCTACGGCGGTTTCAAAGCAACCCCTGCATCGGGTATGTGCTTTGCGCATCTTCTCAGTACCGGCAGACCACATGCGAATGCACAAGCTTATCGTTTGGATCGCTTCATGAGCGGCCGGATGATAGATGAGGCGGGCCAGGGCGCCCAACCAAACTTGCACTGACGGGGGGCGTATCATGATTATAAATCATCCGCTTTTGGGGCCGCGGGATTCTCAGGAATTCACCTATCTGGGCGATGCGAGTCTGTTGGATCGTCCGGATTGGCAGGACGAGAGTGCTCTGCAGAAATTCCACGACTATCTTTATCTGCGTGACAATCCGGCCGGCGAGCACAGAGAGTTGTGGTATCACGAAGCCGGGGATCGTTCGTGGCTGGTGGTGACGCGCAACACACTTACCCACGAAATCTCCAAGGTCGAGCTGGCGCAGGACGTCGCTGTTCGGAAAGATCACAAGAAATGACTCAGTTGAATCGTTTGAACGGTGGCCTGATTAGTCGCGGCAGCCCCCTGAACTTCACCTTTGATGGAAAAGAGTACGCCGGATACCAAGGAGATACCCTTGCGTCCGCACTTTTGGCCAATGGCGTCCGGCTCATGGGACGATCGTTCAAGTATCACCGGCCTCGCGGTGTTATTGCGTCTGGGTCTGAAGAGCCGAACGCTTTGGTCGAACTCCGCACTCGGGGACGGCAGGAACCGAATACACGTGCAACTGTTACCGAGCTGTTTGGCGGCCTTTCCGCCCGTTCGCAGAACCGATTTCCGTCATTGAAGCATGACTTTATGGCGATCAATGATCGGCTTAGCAATTTTCTGTCGGCAGGTTTCTATTACAAGACATTCATGTGGCCGGCCCCCTTGTGGGAAAAGCTTTACGAGCCGATCATCCGCAAAGCCGCAGGTCTCGGGAGCGTGTCGCTTGATCCTGACCCGGATACGTATGAGCATGGTTATCTGCACTGCGATTTGCTGATTATTGGGTCGGGCCCTGCGGGTCTGGCGGCGGCGCTGACAGCTGCGCGCGCGGGCGCGCGCGTGGTTCTTGTGGAAGAAGATTTTGAGATGGGAGGGCGACTGATTGCTGAAAGTTCTTCTTTCGTCAACCAGTCCGGCGCCGAATGGGTCGCCGGGGTTCTGGAAGAACTGGGTGCCCTGCCAAACGTGCGTTTGATGAAGCGTGCAACCGTTCACGGTGCTTATGACCATGGTACCTATGGCGTTGTCGAGCGTGTGGCAGACCATTTGGCAGAACCACCCGCCGGGACACCCCGGCAAATCCACTGGCGCATCTATGCCCGAAAGGCGGTGCTATGTGCGGGTGCAACAGAGCGACCCATTGCGTTCGAAAACAATGATCGACCAGGGATTATGCTGGCTGGTGCGGTGCGGGCCTACGTCAACCGATGGGCTGCTGCACCGGCTCAAACCGTTGCGGTTTTTACCAATAATGACGATGGCCACCGCACGGCAAAAGACCTGCTTGCCAAAGGTGTCAATGTTTCAGCAGTTATCGATGTGCGTCACGACGCGCCCGATGTGGATGGTGCCGAACTGTTCAAGGGGGCTCAGGTCGTCGACAGCACGGGCAAGTTGGGGCTCGAAAGTGTCAAACTGCGCCTATCCAACGGTGAAACCAGAACCATCGACTGTGGCGCTCTGGCTGTGTCAGGAGGGTGGAACCCTAACGTTCATCTGACCTGTCATCAACGCGGCCGACCTATATGGGATGACGAAATAGCCGCCTTCGTACCCGATACAAAGTTGCCGGTTGGGTTGTCGGTGGCGGGTGCAGCCAATGGTGTCTTCTCGACCGCTGCTGCGCTGGAAACTGGTAAGAAAACCGCGCAGAAAGTGCTTTTAGATCTTGATATTCAGGCACCCACGATTGCTCTGCCCGAGGCCGAGGATTCGGTCATGAACCTCAAGCCCTTCTGGTTTGTCAAAGAGGGGCGTGGACGGGCATGGCTAGATTATCAGAATGATGTGACAGTCAAGGATGTGCGACTGGCGCATCAGGAAGGTTACAAATCCCCTGAGCATCTGAAACGCTACACCACCCTTGGTATGGCGACGGATCAAGGGAAAACGGCCAATGTTCTAGGGCTGGCGGTTATGTCAGAGATGACCGGGGCGTCGATCCCGGAAACTGGGACAACGATCTTCCGTCCGCCTTATACGCCAATCGCTCTTGGCACATTGGCCGGAAGCACAACAGGCAGGCATCTGGCGCCAACGCGCAAAACACCTAGTCATGTCTGGGCGCAAGAGCTTGGTGCCGAGTTTGTTGAGGCCGGAAATTGGCTGCGCGCGCGTTGGTTCAAGAAGCCCGGCGAAAAGACCTGGCACGAAACTGTGAACCGGGAAGTCACGACCGTCCGATCTCGGGTAGGTCTCTGCGATGTTTCGACCCTTGGCAAGATTGACGTGCAGGGTACCGACGCCGCAGAGTTCTTGAACAAAGTATACGCAAACGCATTCGCCAAACTGCCGGTAGGTAAGACGCGCTATGGCTTGATGTTGCGCGAAGATGGTATCGTCTATGACGACGGCACAGCCGCGCGACTTGCAGAGGATCATTTTGTCGTAACGACAACCACGGCAAATGCTGTGCTTGTATACCGAAACATGGAATTTGCCCGGCAATGCCTGTGGCCGGAACTGGATGTGCAGCTCATTTCGACCACGGAAGCCTGGGCTCAATACGCCGTCGCTGGTCCCCGGTCACGTGATCTGTTGCGAAAGATCGTGGATGCCGAGTTTGATATTTCGAATGAAGCATTTCCGTTCATGGCATGTGGCGAAATTACGGTGTGCGGCGGTTTCAAGGCCCGTTTGTTCCGGATCTCGTTCAGCGGCGAGCTGGCTTATGAAATTGCGGTTCCCCGCCGATATGGTGACGCGCTGATCCGCGCCCTGATGGCCGCCGGAGAAGAGTTTGGCGTTGCACCCTATGGCACCGAGGCGCTTGACGTTCTTCGGATCGAAAAAGGTCATGCCATCGGCAACGAATTGAACGGAACCACTACCGCGCTGAACCTCGGTCTGGGGAAAATGGTGAACAGGAAAAAGGACTGTATAGGCCAGGTTCTAAGTACCCGCGAAGAATTGGCTGACCCTGAAGGGCTGCGATTGGTTGGGTTCAAACCCGTCAATCGCACTGACAATATTGTTGGGGGCGCGCACTTGATGAACAAGGACGAACCGACTGACATCAAAAACGATCAGGGTTACATCACCTCAGCCGGTTTCTCGGCGACCTTGGGGCACTCGATTGCGATCGGGTTCCTGAAAAACGGATCCGGGCGGATCGGTGAGCTGGTTCGGGCAGTAAACCCACTGCAAGATAGCGAAATCGAAGTCGAAGTCGTAAGCGCCCATTTCGTGGATCCAGAAGGAGACCGTCTCCGTGCTTGACCTGAACCCAATCACCCCTTTGGGGGCAACAACTCTGCATCAAGAGCAGTACGAAGGCCTTATGATCGGCGAAGTCTTTGACCGGGCAATGGTATCGATCAGCAGCCGCCATGGCCGAAATCAGGATTTGATGTCGTGCCTGTCCGAAAAGCTGGACCTAAAGTTGCCCGGCGTTTCGGAGTTTATCGAGAATGGGGACTTCGGCGCATTCTGGACTGCCTCGGATCAGTGGATGTTTGACGCACCGCATGATGCAAAAAGTTGCCTTGCCGATAAGATAAAAGAGATTGTCGATGACGCGGCGTCTGTGACAGATCAGACAGATGGCTGGTGTCGCTTCCGGTTAAGTGGCCCACGAAGCGTTGAAATTTTTCAGTTCCTTTGCACTGTTGATGTTTCTGCTTTGGTGCAAGGGCAGGTCGTCAAAACTTTGATTGAGCATACTGGCTGCTTTGTCCTATGTCGCCAAAAAGCAATTGAATATGAAATCATTGGACCTGTTTCAGTGGTCAGTGATGTGCTGCATGCGCTGCAAGCAGCAGCACGGACTTTGAACGCAGTGCACAAAGCTTAGAAGCCGGAAAAATGATTACATCGAGATTTTCCCGGGAGTGGGTGTAAATTTGGAGAATTAGCGATCGCATTGGCGCGCGGGCACTTCTCAGCGGCTTACCAAAAGCTGACTGCTTGCTGGGGGACCGCACTTTGGTAGCGACAAGTTCCGAGACGCCTTGAGAGACAAAAGGTTAAGATAGGGCTGTTCTGGTCGCAGTCCCGAACACCTAAAGGGACGCAACCCGGCGCATGTTTTCGAGCAGCCAAAAGTGGAGCGGACTGTTGGCATTGCGTGCGTGTCGAACAGCTTGCAGTTGAAAACCGCCGACCTCAATCGGCAATGGTCTGTGGACGATATCGAAATGTTGTCCATTGGTTTGGGCGACACGCTCGGGCAGCGTTACGAAAAGATCCGGTTTTTCGATGATCGAGAGCGCCGAAAAAAGCGAGGGAACGACCGTGCGAATATTTCTTTTGTAGCCTTGAATTCGCAACGCTTCGTCCACCCTGTTTCTGATCAGACCGTGGGGCGACACAAGCAGGTGGTCCACTTGCGCCATGTCATCGAGTGTCGGGTTTGCAGTCAAGAGAGGGTGGTCGCGGCGACCAGCCAGAACGTAGTGCTCTGTATAGAGGTCCTCGACAACAAAAGACGCCCCGCTTTTTTGTGGAATATCAAAGTATCCAATGGCGAGGTCGATCCGTCCATGCACAAGAGCGTCGAGCGCCTCGCTATAGACGAATGGATAGGCCTGTACATCAATGTTTGGGCTGAGGTTGCACATTTCGGCAACAAGCTTTGGTATCACACTCGTCAGTTCGTAATCGAACGCGCCGATCCTGAGGTCGGTCGCAGTGGAAAGTGGGTCGAATTTTTCCGGGTCTGTTGGGCCAAGCCACGGGTTCGTGCACGTGAAAGAGGTTGGAACGCCGGTTACGATCTTCGGCCTGTCGATCAAGGACGGTGACCTTGTTCATGCCGACCGGCATGGCGCTCTGGTGATCCCGCCCGAGGTGGTGGACGAGTTTGAACGGGCGATCATCAAGCTGCTTGAAACCGAAAAACTGATCCTGGATCCCGCCCGCGCATCAGGGTTCGATTTCGACGCCTTCGAAAAAGCATGGGCGGCTTTCGAAGCCTCGAGGACTTAGGAGCGCGAGGCCGTTAACTGGAAAAAGGAGACCGGTCGAGCCGAGATATCCTGGAGGCGGTTACGCTCGCCCGGCTTACAAAGTTGAGCGGATGAGCTGAGCGCGGAAATAAGCAACATTGAACGCCAAACCCGGAAGCAGCCATTGAAACAGCTGCACAACAGCCAGAACTTCTGCCGGATCTGCGTCGCGGGCGGCGGCTTCGATCAGGTCTTCGGATGACAAACTGGTAACATTTGGCAAAGCGACAGCCAGTGCAACCGAGCGGCTATGGATTAGCGAAACCGCTGGTTCGTAGGCGGTAGACTGGATCACAGGCTTCAGATCGTGCCATGCCAAATTGAAGTAACTTGGCCAGCGCGCAAATGCCCGATAGTCCGTATTGACGAAGGGCAGCCCCAGTGTTTCACGAATGTCATCATAGAGCGCCGCCGTTTCCGGGTCAGCATGATGCGGTTCCATCAGAACCGGATGTGTCATGTCATCAGCCGGGCGGGGCAGCGTGGAGCCGTGGCCTCGACCAGTCCATTCATGACCTTCTAGCAGCGCCCGGGCCAGTGACGCCAACAGCAAATAGGGCATGTTTCCGGCGGAGAACACCTCGTTGCAGGTAGTGATCTGCGTGACCTCGGTGGTGTCATATCCGATCGCAGCCAGCCGTGCGCTGATCGCAGGTGGCGCAAAAACACCCGCCTGCGCCTCGACGCAGTCGCGGAGCTCGCGGCAAGCATCACCAAAGGCGTTTGTCGCTACGACGGGTTCGATCGAAGACCATAGGCGCTGGTAGAATTCGGGATAGTGGGCAAACGCCATGGCAACGACGCCCATCCACGGTACGCCGAAGCCGCGTTTGGTGCGATCATAAACTCGCGCCAAATCTGCCGTCGCAGCCCGTTCGGGCACCGGACGTATAGGTGGAATGGAGTTCGGTTTCAGTCGTTGCAATTGATCAGGCGTCAACAGTGACACTCTTTGGCAAGCCTTCGCTCCATTTGCGCAATTCGTCGAGGAAACCCAGAGCAGTGCAGCCAAGCTCGGTAATCTCATACTGGACCGATACCGGTGCTGTGTCGAGAACCTGACGCTGGACCAGGCCCTGAGATTCCAATTGACGCAGTCGTTCTGTGATCATCTTTTTGCTGGCGCCGCCGACCATGCGCGCCAAGTCATTGAAGCGAACGGGCTCGTCCTTCAGGTGCCACAGGATAGAGCCGGTCCATTTGCCACCAATAATCCGCATGCCACGTTCAATTGCGCACGGCTCGACACATGCATCATGTGCGGTGCGACGGCCTTTTTCGTCTTGTTCCACGCGTGCTCGCATCTGTCGCCTCCATTTATTTCAACAGTAGGTTACCTAAAGTATACTGGTTGATCTATTGCCCCTACTAACTTAAGTGGCCGCAAACCGCCAGCATGTCAAGTAGTTCAGGGAAGCAGCGATGGAGGGTGTGGAAAGCCCCGGCACCGATGACAATTAAATCGAAGCTTTCGGGCTACAAGCAAATATGTCCCGTGCGGCGCGCGGAAAGATCCCAGAAGAAAGAATGATACCCTCATGGCACTGCAAGACCACCCGATGTGGCGCAAGCCGCAGCATCATCACGACCTCGACCACGCGCATGAACATGTTCACTGGGCCGAGCTATTCTATGACCTGATTCACGTCGTGACCATATTCCTGCTTGGGAACTACCTCTCGCATCACCTGGATTGGCACGGATTCCTGGTGTTTACGGGGGTGTTCATTGCGCTTTGGTACGCGTGGGGCGAGCTTAGCATCTTCAACTCGATCTATGTGAGCACCGATGTCTGGCACCGTGTGATCATGTGCGTGATGATCTGTACGGTGATGTTCATGGCGGCGTCCATTCCAGCCATCGAAGGAAAAGGCTGGACATTCTTCGTACTAGGTTTTGCGGCCAACCGGGCCATGTTGGCGGCGCTGTATTTCAGGGCGCGGCGGGTGAATATTACCGGTCGCTCAATGACGTCCGAGAAAGTCCGTAACTTCTCGTTCTTCGCCATCGTTTTTGCCATCATCGCATTTTTGCCGAAACCGCTGGCCTATTGGGCGTTTGGCATCGCAATGGTGGCAACACAGGCGATCTACATGATCCCGGGCATATCTGTCCTGCGGTTTGAGCGGTTCGCGCCACGACTGGGGCATATGTCCGAGCGTTTTGCACTGCTGACACTGATCGTGCTGGGCGAGGGGTTCTTCAAGCTCGTCGTCACACTGTCGGAAAAGGGCATCTACAAGGTATCCCCGGACGTTCTGGTCAATTTCGTCATCGGTGGAGTGTCGATGTTTGTCATGTGCTGGATCTATTTCGACTTTGCCGGCAATGCCAAGCCGAAGGACAGGAAACCCGCGACCCTGGTGATCTGGTGGTTGGCCCATCTTGTTCTGATGGTATGCGGTGTGTTGGTCGGTGTGGCACTGGCCGCAGAGGTCAAAATCGGATTCTGGGATCCTTATCCGACCGAATACGCCGCCATCGGATGTTTCGGCCTCGCAGGCTATATCGCCATGCTCTGGGTGCTGAGGTCAATCATTGAGCATCGTGTTGCCTCCGACTTCGGACGAGGGGATGTGCGCCTGTTTGGCATTGTGTTGGCAATCGCCTGTTTCTTCATTGTTCCGCACGTCCCGGCTCTGGTGGCCAACCTGATCTGGGGCACGGCGCTGCTGTCGCAGATTGTTGTGCCCGTTTCCCGGGCCTGGCTGACATTCCGCCATGAGTAGCTTTGTACAGGACCTGAAAAGTCTGCGCGCCGGGGTCTATTGGTGGCTGGAGCGTCCCAACCGGGACGCAGACGGCCCCCGGTTTCTGGACATTGCCCTGATCGTCCTGATTACGCTGAATGTCGCGGCGGTCATTCTGGAAACGGTAGATTCCATCTATTTCGAATGGAATGCAGCGTTTGAGCTGTTCGAAAGCTTCTCGCTGACCGTGTTCGTTGTGGAATACGCGGCAAGACTGTGGGCAGCGCCGGAAAATCCTGAATATGAGTCCAGGCTGTCCTGGGCGACGTCTCCATTGGCACTGATCGACCTGCTGGCGATATTGCCCGCTCTGCTGTACCTGTTCATTCCCATCGATCTGCGCATTCTGCGCGCGTTCCGGATGCTGCGCCTGCTCAAGCTTACCCGGTATTCACCCGCGCTTGGCATGTTGCTTGCCGTGTTCGAGGAAGAGGCAGGCGCTTTCTTTGCCGGGTTTTTCATCCTGATGGTAATGCTGATCTTTGCCGCCAGCGGCGCCTGGCTGGCCGAGCACGAAGTTCAGCCCGACGCGTTCGGCTCGATCCCGGCGGCCATGTGGTGGGCGATGGCGACGTTGACAACCGTAGGATATGGCGACGTGACGCCTGTGACGGTGGCCGGAAAGATGTTCGGAGCTGTTATCACGGTCATCGGCATCGGAATGGCTGCCTTGCCTGCCGGTATCATCGCCAGCGGTCTCAACGATCAATTGCACCGTCGGCGTGCCAGTCTGGAGCGCGAATTCCGCAAAGCGTTAGAGGATGGCACGATCTGTGAGGCCGAAGAGGCCGAGATCGAGGCGCTGCGCAAGCAACTGGGCCTGTCACGCCGGGCTGCAGATCAGATCCGGGATCGCATCCACGCTGAAGCTGAGGCCAGACGGGGACATTGCCCTCATTGCGGAAAAGTACTCTCCGAACCTTTGTGAGTGCCACAATTCCCGCCGCTATGACGACGAGGCATATTCGATCATTCCAAAATGCATGGCCTGACCTTTCGTGGCCCAATCATCCAGAACGATATAGGCTCGAAGCGTGTTTTGCGGTCGCCGGCTGCGCCATACGGGCGGTGTGTTCCTGGGGCAGGAATACGTTGGTTTCAGGGGTTTTTCGATCTTTTCAATTCCAACGCTGATTAGCGTGCGGTCCGGGATCATTGAGGTTATTGGCACGGCTCCCTTGCACGCAAGCGAGTGGGTCGCAGGTCCACCCAAGTAGTAGGTTACAAAAAGTATACTAATTGTCTTTTCCTCCACAGTGAGCAAGTTGTCACCTGAACAGCGGAAAGGCCCGCTGAATCACTGAAAACCGCAAGGACGAGACCATGAGCAACATTTTTATTCTGAACGGCCACCAGCCTTATCCCTTCGCCAAGGGCGAGCTGAACGCAGCGCTGATTAACCGGGCAGCCGAGTTCCTGAAAGCCGCCGGACATGACGTGCGTGTGACAAAGATCGCCGAAGGTTATGACGTCGAGCAGGAAATCGCCAACCACCAATGGGCCGACACCGTTATCATGCAGTTCCCGGTAAACTGGATGGGTGTCCCGTGGTCGTTCAAGAAGTACATGGACGAGGTTTACACGGTCGGCATGGATGGTCGTTTGACCAATGGTGATGGCCGCGTGGCTGAAGCCCCGAAAGAAAACTACGGTATGGGCGGCGCCCTGACCGGCACCAACTACATGCTGTCCGTCACGTTGAACGCACCAGCCGAATCTTTCGACAACCCCGCCGAGCCGTTCTTTGAAGGCGCATCGCTGGACGATCTGCTGCGCCCGATGCACTTGAACGCCAAGTTCTTTGGCATGTCGCAGCTGCCGACCTATGGCGCCTTTGATGTGATGAAGAACGCCGATGTAGAATCGGATTTCGCCCGTTTTGACGCGCATCTGGCCCGTGTCTTCGGTGCCAATTCCGTTTCGGAAGTAGCCTGATCGGCGCCTGCGGAAATCATTCCAAAAATGGAGGCTCATGAGATGAGCAACTCTCCCCTGATCACCGAAGGCCAGCGTGCACCGCTGGCCGACGAGGCATCGCCCGACATGTATGAAGAGCTGGTGAACACCGGCATCACGCGTCTGGTCCGCATGAAAATGCCCCCTGGTGCGACGGATGAGCCGCACCGCCACCCCGAGGAAATCGTCTATTTCATCAAGGGCGGCACGCTGTCCATCAAGCTCGAAGACGGTTCGACTGTCGTGAAAGAGGTGGCGGATGGCGATTACATGCATAACGGCCCCTGGACCCATCAGGTCAGCAATGTCGGAACGACTACGGTTGAGGCCGTGCTGTTCGAGCGTCTGGACAATGACGTGGAACTGAAGGACTGAGGCGAGAAACGACAAATGAGCAAAACTATCCTGATTACGGGTGCGGGCACCGGGCTTGGCAAAGGTGCGGCGTTCGAACTGGCGAAACAGGGCCATCGCGTGATCGCGACGACCCACGGCGCGGAAGGGGCGGAAACGCTCAAGGCAGAAGCGGACGCGCTGGGTCTGACGCTGGAAACAGTCAAGCTGGACATTACCAGCGCCGAGGACCGTCAGGCCGCCTTTGACCGCTTCGGTGCCGATGTGGATGTCGTGGTGGCAAACGCCGCCATCGGAGATACCGGACCGATTGCTGAGGTTGACGTGAACCGCATCCGGAACGTGTTCGAAACCAATGTGTTCTCGACCGTCGAATTCGTGCAGCCCTATGCGCAGGCTTTTGCCCGCGGTGGCCGCGGCAAGGTGGTGTTCGTCTCGTCGATCGCCGGGTTCCTGACCTTCCCCTATCTGGCCCCCTATACCGCGTCCAAGCACGCGCTGGAGGCCATCGCGGAACTGATGCGCGAGGAACTGGAACCGATGGGTGTTCAGGTCGCGACCCTCAATCCGGGCGCGTACCGGACCGGGTTCAATGACCGGATGTATGACAAGATGGACGAGTGGTACGATCCGGCGACCAGCATTACGCCGCCGGAAGCGATCCGCAAGGTCCGCGCCCTGTTCGCCGGCGACGAGCTACAGATGGACCCGCAGCCGATGATCGACAAAATGGCCGAGGTCATTGCTGCCGATAACCACAAGTTCCGCACGGTGTTCCCGGAAGAGGCGATCAAGGACGTGCTGGACTACCAGCAGAAACACTGGACGCTGGAAATCTGAACCAACCGGGCCTGCGCGACACCGCGCGGGCCCGAACTTTGCCCCTGAGGAGACAGCCATGAGCCAACCGGACATTCACCTTTACACCGCCGCCACCATGAACGGTTACAAACCGGTCATTTTTCTGGAAGAAGCCGGTGTACCCTATGACCTGACCTTCATTGATTTTTCGAAACAGGAACAGAAGGCCCCCGAGTTCCTCAACCTGAACCCGAACGGCAAGATCCCCACGATCTATGACCGGGCCGAGGGGCGGGCCATTTTCGAATCCGGCGCAATCCTTTGGCATCTGGCCGAGAAATACGGCAAGTTCCTGTCAGACGATCCGCTTACCCGGTCGGAAACGCTGCAATGGCTGTTCTTTCAGGTCGGCCATGTGGGTCCGATGATGGGGCAGGCGATGTACTTCCAGCGTATCGCAGCGCCCAACGGGCATGAGGAGCCGTTCTCGATCAAGCGTTATGTCGACGAATCCCGCCGCCTGATGGAAGTTCTGAACACCCAGTTGGACGGACGTGACTATATCGTAGGCGACTACTCCATCGTCGATATGATGATCTACCCCTGGGCGCGGGCTTACCCCTGGGCACGGGTCGAGGTTGACGATCTGCCGAACCTCAAGGCCTGGTTCGACCGGATCGACGCGCGCCCGGCCGTGCAGAAGGCGCTGACCATCCCCAAGGCGCAGCCGCAATTCTGGGACGAAAACGCAGATGCTGATGCCTTCCTCAAGGAAAACGCCGCGCGCTTCGCCGGCGACGTGAAAAAGGCTTGAGGCGATGACTGTGAAACTTGTCGGTTACCCGGTGTCGCCCTTTGTCCGCAAGGTTCGGGTGGCGCTGGAATTGAAAGGTATCGGGTACGATCTGGACCCGGTCGTCCCCTATACCGAGCGAGAAAAAGTTCTGCCGATCAACCCGGCTGGAACCGTGCCGGTTCTGCTGCCCGCTGAGGGGCAGGCACCCATCACAGAAAGCGCGGACATCGTCGCCTGGGCGGAAGAGACCGTGCCTTTGCCCGGCCTTATCCCACCACAACCAGAACTGCGCCAACGCGCGTTGCAGATTCAGCAATTCGCCGATAGCCAGATGGCGCAGGTCTTTGGCGGTATGATGTTCGGTCAGCGGATCGTGGTGCCTTATTACTTTGGCAAGGACCACGGAAAAGAGGATATGGTCGCTCAGGCCATGACCGACTACGCGCCGCAATTGCTGGACGCCATTGGCAACCTGCTGGGCGATGCCGACTACGCCGCTGGGTCGTTCAGCGTTGCTGACATCGCGATGTCAAGCTGGCTGCGCGGGGCGGAACTGGCCGGGTTCGCGCTGGATGCCGAACGCTGGCCCTCGATTCAACGCTGGCTTAACCGGTGCTTTGCCCAACCGGGATATGCCCGCGTCATCGACAGCGAAGAGGGGACAGAGGTCGTCCGCTGGGCCCGCTCGCGATACGGCGCCACCGTGTGAGGTTGAATTCTTGAAGACCGACCGGCCCGATATTCTGCTTTATACCGCCCCTACGATGAATGGGTGGAAGCCACTGATCTTCCTCCACGAGGCTGATCTGCCCTATGAACTGGTGCCGGTCGATTTTTCGAAAAAGGAACAGAAGGCGCCGGATTATCTGACGCTGAATCCAAACGGTCGCATCCCAACCATCGTTGATCGTGGCAACAACGATTTTGCGGTGTTCGAAAGCGGTGCGATCCTGCTTTATCTGGCCGAGAAATATGACAGGTTCCTGAGCCATGATCCCAAAGAGCGGTCCGAGACGATCCAGTGGCTGATGTTCCAGATGGGCGGCATCGGGCCGATGATGGGGCAGGCGATGTTCTTCCAGCGTATCGCGCGACCCAACGGTCATGACGATCCCTATGCCATCAAGCGCTATGTCGATGAATCCCGCCGCCTGCTCGAGGTGTTGGATTCCCGACTGAACGGGCGTGACTGGCTGGTGGGCGATGCCATGTCCATCGCCGATATTGCGACCTATCCCTGGGCGCGCTCGCATTTCTGGGCCGGGGTTGATGTCGCGGGCCTGGACCATCTGAACGCCTGGTTTGAGCGGATTGATGCACGTCCGGCCACGCAGGCAGCGCTGCAACTGCCGAAACCCAGACCATCCGTCTTTGGCGCAGGCGATACCGAGGCCGCTGCCGCCGAAAATGCCGCTAATTACAAGGAGTAACCCGATGTCCGACCAATCCCAGCCTATTCGCGTTGACATCGTCTCGGACGTTGTCTGCCCATGGTGCGCTATCGGCTATTACCAACTGGCCCGTGCAGTTCAGGAGACCGGCATCGACGTCGATATCCACTGGCACCCGTTCGAGCTGAACCCGCATATGGTGCAGGAAGGTGAGAACTTGCGCGAACACCTTGCCGCGAAATACGGCACCACGCTGGAAGGCTCGATCAAGGCGCGCGCGCGTCTGACTGAGATGGGGGCCGCGCTTGGCTTCACCTTCAACTATGCCGACGACATGCGCATGTACAACACCTTTCGCGCCCATCAGCTGATCGACTGGGCCGAGGAGAAGGGCAAGGCGCATGAGGCCAAGCTGGCGCTGTTCGCCGCTTTCTTCACCCGGCGCGAGAATGTGGCGGATATCGACGTGCTGGTCGAGGTCGCTGGTCAGATTGGGCTGGATCGCGATGCCGCCCGCGCGATGCTGGATAGCGGCGAACGTGGCGAAAAGGTTCGCGAGAAAGAACAGTTCTGGACCAGCCGTGGTGTTCAGGGTGTTCCCGCGATGATCTTTGAACGTCAGCACCTTGTCACCGGCGCGCAGGGTGAAGGGAATTATGCCAATATGCTCAAGCAGCTGAGGACAGTCGTGGCATGATTGAAATCATAGACTATTGCGATCGGGTCGAAGGGCTCTTTGACCCATATCGCGACACTATTGGCGACGATTTTCCGGCATACCGGGGGCATGTGTATCGCGTGATCACCTACGCCATGCATTTTCTTGGAAATGCGGACGTCCATCGCCCCATGGTCGAAACTGCGCTGGTCTATCATGACATCGGGCTCTGGTCTGAGAAGAATCTTGCCTATCTCGATCCTTCCCAGACGCTGGCGCTGCGCGACAACGACAAGCTTGGGCTTGGCCTCGATCCCGAGATTCTGCGTGCCGCAATCCACTGGCACCACAAGATCACACCTTATTCCGGCCCCGGCGCGGATGTCGTGAATGCTGTCCGCAAGGGTGACTGGATAGACGCATCCGGAGGGATGATCCGCAAGGGGCTGAGCAAGGCACAAGTGTCGAGAGTCGAGAACGCGATCCCGGATTATGGTTTTCCGGATGTTCTGCAACGTTTGGCCAAAGACCTTGGAGGCAATCGAATTGCCGGGAATTTGCGGGTGCTCAGGACTGTTTTCAAAATCTGAAACCCAAACCTATCACACACTAACATCGAAGGAGGGGACGATGAGCAAAGCACAAGTGATCCACAAGAAAGGACCGCCCAGCTGTATGCGATGGGAAGACTGGCATGTGCCCGACCCGGCCCCGGGCGAGGTACGCCTGCGCCATACAGCAGTAGGCGTGAACTACGCCGACACTTACCACCGCGCCGGCATCTCTCATCCGTGGCCAGTGCCAGACGAACCGGTGGTGATCGGTTTCGAGGGCGTCGGGATCGTCGAAGGTGTCGGAGAGGGTGTGACCGAGTTCAAGACTGGCGACCGTGTCGCTTATGGCATCCCGCCCCTGGGCAGCTACTCTGAGGTCCGCAACTATCCCGCTGACAAGCTATTGCACCTGCCGGACCGGCTGGACGACAAGCAGGTTGCGGCCTTGCTTATGAAAGGCATGACCGCGCACTACCTGTTGCACCGTACGTATGCGGTGCAGCCCGGCGACACTATTCTCGTTCATGCGGCCGCTGGCGGTATGGGATTGATCCTGTGCCAATGGGCCAAGGCCCTTGGGGCGACCATTGTGGGCACTGTTTCGACACCGGAAAAGGCCGACGTCGCACATGCAGCGGGTTGCGACCACCCGGTCGTGCGCTCAGAGCAGAGCTTTGTAGACGTTGTGCGCGACGTGACTGATGGCGAGGGCTGCGCCGTTGTGTACGAGGCGATCGGCAAAGACACATTGCAGGACTCGCTGGACTCCTTGCGCTTGATGGGCGTCTGCGCTGCCTATGGTCACGTCTCGGGTCCGCCTGATCCCATTGACGTGATCCAGGATCTCGGGCGCCGGGGGTCGTTGTTTATCACGCGCCCGGCAATCATGCATTACGTCGCCAAACGGTCTGACCTCGAATGGACCGCGCGCGATCTGTTCAAGGCTATCGGTGACGGTATTCTGGATGCCAACATCAACTACGAATATGCGCTGAAAGATGCGGTGAAGGCCCATGAAGCCATCGAATCCGGCACAACGCTGGGCGCGACGGTGTTGATCCCATGAGTCTTTCTGGCATCAAGGCTCTGACCTTTGACACCGGCGGCACCGTGCTGGACTGGCACAGCGGTTTCCGTGATGCATTTGCAGCGTCGGGGCAGCGTCATGGGATCGGCCGTGCCTGGGCCGCGCTGGCGAATGACCTTCGTCGCCGGACGATGCAGGCGATGCTTAATCTGGGTGAGAGCGGCCCGCCGGAATATAATTTCGACGACGCGCACCGCTTTTGTTTGGATGCCCTGCTGACCGAAGAAGGGCTGGATGTTTTCGACTCGCAGGACCGGCGCGCGATCTCGTGGGATGCGCCGCATAGCTTTGCCGCCTGGCCGGATGTGCGGCCCGGATTGGCAGCGCTGCGCGAGCGGTTCATAGTGACCTCGTTCACGCTGCTGTCCTATCGGCTGATTATCGACACCTCGCGCAGGAACGGGCTGGTTTGGGACGGGGTCCTGTCCTGCGAAGGGCTTGGCGTCTACAAGCTGCTGCCCGAGGCGTATCGGCGGGCCGCTGAACGTTTGCAACTGCAGCCCGATCAATGCCTGATGGTCGCGTGTCACCCCTATGACCTCGACGCTGCAAGTCAGGTAGGGTTCCGCACGGCGCTGGTTCGGCGACCGCTGGAGTGGGGCAACAAGCCTTCCGAGACGCCGGATCGGGGTGAAACCGGCACTTATGACATCGAAGTGGACAGCTTTACTGAATTGGCCTCTGCCCTTCAGATTTAGGTTGGGCAAAACTGAAGTTCAATTTTCGGTTCAAACCGCGTTCGACAGCCGGAATTTGATTGTTTGAAACACGATCCAGACCATGCTGGCCATAGATGAACCGGAGGCAGCTTAACAGAAGCCTCCGGATTATTTCGTGTCAGATCAACTCGCCTCAGCCCGGGCAGGCCGCGCCGGTTTCGATCCAGTTTACGGCCAGTTCCGAAAACCCTTCCCAGGATCCGGGCGCGGGCTCGCGGCCTTCGCCGGGGGTCCAGGCCCAGCCGACCAGAGTGTCATGCCCCATATGATGCGCGACCTCTTCCAGGGTTCGGCCACCATTGCGTTCGGGGTCTTTCAACTGGGCGCAGATCTCGGGTACGGTCAGGCCGACCCAACCCATGCTCTGCGGGGCCAGTTGCCAGTGACCGTTGCCGGGCACCGAGCCGGTTTCACCCAGAAACGGGCGGTTTTCCTCGCCGTGACAGGTGGTGCAGCGCATTGCGACCACACCGAAATTGTCCTCGGTCCGCGGAATCGGCGGCGAGTGCGGTTTCTGGTTTTCGCCTTGCAGCGGGCCACCGGTGACCGGATGGCAGTTGACGCAGCGCGCATGAGTGATGACCTTGGCCATTTCCTCGAAGATCGCGACCGAGCGGGCTTGCTCGGATTCGATGCTTTCAAAGCTCGCCGCGGTTTTCAGGCCGTTGACTTCCTCGGCCTGCGCCGCGCTACCGGGCAGCAGCCCGGTCAGCGCGATTGCAGCGGTCAGCGCCGTGGCACGAATGTCGAATTTCATAGCTCGATCTCCTGTCAAACGCGCACAAGCGGCAGGCGGCGGACGGGCTCACCCTTGAGGATACGCCAGGCGTTGCTGACGGCGGGGGCGATGGGCGGCGTACCAGCCTCACCAATGCCGCCGGGCTTTTCAGTGTTCACCGCAAGATCAATTTCGACCTCGGGCATTTCGTTGATCCGCAGCAGACGATAGGTGTCAAAGTTTTCCTGCTCAACGCGGCCATCCTCGGCAAAGGTGATCTCGTTGAACAGCGCTGCGCTGAGGCCATAGCCCAGCCCGCCTTCGATCTGCGCCTTGACCACATCCGGGTTGACCGCAATGCCCACATCGGCAGCGACCCAGACCTTGTGCACGCGGGGTTCGCCATCGACTTCGGAGACCTCGGCGATATAGGCGAAGTGCGCGTCATAGCTGGGATGCAGCGCAACGCCAAAGGCCTTGCCGTCGGCGCCTTGCACACCCCTCCAGTTCGCCATCTCAGCGACGCGCTCCAACACCCGGCGGTCGCGCGGGGACTTGTCGCCCAGCAGCTCCAGGCGACCCTGAACCGGGTCCTTTCCCTGGCCTTGCAGCACCTCGTCCAGGAACACTTCGTTCGCGAATGCATTGTGCGAATGGCCGACAGAGCGCCACCACAGATGCGGCACCTTGCTGTCAGTGCGGACCCAGCGGGCCTCGAACGCGCCGAAGTCGTAAGGTTTATGGATGGAGCCCTCGATCGAGAACGGGTCAACGCCGTTCTGGATTACCGCTTCAAAGGCCGAGCCGCCCATGATGCTTTCGGTGGCGAATTTGTTGAACCATCCGATAATGCGGCCAGTTTCGTCCAGTGCGGCACGGTGGCGGTGAACGACCTGCGGCCGGTAATACCCGCCCTGAATGTCATCGCTGCGAGTCCAGACCAGCTTATAAGTGCCTTCGCCCCCGGCCTTGGCAACATGTGCCAGTTCCTGCGCGAATTGCCCGTCATACTGCGCGCGCCGTCCAAAGCTGCCGCCGCCCAGAAGGGTGTTGATCTCAACATTTTCCAGCGGAATGCCGAAGATGTCCGAGGTGACCATTTGGTCGACACTCTGCATCTGGCTGCCCATCCAGATTTCCACAGCGTCGCCGCGGTTCTCGATCACACCGTCCAGAGCTTCGAGCGGTGCGTGGGCAAGGAAGGGCAGGCGGTATTCGGCTTCGATCACCTGAGCGGCGTTTTCGAATGCCGCGTTCAGGTCGCCATAGGTATCGGCAACGACGCCTTCACCATCGCGAGCCGCCGTGGCGACCTCTTCCAGTTGTTCTTCGGCCGAGCGGGTTTCCGCCTCGCTCAGGTCCCAGTCGATCAGCAGCGCATCGCGCCCCTTGAGGGCTGAATAAGTGTTTCTGGCATAGACCGCGACGCCGGTCGGGATTTGTTCTACTTTTTCAACGCCGTCGACCGCCAGAGCGGCCGAACTGTCCACCGATGCAACTTTTCCGTTGATCCAGGGCGAATGCGCCACGACGACCGTCAGCATGCCGTCGCGATAGACGTCCAGCGTGAACTGGGCCTCGCCCGTGGTCTTGATGGCGCTGTCAAGCCGGCGGATTTCTTCTTTGCCGATCAGATTGAACTCGGCCGGGTCTTTCAGCTTGGGCTCGGCAGGCGGTGTGCTTTCGCTGGCTGCAGCGACCAGTTCACCGAATTGCGCAGTCTTGCCGCTGCCGGTGTGGCTGATCACGCCGTTTGCGACGGTGATCTCATCAGCCGAAACACCCCATTCGCGGGCAGCCGCATCAACTAGCATGGCGCGGGCGGCGGCGCCGGCCTGGCGCATCTGGGTAAAGGCGTTGCGCACGGCGGTTGAAGCGCCGGTGCCCTGAATGCCGAATGCAAAGTTCTGATAGGTTGCGGTGTCGGCAGGCGCATGTTCGGCACGCATCTGCGACCAGTCGGCGTCCAACTCTTCGGCTACCAAAGTGGCGAAGCCGGTGAATGGGCCCTGGCCGAATTCGATGTGTTTGACGATAACGGTAACCGTGTTGTCTTCGCCGATGCGGACAAAGGCGTTGAGGTCAACGGGGCCGGTCGCGGCTTTTGCGGCCATCTTGTTGCCCATCGGCAGATGCGCCCCAATAATCAGCGCGGCACCACCGGCCAGAAAGCCGCGACGGGTGGGAGAGAATGCGGTCATGGATCAGGCCTCCAGCATCTTGGCAGCATTGTGGATCGCCTTGCGGATGCGCACGTAGGTGGCGCAGCGGCAGGCGTTTCCAGCCATCGCAAAATCGATATCTTCATCCGTCGGCTGAGGAATCTCAGTCAGCAATGTAGCAGCGGCAATGATCTGACCGGACTGACAGTACCCGCATTGTGGCACATCCAGATCAACCCAGGCCTTGCGCACCGCATCAGCCTCGGGGCCTTCCAGCGCTTCGATCGTTGTTACATCCGAGCCTTCCAGATCTTCGACCGGGGTGATGCACGAGCGGACCGGCATGCCATCGACCATGACGGTGCAGGCACCGCACTGGGCCACGCCGCAGCCAAATTTCGTTCCGGTCAGGCGCAGGTTGTCGCGTAACGCCCATAGCAAAGGTGTGTCACCCGGTACGTCGAGCGACACGTCCTTTCCGTTGATGGTCAGGTCCGTCATTTTGGGGAGGTCCTCTTTTTGGCTTGTCGTCAAGATTTTCAGCAGAGCTTCAGGTTTACAGCGCCTGGGGGGTCGCCTTTAGTGGTTACCTACATCTCGCAGGGGCAATCTATCAACCAGTATACTTTTAGAAACCTTAAAGACGGAAGTTATGCGTTCGAAGCTCATTGGGTAATCGCAGCGATGCCGCTAGGCGCTTGGAGGCAGGCAAACTTCTCGTGCATGTTGCATCCGGGCTCATACGTGGGCGGTTTGGGCGGATTCCAACCGCAAAGCAGGCTTTTCCAGCATTGGCTTCCAGTTGGGAGATCGGTCCGGGTCAAACACTGCGGCCGCACTTAGGTCTCGTTCCAGATTGCGTTTGGGCGCAGGCGCCTCGCTGAGCGCGTCCGCTTGCCTGTGGGTGCCGCGCGCGGATCGCCCCTACAGAGGCGTCGTCTTGGTGGTGTTAGCAGGTTCGTCGATGAAGACTTAGGCGTATCGCAAATCTGCGGCACTAATAGATATGTCGCTGTGCTTAGCTAGTGCCGCAAATTTATCTCGCCTGACCGAAATTAGCTTCTGATACGACCAAAGCGCGAATTTCTTTGGGTCGACATCTTTATCCCGGTCTCCAGCCTTTGCCGTATAGTCGCGCCAATATTCCGAAAGCAGGTCCGGAGAATAGTAGATTGGCTTTGGTTTCTCAACGTACCTCGCTATCAAGTTCTGGACGAGTTCGTCGTTCTCCCTCAGCGAAACGATAAGGAACCTTTCTTTCAAAGCAGAAAATGTGGGGTCACCAGCCGCAAACAATTCGCAGAACGACCCGCTTGAATCAGCCAGAACTGGCTGACTGGAATCCAGGCTAAGAAGGTCTTCGACTGCGGTGAGTTCAGCCTGCCTATGAAAGTTCTGCCGTTTCACATATTCGTTGAATTCAATCCCGCCTCTGTCTGGGTCTCCAGGCATCCCCAAATAGGAAGTCAATGGCGCAAGAGTGTCCTTGCACAATTCGTCGTCCAAGTTGAGTATGCCCAATTCCTGCAACTTGGACAGCATAGCTCCCTTGCTGACCTCGGCATTGAATGCATCAAGTATCTGCTTGCGCAAATACTGCCCCTGGATTTGGGCGTCTATCGACACATAGCGCCACGCCCCGGATTGGTTCAAAAAGCTCGAAAGGAGCGTCTTTCCAATTCCCGACATCCCGATCAGGAGGATGTCACGCGGTTCACTCAGAAGAGATTGAACTTCCGGGGTTGCACACGTCAGCTTCATGGTGTTGCGAATTTTCCATCAATCACACTTTGCACCGCTTCAACCGTTGGATCGACAGTTGCGAACTCTTCTTCGCGGGCAAACAAGTCTTCCAGCCGCGCCGGAGTTTCTGGGAATGTTCCAAGCGCTTCTTCAACTGCCGTCGGGAATTTTGCCGGATGGGCTGTTTCAGCGACAACAATGGGTCCGTTAAGCGTTGCCCTCAGCTGATCCGCCGCGAAGTAGCCGGTTGCCGAATGTGGGCAAATGATCTTGCCGAACTGCTTATGGATCTGGCGCATGGTGTTTAAGGCATCGTCTTTGCCGCACTTCATCGCGTCGAAGTCTTTGGTCAGTCTTGAATGCTCGGATTGCGAAAGTTCGTAAAAAGACCTCTCAGCGAGCTGCGTTTGCATGTCACGCGTTGCGTTCCCGTCGCGTCCTTTCAGAATCCACAGCATTCGTTCAAAGTTGCTGGAAACCTGAATATCCATGCTCGGCGAGATCGTCGGTATTGTCTCTGCCTTCGACATCATACCAGTCTCGAACAGCCGGGGAAGGACATCATTTTCGTTCGAAGTGACGATCAACTTCCCGATGGGAGCGCCCATTTGCTTCGCGATATAGCCCGCAAAGACATTTCCAAAATTCCCGCTGGGGACAGCAAAGTTCACGTGTTGGCCGTAATCGTTGTGGATTTTGACCGAAGCGTAAATGTAGTAGGACGTCTGAAGGAGGATCCGGGCCAGGTTGATCGAATTCACAGCCGTATAGCTATATTCTTTGGCAACTTCGCATTGATACAGGTTTTTGACTATGCTTTGGCAGTCATCAAAGTCGCCTCGAACGGAAATTGCCTGAACGTTTGCGGCTCCCAGGCAGGTCATCTGCTTGCGTTGAACATCAGAGACGCGGCCCTCCGGAAACAGAATTACTGCATTGGCTCGCGAACGTCCCGCAAAGGCATTTGCGGTGGCTGCGCCAGTATCTCCCGACGTTGCGCAGAGTACGGTCGCGCGTTTGTCAGTGATTGTGAGTTCCCGATCGATCGCTTCCGCCAAAGGGGCGAGGGCGTAATCCTTGAAAGCGAGTGTGGGGCCATGGAAAAGCTCCATGCTCCACAGCTGGTCATTCAGGCGAGAGAGGGGTGGGCCATCATTGCGTTCGAAACCGGCCAGCGCTTTTCTTATGCCTGTGGGGAAGTCGCACTGTTGCCACTCAGCTCCGCCAAACAGTGCCAGAACATCCGATGCAATCTGGTCGTAGGCCCGTCCGCCCAGCGTGGCCAATTCGCTGGATGTAAGTTCGGGCCAGGCCTCAGGCACGTAAAGACCGCCATCTTCTGCAGTTCCACGGCTTAGCAACTCTCGGAGGGATCGAGCGGGTGCGTTCCCGCGAGTACTTGAGTAGAGCATGGCATTTTCCAAGATTTCTAATATTGTGGATTTAGCAAGACCTCCATCGTTCGTAAACAAAAATCTAATATAGTGGAACTACGGAATGAACATACCTTCACCTACACCTGAAATTGGGAAAATTATGAAGGAAGCCAGGAAATCGCTGGGCTTGACCCTTGAGCGACTCTCTGAGCGTACAGGGGTGTCCCGATCGATGCTATCCGCCATTGAGAGGGGTGCCACCAACCCGACCTTTTCCATAGTCTGGGCCCTTTCTCAGGCACTTGGCGTTGACCTTAGCTTGCTTGAGGGCACGCCTGGTGGCGAGGATCCAATCGAGCATCTTCATCACTATTCCACGCCGATGCAGCGAAGTGCGGACGGTAAATGCGAGATTTATATGCTGAGCCCGCGACGCACTGTTCTTCCCGTAGAGTGGCACAGGCTTCTCATGAAGGTCGGAGCAGAGCTTGATTCAAAGCCCCACGCGCCTGGAACCTTCGAGCACCTGACCTGCCTGTCCGGCTCACTGTCGGTAACGGTCGCTGGACGAACTGTTCGGGCTGAGGCGGGCGATACATTGCGATACCGCAGTGACTGCAATCATCGCATTAACAACGAGGCGGATGGAGAAACGGAGGCCATCCTTCTCGTGGCTCAGCCGACTCAATATCAGGAACCTACAGCGTCAGTCTGAGAAGGCCTATAAAGTGTATTGACTGAATCATGGTATTTATCCAATATACCGCATCTCGTGCGGCATATTGGAAAACCAAAAATGAAACAGCGACTGGTACCTCCAAGTAATAGCGGACTTTTCCGTTCGCGGGCCCACGCAGGATTGAGCGACGAATCGCGGTCAGGTTTCTTTGCCTGCCGCCCTAAGCGGTAAATGACTTGAGGCGTAACGCCCAAACCACTCGTTCTCAGGCTTAACTCCGGCAATGAAGGTACTATCGGATGACTACTGATCAACTGGCCCAAAAGGCGCGCGGACGCCGAGGGCGTCGCCGTGATGGCGGGGCACCAGCTCCGGCAATCGTACAGCGCCCGTTCGCGCAGCTTAGGCGTTCCTATCCGGCCGTTGAGCTGATTTCGGATGATCAGGTTGAGCATATTCACCAGGCATCCCTGAAACTGCTTTCAGAAACCGGCCTGGACGTGTTGCATGATGACGCGCGCGCCGTGATGAAAAAGGCAGGGGCCGATGTCCGGGACGGTGAAGAGCGTGTGCGCTTCGATCCCGATCTGATCAACGAAGCCATTGCAAGCGTGCCGTCTGAATTCACACTGCACGCGCGAAACGCCCAGCACAACGTGACCATGGGCGGAAACAACATTGTATTCAACATGATGGCAAGCGCGCCGAATTGCTCGGATACGGATCGGGGTCGGCGCGCGGGCAATCAGGAAGATTTTCGCAACTTCCTGCGATTGGCCCAGATGCACAATGTTCTGCATGTGACAGGTGGATATCCGGTGGAACCCGTCGATATTCACGCGTCTATCCGCCATCTTGATTGTATTCAGGATTACATCACGCTGACCGACAAGGCCTATTGCATCTACTCACTTGGTGAGGAGCGTGTCTCCGATGCAATCGAGATGACG
Organism: Ruegeria sp. HKCCD4315; assembly: GCF_013112245.1. NCBI lineage: Bacteria > Pseudomonadati > Pseudomonadota > Alphaproteobacteria > Rhodobacterales > Roseobacteraceae > Ruegeria > Ruegeria sp. HKCCD4315. Next base: position 2,489,102 of record NZ_WVRN01000001.1, on the reverse strand, counting down.
CGGATTGCCCATGGTCTGACCCATGACCAGATGCGTGATCAGGCCTGCATGTTCTCGATCATCAACACGAACTCTCCTCTGCAGCTCGATATTCCGATGATGCAGGGCGTGATGGCGTTGTCCGAGATGGGCCAGCCTGTTGTAATCACACCCTTCACGCTGGCAGGGGCGATGGCGCCCGTTACGATTGCCGGTGCCGTAACCCTGCAAAACGCCGAAGCTCTGGCGGGTGTGGCCTTTACCCAGATGGTGCGGCCAGGCGCGCCGGTGATGTATGGCGGCTTCACGTCGAACGTGGATATGAAGACCGGCTCGCCCGCGTTTGGTACGCCGGAATACATGAAAGCGCAGCATATCGGCGGACAGCTGGCGCGGCGCTACGGCATTCCGTATCGCTCTTCGAATGTGTGCGCGGCCAATACGGTTGACTCGCAAGCGGCATACGAGGCGGTCTTCTCGCTTTGGGGTGCCATCAATGGCGGCGCCAACATGCTGATGCACGGGGCAGGGTGGCTCGAAGGAGGGCTGTGCTGCTCGTATGAGAAGGTGATGCTTGATATCGACCTGCTGCAGATGATCACGGAATTCCTTCAGCCGGTTTCGACCAGCCCGGAAGACCTGGCGCTGGAAGCCATCAATGAGGTCGGGCCAGCGGGTCACTTCTTTGGCACTGAACACACCCAGGCGCGTTATCGCGACGCCTTCTATTCGCCAATCCTGAGTGACTGGCGCAACTTTGAGACCTGGCAGGAGGCCGGATCGCCGATTGCGATCGAGCGTGCCAACGCAGAGTGGAAAAACCGCCTTGCCTCCTACGAAGCCCCAGCCCTGGATCCGGCGATAAAAGACGAGCTTGACGCCTTTGTTGCCAAACGCAAGGCCGAGGGTGGCGCTGCCACGGATTTCTGACATTTGCAGGTTCGGCAGGACGATCGCGATGACCGGGATCGTTCTGCCGACCAGCAATCCACTGCAAAGAAGAGAACCCCTTTTCACCGAGATAGATGCTTTGGGTCAAAACGAGGAGTGTGCACCCAAATGCAGTCAGAGTGAAAGCTGAATTCCTGAGGAAAAACGAAATATGCCTACTATTCAGACCGACGAGTCCACAGGCGGAAAGAAACTGCCGTCGCACGCCAAAGTCGTTGTTATTGGCGGCGGCGTTGTTGGTTGCTCGATCCTGTTCCACCTGGCCAAGTTCGGTTGGAAGGATGCGGTCCTGCTTGAACGTGACGAGCTGACATCCGGCTCATCCTGGCACGCGGCCGGCGGTATCCACACCATCAGCTCGGATCCGAATATCTCGCGCCTGCAATCATATACGATCAATCTTTACAAAGAGATCGAAGAACTGTCCGGCCAATCTGTTGGTCTGCATCAGACCGGTGGCTTCTACGCCGCTTCTACCAAGGAATGGTATGACTACCTGAAGGGCGAGCGTTCGAAAGCGCGTTACATGGGCCTGGATCAGGAATTCATCTCGCCCAAGGAACTGGCTGAGCGTCATCCGCTGATCGATCCGGACCACTATCACGCGGTTCTGTGGGACGCGCAGGACGGCCATCTGGACCCGTCTGGCACGACCTACGCTTTTGCCAAGGCGGCCAAGGCGCATGGCGCCCAGTATTTCACCCACTGTGGCGCCACCGATATGACACAGCGCCCCGACGGCAGCTGGGACATTGTCACCCCCAAAGGCACGATCAATGCCGAGCACGTCGTGAACTGCGGCGGTCTGTGGGCGCGTGAGGTGGGCCATATGGCGGGCCTTCATCTGCCGGTTCAGCCGATGGAGCACCATTACCTGATCACCGAGCGCATGGACGAGGTCGTGAACTTTGGTCAGCAGCTACCGCACGGCATCGACTTTGAGGCCAACGTGTACTGCCGTCAGGAAGGGCAGGGCATGTTGCTGGGTACCTATGAGGCCCAGGCGACCCCGTGGAAAGTCGGCGGGACACCTTGGGACTTCGGTCATGAACTGCTGCCACCGGATCTGGATCGTGTGGCGGATCGTCTGGAAACCGCGTTCGAGCGTCTTCCGGCCATGGCCAATGCCGGGATCAAGGATGTGATCAACGGTCCGTTCACGTTTGGTCCTGATGGCAACCCGCTGATCGGTCCTGTTCCGGGCATGAAGAACTACTGGGTGGCGGTTGGTGTCATGGCAGGCTTCTGCCAGGGCGGCGGCGTGGGCCTAACCCTTGCGGAATGGATGATCGACGGCGAGCCATCCATCGATGTCTGGGCGATGGACGTGGCGCGTTTTGGTGAATTCGCGACACCGGACTGGGGCACAATCAAGTCGTCGGAAAACTACGAACGCCGGTTCGTGATGACCTTCCCGAACGAAACCCTGCCCAAGGGCCGCAAGCAGAAGACGACCGCGCTTTATGATCGCATGATCGCCAAGGGTGCGGTGATGGATCAGGGTTTCGGCCTCGAAAACGTACTCTGGTATGCCGACGGCCCGGAAGATGCGCACGAGGTTCCAACCTTTGAACGCAACCGGTCGCACGACTATGTCGCCCGGGAAATCAAGGCCGTGCGCGAAGCTGTCGGCGGCATTGAGATCGCCAACTTTGCCAAGCATGAGTTCAAGGGTGATGGTGTTCGCGAATACCTGAACCATATCCTAGCCGGCTTTGTTCCCAAGCCCGGACGCCTGGCGCTGACGCCGATGCTGACGCCCAAGGGCAAGCTTTACGGCGATCTGACGGTTGCCTGCCTGGCCGAGGATCACTTTATGCTGTTCGGTTCCGGCGCAATGCAGGAAGCACACCGCCGCTGGTTCGAAAAAGACCTGCCCGCAGGCATTTCTTATGCCAACGTTTCGGACGACTGGCACGGGATTGCCCTGTCCGGCCCGAAATCGCGGGACCTGCTGGCCCGGATCACCCGTGACGATGTTTCAGCCGAAGCCTTCAAGTTCCGTGACCTGCGCCAGACCTTTGTCGGCGGCGTGCCGGTGATCATCAACCGGATCAGCTTCTCTGGCGAATTGGGCTACGAAATCTATTGCAAACCGCAATACCTGATGCGTCTGGCAGACGCCATCGAAGAGGCCGGCGCCGATCTGGGCTATCGCTGGTACGGCGCGCGTGCGTTGCTGTCGATGCGACTCGAGAAGGGCTGGGGTGTCTGGACGATGGAATACCGTCCCGACTTCGACGCTGTCGAATCCGGCATGGATGACTTCATCAACTGGAAGAAGGACTTCGTCGGCAAAGAAGCAACGCTGAAAGCCCGCGATGAAGGCGTCTCGCAGAAGTTGGTGACAATGACCATCGACGTCGAGGGGATCGACGTGGCCCATGACGAGGCGATCCTGAAAGATGGTGAACCGGTCGGCTACGTCAGCTCGGGCGGCTATGCGCACCATGTCGGCAAGTCGATGGCGATGGGTTACGTCGCAGCCGAGTTCGCAACGCCGGGAACGACGCTTCAAGTGGAAATTCTGGGCAACTTCTACGATGCGCTGGTTCTGGCAGGACCAATCTACGACGCCAACGGCGCAAACATGCGTTCTTGATCAGGAGAAAAACCATGGGGCGGCCAGAGAAAGACATAGATGTGGTTCTAAGTGAACTTGTTGAGGTGAACCGCTTCGTATTCTTATTGATGCCCGGGTTCTCTGCATTGGAACTGGGATCCGGTATCGACTCTCTGGCCGCCGCCAACGAAGCATTGGGTAAGGCTTTCTTTCAATGGAAAACAGCCAGCGAAACAGGGGATAGCATAGAATCTTCTTCAGGGCTGACAGTGACAGCCGATGGCGCCTTGCCTGATGTACGACGTGGGGATTGCATCGTTGTTTGCTGCGCCTTTAATTCCCAAGACTACCCCAAATCCGGGAAGACTGCGGCCTGGCTACGGCAAGCCGCACGACTTGGAGCACGGTTTTTCGGACTGGGAGGTGGCGCACTGTTTCTCGCCCGGATCGGCATAGCGAACGAGGGGCGCATCAGCGCGCACTGGAGAATGAAGCCTGTCTTTGAGGAAGGCTATCTGGATCTGGAGCCTGCCTGCACAATTTTTGAAGAGACATCCAACATCGTCTCCTGTGGGGGGGGAGCCGCTACTCTGGACCTTTTTTCTTCCGTGATCCGCGAAAAGGCGGGCCCGGAAACATCCAGTCAGGTCGCTGACCAACTCCTTTGTGGCTCTATGCGTGATGGAAATTGTCGTCAGAGTATGTCCAGCCTTTACGGTTCGAAACACCGGAACGAAAAGTTGTCCAAAGCACTGAGCTATATGCAGGAAACCTGGGAAGAGCCTGTTTCACCGTCGGTTATCGCTCGTCAGGTTGGGATATCGACACGGCAACTTGAAAGGTTGTTTAGCCGATATCTGGGAATGACCCCAAAAACCTACATGATGGTTCTAAGGCTCGAGAGGGCACGCGTATTGCTGCAGCAAACCCAGATGCGCGTGATCGACGTTGCTACGGCCTGCGGATTCTCAACACAAAGCGTGTTCTCCAAACACTACAGAAGGCACTTCGGCATAGCGCCTCGAGAAGAAAAGGTTGTGCTTGCGCACTAGCTTCGGAGAACGGCGTTGCAATCAACTCAGACAACACTGGTCACTACGGAACTAAACTGTGTCGGCGGCAAAGCAGAACACAGAACGATCTCTTATGCCTTCGGTGTCCCGATCAACAATACCGCAGAAAATCGCACCCCGCTTACGACAATGGGGGGACTTCGCAGATCAAGCTATGAACGCAGCTTGAATGAAAGGCCGCGCAAGTCGGGACGCGGCTTTTTTTGCTTGCAATCAAGCGTCTGAAAGGAAAGCACAAAATGAACACCCATTACAGTGATCGGCGCAAGATTGACCCTAGCCAGGGCTTTCGTCTTGGCGATGGGACGGCAAATGACGGCGACCGGGTCGAGATTGGGCCGACCGCACTTGCCCATGCTGAATGGCGCGAGGCGGGGTTGGCGCTGCCCGATTTGACCGAGATGCGCAAGGCCCGCCACAAGCGCCTGACCGACGCCATCGTGGCCCGCGGCTATGGGGGTCTGCTGATGTTCGATCCGCTGAACATCCGCTATGCGACCGACACGACGAACATGCAATTGTGGAACACCCACAACCCGTTCCGGGCCTGCCTGCTCTGTGCCGACGGATACATGGTGCTTTGGGATTACAAGAACGCGCCGTTCCTCGCCGAGTATAATCCGCTCGTCCGCGAGAGCCGATCTGGCGCTGACATGTTCTATTTCGCCCGTGGCGACCGGATTGGGCCAGCGGCCGACGCCTTCGCTGCTGAGGTGGCGGACCTGCTGGCCACCCATGCGCCGGGCTATACACAGATCGGGATAGACAAGATCCAGCCTGCGGGACTGGACGCGATCCGCCGAGCGGGGCTGGAGTATCGCGACGGCGAGGAAGTCACCGAACGCACACGGGGCATCAAGACCGAGCACGAGTTACGCGCCATGCGCTGCGCCATTCATTCCTGCGAGCGTTCGATGGCCGCCATGGAAGAGTTCGCGCGCGCAGAAATTCCAAACGGCGGGGTGACCGAGGACGATGTCTGGGCCGTGCTCCATGCCGAGAACATCAAGCGTGGCGGCGAATGGATCGAAACACGGCTGCTCACCTCGGGGCCACGCACGAACCCGTGGTTTCAGGAATGTGGGCCCCGGGTCATCGCCGAGAACGAGATCCTCGCCTTCGACACTGATCTGATCGGGCCATATGGCATTTGCGCGGACCTCAGCCGTACATGGTGGATCGGTGACGAACTGGCGCCGAAACATATGTGCGAGAGTTACGCCGAGGCCGTCGAGCACATCCGCTACAACACGGCGCTCCTGCGCCCCGGCCTCCACATGGAGGAGCTGACACGCTCATTGCATGTGCTGCAGGACAAGTATCAGGCGCTGAAATATTCCTCTCCGATGCATGGTGTGGGCCTGTGCGACGAATGGCCATTGATCGCCTATCCCGACCGACTGGTGGACGGCGCCTTCGACGCCATTCTCGAACCCGGGCTGACGCTGTGTGTCGAAGCGCTGGTGGGTGAGGTCGGCGGCGACCACATGGTCAAGCTGGAGGATCAGGGAGTTGTGACTGAAAGCGGGTTCGAAACGATTTCGACCTACCCGCTCGATAAGCGCCTGATGGGAGAAACGGCCTAGCTGGCATTCGCAATATCCAAAGCCCGCCAGCAAACCCATGACACGGTCCGCTGACGGTTCGAAATTAGCATACAATGGAGGAAAGTATGAAACCACCTTTAGGCGAGTTGGACATTCCAGTTTCAGAGAGCGGCTTTTACGCAGGGTTCTCAAAGAACGTTGCCGTGTCCGCGAAAATCTTGGTGGGTTTGCTCATCGTGTGGGCCGTGGCCTTTCCGGAGAGTGCTGCAGAGACACTAGGAGCATTGAATGGCTTAATTCTGGCGAGCTTTAACTCTTGGTACATCTACGCGGTAGCGTTTTTCCTGATACTCTGCCTTGTTCTTGCGGCATTGCCGGCTTCCGGCAGACTTCGGCTGGGCCAGGACGATGAAAGGCCTGAATTTTCGAATTTCTCATGGTTTTCAATGATGTTCAGCGCCGGGATCGGCATTGGGATGCTGACCTTTGCGACGGCCGAACCGATTTACCACTTTCAGAACAACCCCCACGTAATTATGGGAGAGGTTTCCGCGCAATCGGTAGAGACCGTAAGGTCGGCTTATATCTGGTCATTTGCGCACTGGGGGCTATCGGCCTGGGCGTGTTACGCGATTGCCGGGCTGGGGTTCGCCTACTTCTCTTATCGCAGAAATCTACCACTTACGGTGCGCACCGCTCTTATCCCGCTTTTCGGCAAGTCGCTTTCGGGCCCGATTGGTCATGTCATCGATATCGTAGCCGTGGTGGCAACTATCCTGGGCGTTGCCCAGACCCTTGGCTTTGGTGTCGAGCAGTTTGTAGCCGGCCTTAACCGGATTGGTTTCGGTGACTGGTTGTTGGTGACCGGTGAGGGAGGAACACAAAAAGCGTCCTTTGCCGCCATCATCTTCGCCCTTGTGGTTATCATGGGTGCATCGACCCTGTCCGCACTTTCCGGTGTCGGCAAGGGGATCAAATGGCTCTCCAATATCAATATGGGGCTGAGCTTTTTCTTGTTGGCGTTCTTCCTGATTTTCGGTGCAACATTCTTTAGTCTGCAGGCCATGTTTGTCGGTATCTGGGATTACCTGCTGGCGCTGCCGGGAATCAGCTTTACCGTCTGGTCAGATGATGGAACCGAAACGGGCGCCGCACTCGCCGGCTGGCAAGGCGGCTGGACGGTCTTTTACTGGGCCTGGTGGATCGCGGTGACCCCATTCGTTGGTCTGTTTCTTGCCAGGGTTTCGCGAGGGCGCACAGTGCGCGAGTTCGTGTTGGGTGCAATGCTTGTCCCGGCAATGATGTGTTTCATCTGGTTCGCCTTTGTTGGCGGTACGGCCATCCACCTTGAACTTACAGGTGAGGCTGGGGGCTCGATTCTGGGCGCGGGAATCTCAGACCAGCTGTTTGCGACACTGGCCGTTATTCTCAACGACAATCTGACATGGGTCTTCTCAGTTATCGTTGTGGTACTTCTTTTGACATATCTCGTGACCACGGCAGACTCCGCTGTTTTGATCGTAAATACAATCAACGCCGCGGGCGACGACGGCCCGAAAGCCAAGCCTCACATCTATTTCTGGGGTGTCGCTCTGGCATTGGTGGTCGGAGCCCTGCTTGTCATAGGGGGCCTGGGAGCCATTCAAACCGCCATGGTAATTGCAGCTTTGCCATTCAGTTTGGCGATGGTTCTGATGGGCTTTGCACTGATCAAGGCGATCTACAACGATAGCCGAAGACTTGCCGAAGGTGTTCCGACCACCGCCCCGGCATCTGCTGCGGAATGAAACTTGATAGTGATGAAAGGACTTGGAGATGAAAACGAGTAAATCTTTTGCAGCTATCAGTGTGGCGTCCGCGGTAACTGCCGCCTCCACAGCCTCGGCGGCCGACATGGTCATTGGCGTCCCGAACTGGCCATCGGGGGAAGCCACCGCACATATTCTGAAGGTTGCCTTGGAAAGTCGGCTGGACTTGGACGTCGAATTACAGGACAGCACCAATGCAGCCATGTTTGCGGCTATGGATGCCGGAACCCTGCATGTGCATCCTGAGGTCTGGCTGCCCAGTCTTGACTACCTTCGGCGGGAATATGTCGACGGCCGAAAAACGGTTCAGGTAAAGTCCAGTGGCCCCAAGGGGGCGCAAGGAATGTGCGTGACAAAGGACACGGCGGAACGCACCGGTATCACGGATATCAAGCAGCTTTCCGATCCGAAAATGGCTCAGAAATTTGATAGTAACGGAGACGGAAAAGGTGAAGTCTGGATCGGTGCAGAAGGTTGGACTTCCACTTCCATCGAACAGGTCCGTGCACGTTCTTACGGCTATCACAAGACTATGAGCCTCCGAATCATGGACGAAGCCGACGCCTTGGCAGAACTGGGGGCTGCTGCCGGGCGGAATGAGAATGTCGTATTCTATTGCTATCAACCGCACTACATGTTCGAAGTGCACGACCTTGTTGTTCTGAACGAGCCAGCACACGTTAGTTCAAAGTGGATTATCGTGCCGCCCAACTCGATCCCGGGCTGGTTGGAGAAATCAACTGCCGGTGTCGCCTGGGATACTGACGATCTTCATGTCAGCTACGCGACCAGCCTGGAAAGCGCGCAGCCTGATGCCGTCGCAATGCTAAGCAATGTCAATTTGGAGACCGAGATGCTCTCGGAAATGTCCTTTGCCTTGGCGGTCGAGAAAAAGGACCCCGAGGCATTTGCAAAGCAATGGGTTGAAGACAATTCGGCTGTTGTCGACAGTTGGTTCCAGTAGTGACAAACGTTATCAAAAATGCTTCGGGCGGTAACGAATTCCGCTAGAGTGTTTGATACTCTTACGCCTTCCGGTCCAGAAGACCGGGAGGCTGGCAATGGTGTTGATCGGCTTTGCTCTGATCAAGGTAATCATCAACGATAGCCGCCGGAACGCAGTTGGTGTTACCTCTACAGTTCCGGATGCAGACCCAATGGTGGCCGAATAAAGTTTGAATAGTCACTGAGTGCCTACAGATCGTTTGTGGGCGCTCTTTCCGCATTCAATCGGTGGAGTGAAAGGTGAAACAATTTCGAGGCAGCTGTCATTGCGGTTCTGTAGAATTCACATTTTCGGTTCCGGACATCGATCATGCAATGCGATGCGATTGTTCATTATGTTCCCGTAAAGGCATGGTGATGAGTGCAACAGTGGTACCGCCTGAAGATATAAAAATCAGGTGTGAGCAGGGTGTTCTCTCAACTTACCAATTTGGCACAGAAACGGCGCGGCACTATTTTTGCAATCGCTGTGGAATTCATACATTCGTCGAGACGCGGCTGAACCCGGGCCACTATCGAGTTAACCTCGGATGCATCGATGAGTTGGACGCTCTTCGCCTACCTGAGGTAATCTATGACGGAAGAAATCTCTGACGCGACCAAGGCGCCTCTTGTGGTCAGAACATCTGAAATGCAATGACGTGGCCAACGATCTAGCTCCGAGATGAATTGACATATGTGTACTGGCTCGGCTGCCCGAAACTGAAAAAGCGGCCAAAGGTACTGGGTACTACGCGGCTTCAGATTTCCTCAGCACCAGAAAGGTCATCATCCCCAGCGGTGGAAGGGGCCTTTGCTCTTCGACGGCAAGCATATCCTCTTGCAGCACCGTCTCGATCTCGAAATCAGAATGCCAGCCGATTGTATTTGCCAGCGGGGCAAATATGCGTTCCATAGATGCAAGCAGCCCTCGCTTACGTTGGAAATGGTTGGTGATCACCACTCTGCCACCCGGTTTGCAGACCCTCGCTATTTCCGCCATCACCGTTTCCGGTTCCGGAACGACGGACAGCACATGCATCGCTGCAACCGTGTCGAAATGGTTGTCGGGAAATTCTATCGTTCGGGCATCCATTTGCACCAGTGCTTTGACATGCTTTAGTGACATGGCCTGAACCTTGTCGCGGGCCTTTTCTAACATGTCTTCGCTGAAATCGATCCCTGTCACCAGCGTCTCGGCCCCGTAATGTTCCAGGGACAGTCCGGTGCCCACGCCAACCTCCAGAACCTTGCCGGGACGCCTATTGATGTATTCAACCGCGTGCTGTCTCCCGACATTGGTGACAGCCCCAAACGTCCTGTCATAGACGGGCGCCCAGCGAGCGTAAGAGGTTTGAACGGCCTTGATGTCCATATCGAGTCCTTAACGGTTAGAAGGTAATTCCCTGTCGAGCCATGCCCAGGCGACCATTCCCACATACCCGACACAAAGAGCGATGAGCGTGGCCCAGGCAAATGTCAGCAGCGCCGCCCCCGCAACAGCGACACCGATGAGCAAAAACTTCACGTTCTCGCGAGAAATCCGCGTGGCCTTGAAAGACCATGTTGGTATGCGACCGATGAGCAGAAGACCGATGATCACCATGTAAAGGCAGATCAATACACTCGGCAGCAACGGGGCATCGGCGAAAGCGAAAGACAAATACATTGGCAACATGACCAGAAGCGCCCCCGCAGGGGCGGGGACCCCCTCGAAATAGGCACTGTCCTGATCACATGTCTCGGATTTGCTGCTCACATTGAACCGGGCAAGGCGCATGACGCAGCACACAGCAAAGAACAATACCGCAATCCACGCCGCGCTGGGTATATCCTGTAGGACCCAAAAATAGAGAACGAGCGGCGGAGCCACTCCGAAGTTCAGAAAATCTGCAAGAGAGTCAAGCTCGGCCCCCAGCTTGCTGTCACTGCTGAGTAGGCGCGCAATGCGCCCATCTAATCCATCAAGCACACAGGCAGCAATTATCAACTGGACCGCGAGTACGTAGTTACCCTGAACACCAAATCTGATTGCTGACAGGCCCGCGCAAATGGCCGTTATGGTCAGCGCATTGGGCAGCAAATGGATTAGCGCAAACCCGGTCTCTTCCTGTTTGGGGGGGTCTCCCATTGATCCGCCTACCTATTTTTCTTTAGACATAGATAAACTGGCAAGGACGGTTTCACCCGCAATCATCGTTTGTCCGACACGCACTTGTGGATCCACGCCATCCGGAAGGTAAACATCCAGCCGAGACCCGAACCGGATCAATCCAAATCGCTCTCCGGTTTTAAGCGCTTCGCCTGGTTTTACGAAGCAGACGATCCGTCTGGCCACTAGACCAGCAATCTGGACAACAGCCAGATCCTGATTGTTTGTCATACGAATACGCAAGCTGTTGCGCTCGTTATCAGCACTGGCCTTGTCCAGGGATGCATTGAAAAACTTGCCGGGGCGGTAGGCAACTGCGGTAATCTCCCCTTCAATGGGGGTCCGGTTCACATGACAGTTGAAGACACTCATGAACACGCTGACACGGGTGAGAGGTGTGTCGGGCATCCCAAGTTCTTTCGGCGGTACCGCAGGTTCGATCAGCGAAACCACCCCGTCCGCCGGGCTAACAATCAGGCCTTCTTCTGTCGGTGGCACACGTTCAGGATCGCGAAAGAAATAGTAACACCAAACCGTGAAGCCGACGCCAATCCAGCCCAGAATGTCGGACAAGAGAAACAGACCGACCGTTATGGCGGCAAAGATTGCGACAAACCTAATGCCTTCGGGATGCATCGGTTTGATGAACGTATCGCGCATGCGCATTGCAAGCTTTCCCTCAGGTCATTTGACGGCACTGTCATAAGTGGATTGGTGTGGAACGCAAGTGTGACTAGCGCGACCGGCGTCAATTGATATTAGGGTGTTACAAGTTGATGGGCACTATTTACAGCACCTCGGCGCTTAGGCTTCGGCCTTGTGACCGGTAAGCCAAATTATGCCAAGTTGAAGGGCGTGGGCCTGATTTCGGACCTAATAGTTCAGTATCCGCTTCAGCCCCAAAGCGGTCCTTCAAAACCGAGTTTGCAATGTCCGAGATGCGGACAAAACAGCCGTCGGCATCGCAGAAACAAATGTCTGCTCTATGCTGATGATTCAAATGGGGGGCCGCGATACATCGGGCAAACTTTGTGCCAACTTTTCGTACTGCAAAGTCGTTCTCAGGCGCTCATTGAGCTGTTTGACGACCGCGCTTCTTGCCTTCATTTTGTTTCCAGCAAATCGCTATAAGAGCGGCTTTCTCATCAAAACGAATGGTCCCTCCGGGTACGTTTGGAATTCCACAAATTCATAGCCGAGGGCCAAATAAAATTCTCGCGCGGTCAGTGAGGAATGAAGCATCATTTCCGGGATTGCCCTTTGTCGCGCCTCCTCTTCTATTCTTGCAACCAGCATTTTGCCCAACCCTCGCCCCTGGTACTCAGGGTCTACAAACATTGAACGCAGATAGTCATCTCTCAGACCCACCGTTCCAACGAGTTCGGTGCCCATGAAGCAAAGAAGAATTAACTCGTTTTCAATTCTTTTGGTGACCGGCTCCGGCTCAAAAATCGTGCACAACCTGTCGATTGACTTTTGATCGTAGTCCTTGAAATTTGAAACGCGAATTGTGCGTCGGATCAACCCACTGAGCGGAATTACATCGGCAACTGTTGCCTGTCGGATTTTGAGCGACGTCATCGCGGCAAACTTATCCCGGGACATGAGACATCGAGAAGCTGGCAGATACGACTAAGGCAGGCCGGAAGCACTTGGACTTCTCTATGTCTTTCACAAGAGTAAGCGGTTTCACAAAATTCATGGCGTTTCCTACCGGAATTATCGGATCAGATGATCCCATCACTATTGCAGACATTCTTTCGACGCGCAGCATCGGCAACATTGGGCTCGATGCAGTCATCTGAGTCTTTCCGTCAGATGACCGCTTGTGGTCGGAAAGTGGGCACGGAAGCCATTACCCACTGATCTAAAAAAAGTTCGGGCTTTCTCCTTGAATGGACTGGACTTCACGACGGTTCAGAGCGGTACTGTCTGTGTCGAATACGCCCGGGATCACTGGGCTCCACTCAGTACAGGGCGAGGAATAAACCTTTGCCCTCAGAGTGGAGAAACACGATGACAACACCAATTGCGGCAACCCAAAATTCGGACAGAAACACGAAGGTTGCCAAAAAGCCGACCCGCCAAAAGCAGCTGTACAAAATGCTGACGCGGAAGTCCGGCGTCACAATCGCACAACTTCAACAGACCTTCGGCTGGCAACCGCATACGGCTCGGGCGGCGATATCCGCGCAGCGCAAAGCAGGACGTGTGGTCGACAGGGCGGAGACCGACAAGGGATCGATCTACCGAATTGTCGAAATGCAGGGCAACCAATGAAAGCGGAGCAAAACGAAGATGTTTCGATCCAAATATCAGAGATCGAAGCCCTTGATCGCGCAGCGTGCCTCGACCGATGGCGAGAGACCTTCGGGCGCTCACCACCGAAGTATCTTTCGCCACAGTTCATGAAGCGGGTGCTAATCTGGGAAACGCAGAACAGGGCGCTGGGCGGTGTGTCTGTTAAAACCACCCGACGACTGAAGCAGATTGCAGCTGGGAAAACGTTGACCACGACCGCCAAGCCCGGTTCTCAGCTTGTTCGAGAATGGAACGGGCGGACTTACCAGGTCGAGGTCGTTGAGGGTGGGTACGTCATGGACGGTAAAACCTGGCGTTCGCTGTCAGCCATCGCCAAGTATATCACCGGCGCCCATTGGTCCGGCCCGCGCTTCTTCGGGGTCCAGTGATGCGCCGGGTCCGCTGTGCGATCTATACCCGCAAGAGCTCGGAAGAAGGGCTTGAGCAGGACTTCAACTCTCTGGATGCGCAAAGAGAGGCCTGCGAAGCCTACATCGCTAGCCAGAAGCATGAAGGATGGGAGCTGCTCCCGGATCGCTACGACGATGGCGGGATCTCCGGCGGACATCTCGAGCGCCCCGCCTTGCAGGGGTTGATGCAAGCCGTTGATGACAAACGCGTCGATCAAATCGTGGTCTATAAGATCGACCGGTTGACCCGCTCACTGGCGGACTTCGCAAAGCTTGTGGAACGGTTGGATCAAGCCGAAGCGTCGTTTGTGTCGGTCACGCAAAGCTTCAATACAGCGACCAGCATGGGGCGGCTCACATTGAATGTTCTGCTCAGCTTTGCGCAATTTGAGCGAGAGGTCACGGCTGAGCGCATCCGCGACAAAATAGCTGCTTCTAAGCGCAAGGGGCTTTGGATGGGTGGCAACGTCCCTTTAGGCTATCAGGCAGATGGCCGGACGCTGAAGATTGAGCCGGAGGAAGCGGCGACTGTTAAAGCACTCTATGATCTCTATCTTGAGCATGGCCTCATCCGCGTTGTGAAAGAGTGCGCAGACGCGACGGACCTCAGATCTCGGCGGCGCGTGCGTGGGGAAGGGCTGGTGTCTGGCGGTATTCATATTGATCGCGGGCATATCCATCATATTCTGAGCAACCCGATTTATGCCGGGCGGATTCGTCACAAAGGCCAAGTTTATAACGGTCAGCATCCTGCGATCATCGCGCCTGACGTCTGGGACCGGGTTCAGCAGATGCTGCAAGACGGGGCCGCAAAATCGCGAGGGGCCAAAAGCAAAGCCCGGCGATCCCTATTGGCTAGCAAGCTGTTCGATGAAACCGGCGACCGCCTGACACCCAGCCACAGCAGGAAGAATGGCACACGCCTGCGGTACTACATCTCCCACCGACTGGTGAAGGGCCGCAGCCAGAAGCATCCAGATGCTTGGCGTCTGCCTGCGGATGAACTGGAAACTTTGATCGCTGACGTCATCAGAAAAAACCTGAGCTGTCCGGATTTTGCTATAGCCCTCCTGCGGGACGTATCTGCCGCAGAGATCCCGGGCATCTCCACGAAATTGCAATCCATTCAAAGTGCGAAACAGTGCCTTGCTCTTGTCGCGCGAGTTGATCTCAAACCAGGCCAGGTGACTGTTCTTCTTGGCCACAGGGAAATAGCCGAGCAGCTTGAGTGCAAACTAGATCGGTTAGACATATCTGCCCTGTGCATCGAAGCTCCGTTCCGGATGCGCCGACGAGGAGTCGAGCTGAAGTTACATCTGGGAGACGCACCCTCGGAGGCGGATCTCACTCTGGTTCAGAACATCGTCAAAGCGCAGCGGTGGATGGCTATGATCAAGAGCGGAAAGACCTTTACCGAAATCGCAAAGACGGAAAGCACATCCAAGCGCCGCGTTCAGGATGTAGTCGATCTGGCGATGCTGGCGCCGGACATTCTCGACTCCATCGCATTAGGCGAACAGCCGGATGGCCTCACGTCTAACTATCTCATCAGGTCAGGCGTCCCGGCTCTCTGGTCTGAGCAACGCGAACGGTTTGCTAAGCTCTGAGCAAAACCTCTCCAAAATCTACCAAACTCGTACCGCCGAATTGGCAAACCGAGATTAAGGGCCGAAATCGGCCGTTTTTACTGCCTATCCCATGTCTCTGTCGAAAGTTGCTTGAGCCAAGGTGCGGAAATCACGCAGCAATATCGACGCAAACTCTCGTGAGCTGAAGATTAGTGAGTGGGTGGCTGGGGTGGTAGGATTCGAACCTACGATACACGGTACCAAAAACCGCTGCCTTACCACTTGGCTACACCCCAACGGTGAGCGGCTGTCTACGATTGTTGCTGTCGGGGTTCAAGAGCTATTTGGCAAAAAAATGTGACGGCCGGAAAAATTTTTGGCGTGTTCATTTGGTAGCAACCAACACTGCCCCGACGCGGTTCCCATCCTGAACCATGTCATGAGCGGCAGCGCAGTCTTCTAGTGTAAAGACTCTCTGGACAGGGCAGGTCAGGGCACCTTCGGTCAGTGCATTGTGTAGGGTCTCAATGGCGGCAGAGCGTAAATTTGCTGGCAAGAGATATATCAGGATCATCTCGAGCGTTACAGCCTTGAACATCATTGGCCCAAAAGGGAAAACCGGTGCCATGTTTTGCGCTGAGCCGTAGGCGTTGATGCGGCCGTTTTCGGCAATTACGGCGGTGTTCGTTTCGATATTTGCTCCGAATTCGACATCGATGACGCGGCTGATTGTGCGCCCGTCATTTGCGCCCAATATCTGATCAGCAAGATCTGGGCTGTTGTAGTCAAGCACCACATCCGCGCCAGCCGATTTCACCCGGTCGAAGTTGCGGCGGCTGGCGGTTGCGATGACGCGTGCGCCCGCCCATTTTGCCAACTGAACAGCCAGATACCCGACCGTACCAGCACCACCGTGAATCAGAATCGTATGCCCTTTGGGAGTGCCCCCTGAGAAAACAGCGTGGCAGGCCGTCAGTCCAGGAATACCCAGAACCGCACCAGTCTCGAATGACACTGAATCTGGTAATTCAACGGCTTGAGCGCTGGGCAAGGTAATGTGGCTGGCGGCTGTTCCAAATGCGCGTTGCCATTGCCCGTTCCAGACCCACACGCGCTGCCCGATCCGAGATGCGGGAACGCTGTCGCCGACAGCTGTGATCACGCCAGAGCCGTCGCTATGGGGGATGATCAAAGGGAAAGGAGGTTCCGTCACGCCCGGTCGGGTTCCGGCGCGGGCCTTTATGTCGGATGGGTTGACGCCTGAAAATGCCAACTCGACAGTAACTTCACCCGGACCGGGAGGAACCGGGGGAAGGTCTTGAAGATGCAAGACTTTGACTGCGTCTCCGAAAGCGGAATAGGTAACTGCGCGCATGGAATCCTCCGTTTGCCTCAGTTACAACTTAAACCGGCAGTGAATTCAAACCTTTTGCAAAAGGTGATCAGCGCAACCCTGGGCAGGTGTCTTATTCGCGGATCTCTGAAGGGTCGACACCCCAAAGATTCGCCTTCAAAGTCCAGCCCCGATAGCCACCCGCCGTGATCCGGCACCAGTCCAGCGAACACGTGCCAAGGCGGGCCACGACGCCGGTCTCGAAATGTGCATTCACGGGCGAGTTGGGGTCGGGGCGGGTATAGACGGGCAGCATGTCAGATTCGATCAGTACCGTGCGCACACCTGACAACAGAGCATAGTGAACCCAGCCACCGGCCCCGTCTCGGTCCTGAACTTTGCGCCAGTTGCCGTACTCCGCCGTCACCTGCAGTGGCATACCGCGCCGTTTGAAGACCCAGTCGATTCGATGGCTTAGCGACGGCCCGCGCCGAACGTTCCCTTCGGCGGCTTTCATTGACACATAGCGGGGCAGGGGAAGGTTGGTAACCGATCCGCGCTTGTCCTCGGCATGCGCAGCCCAAGAGCTGAACATGACCAGAAATACGGATATCGCCGCCAGACATTGGCGCTTTACCGGTCGAATACCACTCACTGACTGCCTGCTCTTATGCCTGTTGATCCGGTTTCGAAAAAAGGTCGACTCAATGCCACTGGGGTTCTTGTGCCCCGCCTTATCCTGCGCCACGATGCCATGGCGCGCGTCTGTTTGCAAAGCAGTGGGAGGGCCAAGGTGCCAAGAGAACGTCTGAGTGTTGTCGTAACGCGACGGTTGCCCGAAGCGGTGGAAACCCGGTTGAGCGAGTTATTTGACGTGCGCCTGCGCGATGACGACACGCCGATGACAAGAGATGAGCTGGTGGCCGCGGTACAGGAAGCCGATGTGCTGGTGCCCACGGTGACCGATACGATCGATGGTGGCCTGCTGGGGCAGGCGGGTGAAAACCTTAAGCTGATCGCCAATTATGGGGCGGGTGTCGACAATATTGATGTGTCCACAGCCCGACAGCGCGGCATTCTGGTTTCGAACACGCCGGGTGTACTGACTGATGACACTGCCGACATGACAATGGCGTTGATCCTGGCCGTAACGCGCCGCATTCCCGAAGGGTTAAGCGTGATGCAGCAGGGTGACTGGGCCGGCTGGGCTCCAACCGCCTTTCTGGGCGGGCGCATCGGGGGGCGGCGTTTAGGTATTCTGGGCATGGGCCGGATCGGGCAGGCCGTTGCGCGGCGGGCAAGTGCGTTTGGAATGCAAGTGCACTATCATAACCGTCGCCGGCTGCGTCCCGAGACCGAGCAGGAACTGGAGGCAACCTATTGGGAAAGCCTTGACCAGATGGTGGCGCGAATGGATGTGATCTCGGTCAACTGCCCATCGACCCCATCGACATTCCACCTAATGAACGCACGCCGACTGAAGCTGATGAAGCCGTCAGCCGTGATTGTTAACACGTCACGCGGTGAAGTTGTCGACGAAAACGCCCTGACGCGGATGATCCGTGCGGGCGAAATCGCAGGCGCGGGGCTAGACGTTTACGAGCAAGGCACCGATGTGAACCCTCGACTGCGGCAGCTGCCCAACGTTGTGCTCTTGCCGCACATGGGATCGGCCACGCTGGAAGGGCGGATCGAAATGGGTGAGAAGGTTATCATCAACATCAAGACCTTCGAAGATGGCCACCGTCCGCCAGATCAGGTTGTGCCCTCGATGCTGTAAGCCACCAGAAAGGAGCCTTCATGGACCGGTTTGAAGGGGGATGCCGCTGCGGACGTTTGCGCATCACGGCTTTGGTCCGTCCTCTTCGGGTTGGGATTTGTCATTGCCTGGACTGTCGCAAGCATCATGGAGCGTTGTTTTATGCGGCAGCAATATTCCCCTGCGAGGCCGTCGAGATTTCCGGCCCGTCACAGGGCTATGCGGATCGATTTTTTTGCCCAACCTGTGGTTCTCCGGTGTTTGCGCGCAGCGGTTCTGAGGTCGAGGTGCATCTGGGATGTCTCGACGAGCCCAACCAATTGACGCCGACCTATGAATGCTGGGCCTCGCGGCGCGAAGACTGGTTGCCCGAGTTCACTGGAATGAAGCGGTTTGACCAGAATAGGGACGATGCCGCGCCCTAGATGGCGAGGCGAAACCTTGCTGTTAAATCACGCCTGTACAGCAAACCATTGCAGAGCGCGGTCATTGCTTACAGGTTTGAAACAAAACGAAGTATTGGAGGATTTGATCAGATGAGGTGTGTTTCCGCTTTGTTACTTTCGGCATATGCGCTTTATACGCCGGTCCTGGCTCAGGAGGCGGCTGATGCCGTTGCGCCAGAAACTGCCACTGAAGGGCAGGTGCAGGCCCTGACCGAAGAGGTCATCGCTGCGCTCGAGGCCAAGCTGGACCGTGTTCCGGTCACATCCGAGAACTGGATGGTGGCCGCCGCCAACCCACTGGCCGTTGAAGCCGGGGCAAAAGTATTGCGCGCAGGCGGGTCCGCTGCAGATGCAATGGTGGCTGTGCAGGTCGTGCTGGGTCTGGTCGAGCCGCAATCCTCGGGCTTGGGCGGCGGAGCGTTTTTGGTTTGGTATGACGCAGCAACTGGGCAGATGACAACACTGGACGGGCGCGAAACCGCCCCACAGACAGCCACACCGACGCTGTTTCAGGACGAAAATGGTGAGCCGCTGAAGTTCTTCGATGCGGTTGTAGGGGGATTGTCGGTGGGCACTCCGGGCACACCAGCCTTGCTGGAAGAGGCGCACCGCCGTTGGGGCCGATCCTCTTGGCCTGGTCTGTTCACCGATGGCATCCGGTTGGCGGACGAAGGTTTCCTGGTCTCGCCGCGCTTGGCCAGCCTTGTTGAAAACGACGCCGAGCGCCTGTCGCGCTTTCCCCAGACGGCCGCTTACTTTCTGCCAGACGGAGAGCCTTTGCAGCAAGGGCAACGGCTGACCAATCCGGCCTATGCTGATACCTTGCGTGTATTGGCCAGTGAAGGGGCCGCAGGGTTTTATGGCGGTGAGATTGCTGCGGATATTGTCCGCACGGTGCGCAACGCACCGGGCAATCCCGGTGTTCTGTCCGGCATTGATCTGGCATTGTATCAGGTGATCGAACGCGAACCGGTTTGTGCTGCATACCGCGAATACGACGTCTGCGGCATGGGGCCGCCATCCTCTGGTGCGTTGACTGTGGGGCAGATTCTGGGGATGCTGAACAGCTATGATCTGGCAGCGATGGGCCCCGAAAGCGCGGAAGCTTGGCGGCTGATCGGAGACGCCTCTCGCCTCGCTTTTGCGGATCGGGGTCGTTACATGGCCGATACTGATTTTGTTCCCATGCCGACAAAGGGGTTGGTTGATCCGGATTATCTTGCGCAGCGCGCGGCTTTGTTGGATGCCGAAGGTGCGCTGGCCGAAATCGCGCCGGGTCAACCCGAATTCGACCATGCGCTGAACTGGGCGGATGATGTGTCGCTCGAGCTGCCCTCGACCTCGCATATCTCGATTGTGGACAGCTATGGCAACGTGCTGTCGATGACGACGACGATCGAAAACGGCTTTGGTTCGCGTCTGATGACGAACGGGTTCCTTTTGAACAACGAGCTGACGGACTTCTCGTTTAAAACCCATAGCGACGGTGTGCCGATTGCCAACCGGCTGGAACCCGGAAAACGCCCGCGTTCGTCCATGAGCCCGACCATCGTGATGCAGGATGGTGCACCGGTTCTGGCGATTGGATCGCCTGGTGGCAGCCGCATCATCGGTTATGTCGCCAAAGCGATCATCGCGTGGGCCGATTGGGATATGGATGTGCAGCAAGCGCTGTCCTTGCCACACTTGGTCAATCGCTTCGGAACCTATGACGTCGAGGCAGGCACCGCAGCAGAAGGGTTCACGGATGCGCTGGTGCTGCAAGGTTTTGAGGTCAACCCACGCGATTTGACATCGGGTTTGCACGCTATTGAAATCGGTGACGGGCTGAGCGGGGGCGCCGACCCGCGCCGTGAAGGGATTGCACTGGGCGAGTAGGTCCTTGGTATTAGTGGGTATTGCCCAAACTTTGCGGGCCTTTTAGTCATTGGCTGAAAGGCCCGCAGTGTTTTGGGGCAGGGGAGGATGACGATGGTACAAGCTAAGGCGTTGCCTAGAAATGAAACAGGCATAGAAACCGCGATCAGCATTCTCAAACAACGTTTCGGCGACAGGCTGCAAACAAGCGCAGCGATCCGGGAACAGCACGGCCACACCACGACCTGGATTGAAAACCAAAGCCCGGATGCCGTGGTTTTCCCGCATACAACGCAGGAAGTTTCAGACATTGTTAAAACCTGCGCGGCGCACCGCGTACCGGTTATCCCCTTCGGCACTGGCACATCGTTGGAGGGGCATGTGAATGCGCCGGCAGGCGGCATCTCGGTCGATCTGACGCAAATGGACAAGGTGCTGGCGGTTCATGCCGAAGACCTGGACTGCGTTGTGCAACCCGGCGTGACCCGCGAGGCGCTGAATACGCATTTACGCGATCAGGGTCTGTTCTTTCCGATTGACCCCGGGGCCAATGCGTCGCTGGGCGGCATGGCCGCTACGCGCGCTTCGGGCACCAATGCAGTGCGATACGGGACGATGAAGGACAATGTTCTCAGCCTCGAGGCGGTCATGCCTGATGGCCAGATCATCCGCACAGGACAAAGGGCCAAGAAATCCTCGGCCGGGTATGATTTGGCCCGTCTATTGGTCGGGGCCGAAGGTACGCTTGGGATCATCACGGAGCTGACCCTGCGGCTGCAGGGTATCCCCGAAGCGATCAGTTCAGCGCGATGTTCGTTTCCAACGGTGGACGCGGCCTGCCGCGCGGTGATGATGACGATCCAATATGGTATCCCGGTCGCCCGGATCGAGCTATTGGACGAAATGTCGGTGCAAGCCGCTAACGCCTATTCCGGGCTAAGCCTGCCGGAAACGCCGTTATTGCTGCTGGAATTTCACGGCTCGGAAAGCGGCGCGGTTGAACAGGCTGAAACCTTTGGCCAGATCGCAGAAGAATTCGGCGGTACCGATTTTGCCGCGACCACGACTACCGAGGAACGGAACAAGCTGTGGCAGGCGCGGCATGATATGTATTGGGCGTGTCTGCAACTGCGCCCCGGCGCACGCGGTATTTCTACGGATGTCTGTGTACCGATCTCATGTTTGGCCGAATGTGTGACCCAGACCCAAAGAAAGGCAGCCGAACTTGGCTTGCTTGCTCCTGTGGTGGGCCATGTCGGGGATGGCAATTTTCACACGCTGTTGCTGATCGACATGGAAAATGCTGAAGAGGTCGCCAAGGCGGACGCCTTTGTTGGCTGGCTCAACGATCTTGCGATCTCGATGGAGGGCACCTGCACGGGGGAACATGGCATAGGGCAGGGCAAGCGACCTTACCTTGAGAAAGAGCTTGGGGTTGCCACACAATATATGGCCGCAATCAAGGCCGCGCTGGATCCCCTCAACATTATGAACCCCGGCAAAATTCTGTCTGATCAGCCCTAGCGGTTTCGCGATCTGGTCCGTTTTGTGCCCTTAAATCGTCCACATGTTTTGATCTGAAAGGCGCACAGACAGACAGGTGGTCGACATGAGTGCAAAATATCTGGCAGGCTTTATTACAATCTGCGGATTGGCTGTTGCTGGGCTGGATTTTTACCAGCAAGCCAAGGCATCGGAAGACGGTATGGGCATCAAAGGCTATCTGGCTTCAGTATCTTCGCGTGCTGGGTTCGCAGATAACCATGCTGAGTCAGAGGCACAGGTATCCCAACCACAGGAACCAGCAGCTCAGAAACCTTCAGACGAAGGCGGCAGGCTGGTTTGCACCACGGTCGGAACCAGTAAACGCTGCAGTTCCAGTGGTTGAAATCGGCGGCTGAATGATCGATCTGCGACCTGCATTTGTTGTTCGGGTCGTTTTTTTCCTATCACTGGTCGGATGAATGTCGCGCGCCGCCCCTTAACTGCGCCATATGGTGTCAGCTGAATTCAAGGGGAGACGCCCGGTTATGAAAACCCAAGTCAAAGCACTGGTCGTTGGCGGTGGCGCCATCGGAACCTCGATTGCCTATCATCTGGCCAAGGCTGGCTGGGATGACGTGATGCTGATCGAACGGGACGAGTTGACCTCTGGCTCGACCTGGCACGCAGCTGGCCTTTTGCCGCTGTTCAACATGTCTTACGCAACCACCCATATCCACAAATACTCGGTCGACTTCTACAAGACGCTGGAAGAGGAAACCGGTCTGAACGCGGGCTTCGCGGTGGTTGGCAACCTGCGCATGGCGCAGACGCAGGATCGCATGGATGAATACATGCTCTATGCCTCAACGGCCGAGACATGTGACGTCAAATACGAATGGCTGACCCCGGATCAGATCAAAGAGCGCTGGCCTTTGATTGAAACCGGCGATCTGAAAGGTGCGATCTATCACACCGAGGACGGCTATATTAACCCCGCAGACGTCACGCAGGCCATGGCCAAGGGCGCGCGCCAGCGTGGCGTGGATATCGTCCGCAAAATGCAGGCTGATGCCTTCCACTGGAACGGTACCCATTGGGAAGTCACCTGCACCAAGATGGTCGAACAGGGCGGCAACCTTGTCCCATCCGACGAGCAGGTCGTCATCACGGCCGAACACGTTGTGACTGCATCGGGCAACCATGCGCAGCGCACCGCCAAGATGCTGGGCATCAAGATGCCTGCAATCCCGGTCGAGCATACCTTCATCGTCATGGACAAAGACCCCGAGCTGGTCAAATGGCGTGAAGCCGGCAACCCCGAGCACCCCGTTGTGCGCGACGCCGACAACGAATCCTACGCGCGCGAAGAGCGCGGCGGCTGGATTCTGGGTATCTACGAGCACGGCGCGCCTGCGCGCTTCGAATACGGCGTGCCGGACAGCTTCCGTGCCGACCTGTTCCCCTTGGACATCGATCGTATCGCGGATCAGTATATGGCTATGGCTGAACGCGTGCCGTCCTGCGCTGACTCCGGCCTGAAAGACGATTTCAACGGCCCAATCTGCTATACCCCCGACGGCAACCCGCTGGTTGGCCCGGCTCCGGGTCTGCGCAACATGTGGCTGGCCGAGGGTTTCAGCTTCGGTATCACCGCCGCTGGCGGCACCGGTTATTATCTGGCGCAGATGATGGTCGATGGAGAAGCCGAGATCGACATGGCCTCGCTGGACCCCAAACGCTACAGCAGCAACTGGATGACCACCGAGTTCGCGGCGCGCAAGAACGAAGAGTGCTACGAACACGTCTACATCCTGCACCACCCCGATGAAGAGCGTGAAGCCTGCCGTCCGCTGCGCACCGTTCCGGCCTATGACCGCCAGAAAGCACGCGGCGCTCAGTTCGGCTGGGTCAACGGCTGGGAACGTCCGAACTATTTCGGCCCCGTCGATGCACCTGACAACTTCGACAAGGAAAGCCGGTCGTTCCGCCGTGGTGGCTGGTGGCAGTACGCCGTCGAAGAAGCCAAGGCGATCCGTGAAGGCGTTGGCCTGATCGACGCATCGGCCTTCACCAAACATGTCGTCAAAGGCCCCGGAGCGACCCAGTTCCTGGATTGGTTCACCTGCAACAAGCTGCCCAAGGTCGGTCGTATCAACCTGACCTACGCGCTGACCTCGCACGGCACCACCCGCACGGAATACACCATCGTCCGCAATGGTGAGAACAACTACTACATCGTCTCTGCCGGTGCTTGGACCGAGTATGATGCCGACTATCTGCGCAAGGCGGCCGAGGACAAGATGGAGGAGTTCGGTTATATCGAAATCCAGGACGTGACCACTCAGTGGGGCGTTTTTGCCATCGCCGGACCCAAGTCCCGCGACGTTCTGAAAGAGGTCATCAAAGATGCCGATCCAGAAACCGCGCTGTCCAACAAGCGCTTCCCGTGGCTGTCGGCGCGTCAGATCGAACTGGGCATGTGCCCGGTCAACGCGATCCGCGTGGCCTACACCGGTGAGCTGGGGTGGGAACTGCATCACCCGATCGAGATGCAGAACTACCTGTTCGACCTGCTGGAAAAAGCCGGTGAGAAACACGGTATGAAGCTGGTCGGTGCCCGTGCTCAGAACTGGCTGCGCCAGGAGAAATCCTATCGCGCTTTCGGTACCGAACTGGGACGAGATGCAACTCCGCTTGAGGCCGATTTACCGCGCTTTGTGGACCTGTCCAAGGAGTTCTACGGCAAGGCCAAGCTGGAAGAGACCGGTGTGCGCGTGAAGTGTTGTACCCTGTTGATCGACGGACCAGACGATGCCGACCCGTGGGGCCGTGAGGTGCTATATACACCGGAGGGTGAGCGTGTGGGTCGTCTGACTTCGGGCGGGTATTCGGTGGCTTTTGAGAAGTCCATCGGCATGGGTTACGTTAAGCCAGAGCTGGCGGTCGAAGGTACCAAGTTGAAAGTCAAAATGCAGGACAAGCTGTGGGATGCAGTTGTCACATGCGACAGCCCCTACGATCCGAAGAACGAGGTTATCCGCAAAGACGGATAAGCCGCAGTCAATGGCATCAGCTGTGCAATAAATGCGCCGCCTATGGCGGCACATGCCTCCGGCGGAGGTATTAAAAACAGAAGAAGAGGGGGCTGGGTTCAAAATTCAGCCCCCCTGCTTTTTTGCAAGGGGGCCTTCTCCTGTTGCGGTCATCGGCGCCTCCGCCTGTACCGCAAAACCATCATTCCCGTTCAGAGTTAACGATCCGTTACTTCTTCTGTTCAAAAATACCTCCGCCGGAGGCAAGCCTGCGTCAGCAGGCTTTTGGGGATGCTCCCAGACTACAGGGTATTCAATTCGTCGAAACACTCCAACGCTTTGGCAGCATACATCATGGCTGGTCCACCACCCATCTGAATGGCCATTGCCAAGACGTCCGACACTTCATCTCTTGTCGCGCCAACTTTGACCAAAGCTTCTGTGTGTAGGGAGATACAGGGCTCGCATCGGAGCGTAACCGACATGCCCAAAGCGATGAATTCCTTTGTCTTGTAGTCAAGTGTTCCGCCTTCCTTCACAACCTTCCCAAGCGTCCCGAAAGCGCGCGTGGTTTCCGGGATGGACCCGTTGAGATTGCGTAGGCTCTTGCGCGTTTCAGAGAGTTTTCCTTGCCAGTCCATTGCAGCCGCCTTTTCATATAACGTAATCAGAATATGAGGCGGATAATAGGGCTCTGACTTTGATCTCGATCAGTCCGCTGGTCGCGATGAGATAAATGCGAGGTTGTTGGCGGGCATATCAACAGTCTTCAGTACGTTGAGACCAAATTCTTCAAACAACGCAAGTATTTCGGTGTCATTTTTGTACCCAATGTCAGGGTCTTGTTCCGTCAGAGCTTGGTGAAATCTCTTGTCTCCATCACTGGTGAGCAGTCCCGACCGCATAAATGGTCCATAAAGAACAAACCGCCCGGATGGTGCGAGTGCCTTGGCGACCTCTGCGACAATAGTTCGTGTTTCCTGCCAACTGATCAAGTGTATCAGGTTGATCAACACGATCATGTTTTGTCCGGCGAACCGGGCATGCCAGCCTGCGGCGGTCGCATCCAGTTCTTCGGCCAAGGCGACATTCGGAAACTCACGCACGTAGGCATCGATACTGGCCCGCCGATCTGGGTCGATTTCCGTTGGCTGCCACTCCAAGTCGGGTAACTGGGCCGCAAAAGCCGCCATATGCTGACCGGTCCCACTGGCGATTTCTAACGACCGCCCTTGTGGCGGAGCCCAGTCGCTCAGCAATGCGCATAAGACGTCAGAGTTTCGCGATGCCGCAGGGGCCACCATTTTGCCGTCCTCGGCTGTATTGGCGACACTGGCAGAGGGGGGAAGCTTGCGTTTGATCATCGCTTCAACCTTTCCGGGGTCAGCATGGCAACACTCTTGGCATCAAGGGCAGGGGGGGTTCCGACCACCAAATCGCAAAGCAGCTGAGAGGCGGCTGGTGCTGTTTGGAAACCATAACCGCCTTGACCCGCACTCCAGATGAATGTTGGGTCATGAGGGTCCCGTCCGAGCACCAGAGTTCCGTCTGGGGCAAAACTGCGCAGGCCGGCCCAAGTTGTTTCGACACGTTTGACTACTTCGGTCATCAGGGCTTCGTAGCGTGCCAAACCTTCTGCCAGAACCAAATCGTCGGCATAAGCATCCTGAGGTGGAACTGGGTCTGCTTCGGATGGCGAGACCAACAGTTTCCCGGCATCTGGTTTGGCGTACCACGTTTCACCCACGCCAAGCATCATGGGCCAGCACGACACATCATGGCCTCCGGGGGCGGGCAGTCGGGCCATAGACCGGCGGCGAGGCGTGATACCGATAGGTGGAAGGTCAGCAAGTCTGGCGATTTCGTCGACCCAGGCCCCTGCAGCATTAACCATATTGCGTGCTTCAAAACTCTGACCGGCGGTGACGATCCAATGTGTGTCTTTGCAGATGGCTGTGACTTTGTGCTTGGTTGAAACCGTCCCGCCGTTGTGCCGGATGGTCCTGGCGAAGTCCTGCAACAAACGATCCGTGTCGATGTCAAATGCGGCCTCGCTGACTGCTGCAAAACCGACCTGTTCGGGGTTCAGGATCGGAACGCGCGCGATGGCCTCATCTACCGATATCTGGGCCATGTTCAGGTCGTTGGAATCGGCATCGAACTGCTGAGATTGTTCTTGTGCACCGACGAGCATCAAACCCCGTGGGGTTAGATAGCCACCATTCTGTGTGTGTAGAAAGTCACCCCCGGCTTTGTTCAAAGCGATCACTGAAGGTGGTCCATAGCTTTCTTCAAACAATGCCGCCGACCGCCCGGATGCGTGATAGCCCAAGGCGTCTTCGGCTTCGAGCACCATCACTTTTCCGTGCGTCGACAGACGCGCGCCCGCGCTAAGTCCGGCGATACCGCCTCCGATGATCAGGAAATCAATCATTTCTTGTTAACCCTACAGATCAGAGATGGCCCGGTTTTCGGGAGAACATTTTCGCCCGCGCGCCTCTGGTTCGTTTTGCGTTTTGCCTTCCGGACTATAAGCAGCCTTGAATTTGTGCTTCAACCCGGTCAAAGACGTATCAAAATAAACAGGAGGGTAATGTGACTGCTGCGGACCTTCATCCAATGGCGACAGGGCATATTCCCCGATACGTCGTCGCAGCTGACGGAAGCGACTACCTATTCTCAGCGATGGTTGTTTTCTTTGTCGTTCTGGTGGTGCTGATCGGTGTTGGTTATCTGACGCTTCATTCCGTTCCCGAGAAAATGGCCCACGAAAACAATCACCCACAATTTCAATTGGTAGGTATTCTGGCGCTGCTTGCATTGTTTACACATAATGGACTTTTCTGGGTTGCCGCCATACTGGTCGCAGGGTTTCAATTTCCGGATTTTGCCACTCCGCTCCGAAACATTGCTGACGCCATTCGTTCGCTTTCTCGGGTCCCAGCGCCCGAGCGGGTGCCTGAGGTGACAGAACCAACGCCACCTGTGTCCGAAACAGGCGAAGTGCAGGAGCACAGCAAATGATCGAGACTATGCTCTGCGCCTTGATCACGGTGCTGCCCGACTATTTGTTCCGCCGGTTTGTTCAGGGTAAACGTATCGGTCGCGAGATCACGTTGTTTACCATGTGGTATGAATTGCGTTGGGGTTTGACGACATGCGCCATTCTGGCGCTGACCGTGATCACCACGCTGTTCTATTTTCACCCGGCCAGCAAAACCGCCGCGTCCTATTTCCGTACCGTGACGATCCTGCCGCAACTGGGCGGTCGTGTGTCTGAAGTATTTGTCAAAAGCAACGAACTCGTCACAGCGGGTCAGCCGATTTTCCGGATCGAGGATTTTACTCAGACCGCACAGGTTCAGGCGGCAAATGCTCAGATTGCGCAGGTTCAAGCCTCGCTTAAGGTTGCAGAAACTGACCTGGCCGAGGCTGACGCAGGTATTGCCGGGTCCAAGGCGGCTCTGGCGCAGGCGCTTGAGGATTTGGAGCGCAACACAACCTTGCGGGACGAAGGATCAAGTGCGGTACGGCTGGCCGAGATCGAGCGCCTGGAGAACCTTGTCGCCGAGCGTGAGGCCCAGGTTTTTGCCGCAGAAGCCAAACGCGCAGCGGTCGAACAGCAAATCGAAGAGTTGATTCCGGCGCAACTGGCCAGTGCCATCGCGCAATTGGACGCCGCACAGACCGAACTGGACAAAACAGTGATACTTGCCGGTGTGACGGGCCGGGTGGAGCAGTTTAGCTTGCAAGTCGGCGACTATGTCAGCCCTTTGCTGCGCCCCGCTGGTATTCTGGTGCCGTCCCATACCGGACATGATCGGTTCCAGGCTGCATTCAACCAGCTGTCTGCTCAGGTTATCAAGCCCGGCATGATCGGTGAGTTGGGCTGTATGACCAAGCCGTTCACTGTTATCCCTACGGTCGTGGTCGAAGTGCAGGATGTCATTCCTTCTGGTCAGATTCGTCCCTCGGACGAACTCAGGGATGTGCAGGCCAACAACAATCCCGGCTCGATTCTGGTGTATATGGAACCGCTTTACAAAGGTATGGCCGATGACATCCCTCCTGGCAGCAACTGTCTGGCCAATGTTTACACCGACAACCATGAGCGGTTGGAGCATGAGGATCTCGGTTTTTGGGAGGCCGCATTCTTGCATGTGGTGGACACGATCGGTGTCGTTCACGCGGCCGGTCTGCGTTTGCGTCTGATCCTGATGCCGGTGAATACTCTGGTTCTAACCGGGCATTGATCCGGTTTAGGTAACCCAAACGCAAAGGGCCCGGCAGTTTTGCCGGGCCCTTTGACTTTAAAGCGCTGCTTTGAACAGCTGTGTCAGGTTTTCTTTCGTCAACTCAATCGGGTTGCCCCCGCAAGAGGGATCAATGACCGCGCCTTCCACCAGCTCGGGGATTGACGCTTCGGTGACCCCCAGATCAGAAAGAGTGCGCGGGATGCCGAGGCTGTCGTTGAATTCCTGCACAAAAGCGCGGAAGCCTTCAAAGCCACCATCAATGCCCAGATAAGCCGCTGCCTGCTGGAACCTGTCGGCGATGGCGGGGGCGTTGAACTCCAACACAGCGGGCATACACACCGCGTTGGTCGTGCCGTGATGAGTGTTGAACACCGCACCGATCGGGTGGCTCATCGCGTGGATGGCACCCAGACCTTTCTGGAAAGCTGTCGCGCCCATGGCTGCTGCGCTCATCATCTGGGCGCGGGCTTCGATGTCGGTGCCGTCGGCATAGGCGCGCGGCAGGTACTCTTTCACCAGGCGCATGCCTTCCAACGCAATGCCCTGACTCATCGGGTGATAGTGCGGGCTCGAGAAGGCTTCAACGCAGTGCGCAAATGCATCCAGACCGGTACCTGCGGTGATGAATTTGGGCATTCCCACGGTAAGCTCGGGGTCGCAGATCACCGCGGCCGGAAGCACTTTGGGATGGAAGATGATTTTCTTGGCGTGGGTTTCCGAGTTGGTGATGACGCTGGCACGCCCCACTTCTGATCCGGTCCCGGCGGTGGTCGGGACCGCAATGATTGGGGCGATCCCGTCCGCGTCTGCTCGGGTCCACCAGTCGCCGATATCCTCAAAATCCCAAACTGGGCGGGATTGGCCTGCCATAAAGGCAACCATTTTACCAAGGTCCAGACCAGACCCCCCGCCAAAGGCGATCACCCCGTCATGGCCGCCCGCGTTATATGCTGCGATACCTGCCTCAAGGTTCTTTTCGTTCGGGTTGGGATCTACGTCGCTGAACAGCCCACGGCCCAAACCGGCAGCTTCCATAATGTCCAGCGTTGCAGAGGTGATTGGCAGATCGGCCAAGCCCTTATCGGTGACCAGCAGAGGTTTTTTCATACCGGCTGCGGCACAGGCTTCGGGCAATTCCTTGATGCGTCCGGCACCGAATTTGATTGCGGTCGGATAAGACCAGTTTCCAACAAGTGACATGTCAGGTTTCCTTTGTAATGTGCAACCTGTCCGGGCGAGGGCGTAAGACCCGAGCAGGCCGTCGTCTTTAGCCCGTGACCTTCTTAAGGTGGTAGGATTTGGGACGGGTGAGATTGTGGTACCCAATGACCGACAGACCGCCGCCGCGCCCGGTATTCTTGCATCCGGTCCAGCACAGGCCAGGGTCCAGATAATCCGCACGGTTCATGAATACCGTGCCGGTCTCGATCTGGTCGCCCACTCGCGCTGCGCGATCTACATCACGCGTCCAGAGGCTGGCGGTCAGGCCAAATTCACTGTCATTCATCAGCGCGATTGCTTCGTCATCCGACGAGACCTTCATGATACCCACAACCGGTCCAAAGCTCTCATCCCGCATAACGCGCATGTCATGGGTCACATTGGTCAATATCTGAGGGGTCAGATAAGCGCCGCCATCGTCCTCAGGTAAGGTTTCGATATGCGCTACCGCGCCTGCTTCAACCGCCTCGGAAATCTGAGCGCGCACTTCATCAGCGAAACGGACGTTGGCCATGGGTCCGATGGTCGTCTCAGCGTCCAGCGGGTTGCCCAGCTTATATCCCTTCACGATCTCCACGGCCTTGGCGACAAAATCGTCATAAAGGCTTTCGTGCACATAAATCCGCTCGATCCCGCAGCAGCACTGGCCCGAGTTGAACATCGCGCCATCAATCAATGTATCGACGGCGGCATCCAGATCGGCATCTTCCATGACATAGCCCGGATCCTTGCCGCCCAGTTCGGTGCCGACGCCGGTAAAGGTACCAGCCGCCGCGCGCTCCATCGCCTGGCCGCCACCGACCGAGCCGGTGAAGTTCACCAAGTCAAACGCATTGCCCGCGATCAGGTCATTGGTAACGTCATGGCTGAGGAACACGTTCTGGAACACATCTTCAGGCACACCGACTGCATGGAAGGCTTGCGCCATACGTTCCCCCACCAGCAGGGTCTGCGTGGCGTGCTTCAGGATCACCGTATTGCCCGCGATCAGTGCAGGGGCAACAGTGTTGATCGCTGTCATGTAGGGATAGTTCCAAGGCGCCACCACAAACACGACCCCGTGTGGAATGCGCTTGATGTAACGCCGAAACGTTTCGTCCTCGCCTACCGCGATATCAGCCAGAGATGTTTCTGCAATCTCCGCCATATGGCTGGCACGTTCGTTGAAGCCGCCGAACTCGCCACCATAACGCACCGGGCGGCCCATCATATGCGCAAGTTCTGGCACGATCTCATCATTCATCGCGCCAACAGCGGCCACGCCTGCCATGACAAGATCAATCCGTTCCCGCAGCGGACGCGCCGCCCAATTTGCCTGAGCGGCGCGCGCCCGGCCTGCAACCTCAAATGCCGCATCCCGAGACAACACGTCTCGTTCCGCGAAAACCGATCCATCAATCGGCGAGACACATTTCAACATCTGCCCCATGTTCACTCCGTATAGAAAGAAAGCAGGATCCCTGCTTCATCTGGCTAAAAATACCTCGGGGGTCTGGGGGCAGAGCCCCCAGCCAGCCCCCCTAAGCGCGTTCGAAACCGCGTGCGACTTCCCAGTCAGTCACCACGCGCTCGAATTCCTCGATCTCGACTTCAGCGGCACGTGTGTAGTGGTCGACGACTTCATCTCCCATGGCCGCCCGCAACATGCCCGAGCCGTGCAACGCATCCCGTGCGGCACGCAAGTTGCCTGGGATCATACCGGTTTCACCCTGATACACGTCGCCCGTGGTGGGCGCTTGCAATTCCAACCCTTCCTCAATGCCTGCGATCCCGGCGGCCAGCATCCCGGCCATTGCCAGGTAAGGGTTCATGTCCGAACCCGGGATCCGGCATTCCACCCGCACTGCCTTGGTACCGTCCCCGCACAGTCGGAAACCGGCAGTGCGATTGTCCACTGACCAAATGATCCGCGTTGGTGCGAAGGTGCCCTTCATAAAGCGCTTGTAGCTGTTAATGTAAGGGGCCATGAAATAGGTGTAGTCGGCAGCATATTTCAACAAACCTGCCATGTAGCTCTTCATCAGAGCGGACATACCCAAGTCATCTGCTGCGTCATAAAACGCAGGCGTTCCATCTGACCAAAGCGATTGATGGACGTGGCTAGAACTACCCACCTTCTCATGGTGCCATTTCGGCAGGAATGTCGCGGCATGGCCATGCTGCCAGGCGATTTCTTTCACGGCATTCTTGGCGATCGAATGATACTCGGCCGTGTCCATCGCAGGCGCGTATTTGATGTTCAACTCTTCCTGTCCGGTCTCGGCTTCGCCCTTGGTGTTTTCGACCGGAATGCCCGCGTCCCACAAGTGATTGCGGATCGGGCGCATCACATGTTCTTCTTTAGTGGTTTGAAGAATGTGATAATCTTCGTTGTAGCCCGAGATTGGCTCCAGATCGCGGAACCCTTCCTTGCGGATCTGATCAAAGCTTTTTTCGAACAGGAAAAACTCCAGCTCGGTGGCACACATCGCGTCATAACCCATGGCCTTCAGGCGATTGACCTGACGTTTCAGGATCGAGCGCGGTGCGTGCGGCACTTCTTCATGTGTGTGGTGATCCAGCACATCGCACATCACCATGACTGTGCCCTCAAGCCACGGAACCGGGCGCAGCGTGCTCAGATCGGGCTTCATGACATAGTCGCCATAGCCGCGTTCCCAACTGGTCGACGCATAGCCGTCCGGCGTGGCCATTTCCAGATCAGTGGCCAAAAGGTAGTTGCAGCAATGCGTTTCTTCCCATGCGCTCGCCACAAAGTGACCTGCATGAAAGCGTTTGCCCATCAGTCGTCCTTGCATGTCGACCATGCAGACCAATACCGTATCCACCGTACCTTCAGAGACTTGCGTCTTCAGATGTTCGAACGTGAGCATGTGCCACCTTTTTCTTTGCCGAGTTTAACTTTCGGCTATTCGTCGTGATTGACCCGCCCCTTAAGGGGCAGGTCAGGCTTGCAGCAAGTTAGCCGTAGCGATAAGGCCGTCCAGCCTTGAGCATGTCGGCGTTGTATTGCTTGAAGATTTCAACGACCTTCGCTTTCGTCTCTGACTCGGCTGCGATCTCGTCCCAGAATGCAACGGCCGCCGCTTCGACAGTTGCCCATTCTTCGTCCGGAATTGACGTCAGCTGCATCTTGTCGCCGTTGACGCGAAGGCTGGCCTCGCCACCCCAATACCACCACTGGCGATAATAGTGCGACTGATCGGTGCAGACGCGGAACAAGGTTTGCAGGTCTTCCGGCAGCTCATTCCAGCGGTCCATATTGGCGAAGAATGAGCCCGCCCATGCGCCCGAGATGTTGTTGGTCAGGAAGTAGTTGGTCACATCCGCCCAACCCACGGTGTAGTCTTCGGTGATCCCTGACCACGCGATACCGTCCAGCTCGCCGGTTTGAACCGCAACTTCGATGTCTTCCCATGGCAGTGTCACCGGCACGACGCCAAACTGGCTCAGGAAGCGGCCCGCTGTCGGGAAGGTAAAGACACGCTTGCCCTGCAGGTCAGCGAGGCTGTTGATCGGGTCTTTGGTCGCGAAATGGCACGGGTCCCAGGCACCTGCCGAGATGTGCTTGACGCCAACTTTAGAATACTCGGCGTCCCAGATTTCGTTCAGCCCGTATTGATTGAACAGAACCGGCACGTCCAGCGAGTAGCGCGAGGCAAACGGGAAGTAACCGCCGAACACGGTGACTTCGGTCGGCGACGCCATCGAGTCGTCATCCGACTGCACTGCATCGATCGTGCCGCGCTGCATGGCGCGGAACAGCTCGCCCGTCGGGACCAGCTGGTCTGCATAGAACAGCTCAATCTGCATCCGATCACCGGCGATGGTGTTGAACATCTTGATGGCCGGATCGATCACGTGTTCGGCCAGCGCCGGGCCTGCATAGGTCTGCATCCGCCATCTGATCGTTGATTGCGCCAGTGCAGGTGTCGCCAGCGCTGCTGCGGGCGCGGCTGCTGCGCCTTTCAGAAATGTACGTCTGTTTGTCATTCTCTCTCTCCGTTGGTCAGTTTCAGCAATGCGGGGGATACCCGCGATGCCCCGGTTTGGTCCGGGATCATTTGTTGTAAACATACTCCGGCAGCCACAGCGCGATCTGCGGGAAGGTCATGATAATGGCCAGTGCAAGCGTCATCACAATCACGAAGGGCAGGATCGACCCGTAAATGTCACGCAGTGAAATCTCCGGTGGCGCCATCGCGCGCATCAGGAACAGATTATAGCCGAAGGGCGGTGTCATATACGCGATCTGGGTCGTGATCGTGTACAGCACGCCATACCAGATCAGGTCGAAACCCAATGCCCCCACCAGCGGCACGTATAGGGGGGCAACGATGACCAGCATGGCGGTGTCGTCCAGAAAAGTACCCATCAGGATAAAGCTGAGCTGCATGAAGATCAGGATCACCCAGGGGTTCAGGCCCAGACGTTCGGTAAACAGATTCTCGATCGCACGCACAGCGCCCAGCCCATCGAACACAGCGCCAAAGGCCAGTGCCGCGAGGATGATCCACATGAACATACAGGTGATGCCCAGTGTTGACCGCACCGAGGTTTCGAAAACCTCGCGGGTCATTCGGCCCTTCAGCACCGCAGCGATAAACGCCGTCAAAGCGCCGATGGCCGAGCTTTCAACCAGCGAGGTCCAGCCGTTCACAAATGGCACCATCATCGCGGCAAAAATGCCCAGCGGCAGCAGACCGGCACGCAAGAGACGCAGTTTCTCTGCCATAGGAACATCACGTTCTTCCGCTGATAAAGCAGGACCCAAAGCTGGGTTAATCCGGCAGCGGATCACGATGTAAAGGATGAACATCGCAGCCATCATCAGCCCGGGCAGAAGCCCCGCCAGCCAAAGCTGACCAACCGGTTGACGGGCGATCATTGCGTAAAGAACCAAGACCACCGAAGGCGGCACAAGGATGCCCAGTGACGATCCGGCTTGTATCACCCCCGTCACCATCTTCTTGTCGTACCCACGTTTCAGCAATTCAGGCAGCGCAATCGTTGCGCCAATGGCCATACCTGCAACGCTTAGACCGTTCATGGCCGAGATCAGAACCATCAGACCAATCGTGCCAATAGCCAGACCGCCGTTCAGCCCGCCCATCCAGACGTGGAACATCTTGTACAAGTCGTCTGCGATTTTGGATTCGGCCAGCACATAGCCCATGAAGATGAACATCGGCAGCGTCAGCAGCGGGTACCATTTCATCAGCTTCATGGCGGCGGAAAAGCCAATGTCGTACCCGCCACGATCCCCCCAAAGAAACAGCGCTGCCATAACGGCGACAAAGCCGATGGCTCCAAAAACGCGCTGCCCTGTCAGCAACATCAGCATCATGGTCGAAAACATCAGGATGGCGATCATCTCGTATGACATCAGATCACCTCGCGCGGGATGTCATCGCCCTTGAGGCGTAGTATATCTTTGAAGAGTTCCGAGATGGCTTGAAGCAACATCAGGAACAGCCCCACAACCATGATCACCTTGATTGGCCACAGGTAAGGACGCCATGCGGTGGGACTGCGCTCGCCATATTGCAGCGAATAACTCAGCGAGTCGTAGCCGCCATAGATCATCACACCCAGATAGACGATCAGGAAGAACACCGTGATCGCATCGGTCCAGGCCCGCCGACGGTTCGACCATTCACTATACAGCAGGTCCATACGGACGTTCGATCCCATCTGAATGGAATAGGGGCCGCCGAGCACATAGTAGGCCACCATCGCAAACTGGGCCATTTCAAGGGTCCACAGAGACGGCAAAAAGAACGTCTTCGAGATCGAGGACCAGAGCAGAATGCCCATCATGACAAAGATGCCATACATGACCACACGCCCGATCCAGCGGTTCGCGCGATCAATGACCGCCACATATCTCCGCATGAATTTCATTGAGATACTTTCTCTGTCATGCTGTGGCCTCGGTGTTCGAAAAGGCAGAAATGACGGATTGCAGGATCGGCGCGAGCTGCCCTGCCATTCGGTTCACACCCGCAGGAGTGTCGATCAGGTCATTGCGCACCTCGATCATGACATTGGGCAACCCGCGTTTGATCGCGTGTTCCTGCAACGTATGCGTGACGCCGTCAGAGGCTGAGTAGGGTTCGTTCAGCGCGACCTTCAGCCCGGTGCCTTGCGCCTGTTGCAACATGATCCGGGCCGCGCGGTCGTCTTTGTCATGCAATATACCCAGCTCAACCGAGCGCGTCTGTCCCTTGTAGATCGGGGTGAAGCTGTGGATCGTGATGACCACGGGCGGCTCGTTTCTTGCGTTCAAGGTGGACGACAAAAGGTGTCGGAATGGGTCATACACATCCCGCACGCGCTGGGTGCGCTGTGCCGCCGTCAGATTCGTGTTTCCGGGTACTGAAAACACTTCGCTGAGTTGCGGCATGGCGTCTTCACGTTCCGGCGGGCGGTTGCAATCATAGACAAGGCGACTGACCCGAGAATGGACCAATGGCGCGTCCAGCGCACCCATCAACTCAACCGAAAGCTCCATTGCGCCAATATCCCATGCAGCATGGGACCGGGCCGCCTCCTCATCCAAACCCAGGCCGTGCAAAGCGGCGGGAATAAAGCGACTGGCGTGTTCGCACACCAAAACCGCATTGGCGCTGCCGCGTGCATTGAGCAGACGTGCAGCCGGTGCCTCGACGGTTTGTAATAAGGATGACTCGGAATCGTGATGCATAGGTAGCATTTGTTACAGCAGTTTCCCAACTGTCAAGAAAATTACTGTAGACAAAATTACAGGTGAGAATATTCTGTAACAAACATAAGAAACGAGGGTGCCGATGGCCACCGTTGTGAAACTTGTCAAACAGCGGATTCAGGATGAACTGGACGACCTGACCCGATCAGAGCGCCAGTTGGCGTCTATCCTGTTGCAGGATTATCCGATGGCAGGGCTGCAATCGATCACCAAGCTGGCAGCTGCTGCGCAGGTCTCGACCCCGACCGTTATCCGTATGGCCCGCAAGCTTGGGTTCGATGGGTTTCCGGACCTGCAGGATGCCCTGCGCGAAGAAGTGGCAGCGCAGATCAAGAAACCGATCTCGAAACGAGATGCCTGGGTTGTCGATGACGATGCCGAACACCCGACAACGCGCTTTGCGCAGGCCGTCTGGACAAACATGCGCCACACGCTGGAGCGTCTGGACAAAGAGATGTTTGACACTGTCGCCCAGTTATTGGCTGAAACGGACCGGCATCTTTATGTGGTGGGTGGCCGCATCACCCGATCCAACGCGGATTATCTGTTCAATCACATGCAAATCATCCGTCCCAACGTGACCATGCTGGGCAATTCAGCCAATGTTTGGCCGCAGTACCTTTTGGACATGGACGCGTCCTCGGTCCTGGTGATCTTCGACATTCGGCGATACGAGGCGCATCTGGAAAAGCTGGCCCAGGTTGCCTCGAGCCGGGGCGTAACAGTTGTGCTGTTTACCGACCAATGGGGTTCACCCATCGGAAAGACCGCAAATTACACCTTCCACGCGTTGGTCGAGGCCCCTTCAAGTTGGGATTCGACGATAGCGCTGCAGCTGATTTCAGAAACTTTGATTGCAGAAGTGCAAGAGGCCCGGTGGGAGGAAAGTAAGGAACGGATCGAGGAACTGGAGCAGTTTTTTTCGTCAACCCGGCTATTCCGCAATCAGGATTGAACGATCGAATCTGATTAAGCGCTTTGGTGCAAAAACGGTGGCACAAAATTTGCCACTTCCTGCTTGACGCGCACCTGTGCATGACTTAACCAACGCAAACCATTTGCGGGTATAGCTTAATGGTAAAGCCCCTGCCTTCCAAGCAGGCTATGTCGGTTCGATTCCGTCTACCCGCTCCAATCACCCTTACTTTTCTGCGTCAAATGGCCCTTTCGGGTGGCTGATCCATGTCGTGATGCTTGACCAGAAGGGCGGCTGAGGCCAAGAAAGCGTTCACTTTCTAGCGTTCAATCCATAAGGGCCCGACATGGCAAGACAGACCGCCAACATACCAACTCAAGCCGCTGCCCCCGGTGCCAGCGAAGAGCGGGCCCGCTCAAAGAAAATTGGGGTACTGGCCTCGCTCTGGCCTTTCATGAAGCCGTACAAGCTTTTGATGATCGGCGCGACTCTGGCGTTGATTCTGACCGCAAGCATGACGCTGACCCTGCCACTTGCAGTGAGGCGCGTGATCGACAACTTCCGTATTCAGGATGGCGAACTGCTGGATTGGTATTTCCTGGCGGCACTGGGTATCGCCGCTGTTCTGGCTGTGGGCACCGGCATCCGGTATGCGCTGGTCACGCGGCTGGGCGAACGTGTAGTGGCCGATATTCGCAAGGCCGTGTTCGACCGCGTGATCGCGATGAGCCCTGAATTCTATGAACGCATCATGACCGGCGAGGTGCTCAGCCGGATCACAACGGACACCACCCTGATCCAATCGGTGCTCGGGTCATCCGTGTCGATCGCGTTGCGCAACATGCTGATGTTCTTTGGTGGGCTGGTTTTGATGCTGCTGACCTCGGCCAAATTGACCGGGCTGGTGCTTTTGTTGATCCCGATTGTCGTTGTTCCGATCCTGGTTCTGGGCCGCCGTTTGCGCGTGATCAGTCGTGAAAATCAGGATTGGATCGCAGCCTCGTCCGGAAATGCAGGTGAGGCATTGGGCGCTGTTCAGACCGTGCAGGCTTTTACCCATGAAAAAGAAAGCCGCAAGCAATTCGGAGAGATGACCGAAACCTCGTATGTGGTCTCGTTGCGTCGCATTCAGACCCGTGCGATTCTGACGGTCATCGTGATTTTCTTGGTCTTTTCTGGCATCGTCGGTGTCCTTTGGATGGGCGCCAATGACGTACGAAACGGTGTGATGACCGAAGGCGTTCTGGTGCAGTTCGTGATCTATTCGATCATCATGTCAGGCTCGGTTGCGGCCCTGTCAGAAATCTGGAGCGAACTTCAACGCGCGGCCGGGGCGACCGAGCGTCTGGTCGAACTTCTGAATGCCGAAGACACCGTGACCGATCCTGCCAAGCCCTTGACCCTGCCCAAAGATGTTAAAGGTGAAATCCGGTTTGAAGATGTCAGCTTCCGCTATCCAGCGCGCCCCGATACCGTCGCGCTGGATCATCTGTCGCTGCAGGTCAATCCGGGCGAAACTGTCGCGTTTGTCGGACCGTCAGGTGCAGGCAAGACGACCGTCATTCAATTGATCCAACGCTTCTATGATCCCAATTCGGGCCGTGTCACGTTGGATGGCCATGACCTGCGAGAGCTGGATCGGGCAGATTTCCGTGCCCATATGGCTCTGGTTCCGCAGGACCCTGTGATTTTTGCCGCCTCGGCCCGTGAAAACATCCGCTTCGGGCGTTTGGATGCAACCGATGCCGAAGTTGAAGCCGCGGCTCGTGCAGCCGCCGCACATGAGTTCATTGCGGCCTTGCCGGAAGGGTATGACAGCTTTGTCGGTGAACGCGGTGTGATGCTGTCCGGTGGGCAAAAGCAGCGCATTGCCATCGCCCGTGCCATCCTGAGAGACGCGCCGGTTTTGTTGCTGGACGAGGCGACCTCGGCTCTGGATGCAGAAAGCGAACGTGCGGTGCAGGGCGCGGTAGACCAGATGCGCGCCGGGCGCACGACGCTGATCGTCGCGCATCGATTGGCAACCGTAAAAAAAGCCGACCGTATCGTCGTGCTGGAAGAGGGTCGTATCGTGGCGCAAGGCAGCCATGATGATCTGGTTTCTCAGGACGGGCTGTATGCACGTCTGGCCCGGTTGCAATTCACCGACGGTGTTGCCGCAGAATAAGGGTGACGCACGGGCATTTTCCCATTCGCCGTAGCGTCATTCTACATTTTACCCGTTGTCACAGCTAAGCCCTCGCTTGCGCGTGGTCGGTTTTGATCCCATCTTGGAGGCGAACAACAAGCCCGCGCGAAATGCGGGAGATCATACGGGAGGAACCACATGGCTTTTGTGGGATTGGAAGACAAAACGCGCATGGAACAGGAAATGCCGTGGGAGGATCGGGATTTACCCGTCACCTTCCATCAGCTCTTGTCGCGCACGGCAGAGAAGTTTCCCAACCACAATGCCATCAGTTTTCAACTGTTCTCGGGGCCAACCGACAAGGCCGAGACCCTGACCTGGTCGCAACTGCAGGGCAAGGTTAACCAGGCGGCGAACCTGTTCCGTTCGCTGGGCGTTGGCGAAAAAGATGTAGTGGCCTATGTGCTGCCAAACTGTAACGAGACGCTGATCACGATGATGGGCGGAGCGGTAGCCGGGATCGTGAACCCGATCAACCCGCTGCTTGAGCCGGAACAGATCGCGGCCATCCTTCGCGAGACCGGCGCCAAGGTTGTGGTGACGCTGAAATCGTTCCCAAAAACGGATGTGGCCCAGAAGGTGGAAGAGGCTGTGCGTCACGCCCCCAAGGTCAACACCATTTTGGAAATCGACCTGAATCGTTATCTTACGCCACCCAAATCCTGGCTGGTGCCGTTCCTGCGCCCAAAGATGGGTGACAAGGAAAAACTGGCCCATGCGAACTACAAGAACTTTAATAAAGAGCTGGCCAAGCAGCCGACCACGCTGACGTTTGAAGACAGCAAGGAAGACCGCGTTGCCTGTTACTTCCATACGGGTGGTACGACGGGTATGCCAAAAGTGGCGCAGCACAAGTATTCCGGCCTCGTCTATAACGGCTGGCTGGGTCACACGCTGTTGTTTGACGAAAACGACGTCATCATGTGCCCGCTTCCCATGTTCCACGTCTTTGCGGTGCACGTGATTATGATGGCGGCCGTGTCCTCGGGCGCACATGTAATCTTCCCGACACCGGCCGGGTATCGCGGAGACGGCGTTTTCGACAATTTCTGGAAGCTGATCGAACGCTGGAAGGTGAGCTTTATCATCACCGTACCCACCGCTATTTCGGCCAAAATGCAGCGCCCGGTCGATGCCGATATCTCAAGCGTGAAAACGGCCTTCTCTGGCTCGGCCCCGCTGCCGGTTGAGTTGTTCCGTCGCTTTGAAGAAGCCACGGGTGTGAAGATCGTTGAAGGCTATGGCCTGACCGAGGCCACGTGTCTGGTGTCGTGCAATCCTGTGGATGGTGAGAAAAAGATCGGATCGATCGGTATTCCGTTCCCCTATACGGATGTAAAAATCCTGCAAAGCGGGCCGGATGGACCGGTCGAATGCGGTACGGATCAAATCGGAGAAATCTGTATCTCGAACCCCGGTGTCTATGCGGGCAACACCTATACCGAGGCCGACAAGAATGTCGATCTTTACTATTACGACAAGTATTTGCGCACGGGTGATCTGGGGCGGTTTGACGAAGACGGCTATCTGTGGATCACGGGTCGCGCCAAGGATCTGATCATTCGCGGTGGCCATAACATCGACCCAGCCGAGATCGAAGAAGCGCTATTGGGACATGAAGCTGTCGCGTTTGCAGGTGCCATCGGTCAACCAGACGCGCATTCCGGTGAAGTGCCATGTGCGTTTGTCGAACTGGTCGACGGGGCGTCGGTCACGGAAAAAGAGCTTATGGACTACTGCAAGGTTCATGTACATGAACGTGCGGCGCAGCCCAAGCATATGACCATTCTGGACGAACTGCCGAAAACTGCGGTTGGTAAGGTCTTTAAGCCCGATCTGCGCAAGCAGGCCATCACACGTATCTATAATGGTGCGCTTGAGGCAGCTGATGTTTCGGCACGTGTTGTTTCAGTGATCGACGACAAAAAGCGCGGTCTTGTCGCGCAGCTTGACGCGAACGGATCTTCGGAAGACGATGTCTCAAAAGTGCTGGGCGCATTTACCCAGCCATGGGAGTGGTCTGAGTAAGCCGGAGGGACAATGGACTATGAACGCCTGATTGACGAGGAAACCTGGGCGTTCATACGTCGCACGGCTGAAAGCTATCCCGATGATGCGGTTGATCTTTCAATTCAGGATCAGCGTCGCGTCTATGACACCATGTGTCAGGATTTCCGACAACCTTGCCCTGCGGGTGTAGAAACACAGGATCAGGCGGCTGATGGCGTTCCGGTCCGTATCTACACCGCCGGGCAACCCACCCGAACTATCGTCTATTTCCATGGTGGTGGGTTCGTTGTGGGTGGGTTGGACAGCCATGACGATGTCTGCGCCGAACTGTGCGCCCAGACAGGGTATCGTGTTGTTTCAGTTGACTACCGGCTGTGCCCGGAACACGTGCATCCTGCGCAGTTCGAGGACTGTTGGACGGCGGTGAATTGGGCGGCGCGTGAATATGGTGACCCGCTGATCCTGGCGGGAGACAGTGCCGGTGGGAACCTTTCCGCTGCCGTTGCCCATCACGCGCGTGGGC
Organism: Ruegeria sp. HKCCD4315; assembly: GCF_013112245.1. NCBI lineage: Bacteria > Pseudomonadati > Pseudomonadota > Alphaproteobacteria > Rhodobacterales > Roseobacteraceae > Ruegeria > Ruegeria sp. HKCCD4315. Next base: position 2,446,013 of record NZ_WVRN01000001.1, on the reverse strand, counting down.
GATTGGACGGCATCTTAGGACAAGTGCTGATCTATCCGGGGCTTGGCGGCGACCGTAGTCAGGGTTCATATCTTGAACACGCCCATGCGCCATTGCTGACATTGGACGATATCAAGTTCTATGAGACCGTCCGATGTTCAGGTGAACAGCCGCAGAACGACCCGACCTACGCGCCCTTGCAGGACAGCGACTTTTCGAACCTGCCCCCGACTGTGGTTGTGACGGCCGATTGTGACCCGTTGCGTGATGACGGTCTGAACTACTGTCAGCGAATTACCGCAGCAGGGGGCCAGGCCCATTGGATCAACGAGCCTGGCCTTGTGCACGGCTATCTGCGGGCACGGACCTCGGTAAAACGCGCTGCGGAAAGCTTCGAACGTATCTCGGTCGCTGTCGAAGCCCTGGGACAAGGGATCTGGTCTTACGACTAAAAATTATCTTGGTGCAAAGACGCTTTCGCCTTATCGCAGGAACACTTCGCCTTTCATCGTCTCTGCAATGGGGGCACCCATTCGGCTCAGGATTGTCGGTGCCAATTGCAACTGGCTGATGACGGTCTCTGCGTCAGGTCCTTCTGCGTCGCCGAAGTAATACAGTGCTGTTTCCTGTTGCAACGGGCCACGACCGCCGTGATGGCCGCGCTCGTCCTGCCCGTGATCGGCGGTTACGATCACATCATATCCCAGCTGACGCCAGCGGGGTATAAAAGGGGCCAGCATCTCGTCAGCGACAAAGCAAGCATGATCCATTTCTTCGCAATCGTGGAAGAAACGGTGGCCCATACTGTCCAGCGTGCAGGTGTGAAGGATGCCATAGTCCAGCCCGAAGCGCAGGCACAGATTGGTAAGTGTCCCATACAGGTCCACGTCGGATGGCGTCATCTGGTTGTCTTTGCCATATCCCGTCATGCTGTGGAAACGACCATGGTTGATCGTCTGGCTTTCGGGCTCGTCATATTCAATGTCACGGACATAGTCGAACGGGTGGCGGTTGAAGAACTGGGACCAGTAGCTATGCGTTACTGCTCCGGTTACGCCGCCACCTTCGCGAACCTGACTGAATACGTCCTTGTGGCTCAAACGAAAGACGTTGCCGTTGCCGGTGCAGCCATGTTCCTGCGGTGTCACACCTGTGTGGATTGACGCATAGCAGCTGGCCGACGTCGAAGGCAGCACGGCCCGCAACTTCCAAACCCGTGCGTCGCCACTGTCGACCCAGCCTTCCAGATTGCCAAACAAACGACGAAAATTGCGGTAGGGGACGCCGTCAAGAATGATGAGCAGAAGTTTGCGGTCCATGCCCGAGCCTTTCAGTAAATTCTTCAGCCGAGCCTAGGAGATTCGCGGCCCTATACGCGACTGTTCACGCCCCCAATAGCAAAATCCCGACACCTGTCATCTGACAAAGCACCGGGATTTTCAGATTTCATGGAACTGTCACAAGCGTGGATCAGTTCCCTGCGCTCTCCATCTTGCGATGGGCGACAACCTCTTCCAGCCAACCCAGATGCATTTCGGGCACCGAGCTGAGCAGAAGGTCGGTATAGTCGTCAAACGGCGGGCTCAGCACCTGCGATTTCGGCCCGTAGCGCACCACGCGCCCCTGATACATCACCGCGATGCTGTCGCTGATCGCGCGGACCGTCGCCAGATCGTGGGTGATGAACAGATAGGCCACGTTCTCGATCTTTTGCAGATCCAGCAGCAGCTTGAGAATGCCATCCGCCACCAGAGGGTCGAGCGCCGAGGTGACCTCATCACAGATGATCATTTTCGGCTTTGCCGCCAGTGACCGGGCGATGCAGACACGCTGTTTTTGACCACCGGACAGCTCGGCCGGATAGCGGTCGATGAACTTTTCGCCCAACTCGATCTCATCCAGGAGTTCGATGACCCGCTTGCGCTTTTCCGCGCCCCGCATATTGAAGTAGAACTCCAGCGGCCGGCCGATGATGGTTCCTACGGTCTGACGCGGGTTCATCGCCACGTCGGCCATCTGGTAGATCATCTGTAATTCGCGCAGGTCTTCGCGGGTTCGGCCTTTGAGGTCTGGCGATAGTTTGCGCCCGGCAAAGGTGATTTCACCATCCCGAGGGGGCAACAACCCGGTGATGACCCGCGCCAGCGTCGATTTACCCGAGCCGGATTCGCCCACAACGGCCAGTGTCTGCCCCGGATGAAGCTCGACATTGACGTTGTGCAACACGTCGAAGTTCAACCCCTTGTAACGCGCGGTGATACCGTCAACGCTGAGCACCGGTTCAGGTGTCGGCTGCTTTTCTTCATGCTCAATTGAGCGAACCGAGACCAGCGCCTGCGTGTATTCCTCCTGCGGATTGTTGATGATCTGATCCGTGTTGCCGTACTCGACCGTATTGCCCATGCGCAGAACCATGATGTCATCGCTAACCTGCGCCACAACTGCCAAGTCATGGGTGATGTAAAGTGCAGCAACCCCGGTGTCTGCGATGGCTTCTTTGATCGCCATCAGAACATCGATTTGGGTAGTCACATCCAACGCCGTGGTGGGTTCATCGAAGACCACAAGATCAGGCTCGGGGCACAAGGCCAGAGCCGTCATGCAGCGCTGCAACTGTCCACCCGAAACCTGATGCGGGTACCTTTCGCCGATATTGTCCGGGTCGGGCAAACCCAGCTTGGCGAACAGTTCACGCGCCCGACCTTCGGCCTCTTTGCGGCTGAACTTTTTCTGTTCGACCGCAGCCTCGACCACCTGATCCATGATCTTCTTGGCCGGGTTGAAGGATGCCGCGGCGGACTGAGACACATACGTGACTTCGCCACCGCGCAGCTTGCGGATATCCCCGTGCGAGGTTTTCAGGATATCACGCCCGTTGACCCAAACCTCACCACCGGTGATCTTCACACCGCCCCGGCCATAAGCCATTGAGGCCAGACCGATGGTGGATTTCCCGGCGCCGGATTCCCCGATCAGGCCCAGCACCTTGCCGCGCTCGAGGTCAAAGCTGACCCCGTGCACGATCTCGATGTCATGAGGTTTTTCACCCGGTGGATACACGGTTGCGCCGATCTTGAGGTCGCGGACCTTGAGAAGTGGATCGCTCATCCCCGGCCTCCTTTCAGTGATGTGGTGCGGTTCAGGACCCAGTCAGCCACCAGGTTGACCGAAATCGCCAGCGTCGCGATGGCGACAGCGGGATACAGCGCCGCACCGATACCGTAGACGATGCCGTCCTTGTTTTCCTTCACGATGCCGCCCCAGTCCGCCAGCGGCGGCTGAACGCCCAGACCCAGGAAGGACAGGGTCGAGACAAACAGGACCATGAAGATGAAACGCAAACCCAGTTCAGCCACCAGCGGCGACAGAGCATTGGGAAGGATTTCGCGGAAGATCACCCAGATCTGGCCTTCACCCCGCAGGCGCGAGGCTTCGACGTAATCCATTACTGCGATGTCCACCGCAACAGCGCGCGCCAGACGATAGACGCGCGTGGCATCCAGCAGGCCCATGACAATGATCAGAACAGGGATGGTGACCGGAACCATGGCCAGAACCACCAATGCGAAGATCAGCGATGGAATCGACATGATCAGATCAACTGTACGTGACATGACCTGATCGACCCAGCCGCCCATAACTGCCGCCAGAAAACCCAGGACCGAGCCGGTCACAAAGCTGAGGATCGTTGCTGCCGTGGCGATGAAGATCGTCGTGCGCCCGCCATAGATCATGCGGCTGAGAAGATCGCGGCCAATGTTGTCCGTGCCCAGCCAGAATTGCGAGCTTGACGGCTCCCACACGTCGCCGACGACCTCGGCCATGCCATAAGGGGCCAGCAGGGGGGCAAAGATGGCAACAAAGAAGTACAGGCCGGTAAAGCCAAGACCGATCATTGCAGAGATAGGAATGTTCTTCATTTCGGATGCCTCAACCTTGGGTTGGCAAGGATCGAGACGATGTCTGCAATCATGTTCAAACCGATATAGATCGCGGCGAAGATTACACCGCAGGCCAGGACAACGGGCACGTCACGCTTGGTCACGTGATCCACCAGATATTGCCCCATGCCGGGATAGACGAAGACGACCTCGACCACGACGACGCCAACAACGAGGTAGGCCAGGTTCAGCATGACCACGTTTACAATAGGTGCGATGGCATTCGGAAATGCGTGGCGGTAGATCACCTGAAAGTTGCTCAGGCCCTTAAGCTCTGCCGTCTCGACATAGGCCGACTGCATCACGTTTAGGATTGCAGCGCGGGTCATACGCATCATGTGCGCCAAAACCACCAGAGTCAGCACGATGACAGGCAAAGCGATAGAGTTCAGCTTTTGCCCAAGGGTCATGCTGTCGTTGATCATTGCAAGCGGCGAGAAGAAGCCCAGTTTGACGGCAACGAAGTAGACCAGCACATAACCGATCAGGAATTCGGGGATAGAGATCGTGGTCAGTGTGACCGCCGAAATCATCTTGTCGGGCCAGCGGTTGCGGTAGCGGACCGCCAGAAGGCCCAGGAAGATAGCCAGTGGAACCGAAATAATAGCGGCCCAGAACGCCAGAAACAGTGTGTTGCCCAGACGGCTGCCAACGGATTCAGCGATGTCGAGCTTGTTTGTCAGTGATTGGCCCAGATCACCCTGAACAATGCCACCCAACCATTCAAAATAGCGGGTCAGGGCTGGCCGGTTGAGGCCCATTTCTTCGCGCAGGTTTGCCAGCGCTTCGGGGGTTGCGGATTGGCCAAGGACGGCTTGCGCCGCGTCCCCGGGAAGGGCTTCAGTGAGGCCGAATATCAGAGCCGATGCACCGAAGAGAAGCAAGAGTCCCAGCGCTAAGCGCTGGAACACCAGTTTGATGATGGGATGCATATACAGTAGCCCGGATCAGACGAACCACATTTTGCGGGACATATTGCCGTTCATCAGCTCTTGTGTCGGGTCGGTTTCCCAACCGTCCAACTGGTTGCTGATGCCCTCAACAAAGTCGTTGAACATCGGACAGATCAGACCGCCTTCATCGCGGACCATCATGCCCATCTGGCTGTAGATACCTTTGCGCTTTTCAGGGTCAAGTTCAGCACGTGCGGCGAACAGCAAGTCGTCGAAGGCCGGGACCTTGAACCGCGTGTCGTTCCAGTCCGCAGTCGACAGATAGGCAGTCGCATACATTTGATCCTGAACCGGACGGCCACCCCAGTAGGACGCGCAGAATGGCTGAACATTCCAGACTTCCGACCAGTAGCCATCATTTGGCTCACGCTTGATCTCAAGCGGAATTCCAGCTTCTGCTGCAGACTGTTGGAACAGGGCCGCTGCATCTACCGCACCAGGGAAGGCGCCATCTGCCACACGCAGAATAATTGGCGAACCGTCATGGCCCGACTTTTGATAATGCTCAGCGGCCTTTTCAACGCTGAATTCGCGCTGCGGAATAGTCTCATCAAACAGCGGGTAAGCCGCGTTGATCGGCATGTCGTTCCCGATCGAACCATAGCCTCGAAGCACTTTCTCAACCAGATCCTCTCGGTTGATGGCGTGTTTCAGAGCGAGGCGCAGTTCGTTGCTGTCGAACGGTGCAGTGTCAATGTGCATGATGAAGACATAGTGCCCGCGACCTGCGGTCGAGTGCACTGTCAGGTTTGGCGCGCGTCCCAAAAGGTCGGCCACTTTCGGTTCGACCCGGTTGATTGCGTGAACTTGTCCAGATTGAAGCGCGGCCGTGCGGGCCGTAGCATCGTTGATCACGATCACTTCTACACTGTCGAAATTTCCGAAATCCGAGTTCCAGTGGTTTTCGAACTTTGTGTAAAGGTGGCGTACACCGGGTTCATCCACTTCTACCTTATAAGGTCCGGTTCCGATGCCTGCGCCAGGATTCTCCATCCCTCCGTCAGGCTGAACGATCAAATGATAGTCGGCCATCAGATAGGGCAGGTCAGCGTTTGGCTCAGTCAGCGTGACTTGGAAGTTGTCCCCGTCAGCTTTCATGGACTCGATACCTTTCATGATGCCAAGCGCACCAGATTTCGAGTCTTCGTTCGAGTGACGCTGCATCGTTTTAAGCACGTCTTCGCTGGTCATCGTTTTTCCGTTGTGGAACTCAACGCCTTGACGCAGCTTAAATGTCCATACTTTGGCGTCTGCGCTACCTTCTACGCTTTCTGCCAGGCGCGGTTCGATGGTGCCATCGGGTGCCACTTCAACCAACTGATCGCCGAATTGTTTGCCGTTCTGGAAGGGAACTGAGCTTGCATAGGTCGCCGGGTCAAGCGAGTTAGTTGATTCGCCACCTTGCAGGCCAAACTTCAGGTCACCGCCTTTTTTGGGCCCTGCCGCCCGCGCGGCATCCGCAAACATCGTGCTGGCCATCGCTGCCGAGACGCCTAAAGCCGCAGCTTTCCCCATAAATTCGCGGCGGGTCATCTTCCCGGCGGTGACCTGGCCGGCCATGTGCGTGATTTGTTCGTTCATTGAGTATTCTCCCTATTGAGTGGTTTTAGCCCTTTGCGGACTTTTTATTGACGCATGAGTCAAAGTTGGCGCATTTCAGACAACCGAGCAAGGATATTTCGCGCGTGCACCGAAAACGATGGTCTTCACGATGACGTCACGAACGCCGCCTTCGTGATCTGTAGATTGAGAAACCGTCTGCATATTCTTTCATTTTCGGTTCTTGATGGAACAAAGTGTAGGAAAATGCGTCAAATCATACGCGTATTGCGACAATTAGATCCATTACGTTGGTCCCGGTTGGTCCTGTCACCAAAAGCGCACCCGCTGAATCCAGAAAAGTACCGCTGTCAGCGTTTTGAAGGTAGGTTTCGGCTGCGTCCACCCAAGTTGCGCCAGTCACGATCCCTCCGGCTGCGTTTGTTGGGCCGTCCGTGCCATCTGTACCACCAACAACAACCGTCAGGTTCGTTTGACCTGAGATCTCTTTGGCCAATGCAAGCGCCAGTGCCTGATTTCGCCCACCGCGCCCTGGGTGACCGGGTAGAACCACGGTCGGTTCACCGCCAAAGATCATCACACCCTTGTCCATGCCGCGTAGCATCGATCCAAGCTTTGCCGCCACTCGCAGATAGTCATCGTGCAGCGCTTCGTCATTGGCCAGAACCGTTTGACCCGCTTCGCTTGCTGCTAAGGCAGCCGCATTTCGGGCATGTGCGTTTGACGCCACGATCTGTGTCGTCGCAGTGAAGCTGTAGTCATCTGGCAAAGCTCCAATGCCCGAGCCAATGACATTGAGATCGTCGCCGGGCACGTCTGAAATCGCCAGAACAGTCGCCTGTGCGCCTTTGAAATGAGACAGCAAGCCGCCGCCCTTGATGCGTGACAGCTTGCGCCGCTCGGCGTTCATCGCCCGAATGTCCATTCCCTCAGACAGCAGTCTGCGGTTCAACGCCTCCAGATCGCGTAAAGATGTGCCGGTCACAAGATCCTCGGCCAACGAGGACGCGCCGCCTGAAACCAACAGAAGGACATGAGAGCCCGGCGGCATCTGCTCCATCGCAACGCGGAGCGCGCGCCCACCCGCAAGGCTGCGGTCATCCGGCACCGGATGAGAGGCCTCGATCACCTCGACCGACTCGGGAAGATCGCGACCGTGTTCGTCTTTGGTGACCACAAGAGTGGGGATCGGACCAAACTGAGCCAGCGCCGCACGTGCCATCGCGGCAGCGGGTTTGCCGACCGCGAGAATCCGATCGGGCTTGGGAACACCCGGCAGTGCGGCCTTGGTAGCAGCGAACCCATCGACCGCATCAACTCCGGCCTGCCAAAACGAAACGGCTTGCTTTGTGATATCCATCAATTCTCAATCCAGATCGTGACGGGGCCGTCATTTACAAGTTCGACCGCCATGTCAGCCCCAAACTGCCCGGTTTCCACCGCAACACCTTGCGCGGCCAAGTGATTTGCAAATTCTTTATACAGGCGTTCACCCTGATCCGGCGGGGCTGCGGTTGAAAACCCCGGCCGGTTGCCGCTTTTTGTATCGGCGGCGAGTGTAAACTGGCTGATCACCAACGCCGATCCGCCAATATCCAGAAGTGAGCGGTTCATTTTCCCCGCATCGTCTTTGAAGATGCGGATCTTGGCCGCCTTTTCGGCAAGCTTCTTGGCCTGCTCGTTGCCGTCGCCCTGCATGGCGCAAACAAGAATCATCAACCCCTGTCCACATGATCCTGCGACAGTGTCATCAACCGACACTTTGGCATGCGATACCCTCTGCAATACTGCGCGCAAGGGATTCCTCCTTGTTATGCGAAAGCCAACCTCTGGGATTGTTTAATCCCGCCATTCCACAAAGTCACTCGGTGCGGCGCGTTTTGTGCGAAAGCTGTTTGCAGGATGATCAGGGTCCGCATAGCCAAAAGAAATCGCGCACAGGATCAAGCGGTCTTCGGGGATCTGAAAATAGCGATGCAAGAATGGACCGTAAGTAGCCAATGCGGCTTGTGGTATGGTCGCGATCCCCAACGCTTGGGCTGCCAGCGCGAAGGCCGTGACAAAACCACCGCAATCCATCGCGCCATAGGGGCCAAGCTCAGCCGGGCTTGAAAGGATGGCGCAATGCGGTGCGCCAAACAGGGCAAAGTTCTGCATCATTTGCTGCGCCGACCCGGCGCGGTCCCCGCGTTCCACCCCAACAGCTTCGTACAGCGCCCAACCACAGGCGCGGCGGCGATCCTGGTACACGCCGGAGTAGGAGGTTGGAAACGGCAGATCCGGTGCTGGGGTTCCGCTGACAGCCTCAGCTAACATTGCTTTACGGAACGCATCTGTTTCATCTGCGCTGGTGATCACCAACTGCCAGGGTTGTGCATTGCACCAGCTAGGGACTTGGGATGCGCTGGTGACGATCTGTTCGATCTGCGCTCGCGGTACTGGTTCTGATAGAAACGCACGGCAGGAATAGCGGTCTTTCAGCAGAGTATTCAGTTCAGCTAACGACACGGCAGACCCATCCCTTTGTTTCCGCGCTGAACATGACCGGGCTTTGCCCGATGCACAAGCCTGTCCGCAGGTCCGACTATTGCCCGGTGGCCGCCAAATACCCGACACCCGCAGCCACCAACAAACCTAGTACAACAGCGATGGTGATTTTGATCGCTGACCAAGGACGTTCGCCTTGAACCCGTCCGGTCCGGCCATTGACCACAAATCGGTAGGTCTGGCCGCGGTATTTATAGGCGGCCATCCAAACCGGCAGAAGGATATGCTTGAACGTGACATCACGCACATCTGTATCGACCGCATGAATGCGCTGACGGTCCCCGCCGATGTCAAAACGAACGTCCCGTTCAATTACGCGCGCCATATGGGCGCGGGCTTCGGCGTATCCTTCCCGCAGTTCAACGCTGTAGGCTTCAGCACGGAAACCGGCCAGGTATTCGGGCTGATAAGGTTCCAGCGCGGGCAGATCCCAGGGCTCCAGCGCGTCGGTGTAGCGTTTTGGAAGCGATTTGGAGGCCAACACCAACACGTCGTCAAAAAACCGCGCGACGCGGCCGGACTTGGGGGTCCAGCGTACCTTTGGCACTTGTTGCTGAACCCGCTTGCCGTCTCGCATTACGGTGCGGGTTTCATAATAGACAGTGCCGCGTTCGCCGCGATACGAAGACTTGGTGTCGGCGTCGAAGGTCCAATAGGGCACGTAAATACCCTGCATCTTGCGCCCTTTGCGTGCATATTCCTTCAACCCGTTTGGTGCGAACCACAATCGCCCCAACCAATCGCCCATCGCCTTGTGGGCTGATCGTTCGTCGAATGCAAAAGGCAATACGCCTTTTGGTTTGATATGCCGGTTGATCCCGGTATCTGTCACGACTGGTGTGGCGCAAAACGGGCATTCTGCTGCATGCGTGTTCGGGTCGAACTCCACCTGCGCGGCACAGTTTGGGCAGGACAGAACGCGGGTTTCCTCGATCTCGCTGTCCGGCAGGCGGTCAGCGATGGCGGCGTCAAAGTCCAGCTCTCGCAGACTTGCACCGCCCCACGGCCCGGCACTGATCGGCTCGGAATGCCCGCAATGATCACAGGTTAAGGTACCATCACCAGGGTTGAACCGGTAGTCAGCGCCACACTGGTCGCAGGGGAAACGGTGTTCGGTCGGGTCAGGGGCGGTGACGTGTGTCATGAATTACCCGGTGGTCATGATGAATAGGAAGGAAGACCGTGTTTGTTCACGTTCCAGGCGGAGGAGGCGGCAGGATTGTGAACAACTGCGCAAGTTCCTGCACGTCGCCTGCCTTTTTCCAACCGTCTTGTCCTGCGGTCCAGACATATGTGTCACGTGTCAGTTCGCCTTCGCTGGCCATGCGTCCCATCTTGGCTTTGGAAAACGGCCCACTTGTCTGACCATCCACGGCGATATGCCACACATGCTCGACAGGTGGTGGCGGAGGCGGTGCCGCGTGTGCTGCTGGTTGTGGGGCAGCGGGGGCGGGCGATCCCCACGGGCCGCTCGGCTGGCCCGCTGCCATGTTCGACATTTGCTGTGCCATCGCCATGCCCATACCCATGCCAAGACCAGCACCCATGCCGCCGCCTTGACCCGGATTGTTGGCTGCCGCTGTCATCGCTTCTGCTGCTGAATACTGCGTGAACTTGCCCAGATCGCCCGCCAACCCCATCGAGGTCCGCTTATCCAGCGCTGCCTCGACCGCAGGCGGCAGCGAGATGTTTTCAATGTAAAATTCCGGCATTTCCAGCCCATAGCTGTCCAAGACCGGCGAAACTTCGGCAGCGATCAGCTTGCCCAAATCGGCGGTGTTTGCGGCCATGTCCAGCACTGGAATGCCTGAGCCCGAGATGACGCGGCTGAACTCCTGCACGATGATATTGCGCACCTGAAAGCTGATTTCATCCATTGTGAATTCGCCGTCTGTCCCGACGATTTCGACAAGGAACTTGGCTGGGTCCTTTACACGCACCGTGTAGGTGCCATAGGCCCGAATACGGGTTGGCCCGAACTCGGGGTCGCGCAGCATGATCGGGTTTTTGGTGCCCCATTTCAGGTCGTTGAACCGAGTTGTGTTGACGAAATAGATCTCGGATTTGAACGGCGACTGAAAGCCGTGATCCCAATGCTGAAGGGTGGTCATGATGGGCATGTTGTTGGTCTCAAGCATATAGAGACCCGGCGTAAACACGTCGGCCAATTGCCCTTCATGCACAAATACTGCCGCCTGACCTTCGCGCACGGTCAGTTTGGCACCGTACTTGATCTCGTGCCCCTCACGCTCAAACCGCCAGACCATCGTATCACGGGTGTCATCCACCCAATGAATAACGTCAATGAATTCTCCGGTCAGAAAATCGAAAATTCCCATTTGGGTTCTCCTGTCCTTGGGGTCAGAGCGGCTGACCCATTAACTCGCGGGCAATAATACGTACGACGGGGCGCGCATCATCCACGCCCACACCAGGTTGCAGGCGCTGATCATACAGCATCGTCAACAGTTTCTCGTCATGGCTGGTCAGCAGCGCAAACTCATCATCATCGTTGAAAATCGAAGGCCGTGCTGCGGGGCTGTCATTGGACAGACCAAGTCCCTGCGCAATCTCTTCGTGAATACAACTGCGGCGTACCAGATCGGTCAGTTCGGCCCGGATCAACGCGACTGCACGCACATATTTGTAGGGCGACGCCCTGGTCGCAGAGGCAAAGACCAGACAGTCGAAATTGGCGCGTGGGTTGGCAACAAGATCCAGCGAAGCCTGGCTGATATTCGGGATCAATTGCTTCAGGCGCGACGCGACATAGGCGCTGTCGTCCTTGCCTGCGAAAAAGACATGGAAGTTGGCGTTGCGCGACACAACCGAAATCGGGTGCTGGGTCAAACCGGCCAGACGGCCTGCGAACACGCGAACCTGATCCGCGTCCTTAGTCCGCGTTTCGGGCAAAACCGAAGGGCCAAACTCGGTCTGGATGCGCACGGGGCCGGACCAACGGCTCAGCTGCCCATCTGTCTGGCGAGAACCGATCGAAACACTCTGCGTCGGATATTCGCTGTAAAACGCGATTGCTTCGAAGTTACGGGCCAGATCGTCGGCATCATAGGGCGTATCCGGTCCGCCGCCATCTGTACGCAACAGCCCCCGAACCAGAAGGTCGCGTTCAACCCGCTGGTAGAAGCGCGCCAGATCCTGACTGGCGGCAGAGGGCGGTACATACGCATTAGCCGCTGTCGGTGCGGGTTCGGGCCGGGGTTGCGGCGCAACAGTGGATGTCAGGGTTTCATCGCAATTGGCCAAGGCCAACACCGAAGTCACCCCTAACGCAAGTTTCAGAGAGTTGAAGCGCCGCACGCGGATCCCGCCTTTAGCCAGGAACCGACGTACCGGAATTGTCACCAATCCCGTCCCGGCGCGCTTTGGCAGCGGCCAGCGTGTCACGCAATTCGGTCTCCATCTTTTGCAATTCGACCTCAGCCGCCGCGCGTTTCGCTTTACCTTCGTCCGCAATCGCCAAGCTTTCGTTGATAGTTCCGATCAGGTCAGCATTGGCCTGCTTGACGGCTTCAATGTCGAACACGCCGCGCTCCATTTCCTCGCGGATCATCTTGTTGGATTCCCGCAGGTTGGCTGCATTCGAGGTCAGCAGTTCGTTTGTCAGATCATTGGCGTCACGTACGGCGGCTGCAGCCTCGGCGCTGCGCTGGATGGTGACAGCTTGCGCCAGCTGGGTTTCCCACAGAGGAACTGTGTTCACCAGCGTCGAGTTGATCTTGGTCACCAGCGACTTGTCGTTTTCCTGCACCAACCGGATTGAGGGCAGCGACTGCATCGTGACTTGGCGGGTCAGCTTCAGGTCATGAACCCGGCGTTCCAGATCGTCGCGCGCGGCACGCATGTCGCGCAGCTCTTGCGCTTTCATAACCTGTTGATCTTCGGGCGCGGCCTCAACTTCGGCTTCTTTCTCGGGAATGTCGTGGCTGTCCAATTCGGTCAGCTTTTCCTCGCCTGCTGCGATATACAGTGCCAGTTCGTCATAAAAGCCCAGCGTCTTTTCATACAGCAGATCAAGCGATTTGATGTCCTTCAGCAGCGTATGCTCATGGCTCAGAAGGTCGTCGGTTATGCGGTCGATCTGGCCCTGAACTTCTTCGTACTGGGCGGTGAACTTGGCAAACGGCGCGGCCTTGCCCAGCAGTTTTTCCCACCAGCTGCGTTCGCGGCGCACGTCCAGTTCACTGACCGAGAACCCTCGTATCGTGGTGACGATATTGCGTAGGCTGTCCCCGGCGGGGCCCACATCCTTGTTGCGCACATCCGCCAGCATGGCCTGACTGATTTCCTGCAGTTCGGCCTGTGCGGACGATCCGAAAGACACGATCGAGTTGGTGTTGCCCATGTCGATTTCATCCATCCGCTTGCGGATTTCGGCACTGACGGGTTCGTCGGCGTCTTCCAGCGACACGACCTCGGCCTGAGGTTCAGGCAAAGCTACGGCTGTGACTTCCTGCACCAGAGTTTCGGCCTGAACTGCCTTGTTCTTGATCTCATCGGACATGGGGATGTTCCTCGCTCAAATAGTGGCCGGTCAGTCCAACCGGACGCCCTCGCGCTGCAACCTTTCGCGCAGCACGTCAATTTCAACCGTCAGATCACTGCGGTCATCCAATAGCATTTTGCGCGTACGCGCGGCGAAATTCTGTTCCAGATCGTCAAGCAGCGCAGAATAATCCGCAAGCGCCTGCGCATCGCGGGTTCGGGCGTAGACGTCAGCAAACTTGACGGTCGCGTCCCGTGCGCCCTGCAGATAGACAGTCAGGTACTTTCTGGCACCGGCCAGATCGCGGGGGTCTTCTTCGACCGTGCGGAACAGATCCCGCGCGGTGTCCTGAAACCGTTTGACGCGGGCTTCGACCCTGCGGTCGCCTGCGCGTTTGATGGCGTCGGTCATCTCAGACAGATGTTTCTCGGCATCATCGACAACGCGGGCCACGCGGTCTTGTTGAAAGGTGTCGATCCCTTCCATGCCTTTGTCTTTCATCGGATCAATGCCGAATGAGACCGAGTGCAGAACGGTTGCCGCCACTCCAAAAAGCACCGGGGCCAACAAGCTGGCTTGTGCGGCGGTTTCTGCATCCAGAAACTCGGTCCTGTACGTGGCAAGTCCTGCACCCAGACCAGTCAGAATGCTTGCAAATATCTTGCGCGGAAAAGCAGGCCGTCGGGCGGTCTTTCGGGCGTTATATGCGGCTTCGGCCCGCAGACCTTCGCGCAGCAGGAACGCGGCAGCTGTCAAGATACCAGCTGCGATAAGCCCGATGGTCATGCCGATCGCACCATCGTTCAGCGACAAAAACACCAAAGGAATGGCCGGAAGAAACAGAAGGTTCGCCCGCGCACCAGCAGGTTCAACCCGTGCGCCGTCAAATTGCCCCCTTGGCAGAGGTGAATCGCCCGAGGTATCGCCCTGCGGGCTGTACTTGCCGCCAAACCGCTTTGCCATGGCCTACAGCCCCCCAAGCAGGCCGGTGCAGACACCAAGCAACAGCAGCAACAAGACAGCGTAGGCGAGTTTTTGCACTCCGCTTCCGGACATCACGCCCCCCAAACAGCAGCATTCACTGAAAATTTAGGGGATGCGAGGGCTTAGCGCTAGGGGGAAGGTTGTCGAACCAGCATCACTTGCGAGGTTTCTTGCCGATTGGTGCCCGTTTTCTTTGCGGTCGGGCAGTGCGTTTTGGTGCGGCATCGGGTTTCACGTCTCCGTCCAGCCCAAGTTGATCGCGCATCACCCGGCGGCGGATCTCTTCAACCTCGCCTTGCTTCAGGCTACCCAATTGGAACGGGCCGTAAGACACGCGCAACAGGCGGTTCACAGTGAAGCCGATATCTTCCATCGCGCGGCGGATTTCGCGGTTCTTGCCTTCCCGTAGGCCAATGGTCAGCCAGGCATTAGCCCCTTGCTGGCGATCCAGCGATACGGTCATCGGCTGAAAGCGCTCGCCTTCGATCACTAACCCTTTGCGCAGTGGTTCGAAATCTTCGTCCTTTGGTCGACCATTCACCCGCACGCGATATTTGCGCAACCAACCGGTCGAGGGCAGTTCAAGCTTGCGCTTGATCCCGCCATCATTGGTCAGCAGCAGCAATCCTTCGGAGTTCAGGTCAAGCCGTCCGACGCTCATAACCCGCGGCATATCTTCGGGCAGCTTGTCGAAAATCGTTTCGCGGCCTTTTTCGTCGCGCGTGGTTGTCACCAATCCCGCAGGCTTGTGGTACAACCACAGGCGCGAGGGCTCGGGTTCCGAGACGGGTTTGCCATCGACAACGATCTTGTCTTTTGCCGTGACGTTCAGGGCAGGGCTATCGATGATCTTGCCATTCACGGCCACACGGCCTGCTTCGATCATGCGCTCAGCCTCACGCCGCGATGCGATGCCAGCACGGGCCAGAACTTTGGCGATCCGGTCGCCAGGAGGAGGGGTCTTGTTCATGTCAGGCCCATACCGCATCCCGCGCGCTTGCGAAAGGCAGGTTTCTGATGCAGTCAAGGGCATGATGTTCAAATCTTATATGGATCAGGCTCTGGCCGAGGCACGCGCGGCAGCGGATCGCGGCGAGGTGCCAGTAGGGGCCGTTATCGTCGGACCGGACGGTTCCGTTGTTGCAGCGGCAGGAAACCGGACGCGCGAATTGAACGACCCAACCGCGCATGCCGAAATTCTTACCCTACGGGAGGCATGCGCGCGTGCAGGGTCCGAGCGGTTGCCGGACCATGATCTCTACGTCACGCTGGAACCCTGTGCGATGTGTGCAGCGGCCATGGCAGCCGCGCGCATACGGCGAATTTACTACGGCGCGGCCGATCCCAAGTCAGGGGGCGTGGCGCATGGCGCGCGCGTGTTCTCACACCCGCAGGCGCATCACGTACCCGAGATTTACGATGGGATCGCCGGTGACGAAGCAGCAGAGCTTTTGAAAGACTTCTTTGCTTCGCGCCGCAAAGACGTGCCGGGCTGAAGCCCGGCCTACAGTTTGATGGGCTGCATCACTACGGGCTCTATCACGTTGACCTCTGGCAGCCCGTCGATCAGCGTCTGCGCCGATTGTTCCAGGATCGGGAAGGTCTTGTAATGGCACGGAATAACCGTTTTGAAGTTGAAGTAGCGTTTGGCCGCGTAGGCTGTGGCCTTCATGTCCATCGTGAAATGCCCGCCAGCTGATAATATGCCGATGTCGGGTTTGTAATAATCTCCCATCCAATCCATATCGGCCATGATGTCCGTGTCGCCCGAGACATAAAGCATGTGCCCCTCGGCCGCGATCATGAAACCAACCTCACTGCCGCCGGTACGCAGCCCGTCTGGCGTCGAAAAAGTCGAGCTGTGAGACGCCGGAACCATCGTGACCTTTACCCCGTTCAGATCGACGGTGCCGCCTTTGTTGAAGCCGATGGTCTCGATGCTTTCGGCTTCGTTCCAGTATCCCATCAGATCGTACTGACCGACGACGGGGATTTTCAGGTGTTTGGCCAGAGGCAGTACATCAGCCACATGGTCAAAATGGGTGTGCGTCAAAAGGATATGGGTGGCCCCATCCAACACCGCGTCGTGCTGATCTTCCGCTAGAACGGGATTGCCGGTTAGCCAGGGGTCAATCAATAGAACCTGTCCCCGGGTTTCGATGCGGAAACTACCATGCCCCAGCCAAATAATGTTCATTCCAAATTTCCTCCAAAATGGTGTCTTGGCAGCAGCCTAGCATCGGCTATGTAAATTTCCATGGATTGGATTCGAGAAATTGATGGCTATTGTGAACGGCTGTCTCCGGACTATTGGGCAGAGCCAATAAACGCGATTACAAACGCAGCTTTTCTGATTTCTGCTTGGATCATGTGGAGGCGGGTTCGCAATCAGGACATGCCGCTCGCCATGGTTCTTGTTGCGCTTCTGGCGATGATCGGAATCGGCAGCTATCTGTTTCACACGCATGCTCAAGTCTGGGCGGCCCTGGCAGATGTGGCTCCGATCCTTCTGTTCATCCTGGTTTACATTTTTGCCGTGAACAAAAACATCTGGCGGATGTCTTCGGGATTGGCTTTCGGGGGGACGTTGCTTTTCTTTCCCTACGCGGCAGCAACCGTTCCGCTGTTTCAGCTTATTCCCGGGTTGGGGGGATCGGCAGGCTATGCGCCGATTCCTCTGCTCATCCTGATCTATGCGACACTGCTGCGGGGCCGAGACCCGGTCCTTGCCAAAGGAATGTCTGTTGGAGCGTTGATACTGATCCTTTCAATCACCTTCCGTGCGCTGGACTTGCCGGTTTGCGGGCAGTGGCCATTGGGCACGCATTTCATGTGGCACATCCTGAATGCCATCATGCTGGGTTGGATGATCGAAGTGTATCGCGCGGCCCTAATACGGGGCCGCTTTGCAACAGGTCTTGAAGCCTGAAAGGCGACGGGACGGTCCCTATCGATCGTCCTCTAAGTAAGAAAAGAGCGTTCCAGACTGCGTCAGTTCCGACTCAATCCTGAAAAGCTGCGGCCAGTTTTTCCGGCAAGTCGAATTCATTCAAAACCCGCGCGCGGCCCTCGGGTGACATCTTGCGGGCCGTCTTTTCAACGATGCTTTGGATTTTCTCAGCCGAGTGTTTCGCGGCAAAGGGCTGGAAATACCATTTCAGGAACACAAAGCAGATCACATCTTCCAGTGCCTGTACCTCTTCTTCGCGCTTGATGCCCTGTTTGCGCAACATCCGCCCTGCGGCCTCGACCTGGTCTGATTCATAACCTTCACGGATCATCAAGCCCATGACCACTTCGGCGTGATGTACGGCCTGCGCCTTGCGCCAGGCCAGATAACCCGCCCGGCCTTGGGGATATTCACTACGGGCCAGTTTCCAGCGCTCTACATGCTGACCACGGGCTGCAATCTGAAGGGCGTCAGAAGCGTTCGGGAACAAACGGTCCAACTCGGCGGACATGCGTTCGCCGTAAAGCAGCGCTTCGGGTCGGCCCTCGTCGAGGTTGGGGTCATGTGCATTGGCTGCATCGATTGCGTCCAGAACCGCTTGCTTTTGCGCGCTCATATTTTGCTCCACTGGCTTGCCTACGCCACGAAAGTTTCGCAGCCGTCTTGGATATTGTCTCTCATGCTAACGGCTTGCAGTGGGATGCGCATCCTGGAAAATGCAAAAAGGCCGGGTCAGAGAGGGGATGTCCGACCCGGCCAGGACCTGCGCTTTATTTGGCAGGTTTAACCTGATCCTGCGTGACCGGTTCCGCGACAGGGGACGGGAAGGTCAACGTGCGTGTCAGGTTGCTTGTGTCGATACCCAAAGCCATGGCCGGCGCGGCCAAAAACGTGGCGGACAAGACTGCGGCTGTGATCAGGGATTTCATTTTGTTTCTCCGGTTTGCGTTGGGTCGCTGTTTATAAAATGAACAGTACAGTTCAGTTTTCAAGGTCGATAATGAACTAATCAGTTTACTTTTTCGTATACCCCTCATTCAGATTTGAATGGCAGGCAAAGGCACGGAGCTCGAAACTCGGGCTCGCCCGTGGCGCAGTGGTCTTGCGACTGCCGCAACAGACGGGTAAACGCCCCATAACGTATATGAGGGAAGCCGATGTCGATTGACCAAAGCACCGCCGCCAAAGTGGCCAAACTGGCCCGGATCAAGGTCGAGGATGACGCGCTGCCGGCGCTGGCATCCGAATTCAACACCATCCTGGGTTTCATCGAGCAACTGAACGAAGTGGATGTCGAAGGGGTTGAGCCGATGGTTTCGGTCACGCCAATGCGCCTTAAGCGTCGTCAGGACGAAGTGACCGACGGTAACCAGCAGGACAAGGTTCTGGCCAATGCCCCCGACGCGCGCGAAGGGTTCTTCGCAGTCCCCAAAGTGGTGGAGTAAGACATGAGCGATCTGAACAAACTGGGCCTTGCCGAGGCCCGCGACGCGCTGCGCAAAGGTGACGTGACCTCGGTTGAGCTGACCGAATCCTGCCTGAAGGCCATTGATGAGGCTGACGCGCTGAACGCTTTTGTCCACAAGACGCCCGAAATCGCGCTGGAGCGTGCCAAAGCAGCGGACGAGCGGATCAAGGGTGGCGACGCGCCGTCGATGTGCGGCCTGCCGATTGGCATCAAAGATCTGTTCTGCACTAAGGGCGTACCGTCGCAAGCTGCATCGGGCATTCTTGAAGGCTTCAAGCCTGAATACGAATCTACTGTCTCGCAGCAATTGGCCGATGCGGGTGCGGTGATGCTGGGCAAGCTGAACATGGACGAATTCGCCATGGGCTCGTCCAACGAAACCTCTGTCTACGGCAATGCGGTCAGCCCGTGGCGACGCGGCAATGATGATGCACAACTGACACCCGGTGGATCGTCGGGCGGGTCAGCCTCTGCCGTGGCGGCCGATCTGTGCCTCGCCGCGACCGGCACTGACACGGGCGGTTCGATCCGCCAGCCTGCCGCGTTTGTGGGCATCACGGGTATCAAACCCACCTATGGCCGTTGCTCGCGCTGGGGCATCGTTGCGTTTGCATCCTCGCTGGATCAGGCTGGGCCGATGACCAAAGACGTGCGCGACGCCGCCATCATGCTCGAAGCCATGTGCGGACATGATCCCAAGGATTCCACCAGCGCCGAGTTGGCCGTACCGAATTTCGAGGCGATGCTGACCGGCGACATCAAGGGTAAGAAAATCGGTATCCCCAAGGAATACCGCATGGACGGTATGCCAGGCGAGATTGAAAAGCTTTGGGCCGAAGGGGCTGAGATGCTGAAAGCTGCTGGGGCCGAGATCGTCGATATCTCGCTGCCGCACACCAAATACGCGCTGCCAGCCTATTATGTGATTGCCCCGGCCGAGGCGTCCTCGAACCTAGCCCGTTATGACGGTGTTCGCTACGGTCACCGCGCGCAGCTCGCACAGGGCGACGGCATCACCGAGATGTACGAAAAGACACGCGCCGAAGGTTTCGGTCACGAGGTGCAGCGCCGCGTGATGGTCGGTACCTATGTGTTGTCGGCAGGTTTCTACGATGCTTACTACAACCGCGCGCGCCGCGTCCGTACCCTGATCAAGAAAGACTTCGAGGATGTCTTCGCCGCAGACGTTGACGCGATCTTGACCCCGGCGACCCCTTCGGCAGCCTTTGGTCTGGGCGAAATGACCGAAGCGGATCCCGTTCAAATGTATTTGAACGACGTCTTCACAGTGACCGTTAACCTGGCTGGTTTGCCCGGTATTTCGGTGCCCGCAGGGCTCGACAAACAAGGTCTTCCGCTAGGTCTGCAGCTGATCGGACGCCCGTGGGAAGAAGGCGATCTGCTCAACACCGCCTATGCGCTGGAAAACGCGGCTGGTTTTGTGGCCAAGCCCGGGAAATGGTGGTAAGCCTCAGGCAACTGAAGCACGAGATACGGAGCCAAGTGATGCGCGTTTTGCTTTTGGTCCCTGCCCTGACGCTGGTTGCGGCCTGTACCGATGTCGCGCCTCTGACCAGCACCGGGTTCAATACGCCCGAGTATCAGGCACAGCGCGAGGCGCAGTTGGCCGGGCAAGGCGCAGCAGGCAACCCGCTGCTGGCTCCTGTCGATGTGTCCGAGCAGCCGCTGGGCGCGCCCGGTGCGGCAGGCTTCGCAACCGGTGAAAACGCTGATATTGCCAATCAGGCCGCTGCAGCCTTGGCCAGCACGTCGGGGCAGGGCTCTGGCGTTGTGCCTGCAGCACCGGCATCAAACAACAGCGCAATTTCCGACGAGCAGGACTTTGCTGCGGTGTCCGAACGGCGCAGCATCGAATCCGATGCCGCGCGGATCGAGCAGAACCGCCAAACTTACGAAGTTGTGGCCCCAACCGCCGTGCCAGAGCGCAACGCAAGCGGTCAGCCCAACATTGTGCAATACGCCCTTAGCACCTCGAACCCGGTCGGCACACAACTCTACAGCCGCGCAGGTTTTAACCTGCAAGCCAAGGCTCAGAGGAACTGCGCGCAATTCCCATCCCCCGATCAGGCTCAGATAGAATTCCTGTCAAATGGCGGACCACAGCGCGATCGCAAGGGGCTGGATCCGGACGGAGACGGCTATGCTTGCGGCTGGGACCCAAGCCCGTTCCGAAGTGCCGTCAACAATTGAACTCTCACCCATTTGGCATCCGTCGCCTAATTTCGGCGAACGCCGAGACGGTCTAACGCCGTCTTTGATCGTGATCCACTACACAGCCATGGACAGCGCCCAGGCAGCTCTGGAGCGTCTCTGTGACCCGAAGGCCGAGGTTTCAGCCCATTACCTGATCGGCAATGACGGAACGCTTTGGCAGATGGTGCGCGAAGAAGACCGCGCATGGCACGCTGGGGCAGGGGAGTGGGATGGCAAGGACGACATAAATTCTCGGTCGATCGGGATCGAATTGGATAACACAGGATTGCATCCTTTTTCCGAACCACAAATGACGACGCTCGAAACTTTGCTACCTCGGATCATGAACACCTGGTCCATCTCGGCGTCGGGTGTGATCGGCCATTCCGACATGGCTCCGGGTCGCAAATCAGACCCCGGTCCACATTTTGATTGGCAACGGCTAGAGCGGCAAGCTCTGGCAAAACCGCGCGGTTCAGACGTCCCGTCAGCGCCACCAAGTCTGATGGCATTCCGCGCCGCCGCGCGACGGGCAGGTTTCACTGCCCCGGTGGAAGATACTCAACTGCTGGCTGCCGTTCGGCTGCGGTTTCGCCCTTGGGCAAAAGGCCCTCTTGAAACTGCGGATTTGAATGCGCTAACGCAGCCCAACACAATAACCTGATCCGCTCTTCATCTGGCTAAAAATACCTCGGGGTTGAATTGGCCGCAGGCCAAGAAGGGGCTGGCCCCTTTCCCCGCTTTCCACTCTTGACGTCGCAGGGCGCAAAGCCTACCCATCCCCCGCGCGGAGGGCCGGATGGCCGCTGGGGTCGCAAGGCCCGAGAGGAAAGTCCGGACTCCACAAGACAACGGTGCCGGGTAACTCCCGGGCGGGGTAACCCGACGGAAAGCGCCACAGAAATCAGACCGCCACACATGTGGTAAGGGTGAAACGGTGGGGTAAGAGCCCACCGCGCCGCTGGCAACAGGGGCGGCACGGCAAGCCCCACCGGGAGCAATGCCAAATAGGGTCCCCGCGCGGGATGGTCGGCGTCTGCCGATACCACCGCTAAGCGCGTCTTGGCTGAGAGGGACCGGGTTGGCAGCTTGAGCCGTGCAGCAATGCACGGCCTAGAGGAATGGTCATCGAAGGGGGGTAACCCCGGAACAAGATCCGGCTTACAGGCCCTCCGCGCGTATTGAATTACCCTCCGGGCGGCGTGTAAGCCCCGGTCAGCCGGGCGGCTTTTTCGGTGACCGCGACGAATTCATCCGCGGTCCAGGCGCGGACTGTCTCGATATTCGTCACTGCACCCGACGCGGCAACGGCCATGCCCACTGCGACGGCGTCGGTCCCGTCGGGGGCTTCGCTGATCACAACAACATCGTTGCCACCCGTGGTCATGTAAAAAGACAGCAACCTGCCGCCGACTTTCTCGAGCAAGGTTTTGACCGGGCCTGTGCGGTTCTCGGGCTTCTGCAACATGCCTTTGACGCCAGCTTGCGAGTAAGATGCATAAGTAATGAAAATGGGCATTGAAACCTCCGAGTTTTGACAATCAATTGGGGCCATTGCATCGGCTGGCCCCTTGGGCCGATTGGTGTCAGCCGCCGGTAAGAAACGGGGCCGCGATTAACCAAACTCCTGCACCGATCAGTGCCAAACCCGAGACCGGAACCAGCCAACGGGCGGTGGGGAGCAGTTTTTCAAGCGCCACATAGGCGGCAATGCCGACGATCCAGTACAGGTTCATGATGCCGCCGACGAACAGCAGCAGCATCAAAGCCCAGCAGCACCCCAAGCAATAGGTGCCATGCAGGCCGCCGGTTCTGAACGCCCCCAAAAGACCGGGGTGGTTGTGGTCCGCCAGAAATCGGGCGGGGCTTTGGCAATGACGCAGGCACGCGGTCTTCAGCTCCGAAAATTGATAGGCGCCCGCAGCCAGCAAAACGATTCCTGCAAAGGCGCCGGAACTTATTGCCATCATCGGACCGTCAGACAGTCCGATATGCTCTAACCCCCATTGCAAGGCGGTTGCGGCAAGACTGAAGGCCGCCCACGCCACCAGATAGCCCGACAGAAAGCACAAGCTGAATGTCGCGGCACGCGCTTTGTCTGGCCCTACGCGCTTGAGCGCGGTGAACAAAAGCACAGCAGGCGCAGCGCTTGGGGTCATCATGGCAATCATCATGACCCACCACATAAGAAAGATCAGCAGGGCGTAACCGATGCTCCAGGCTGTGGCAGAACCCATGGTCATGGGCTCGCCAATCGGGCCCGCCATCCGCGTCATTTCAACTGCGGACATATTCATGCCAACCCCGGCCACCGTGTACCACGCGGCAGCAAGAACGATCAGCAGAACGCTGCCCAAAACGATCACAGTGTCCTGTCGCAACAGCCGTTCAACGGCTCCGGCGTGGTGCGAGGAGTGTTGCCTTGTCATGAGGCACCCAAGTTTAAGCGCCCAATACGCCGTGACCCGAGATGTTCAGATGCGCCAGATGGGCGTGCGTGGCATCAAAGGTCAGGCTTATCTTGCTGCCGGTGGTTTTTGCCGAACCCGACGCAGCTTCGGCCTGGCGGTATTCGAACCCGTTTGGCAGTTGGATCGCCGCCCGATGTGGCGCGCCTGAGACGATATGGGGAATTGGGCTGACTTCAACGTCGAAAACACCCGTTACCTTTGCATACCCGCTGCGATCTTCGCGGCTCCAGTCCAACTCAATCGGAACGAACAGTGTTTCGTGCTTGGTCGGGGCCATCGCGCTGAAGACGTACCAGAATGTGGCCATTTCGTCGGTGTCTTCTCCGGTCATGATTGCCTGCAAGGCGGCCCGCTGATCGGCCGAGGCGCTTTCATCGATGATCAGTTGCATCTGACCGTTGCCTTCATGAATAGGTCCCGGCCAATGGTAAACACCTGCCGCCCGAAGACCCCCCAGATCAGTGTCGCCATAGTGGCCGCTTTGAATGTCGAAGACGACGACCGCCTCGCAATTGCCATGAGACGGCAAAACGCTGAACTGGCAAGGGCAGCCAAAGTTGCAATTGCAATTGGCCAATTCTTCGGCCTGAATAACCCATTCTGTCATGATAACCCCCCAAGAAAAGTCGTTTAAAACAACTCTGCTCAACGCGGGGCGATCCCGCACATGCTGCCTCGGAAATCGAGCCTGGATTTGGCTTCTTGGATGCTCGAACGTATCACAAATCCGTGATATGTACAAACATGACTCCGATTAAGCTGCGAGATACAAGCTTTACTACGAGGTCTAATCGCGCGTGAGTTGAATGCGGTATTCGATTTTACGTTCGGCTGTTAGGTTTGAGGCACAGATTTTAATCCGGGAGGTTGATTATGAGTTTTATGAAAACGCTGGCGTCTGTGGCCATCGGGTTTGCTGCGGCAAAGGGCATGGACAAGTATCAGAAAATGGGTGGAATGGCGGGTCTGCAGGATATGATGCAGGGCTCGGGTGGTGGATTTGGTATGGACCAGCTGGGCAAAATGGCCGAGCAATTTGGCTTGCCCGGAGGTGCAGCAGGACTTCAGGACATGATGGGCAAAATGGGACTCGGCGGCAGCGCTGCTGGAGCTGCTGGTTTAGGAGGCTTGTTGAACGCAATGCAAGGGGCCGCGAAAACGGCCAACCAACAGACCGGTGACATGATGGAAACTGTGTTCAGTGGCACCCCGGCTGGCGCAGCGATGGAAGCACAAGCCAAACTGATGCTGCGCGCCATGATTCAGGCGGCCAAGGCGGATGGCGAGTTGGATGATCACGAAAAAGAAATCATCCTGGGTGAATTGGGCGACGACATCAGCGACGAGGAACGGGCGTTTGTACAAGAACAGTTGAATGCACCGATTGATGTCATGGGATTGGCGGCTGATTCTGGCGCGCCGCTGAGAGCACAAATCTACGCCACATCTCTTGCCGCCATTCGTCTGGATAACGCGCGCGAAGCGTCTTACCTGCGGCAATTGTCCACTGCGCTGGGCCTCTCAGACGCGGAAAGAGACCAGATTCACACGTATATGGGGGCCCCGACCCTGACGGATTGATCTCGGGAGGGATTCCTACTGCAGGATAGGCCGATTGGCCTTGACATAGTTGGTGCAGCGCGTAAAAGCGCACGCTCATAGGAATTCAACCGAAAGGCCCCTGCCTTTTCGGACGCAGGAGATAACCATGGCGAAGCCGACGACAATCAAGATCCGCCTGAACTCGACCGCGGGCACGGGCCACTTCTACGTGACCAAGAAAAACGCGCGTACCATGACCGAGAAAATGACCATCCGTAAATACGATCCGGTCGTTCGTAAGCATGTTGAGTACAAGGAAGGCAAGATTAAGTAATCTGCCGTTCCACGTGGACATTTTTGTAAAAGGGGCTCTGTTTGGCAGAGCCCCTTTTTTCTGTTCAGTTCCGCGGCCCTGTGGTGATAAGTCTGGGGCAATCTGATGCGCCTCCGTTGCAGCGGCGCATCAGCGGTCGGGGCAATCGCATCGGCTGCGGCTTGCTTTTTACGGCACCCTGCCAGTACGCTTCAGCAAACCGCCACAAAATGTTGAGCGCCATGAAAAAAATCTTGTTGTCCACATTCGCCGTCCTGACCCTCTCGGCCTGTGAAGATCCGTTTAACCGTGAAGGTGTCGGATTCACCGGAATCGATGGAGAGCCGCGCACTATCTCTGATGTACCGGGTGCTGTTGCCTTTCTTCCAGAGGCCACAAACGTGCCGGCAGAACTGGCAGAGCTTCCGACCGTGACTTTGCTGGTCGATGAGACCGATCCGTCCAAAGTTGCATCAGTGGCAATCGACAATGGTGGTCAGACGCCGAATACAGCTGTTCAGCTCGAGGGCAGCGACACCGACCTGTTCCTCAGCACTGTCAGCGTCAACGGAACGTTGTTCGGTGTATTGCGGACTTCAACCAACAGCGTGAAAGTCGACAACTCAATTGGGATCGGCTTTGCAGAAGAGACCGAGCGATTCACCGGATGCCTGCCCGCGGGCAACGTGTTTCGCAAAGGCACGTCCGAGCGGAGTTCCGGATTTGCAGTTCCTCTGAATTGTAGCTGAGCGGTTTGAACCAAGAATAGGGCCTCACCTGATTGGTGGGGCTTTTTTGATTCTGGGGATCGGGAAAAATGACGGGTAAAAAGAAAAGGGCCGGTCAATGACCGGCCCTTTCGACGAGAAAAGAAACTGTTATTCGCGGCTACCCAGCAGTTGCAGCAGGAACATGAACATGTTGATGAAGTCCAGATACAGGTTCAGCGCGCCCATGATTGCGGCTTTGCCCAACCACTCCTGATCGCCTGCGTGAGCCATCTGAAGGTAGGTGGTCTTGATTTTCTGAGTGTCATAAGCGGTCAAACCTGCAAAGATCAGAACGCCCAGGATGGATACGGCAAACATAACGGCAGGCGATTGCAGGAAAAGGTTGATGACCATTGCAACAACCAGACCAATCACGCCCATCATCAGGAAGGTCCCCATGCCCGAGAGGTCTTTCTTGGTGACATAGCCGTAAAGCGACAGCCCGGCGAAGGCGATTGAGGTTACCAGGAAGACCTGAGCAATCGAAATGCCGGTGAAGGCAACAAATATCCAGCTGAGCGACAGGCCCATGACCGCCGCAAAGACGTAGAAGAACAGTTGGGCACCCGCTGCCGACAACCGGTTGATTGCAGCACCAAAGCCAAACACCATGGCCAGCGGAGCAAACATGATGATCCAACCCAGGATGTTCGGGCTCAGCGTGACCGGATCACGGAATACCGAAAGCAATTGAGGGTTTGAACCAACGGCCCAGGCCACGGCGAACGTGATCAACATGCCCACGGACATTGTGCCGTAGACTTTGTTCATATGGGCGCGCAGGCCCTCATCAATCTCGGCGGCGCGCGCGCCGGATGCCGTCCGGATCGTGTCGAATTGTGCCATCAAAGGGTCTCCCTTATCGAAAAGTTTAGTCGCCCCGGCAGTGCGGGGCGGTTTCCCCGTAAATATCGGCAACTAGAGGCTGTGTTTCAAGAGATTCCGGGCGAAAACCGACTAAAACACGCAACAAATTCGGCGACAGGTGATGCAAAGCCACCCATCGCCGTTAAAAAGTGAGTTTTGAACTTATCTTTTCCAGAAATCAGGCGCATCCCAGAAGAGCCGACGCGCCTCGGCAGAGGCTTCAGCGCGGGTCACTCCGATGTCCTCAAGCGCGGCATCATCCAGTTGTGCCAGTTCACGACGCTGCCGGTTCAGTTCCAATGCCCGAAAAAACCGCGACATCAGGGACAGTTTGGCTGGGCTGCAAGTCGTATGAAGTGCAATTTGGGTCATGATCTTTGTCCTTTCCAGGTTTTTCGATGCTTTCTGTATTCGGCATCAATTTCCTTGATTGATATGGAGGCATATGACATATTTTAAAAACGAATATTTTTGATGACACACATAAGGAGTCGTGAAGATGCGAAATCTGGACATTACGACCCTGCGATCCTTCGTGGCGGTTGCGGATCAGGGCGGTGTCACACGCGCCGCTGGTTTTTTGCACCTCACGCAATCCGCAGTGTCCATGCAGTTAAAGCGGTTGGAAGAGCTGCTGGGTTTGGAATTGCTGGATCGCAGCGGTCGCACTATCGCTTTGACGGCGTCAGGCGAGCAGTTGCTGGCTTATGCCCGCCGGATGATTTCCCTGAATGATGAAGTCATCAGCCGTCTGACGGATCAGGCATTCGAGGGCGAAGTGGTTCTGGGTGTGCCCCATGACATCGTCTATCCGGCGATCCCGCGGGTTTTGCAGCGGTTCAACGTGGATTTTCCGCGTGTGCGTGTGCAATTGGTGTCGTCGTATTCGCTCCAGCTGAAAGACATGTACAAGCGTGGTGAATGCGACTTGATCCTGACAACCGAGCCATCCACGGCAGAGGGCTCAGAAACCATAGCAGAGCTTCCTTTGCGCTGGATTGGTGCGCCGGGCGGGTCTGCGTGGCGCAAACAGCCGCTGCCACTGGCGCTTGGGCGTCGATGTCTGTTCCGACCGCAGGTGATCTCGGCACTGGATGCCGCTGGAATCCCGTGGGAGCTGTCGGTTGAAACTGAAAATGACCGGACCATCGAAGCCACGGTCAGTGCCGATCTTGCGGTGCACGCGATGTTGGACGGAACCGAAGCCTCGCACCTTGAACAAATCGAGTCTGGTGGCGCATTGCCTGACTTGCCGGCCCACAAGATCAACCTCTATGGCGGCGAATCGGGCCGTGGCGCGGTCGTCGAGGCGTTGGCGCAGTTGGTGCGTCAGAACTTTCGGATGCTGGGTGGCACACCGCTGCGTGCGGTGGTGGGGTAAATGCGATCAGGGCGTGATCACGATCTTGCCCGTCGACTTCCGCTGTTTCAGCAGTTGCATTCCCTGGGCGACATCATCAAGCGGCAGAGTGTGGCTGATATGTGGTTTGATCCGCCCTTCTGTATGCCACTGGAAAAGGGTCTCGAAGCTGTTGCGCACAGCTTCGGGGCGAAACTTCAGGTATCCGCCGATATAGAAACCGATAACGGTCAGGTTCTTAACCAATAAGTGGTTTGCCGGAATCTGTGGAACCTCGCCCCCGGCAAAACCAATCGGAAGCAAACGGCCCTCGGGGTTGGTGGCGCGAAAGGCGGCTTTGAACACGTCGCCACCGATGGCGTCATAAACCACGTCAGCACCGCCCAACGCTTTGACGCGCTCCCTCAGGTCTTCTGAGGTGTCGATCAGGTGATCAGCCCCTGCGGCCTGGGCGACGGCAAGCTTTTCCGTACCGCGCGCCTGCGCGATCACCCGGGCACCCATAAGTTTGCCAATCTCGACAGCCGTCAAACCAACGCCGCCCGCCGCACCGGTGACCAACAGCGTCTCGCCCGGTTGCAATCTGGCCCTGTAATCCAGCGCCATGTGACTGGTGCCATAGGCGATCTGTATCGCTGCGGCATCTTCGAAACGCATGGCATCTGGCAACAGGATGGCTCGATTCGCGTCAAAAACGCCGAATTCTGCAAGCCCGTCCTTTCCAGAATAGACTGCGATCCGGTCCCCCGGCATCAAACTTGACACGTCCGGCCCGACCTCATCCACGACACCCGCTATTTCCATACCCAGCGTAAACGGGGCAGGGGGCGTGTCCTGATACGTGCCCTTTTGCATCAGAAGATCGGCAAAGTTCAGGCCACAAGCCTTGATCGCCACACGCACCTGACCCGGGCCCGGAACCGGGACATCAAGATTGCACAACTGCGCCGCTGCTCCGTCAAATTGAACGCAATAGGCCCGCATCACTTTCCTCGCATTTTGGGTCATAGGCGCGCGTGAGTTGGCGAAAGTCAATTAATTTAGCATGACGGCGGGCACCGGAAAGCAAAAGGTCCTTTGTCAACATTGCGATCCGGAGCGTTGGGTAATTCATTATACAACCACAACCCTTCTTAAGGGGGTGTGACTCAACCGTCTTGAAAAAAATTCAAAAACCGGCATTATAAACGCTTAGTGCTGTGTAGGGGGCGGTACAGTCCGTAATAGGGGGTAATTAAGGGGAACCCTCTATGCATGCGATAGCGGACGTCGCGACCTCCCACGCAGATGTTTGTGTAGTATAGGAGAATACCAATGACTCATCACGTCGATGTCCATGTGGGCAAGCGCGTTCGGCATCGCCGCTGGCTGATTGGCATGACCCAACAGCAGTTGGCGCAACAAGTTGGTATCAAGTTTCAGCAGATCCAAAAATATGAGACCGGAGCCAACCGAATCAGCGCATCCCGCCTTTGGGACATCGCCGAGGCATTGGAAGTGCCGGTCAGCTTTTTCTTCGAAGGACTGGAAGAAGCCCAAAAAAGCGACGCGGAAAAGAAATCCGTTCCTGCCGATCTTATGGGCGACAAGGAAGCGCTGGATCTGGTGCGTTCTTACTATGCGATTCCGGAAAACCAGCGCCGCCGTCTGTTCGAACTGGCGCGGGTTCTCAGCGACGTCGCCTGAGTGACTTGACTTTGTTGGGCGTTGCTCGCACCTGTGGGCCATGCAACCGACAGCTATGAACGACATCGAAATCGCCGAAGAAATGGCTGACGCAGCGCGCGCAGCCATTCTTCCTTTTTTTCGTCAAACCAATCTGGAAACAGCAAATAAGCTGACCGATGGGTTTGATCCGGTCACAGTGGCTGACCGTGCAGCCGAAAAGGCGATGCGAGAGGTTTTAGCCCTGCGCCGCCCCGAAGACAGCATTCTGGGTGAAGAGTTTGGTGAGCTTATAGGCAGCAGCGGCCGAACCTGGGTTCTAGACCCTATTGACGGCACACGCGGATTTATCAGCGGCACACCAACCTGGGGCGTTCTTATTGCGCTGAGCGATCAGAATGGGCCGTTTATGGGCGTCATTGATCAGCCTTATATAGGAGAGCGCTTTGTGGGATCGCCATCCGGCGCTCATTTTTCTGGTCCGTTGGGCACCCGCAGTATGAAAACCCGCGAAACCAATACTCTGGATCAGGCAACTCTGTTTACTACGTTTCCCGAAGTTGGGACCTTGGAAGACCGGAAAGGGTTTCAGACCGTATCCGAGCAGGTGCAACTGACGCGGTATGGAATGGATTGCTATGCTTATGCGCTGCTTGCGGCGGGGCAGGCGGATCTGGTGATCGAAGCAGGTTTGAACTCTTACGACATTCAAGCGCCCATAGCGGTCATTCAAGCGGCAGGCGGGATCGTGACAGATTGGCAAGGTGGCCCAGCGCATGATGGTGGTCGTGCCTTGGCAGCTGCAAACGTGGACATTCATGCCGCCGCCCTTGAGATACTGCGCCATTTCTGAACACTGTTGCCGCGCACACGAATGGCGGTTAAACCGGATATAGCCGGTTCTTGAGCCCGTTTTCCGCCGGTCAACGCACTCCTTGCATGAAACGGGCAGATGCAGGAGAGCGATATGACCGAAATCCTACTCAAGAACGCTGACCATATCCTGACGATGGACGACACCCGGCGGGAATTGTCTGGGGCTGACATTCTGATCCGCGATGGGCAGGTTGCCCAGGTCGGGAAGGATTTGCACACGCAGGGCGAAGTTCACGATGCCTCGGGCTGTCTGGTGACACCCGGTCTTGTGAACACTCATCACCACCTTTACCAAACCCTGACCCGTGCCGTTCCGGGTGGTCAGGATGCGTTGCTGTTTGGGTGGCTGCAAACGCTTTACCCGATCTGGGCAAGGTTCGGACCGGATGAGATGTTCACCTCTGCCCAGATTGGCTTGGCTGAACTGGCGCTTTCGGGCTGTACGCTCAGCTCCGATCATCTTTATCTCTACCCCAACGGCGCGCGGCTCGAAGACACGATTTCTGCTGCGTCCGAGCTGGGGATGCGGTTCCACCCAACGCGTGGCGCCATGAGCATCGGCGAGAGCGACGGTGGACTGCCGCCGGACATTCTGGTGGAAGACGAAACCGCCATTCTGGACGATATGATCCGTGTTGTTGACGCGTTTCATGACCCGTTAGAAGGGTCGATGTGCCGCGTTGGCCTTGCCCCGTGTTCGCCGTTCTCTGTCAGCCGTGAGCTGATGCGCGATGCAGCTTTGCTGGCGCGAGACAAAGGTGTGATGCTTCATACGCATTTGGCTGAAAATGATGAGGACATTGCTTATTCGCAGGCGCAGTTCGGGTGCCGCCCTGGTCAGTATGCCGAAGATTTAGGCTGGACCGGCCCCGATGTCTGGCACGCCCATTGTGTCAAGCTGGACGGGGCCGAAATTGATCTGTTTTCACGCACCAAAACAGGCGTGGCCCACTGCCCGTGTTCCAATTGCCGCCTTGGTTCCGGCATCGCACCGGTGCGTGCGATGCGCGACGCGGGCGTCAAGGTTGGTCTTGGTGCGGACGGATCGGCTAGCAATGACAACGGCAACCTGATGCTGGAAGCCCGGCAGGCCATGCTGCTGCAGCGCGCGGCCAATGGCGCAGATGCCATGTCGGCCCGCGAAGCGTTAGAGATCGCGACGCGTGGCGGGGCCGATGTGCTGGGCCGCACCGATTGCGGCCGGCTTATGCCCGGCAAACGCGCGGACATCGCGATGTGGGACACAGGCTGCATCGAAAGCGCAGGCAGTTGGGATCCTGCCGCGTTGCTTCTCGCGGGACCGATGACCGTTAAGCATCTGTTTGTCGAAGGCCGTCAGATTGTGCGCGATGGGCATATCACTACGATTGATCTGCCCCGTGTGATCGAGCGTCAGAATGCGCTTGCGCGGGCGTTGCAGGCTTAAGCAGCCTGTTGCCCGCCGATCCAAACCTCGGCCACGGCCCGATCATCACCCATCATGATGGTCGGGAAGACTGCCTCCCAAACATCGTTTGCATGGGCCTCGCGCTGGGCGATGGCTGGGGTCGAGGCGAGGTCCAGCACAACCAGATCCGCCTCCATCCCCGGTGCGACATTGCCGATGCAGTCATCCATGCGCAGGCTACGCGCGGACCCGACTGTGCCCAGCCACAGCAATTGCGCCGGATGCAGCGGGCGGCCACGCAGTTGGCCGATTTCATAGGCCGCCGCCATTGTGCGCAGCATCGAAAAACTGGACCCGCCGCCTGTATCCGTGGCCAGACCGATGCGGTGGCCATCATGGATCAGACCGCTCATGTCAAACAAACCCGACCCGATGAAGGTGTTCGAAGTGGGGCAGTGGATCAGTGAGGCATCAACTTCGCGCAGCCGATCGCGCTCTCGGTCCTCCAGATGGATGACGTGCCCGTACAGGCCGTTTTGACCCAGCAGGCCAAACTTCTCGTAAGTGTCCAGATAGTCCCGCGCGTCGGGGAACAGAGACTGAACCCATTCGATTTCATCTGTTTGCTCGCTCAGATGGGTTTGCATCAGGCAATGAGGATGCTCTGCCCAAAGCGCGCCCATCGCCTCAAGCTGTTCGGGGGTTGAGGTCGGCGAAAAGCGCGGGGTGATGGCATAGGACAGCCGGTCGATACGATGCCACTTTTCCAGCAGGGCTGCTGATTGATCGTAAGCAGTCTGCGCTGTGTCTCGCAGACCTTCTGGCGCATTGCGATCCATGCAGGTCTTGCCCGCCACCACCCGCTGTCCACGTTGCTGCGCAGCCGTAAAGAATGCATCCACACTTTCGGGGTGGATTGTGCAAAAGCTGCACATCGTAGTGGTGCCATGTGCGGTGGTCAGATCCAGATAGCGATTGGCGATTTCACTTGCATAGACGGGATCGCCAAACTTCATCTCTTCCGGGAAAGTGTAGGTGTTCAGCCAGTCAATCAGCCGCTTTCCCCAACTGGCAATCATTGCCGTCTGCGGGTAATGCACATGCGGGTCAACAAAACCGGCCATGATCAGATGATTGCCGTGATCCCTGGTGACCGCATCAGGATGAGCCAGCGCCAAAGCATCGACGGCGCCAACATCTGCGATGCGCCCGTCTTCTATCACAACCGCTTCGTCCAACCGCGTGGCGTCGGTCGGCTCTCCGTCAAAGGGTGAGCCGATAAAGCTCAGAACGCGCCCTTTCAAAAGCGTCTTTTGCGCCATTTGCCCTGTTCTCCACCTGTTTGGAACCACGCATCAGCATAGGCGGACGAAAGAAGTGGGTAAATCGGCGCATTGTCATTGTTTTCCGGTAGCTGCTTCTTCTATTTAGAAGCCAATCGCCGAATAAAGGGGGCAGCGCATGACGACAGGCAGTGACGAAGCCGGACACGATCTGCCCCGGGAGGACGACGCTTATGCACTGGATCCCAAAGCCGTGGCTGCGATCCTCTATGCAGTGGATATCGATGATCGCGAAAAGCTGATCGAGTTGATGGAGCCGCTGCACGCGGCTGACATCGCTGACCTTCTTGAACAGATCAACCCGTTTGACCGGGCCCGCCTGATCCGCCTGTATGACAAGGAATTCGACGGCGACATCCTATCCGAACTGGATGAATCGGTTCGGGAAGAGGTGATCTCGGTCCTGAAGCCTGATGTTCTGGCGGACGCTGTGCGCGAGATGGAAAGCGACGACGTCGTTGACCTGCTCGAAGACCTTGAGGAGCTTCAGCAGGAAACCATCCTGGATGCGCTGGAGGATTCCGAACGGATCGCCGCCGAACAGGCGCTGTCCTACCCTGAAAATTCGGCCGGCCGTCTCATGCAGCGCGAGGTCGTCATGGCGCCCGAGCATTGGACCGTTGGGCAAACGATTGATTTCATGCGCGCCAATGATGATCTGCCCGAGCAGTTTTATCACGTGGTGCTGGTCGATCCGCGCCTGAAGCCAGTGGCGCAGGTTACTTTGGGCAAGCTGATGGCGGCCCGACGTGAGGTGCCGTTGCATGATCTGACGGAAGAAGAATTCCATATCATCCCTGTCGATCAGGACGAGGAGGACGTGGCGTATGCCTTCAATCAGTACCACCTGATCTCGTCCCCGGTTGTGGATGCTGATGGACGTCTGGTTGGTGTCATCACCATCGACGATGCGATGGTGGTTCTGGATGAAGAACACGAAGAAGACATCCTGCGTCTTGCCGGTGTCAGTGACGAAAGCTCTATTTCCGACAGTGTCGCAGCGACCAGTCGGCGGCGGTTGCCTTGGCTGGCGGTTAACCTATGTACCGCGATCTGTGCCTCGCTGGTGATTTCACAGTTCGAGGCTGCGATTGATCAACTGGTCGCACTTGCCATACTGATGCCGATTGTGGCCTCGATGGGGGGCAATGCGGGCACGCAATCGCTGACGGTGGCGGTGCGTGCTTTGGCGACGCGAGACCTGACCAATGCAAACGTGATGCGTGTTATCCGGCGCGAATTGTTGGTCGGCATGCTCAACGGGCTATGCTTTGCCATCGTGTTGGGTACCGTGGGGATGTTGTGGTTTGACTCTCCGCTATTGGGTGTCGTGATCGGATCGGCCTTGGTCGTGAACATGATCATCGCCGGGTTCGCGGGTACGGTAGTACCTGTCGTGCTGGACCGTTTGGGTGTTGACCCGGCGCTGGCGTCCGGAACCTTTGTGACGACTACAACGGATGTCATGGGGTTCTTCATCTTTCTTGGCCTTGCCAGCGTGGTGCTCTTGTGACCGATCTGACCGAAATCAAAGCCGCAGCCCGTAAGGCGGCCTTTGCGCGCCGCAAGGCTGCATTCGATACGCGTTTGCCCGGTGCAGCCGGACGGTTGTCCGAGGTTCTGGCGGGGCATCGGGGCGTACCCATGTCAGGCTATATGCCCATCAGAACCGAGATCGACCCTCTGCCCGCGATGGCCGAGGCATCGGCTTACGGGCCGGTTGGCGTGCCGGTCATTCAGGCCGCTGGTCAACCTTTGAAATTCTCTCGCTGGACGCCCGAAGGTGTGCTGAAAGATGGCCCGTTTGGTGCCAAAGTGCCCGAGGTGGATGACTATTTCGATCCCGAGATTCTGGTCGTGCCGCTGGTCGCGTTTGATGCAAATGGCGGTCGGCTGGGCTATGGCGGCGGGTTCTATGATCGCACGCTAGAAGGTTTGCGCGCCAAACGCCCGACGCTGGCCATCGGTTTCGCCTTTGACGCGCAAGAGGCCGAGGGCCTGCCGTTGGAGCCAACAGACCAACCGTTGGACATGGTCATCACGGAAAGTCGGGTGCTGACCTTCTAGCTGTTATTGCTCGAAATGGCTGCGCAAGTAATCCCAGGCATCCACTTCGGTGCCGTCTTTAAGGATACAGACGCCGTAGACGCTGCCATCTTCGTTTTTCCGAAGTTGATACGTCCCGTCGTTTTCGATGCAAAATGTTGCTGCGGGGTTGGGCATGGAGGTTTTGGTGCCTTCGGCAACGGCAGCCGAAGCAAACAAGACGCTGGCCGTCAGTAGAACTAAAGATTTCACGAAGAATTCCTTCTATATTCAAACGCTCTTTAAAAACATTGCCACAGGTGAATGTGAATTCAACCCTCAACTTGGCGGCAAATTTCATGCTTCCGCCTTGTTATTGCCCTGCACAGCCCCTACGACCCGGATCATGAGGATTTTGTTTCTTGGTGACGTCATGGGGCGCGCGGGTCGCGCCGCCGTTCAGCAGCACTTGCCGCGCCTGCGCGACGAATGGCGGCTGGATTTTGTTGTGGTCAACGGTGAAAACGCGTCGAACGGTATGGGACTCAGCGGCGATCACGCCAAGCTGCTTTTGGATGCGGGTGCGGATTGCCTGACGCTCGGTGATCATGCCTTCGACCAGAAGGACATGTTGCAATATATCGAGAAAGAGCAGCGCATCGTGCGCCCTGTGAACTTTGCCAAAGGCGCGCCGGGGCGGGGTCATCGGCTGTTCAATGCACCGGGTGGGCGCAAGGTTCTGGTCGTGCAGGTGCTTGGGCAGGTTTTCATGAAACGGCCCTTTGACGATCCGTTCTCGGCCATCGAACCGATCCTGAAGTCGCATCCTCGCGGGGGGCAGGCGCAAGCCATTATCGTGGACATGCATTGCGAGGCGACGTCCGAGAAAATGGCGATGGGCCACTACTGCGACAAGCGTGCCAGCCTTGTGGTCGGGACGCATACCCATGTTCCGACCGCGGATTCTCAGATTCTACCGGGCGGTACAGCGTATCTGACAGATGCCGGTATGTGCGGTGACTACGACTCGGTCATCGGGATGGACAAGCAGGAACCGATGCGCCGATTTATCACGGGTATGCCCAAGGCGCGGTTCACCCCTGCAAACGGTGAAGCCACGCTGAGCGGCGTGTTCGTGGAGACCGATGATCGTGACGGTCAGGCCAAATCTGTTCAAATGGTGCGCGTCGGCGGGCGTTTGGAGCAGGCTGGGCCCGAATAATCAACGTCAGGCTTGCTCTGCTGCGCGCAATGCGTGAAACTGCATGTCATCAGGCGCTTGGGCCCGGGTTCGGACAGAATACCACGAATGAATTTCCTTTCACTGACAGACACGGGCAGCGCAGTTCTGGCGCTGCTTATTGTTGCGGGCATGTTCATCATGTTCCTGCGCGAGGTGTATCCGACCGAGGTTGTGGCCATTGGAGGCGTCTCGCTGATGCTTGTGACTGGTATCCTGCCCTATCAAAGCGCATTGGCGGTTTTGTCCAATCCTGCGCCGTGGACCATTGCGGCGATGTTCATCATCATGGGGGCCTTGGTGCGAACGGGGGCGTTGGACTCGTTCACTTCAACCGCGCAGAAGCAGGCGCAGGTGAACCCACGTATCGCGATTGGTTTGCTCATGGGGTTTGTTGTTGTGGCCTCGGCTGTGGTGTCGAACACGCCAGTTGTGGTGGTCATGATTCCGGTTTTTGTGCAAATCGCCCGCACCCTGAATGTGCCCGCGTCCAAACTGCTGATTCCGTTGAGTTATGCCGCCATTCTGGGCGGCACACTGACGCTGATTGGCACATCGACCAACCTGCTGGTCGATGGTGTGGCACGCGCTCAAGGGATGACACCCTTTACAATCTTCGAAGTCACGCCACTGGGGATCGTCCTTGTGATCTATGGGATGTTCTACCTGCGCTTCATTGCGCCCAAGCTTTTGCCCGAGCGCGACAGCATGGCGTCGCTGCTCAGCGACCGGTCGAAGATGAAGTTCTTTACCGAGGCCGTCATTCCGCCAGACAGCAACCTCATTGGGCGCGAGGTGACAGGTGTTCAATTGTTCAAGCGGCCGGGTGTACGCTTGATCGATGTTCTCCGAGGGGATGAATCTCTTCGGCGTAACCTGAAAGGCGTCGAACTGCGGGTCGGCGACCGTGTCGTGTTGCGGACCGAGATGACCGAGTTGTTGAGCTTGCAAAGCAACAAGGAACTCAAGCGCGTGGACCAGGTGTCTGCCGTTGAAACCAAGACGGTTGAGGTGCTGATCACGCCCGGCTGCCGTATGGTAGGGCGGGCTTTGGGCATGCTGCGACTGCGCCGGCGCTATGGCGTTTATGTCTTGGCCGTTCATCGCCGCAATCAAAACATCGGTCGTCAGTTGGACGAACTGGTAGTTCGCGTCGGTGACACCCTGCTGCTGGAAGGTGCACCCTCAGACATCCAGCGCCTTGCAGCGGAAATGGACATGGTCGATGTCACACAACCGTCCGCGCGGGCATTTCGCCGTCGTCACGCACCCATTGCAATTGGTGCGCTTGTCGGGATTGTCGCCCTGGCCGCGCTGGGCATCGCGCCGATCCTCCTGTTGTCGATTGTAGCAGTCGCTGTGGTCTTGATGACCCGCTGCATTGACGCGGACGAAGCGTTTTCCTTTGTGGAGGGTCGATTGTTGGCATTGATTTTTGCCATGCTCGCCATCGGTGCGGCACTGGACAACTCTGGCGCGGTGTCGCTGATCGTCGAGGCCGTTGCGCCCGGGCTAGGTGCCTTGCCGCCGTTCCTGATCATATGGGCGGTTTATCTGTTGACGTCGGTCCTGACCGAGCTGGTCTCAAACAATGCCGTGGCCGTCGTTGTTACACCGATTGCAATCGGGCTGGCTCAGGCTGTTGGGATGGACCCGCGCCCCCTTGTCGTCGCTGTCATGGTTGCGGCCTCGGCATCATTTGCAACGCCGATCGGCTATCAGACGAATATGATGGTATACGGTCCCGGCGGCTATCGGTTTACCGATTTCTTGAAGGTGGGCGTCCCGTTGAACCTGACGGTCGGATTGCTGGCATCCCTGCTTATCCCGTTGATCTGGCCTATCTAATGTCGGCGCGAAATCGCCACTCGTAAACTGCTAGACTTGTAAATCCCGGGTGACACACAATCTTTTGTGAATGTGATTTGCAAAGAGGATTTGCCATGCTGACAACAGCCCAAGCCACATTGGCAGGCGCAGCAATTGCAACCATGATCAGTGGTGCCGCAATGGCCGGTACGGTTGAGGGAACTGCAACCTACCGCGAGCGTCTTGCGCTTCCACCTGACGCAACCCTGTTTGTCGAGCTTCAGGATATTTCGCTGGCCGATGCACCAGCCGTAACACTCTCGGCGCAAAGATACGCTTTGACAGGTGTGCCCGCGCAGTTTGAATTGACCTATGACGACGCGTTGATCAAGGAAGGGCACAGCTATGCGGTGCGCGCGACGGTCACGCAGGGGCAAAAGCTGTTGTTCACTACAGACACGGTTTATCCGGTCCTGACAAACGAAGCGGGGAACTCGGCTGACCTGTTGCTGGTCCAGATTCAAAGCCAAAAAAGCGCAACACTTGAGAACACCGAATGGGTCGCGGCAACACTAAACGGCGCACCGCTGCAGGCTGAAAGACGCCCCGAACTGAGCTTTGGGCAAGGCGGGGCCTTTGGGGGCAGTGGCGGCTGCAACCGTTTCAGTGGTCAGGCAGAGGTTTCGGGCAACCGGATCAGCTTTCCCGACAACATGGCCGCTACCCTCATGGCTTGCCCGCCCGAGTTGGATGAGGTTGAGCGCGCGTTTCTGAAGTCGATGCAGGCCATCACATCCTTTGCGATGGAGGGGGACGCGCTGGCTCTTCTTGATGCTGAGGGAGAGCCAGTGATCAAGCTGGTCCGTAAATAGAGCTGCAAGGCCGTCAGGCGACGGCCCTAGACCGCCCTGCGTTGCGCCCCGAAAAGATGCATCCGCCCAGGAAGGTTCCTTCCAACGCGTTGTACCCATGATAGCCGCCTCCGCCAAAACCGGCGACTTCGCCTGCGGCGAACAGGCCGGGCACCAAGTTGCCATCTTCCCCGATCATCTGGCTGTCAAGGTTGGTTTGTAGCCCGCCTAGGGTTTTGCGGGTCAGGACGTGCAGCTTAACCGCAATAAGCGGGCCGTTGGACGGGTCGAGGAACTTGTGCGGTTTGGCAGTGCGGATCAACTTGTCTCCGCGATAGTTTCTGGCGGCCAGAATCGCCATCATCTGGGCGTCCTTGGAGAAAGGATTGTCGACCTGCGAGTCGCGCGCTTCGATCTGCCCGCGCAGGTGCGCTTCCTCGATTAGTCCACCGCCCAGATGGTTCATCCCGTTGACCAATTCAGTCAACGTGTTGGCGACGACGAAATCCTCGCCATGTTCTTTGAACGCCTCGACCGGGGCGGTTGCCTTGGACCCGGACAGGATGCGCTGACGGATGACTTCTTTCCAACTGCCCGAGGTAAAGTCCGGGTTCTGTTCAGACCCGGACAGGGCGAATTCTTTCTTGATCACTTTCTGCGTCAGAACAAACCAGCTGTACTCGTACCCTGTTTTCAGGATTTCCTTCAACGTCCCCAACGTATCGAATCCAGGCAGGCAGGGCGGTTCCAGACGGTTTCCTTTGGCGTCGAACCACATAGAGCTGGGGCCGGGTAAAATACGAATGCCATGGGCAGGCCAGATCGGATCCCAGTTGCGGACGCCTTCGGTGTAATGCCACATGCGGTCGCCATTGATGACGTGTCCGCCCGCTTTTTCGCTGATCCCGATCATGCGGCCGTCGACATGAAAGGGCACACCAGCCACCATGTCCTTTGGCGGTTCACCAAGACGATCTTTGGGCCAGTTCTGCCGAACCATTTCAAAGTTACCGCCAATACCGCCCGAGGTAACGATGACCGAAGGTGCATAAACCTCGAACTCACCCACTTCGTCACGGTTGGTCTTGCCGCCGCGTTGGGCGGTGTCGTCAGCTAAAACCTCGCCAGATACGCCTTTGGCAGTGCCGTTCTGCATAATGATGTGGCTGACCTGATGGCGGAACTTCAATTGGATCAGACCGGCGCTGACATGCTCTTTCACACGTCGGATGAAATGCTCCAGAACGCCGGGACCAGTGCCCCAAGTGATGTGAAAACGCGGGACAGAGTTGCCATGCCCGTTCGCAAAAGAGCCACCGCGTTCTGCCCAACCTACGACCGGAAACCAGCGCAAACCCATCTCGTGCAACCACGGGCGCATTTCACCAGCCGCAAACTCGACATAACTCTCGGCCCATTTGCGGGGCCAGGCGTCTTCCGTGCGGTCGAACTGTGCGCTGCCCATCCAGTCACGAAGGGCAAGCTCTTGGCTGTCGTGTATGCCCATCCGCCGTTGTTCAGGAGTGTCGACCATGAACAAACCACCGAGGCTCCAGAACGCCTGACCACCCAGAAAGCTCTCGGGCTCCTGATCGACAATGATCACCTTCTTGCCTCGGTCGCCCAGTTCAGCCGCTGCTGACAATCCAGCCAGGCCCGCGCCGACGACAATCGCATCTGCTGTGTTCTTGGTCATAAACTGTCCTTTCAGCGTCGGCGAAACCAAACGAGGAACGGCAGCACGACGGCATACATCGTGATCCCGTAGACTGCGGACGGCAGGGCCAGAGGGCTAAATCCGCTCTCTGTGCCTGTGATAAGGGCCGCCAGTGTAATGCCCAGTGTCGAGTTCTGGATGCCAGTGTCAATTGATATGCTTTTACACTCGGCCCATGACAGATTTGCAGCCCGTGCGATCCCCAACCCGATGAGTAAAAGTGCAACGTTGAGCGAGATCAGACCGGTGCCCATGATGCCCAGGTTATCAATAAAAATCTGCCAGTTCCCGGCCAGGGCGGCCACAACGATCAAAACGAACAAAGCGGTTGCGAGCGTTGAAAGCCCATTCTCGATGCGGTTTGCAAACCCGGTTGCAAACCTGCGAACTATGACCCCGATGGCGACGGGAAGGGTGGTGATCAGAAACATGGCAATGGCCAGACCGCTGATCGACACATCAGGTGCGTTTTCCCCCATGAAATAGGTGATGGACCACGCGGCCAGAAAGGGCACTGTCAGGATTGATAAGATGCTGATCACCGCAGTCAGGCTGACGGAAAGCGCCACGTCGCCCTTTGCCAATTTGGTCAGAATATTGCTCGTAACACCACCGGGGCAAAAGCTGAGCAGCATGAAGCCAACTGCGATTTCAGGGGGCAGGCCAAACAGAGTGACGGTGAGGAACGCAGCGATGGGCAAAAGCACCACCTGACAGACCGCACCGATTGCAAACGGGTATTTTCGGCTCAGTACGCGCCGGAAATCTGCGGTCTCGAGTCCAATGCCAAGTGACAGCATGATAATGGCCAGCGAGATCGGCAGGCCAACATTGATGAGCAAGTCCAAGAACAACTCCTCCCAAAGTCGTTTCGGATCAGCCTATGCGAGCATGAAAGGCGCAGGCAACCGCGCCGTTGGGTCACTTGTAGCGTTCGACAAAGCGGCGCAGGATTTCGCCGGGTTGGGTGACGTCTGCGGCGTTGCAGATGTCGATCAGGCGCTGGGCGTCTTCGGGCGGGAAATAGCCGTGATGCTTGTAGATGTTGATGCGCTGTTCGAAGTCTTTTGCATCCGCTTCGGGGTGAAACTGCGTGGCATAGACGTTCTGACCAAAGCGGATCATCTGAAACGGGCAGGGGTCTGAGGCGACAAGATGCACGCAGCCTTCAGGCAGTGCCTGAACAGCTTCTTTGTGACCAACGAAGGCGTCGAATTCCGGGATCAGCCCGGCTGTCAGCGGATCCGAGGAACCATCTTCTGTAAGGTGGCAAGCTGAGGGTCCGACTGGTTCGCTGTACTGGTCTTTGCTCACGTCACCGCCCAGATGCGCGGCCAGAACGCCCAAACCATAGCAGCAGCCCATGAAGGGGTGATCCTGCGCCGTGATCTGCGGCATCAGGCCCATAACCGCGCCTTCGATCTTTGCGTCCAGTTCAGATTTCGTTGCTGGATCGTCGCTGACACAGCCGGGACCTCCGCCCACGATGACGCCTGCATAGTCCGTGACATCCAGATCGTCAGGCAGGTTCTCACAATCCAGCCGGATGCGATGGGTCAGCTCGGGCGTCAAACCGGTCTTGTCCAGAATCGAAGCATATTCGGCGTCGGATGCATCCGTTTCCGGTCGCAGTTGCAGGATTAAAAAGCGTTTCATGTGCTGCCTTTACCCGTCAAAGCGGCCAGAAGACAAGGATGGCAGGGATCGAAACCGCGATGATCAGCACCTCAAGCGGCAGACCCATGCGCCAGTAATCGCCGAACCGATAGCCTCCGGGACCCAGAACCAGCGTATTGTTCTTGTGTCCAATTGGCGTGAGGAACGCGGCCGAGGCCGCAACGGCAACCGTCATCAGGAATGGGTCGGGCGAAACCTCGAGCGTGCGGGCCATTTGTATTCCGACCGGCGCGGCGACAATGGCGGTGGCGGTGTTGTTCAGTACATCCGACAAAGTCATGGTTACGACCATCAGCACAGTCAGGATCGCCCAGGCGGGCAGGCCATCGGTCAGCTGGATCAGCGCATTTGCGATCAATTCAGTCCCGCCAGAAGTCTCCAAAGCACTGCCGAGTGGGATCATCGAACCCAGGAGGACAACCACCGGCCATTCAATGTGATTGTAGATATCCGCAATCGGCATGATCTTGGTCAGCACATAGGCAATGACCACCAGTCCAAGGGCAATGGGTAGATATATCAATCCAATACTTGCGGCCAACACAGCGGAAGCAAAAAGGCCAATGGCCATCCACGCCTTATCGTTTGCTGTGACGTTCAGACCGCGTCCGGCAAGGGGCAGGCAACCCAACCATTCCGTGACATCCGCCGCCCGGTCACGCGGGCAGAGCAGCAGCAGAATGTCGCCGGGTTCAACATCGGTTTTACGAACCTGTTGGGTGATTTGTCGCCCCTGACGTGAGATGCCCATCAGCACTGTACTCTGCCGCCAGGCTAGTCCAAGACCCTGTGCGGTGCGCCCGGTGATGCGGGCGCTTTCTGGCACGACCACTTCGATGACGTCCAATCC
This sequence comes from Ruegeria sp. HKCCD4315, assembly GCF_013112245.1. Classification (NCBI taxonomy): domain Bacteria; kingdom Pseudomonadati; phylum Pseudomonadota; class Alphaproteobacteria; order Rhodobacterales; family Roseobacteraceae; genus Ruegeria; species Ruegeria sp. HKCCD4315. Next base: position 2,402,150 of record NZ_WVRN01000001.1, on the reverse strand, counting down.
GTCACCTTCTGCCGTCAACACTTCTTGCCGTCGCGTGTCAGAAAAGTCGAGATTCAGCGCGGCGCGAAATTCGTCCAACGCCTCGGGCCGGGCTTCCAGAACCAGTGCGTCGCCTTCTTTCAACGTGGCATGGGCGGATCGGCCATAACGCCGCTTGCCATCGCGGATCAGGCCGATGATGGCGACATCGGATTTTTCAGCGGCCTCATAAAGCTCGCTGACGCGTTTGCCGATATGCGCGGATTCAGGGGGGACAGTTAGCTCGGCTATATACTCCGCCAATGCTTCCGATGTTTCAGTTTGCGGCCCGCGGTTAGGGATCAGACGCCAGCCGACCAGAGCGACAAAGGCAAGACCAGCAATTGCGGCTATCCCGCCCACGGGCGCAAAATCGAACATGTGAAACGGCTCGCCCAGTGTTTCCTGTCGGATCGATGCGATGATGATGTTCGGAGGGGTGCCGATCAGTGTTGCCATCCCCCCAAGAATGGTGGCAAAGCTCAGCGGCATCAGCGACAGACCCACAGACCGCCCCGCCTTGCGCGCGGTTTGGATGTCCACCGGCATCAGCAAAGCCAGCGCAGCCACGTTGTTCATGAAGGCTGACAGGACCGCACCGATCCCGCCCATCAGCGCAATATGCGCGCCCAGCCCACGTGAGGCATCGACCAATGTGCGGGTGATCATGAACACCGCCCCTGACCGGACCAAACCGGCAGAGACGACCAGAACCAGCGCCACGATGATGGTGGCCGGGTGGCCGAACCCTGCAAAAGCGTCATCCACTGGCACAACACCCAGCACGACACCGATCATCAGTGCGGCAAAAGCCACAAGGTCGTAACGAAACCGACCCCAAAGCAGCATTCCAAAAACCGTAATGAATAGCGCAAAAAGAATAATCTGATCCGTCGTCATACAGTCACCATAGTCCCAGCCTCGCAAGGAGCAAGTCGCTCTCTTGATCCCGCCCCCTGCAAACGTCTATATGAGCGCCGAACACGTAATCACGATGACGAGGACGCACTATGGCAGGCCACTCCAAATGGGCCAACATCCAGCACCGCAAGGGACGTCAGGACGCCGCGCGGTCCAAACTGTTTTCCAAACTATCGAAAGAAATCACAGTGGCCGCCAAAATGGGCGACCCCGACCCCGACAAGAACCCGCGCCTGCGTCTGGCGGTGAAAGAGGCAAAGTCGAACTCGGTCCCCAAGGACGTGATCGACCGCGCAATCAAGAAATCGGTTGCAGGTGAAGGCGACGAATACGAAGAAATCCGCTACGAGGGTTACGGCCCGAACGGTGTCGCGGTGATCGTCGAGACCATGACAGACAACCGCAACCGCACCGCTTCGACCGTGCGCTCGACCTTTTCCAAGAACGGTGGAAATCTGGGCGAGACGGGCTCGGTCGGGTTTATGTTCGACCGTAAGGGCGAAGTTGTCTATCAGGCGGATGCTGGCGATGCAGACACAATTTTCGAAGCCGCGATCGAAGCCGGTGCCGAAGATGTCGAAAGCTCGGAAGATGGCCATATCATCTGGTGTGCGGACACGGACCTGAACGATGTGTCAAACGCATTGGAAGAAGCACTGGGTGAATCGGAATCCACCAAGCTGGTTTGGAAACCGACTACGACGACCGAGCTGGGTCTGGAAGACATGCAAAAGCTGATGAAGCTGGTCGATGCGCTGGAAGACGATGACGACGTGCAGCGCGTCACAACCAACTTCGAAGCCACTGACGAAGTGATGGCTCAGCTCTGAGCTGCTGCAAATCGCCAATACGAAGCCCGGCCAATCTGGTCGGGTTTTTCGTTTTGGTACAAATTCTGAGGGTTATTGGCTGAATCCCCGTAAACGCATAGGCTGGGCGGGTGTTGATCCGCAGGGAAGGCGCAACCGAAAGGCCAATGACATCCGAAACACCTGATACCGCCAAGCGCAATGTACCGGTTCTGACCGGCCAGAGTATTGTGTCACAGGTTGCGTGGACGCTGGGCAGCCCATCGGTGGTATTGCCGTTTCTGGCGGTGTCTTTCGAACTGCCCATGTTTGTGGCAGGCGCGCTGGTTTCGGTGCGGATGGTTGGAAGCATGATTTCCGATTTCTTTCTGGCGCAGTCCATTGCAGCAAAACCGCAAAAGAAGCGCGCAATTGCCATAACCGAGGCCGTTATCGGTGCCTGTCTTGTCCTTGCAATGGCCGCAGCCGCGACCGGCGTCGTCCCTTTGATCGCCGTAGTTTTCGTTTCAGTCTTTTTTGTGATCGGTCTGGTGGACGAGGTTCAGAACCTGATGTTCACCGATCTGCTGGGCGATCATGTCCATTCCCGATCTCGCATGGTGATGCACTATCTGCAGCTTGGCGGAGGTGGATTATGTGCCATTGGCCTTGCATTGCTGGTGCATCAGATCACCAAGGAAAACCCACCCTTTTCCCGCCATTCCACAATGATCGGCGTGTCTGTCGCGTTCTTTCTGCTATCGGGTCTGTTGATGTTGGCGATGACAGAGAATGCACGCTCTGCCGCACCGGCAAAACCGACTGAAACCAAAACAAGGTTGTCGCTCAGGTCCAATGTTCAAGGTATTCTGGGTATGTTCGAGCAGGCCTGGTTTCGGCGTTACATGGCCATGCGTATGCCTTTGGTGGCAGTCTCGTTATCTGTCCCGTTTTTTGCGCTCATCGCGGCCGAGGCGCATCACAGTTCGGCGAAAGGTCTGACTGCGATGATCGTGTCTTCCGCCTCGGGGTATCTCGTTTCAGGACCGCTGTGGCAAATCGTGAACATGAAGTCTCATCGCGCCGTCATGGTGGTTGGCACCTTGATGGTGGCGGCAACCGGAGCTGTTCTTTTGGCGTTCCACTACTTGGGCATCGATCACGAGGTTCATCTGCATGCCGTCGCGCTGTTTGTTGTCACGGTCGCGGTGACAGGGATCAGCAGTGCGCGCAAACTATATTTTCTGGATGTCGCGCCCAAGGAACAACGTGTGCAGGGATCAGCCGCAATCAAGTCGTTCACACGATTGTTCGCGGTTCTGCTTTCGGCGGCCTTGGCCGCTGTCGCGCATATGCACGAGGTCGCCTTGGCGGTCGGCTTCATCGTTGCCGCCAGTCTGGTGGCCTGCGCGACATGCTATCGCATGATGTCACCCGTACAGAAGGACGCGCCCCTTTCGCAGGAATAATCCAGGGGTCTTCAGAAGAACGAAGAAATCTCCTCAAGCGGTTTCTTCAGCTTTGCCACCGCAGGTACCGTTGCGTTTTCCGAAGGGTGACCTACTGCGATGATCATTGTCGGTTTTTCCGATGCAGGGCGGTCCAGTGCATCGTTCAGAAACCGCATCGGATTTGGGGTATGGGTCAAAGTGCTGAGGCCCGCGTGGTGTAGCGCAGCCAGCAGAAACCCGGTGGCAATGTTCACGCTTTCCGGCACGTAGTAGTTCTTGTACCGCGTCCCATCTTCGAAGTGTCCCCAGCGCTGGGCGAACACCACGATCAGCCAGGGTGCAATAGTCAGATGTTCTTTGACAGCGTTGGTGCCGATGGGCTCCAACGCTTTTATCCATTCGTCACCTGCGCCGCCTGCGTAGAACCGGCGCTCCTCTTCTTCAGCTTCTTCTCGAATGCGCTGCTTTAGGTCAGGGGCCGAGATCGCAGCAAAATGCCAGGGTTGATGATTGGCGCCAGACGGCGCGGTGCCTGCCGTACGCAGACACGTTTCGATCACAGAGCGGTCCACGGGGCGGAGGCTGAAATCTCGCACCGTATGGCGCTGGCGCATCTTGTCGTAGAACTCTTGTGCGGCACCTTGCATGTCAGCATCGCTGATCTCGGACCGGTCAGGCAATGGAATGGGATCATAGCTGAGGGCATCGCGTGAAAACATCGGTTCCTCCGAAACTTTGGTGTGCGATCAGTTCGCGCTGGGCGGCAGCAGGACCTGCTTGGCGGCACGTTGAACCGCATGTGTAAGCGGTTTGAGGGCAGGTGCAAGTACGCGACCAACCTGCCAGCTGAGGGCAACATCCAATGGAGCATTGGTCAGGAGTGGCAGCAATCGCCCCTGTTCCAAGGCGTCTTTGGCAAGGACCGCCGGGTTCATACCCCATCCCAGCCCGGCAATCGCGGCATCCACGAAGCCGTTCGAGGATGGCAGGAAATGAAACGGCGGCGACATCTGGCCCGCGATGTATTGCGACAGCCATGCCTTTTGCAAACCATCCTTTTGGTTGAAAACCAGGCAGGGCGCTTTGCTAAGCGTGCCCTCGTTCACACCATCTTTGAACCACGTGTTGATGAAGGAAGGGCTGGCTGTGGGCAGGTATCGCAGCACACCCAGCGCCGTCACGTCACATCCGGTCACGGGACGTCCGCCCACAGTGACGGCTGCGCTGACCTCTCCGCGTTTCAGCCAGTCCGCCGAATGGTCCTGGTCGTCAACGACTAAATCGAACAGCATATCGGGCACTTGCGCCATTGCATCGATAAACCATGTGGCCAGAACATCGGCGGGTACCGCGATGCGCACCCGCGCGGATCGCGGGTTCTGCTCCAACGCCAAATCGCGGGCAAGTTGCGCCTCAAGAAGACCGACATCCTCGGCATAGCGGGCGATGCGCAACCCTGCGGGCGTTCCGGTGCAAGGCGTAACCCGATGGATCAAGGATGCGCCGACCCGATCCTCCAGCGCTTTGATCCGCTGGGAAACTGCAGAAGGCGTGACAGCCAGTTCCGCAGCGGCGGCTTCAAAGCTCCCAAGGCGCAGGATGGCTGACAATGCGGACAGTTGGTTTGGATCCAGCAGCATTAGAGTTTCTTAAGTCAGAGCAGAATCTTTAATTTGATAGGTCAAGCCAAGGGGCTTAGTCAACGCTTGGAAAGGTTCAGGAGGTTCCATGCCAACATCCATGATTGCCGGTTTTGCACTGGGTTTCAGCCTGATCCTTGCGATCGGTGCGCAAAATGCCTTTATCCTGCGGCAGGGACTGCGGCGCGAGCATGTTTTCATTCTGTGCCTGACCTGTGCTGTGTCCGATGCTGTTTTGATCGGCGCGGGAGTGGCCGGTTTTGGCACTCTGGCGCAGGCGGTGCCATGGTTCGAAACCGTGATGCGCTATGGCGGTGCCGCGTTTCTGACCTGGTATGGGCTGCGTAGCCTTGGCTCGGCCTGGCAGGGTGGCGCAGTGATGGAGATCGGCAATGGTCAGCGCACTAGCTTGAAAACTGCGCTTCTCACGGTGCTCGCCTTCACCTGGCTGAACCCGCATGTCTATTTGGACACTGTCGTGCTGATCGGTTCAATCTCGGCGCAGTATGACGACCGTCTGGGGTTTGCACTGGGCGCAATGACGTCCAGCTTTGTTTTCTTCTTCTCGCTAGGGTACGGAGCAGGCGTTCTGTCGCCTGTTTTTACCCGCCCGAGGGCGTGGCAGGTGCTGGATGCCGGGATTGGCGTTGTCATGCTGGGGATCGCACTGAAACTTGTTGTCATGTGAAGGGTTGTTCCTGACCGGGTTTCGGTGTTCAACCTAAGCCATGACTTCACACGCCGTTTCATCCCGCCCCATAGCAGGCATGTTCTGGATGTTTTCCGCCGGGCTGTCTTTTGTTGTGATGACGGCTTTGGTGAAGTCCTTGGGGACGACCATGAACCCGATTCAGGCAGCGTTTCTGCGATACGCTTTGGGGCTGGTTTTCTTGCTTCCGGCTCTGCGGTCGATCATGGCAACACGGCTAACGCCCCGTTTGTTGACTCTGTTCGGCGTGCGGGGTGTGGTTCATGCTGTTGCGGTGATGCTGTGGTTCTTTGCCATGACGCAGATCCCGTTGGCTGAAGTTACGGCTATGAACTACATGACACCCGTCTACGTGACTTTGGGGGCAGCCCTTTTTCTGGGCGAAAAACTGGCCTTTCGGCGGATCGCAGCAATTCTGGTTGCTTTGGTCGGGGTGTTGATCATCCTGCGACCGGGCTTCCGAGAGGTGTCTCCGGGGCATCTGGCGATGCTGGGCACAGCTTTGACGCTGGGCGGTTCGTACCTGCTGGCTAAGCTGTTGGTGCGCGATGTGCCACCTTCGGTTGTTGTTGCGCATCTTTCGATTTGGGTGACATTAGCACTGATCCCCTTTGCTGTGGCGGTCTGGACTCAGCCCAGCCTTCGCGATCTCGGGGTTCTGTTTCTGGTAGCCTGTTTTGCCACTGCCGGGCATTATTTCATGACCTTGGCATTGCAAGCTGCACCAGTGGCCGTCACGCAGCCGATTACTTTTCTTCAGCTAATCTGGGCCACATTGCTGGGCGCTGTTGTATTTCACGAAAGCGTGGATGTTTGGGTCGTTGCCGGTGGAACTTTGATCTTATGCGCTGTCAGCTTCATCTCATGGCGCGAAGCCGTGCTGAATCGCCGAGACTTGACGCCTCCGAGTATTGCGCCGAAGCTATGAGGTAGGTCCTACCGCGCCTTTCATTGATTGACGAGTCAATAAAAAACTCCTAATTTGGGATCATAACGCCTGTTCAGGGGGGAATGATGCCTAAAGTAGGAATGGAGCCGATCCGCCGGGATGCAATTGTCCGTGCCACGATTGCCGAATTGGGCGTGCAGAAATCCCTTGATGTGACAGTCAGCCAGATTGCGAAACGAGCAGGCATGTCCAGTGCACTGGCGCATCACTATTTTGGCGGCAAGGATCAGATATTTTTGGCAGCCATGCGTCAAATCCTGACGGATTTTGGCGAAGAGGCGCGCGCAAAGTTAAAGGCGGCCGCGCCCGAGGAGCGAGCAAAAGCAATCATTCAGGCGTGCTTTGCCCCCTCATGTTTCACACCGGACGTGATTGCCGCGTGGATGACCTTTTATGTTCTGGCGCAAACCAATGATGACGCGCTGCGCCTTTGGCAGGTCTATCAAGCGCGCATCCGTTCGAACCTTATCGATGCGCTTCGCCCCAAGATGAAGGATCCGGTTGAGGCGGCCGAAAACATGATCGCCTTGATTGATGGGCTATACATCCGAGCGGCTCTCAGCGCCCCGGAAGAGCCGCAATTGGCGGTGAACCACGCAATGCGCGTGCTCAACACTCTGCTCGAGGCCGAAAAATGACAAAACCAAACATTCTGATCCTGATGGTGGATCAGCTGAACGGAACCCTCTTTCCCGACGGTCCCGCAGACTGGCTTCATGCCCCGAATCTGAAGAAGCTGGCCGAACGGTCGACCCGGTTTGCCAACGCTTACACGGCCTCGCCGTTATGCGCACCGGGGCGGGCCAGCTTCATGTCCGGCCAACTGCCTTCGCGCACCGGCGTCTATGACAACGCAGCCGAGTTCCGCAGCGACATCCCCACCTATGCACACCACCTGCGCAGGGCGGGATACTATACCTGCCTGTCCGGCAAAATGCATTTCGTCGGCCCCGACCAGATGCACGGGTTCGAGGATCGTCTGACCACCGACATCTACCCGGCCGATTTCGGCTGGACGCCGGATTACCGCAAACCGGGCGAGCGGATCGACTGGTGGTATCACAACATGGGTTCCGTCACCGGCGCGGGTGTTGCCGAAATCTCCAACCAGATGGAGTACGATGACGAGGTTGCCTATAACGCCAAGGCCAAGCTTTATGATCTGGCGCGCGGCAAGGATGAACGTCCATGGTGTGTGACCGTCAGCTTTACGCATCCCCACGACCCATACGTCGCCCGCCGCAAGTATTGGGACTTGTACGAGGATTGTGAGCATCTTCTGCCCGAGGTCGCTGATATCGGCTACGACAATCAGGACCCGCACGCCAAGCGTATCTTCGACGCCAATGATTGGCGCAGTTTTAACATCACCGAAGAAGACATTTGCAAATCCCGCCGCGCCTATTTCGCCAATATCTCCTATCTGGACGACAAGATCGGCGAGATCATCGAAGTATTGGAAACAACCCGTCAAGAGGCGATCATCCTGTTTGTCTCGGATCACGGTGACATGCTGGGCGAACGTGGCTTGTGGTTCAAAATGAACTTCTACGAAGGTTCCGCGCGTGTGCCGCTGATGATTTCATCCCCTGATCTGCCTGCCGGGCGGATCGACACGCCGGTTTCCACAATCGATGTAACGCCAACCCTTGGGGCATTGGCAGGTGTCGACATGGATGAAATCGCGCCATGGACGGATGGCGAAAACCTCGTTCCGCTGGCGAAAGGTGTCGAACGCACCGCGCCGGTGGCCATGGAATACGCTGCCGAGGCATCCTACGCGCCGCTGGTATCGCTGCGCTATGGCAAGTGGAAATACAACCGCTGCGCGTTGGACCCGGACCAGCTTTTTGATCTCGAGGCCGACCCGCACGAGATGACCAATCTGGCAGACAGCCCCGAACATGCGGGTACGCTGCAAACCTTGCGTGCTAAATCCGAAGCCCGTTGGGATCTGGCCCGCTTCGACGCCGACGTCCGCGCCAGCCAGGCGCGGCGCTGGGTCGTGTACGAAGCGCTGCGGCAAGGGGGATATTACCCATGGGATTACCAGCCGCTGCAAAAAGCATCGGAACGCTACATGCGCAATCACATGGATCTGAACATCGTCGAGGAAAACGCCCGGTTCCCACGCGGCGAATAACCTCTTCATCTTTTCGAAAATACTCCCGGCGGAGGCATCCAACCTTCTCGGCGGGACAGGAGTTGTGGAAATGGAAGCAGATTTTGTCATCGTAGGCGCAGGGTCCGCAGGCTGCGCAATGGCATATCGCCTTAGCGAAGCCGGGGCCTCGGTCCTGGTGATTGAACACGGCGGGACAGACGCGGGACCGTTTATTCAGATGCCAGCCGCGTTGAGCTATCCGATGAACATGTCGCGTTACGACTGGGGCTATCAGTCCGAGCCCGAGCCGCATCTGAACAACCGTCGTCTGGCTTGTCCGCGTGGTAAGGTGATCGGCGGCTCGTCTTCGATCAATGGCATGGTCTACGTTCGTGGCCATGCACGTGATTTCGATACGTGGGCCGAGATGGGCGCAGATGGTTGGTCCTATGCTGATGTCCTGCCATACTATAAACGCATGGAAAGCTGGCACGACGGGGGGCACGGTGGTGATCCGGCATGGCGTGGCACGAACGGTCCGCTGCATGTCTCGCGCGGTCCACGCGAAAATCCCTTGTTCAAAGCGTTTGTCGACGCGGGCCAGCAGGCCGGATACGAGGTCACGGGCGACTATAACGGCGAAAAGCAGGAAGGCTTTGGCCCGATGGAACAGACCGTCTGGAAAGGGCGGCGTTGGTCGGCGGCAAATGCCTATCTGAAGCCGGCGCTCAAGCGCGACAATTGCGATATCGTACGGGGCCTGGCGTCTCGGGTTGTGATGGAAAACGGGCGCGCCACCGGGGTGGAACTGATCCGCGGTGGCAAGACTGAGGTCATCAAAGCCCGGCGTGAGGTTGTTCTGGCAGCGTCCTCGATTAACTCGCCCAAGCTGTTGATGTTGTCCGGCATCGGCCCGGCCGCGCATCTGGCCGAGCACGGGATTGACGTTGTTGCGGATCGACCGGGCGTTGGTGCCAACCTGCAGGATCATCTGGAGCTTTACATCCAGCAAGCCTCGCTGCAGCCAATCACGCTGTACAAGCATTGGAACCTGTTCAGCAAAGGTCTGATCGGGGCACAATGGCTGTTCACAAAAACCGGTCTGGGCGCGTCGAACCAATTTGAAAGCGCGGCCTTCATCCGGTCGAAACCGGGCGTAGAATACCCTGACATTCAGTACCATTTCTTGCCCATCGCGGTTCGTTATGACGGGCAGGCGGCAGCGGAAGGCCACGGGTTCCAGGCGCATGTCGGTCCGATGCGGTCTCCGTCGCGTGGGGCTGTGACACTGCGGTCCGCACAAGCTGCGGACGCGCCAGTGATCAAGTTCAACTACATGAGCCATGAACAGGATTGGGAAGATTTCCGCACCTGTATCCGTCTGACTCGCGAAATCTTTGGTCAGAATGCATTCAAGCCCTACGCCGGCAAGGAAATTCAACCGGGTGCCGCCGTGCAATCAGATGAAGAGCTGAACGGCTTTATCGCGGAACATGCCGAAAGCGCTTATCACCCCTGTGGCACCTGTCGGATGGGGCGCGCGGATGACAAAAACGCCGTGGTTGATCCCGAAGGCCGTGTGATCGGTGTGGATGGGCTGCGCGTTGCTGACAGCTCGATCTTTCCTCAGATCACCAACGGTAACCTCAACGCGCCGTCGATCATGGTGGGTGAGAAAGTATCGGATTCCCTGCTGGGCAAAGACCCGTTGCCCAAGGCCAATGACCGGCCTTGGATCCACCCGAACTGGGCGACGGCACAGCGTTAACCCTTTGACATGCCCCCGGTTGAATATGCGTGATTTCAGGCGCATATCGGGGGCATGTTAAGGATTTGTTTAGTTTTTGTTCTTCTCCTGCCATCTGTGACACTGGCCGCTGAACGTCTTTCAGGCCAGGTTAATGTAATAGATGCAGATACTTGGGACGTCGGCGGCATCCGAGTTCGCTTGCATGGAATCGATGCGCCCGAGCTGGATCAAGCCTGTCAGGACGACGAAGGATCAACTTGGCCATGCGGTGCTTGGGTGACGCAGGAGGTTCGCCAGTTATTCCAGGGAAAAACAGCATCTTGCATGCCGGTGGACCGGGATCGATATGGCCGCGTTGTCGCAAGATGCATGTACGGTGTACAAGATGCAGCCGATCAATTGGTGCGGCTGGGTTTGGCCTTTGCCTATCGCAAGTATTCACATGCCTATGAAAGCGCTGAGAAAGAGGCAAAGGCACGGCATGTCGGGCTGCATCGGCAGCAGGTTCAAGTGCCTTGGGTGCATCGCGCCGCCAGGAAGTCCGCGTCATCAAACGGGTGCCGGATCAAAGGAAACATCTCGGCCAAGGGCGAAAAGATATACCACATCCCTGGCCAGACCTTCTATGCCAATACCCGCATCAATACATCAAGCGGCGAGCGTTGGTTCTATTCTGTCGCTGCCGCCCGCGCCGCAGGATGGCGCGCGTCACGGCGTTGAAATTTGTATGAATCATGTATGAAATTGATCCGGGTCAAAGCGGGTTCGTCTGAGCGCGTGTACGCCTGATTTGCAACGACTTATTATGGAGCGAACGGATATGTCCCACACCCCGCATGAACTGGCTGAAGAATTTCCGGACAAAGTTGAATTGATGAGCCAGCTCAAGCAATCGGACGCGCATTTTGCCCGGCTGGCCGACGAGTACCATGAAATCAACCGCGTGGTTCATCGGGCAGAAACGAACGTCGAACCAATGGAAGATCTGGCTGAGGTTGAGCTGCGCAAAAAACGCGCGGCCTTGAAGGATGAGATCTGGGCGATCCTGTCCAAAGCCTAAGCAAAAAGATGGGGGCTCTGCCCCCGTCGCGGCCTGTGTCGCGACTTCCCCGAGGTATTTTGGGCCAGGTGAAGATCAGGTGACTTCGTAGGGCAGAGTGCCGCGCAGATGGGTGTCTATGCTTAGGCGACGTTCCAAGGGCGGAACCGAGCGCTGGTGGCAGGTTTGCCGTTCGCAGATGCGGCAAGAGATGCCGATCGGTTCGTATGCACTGGCGTTATTGATATCGAGATTATCGGCATAGACGAGCGCAGGTGCGTGTCGCACTTCACACCCCAAAGCGATCGCATAGCGCCGGACAGGGGCGCCGAAGGACCCGCCGGACTTTGATACGTCACGTGCAAGAGAAATATAACGAACCCCATCTGGTGTTTCTGCCAGTTGGCGAAGAAAGTGCCCCGGTGTTTCAAAGGCGCGGTGCACGTTCCACAAGGGGCACGCACCGCCAAACCGCGCAAATTGCAGGCGCGTGGCCGAGTGTCGTTTGGTAATCGTGCCGGCCTGATCCACCCGAACAAAGAAGAAAGGAATACCCTTTGCTCCTGGGCGCTGAAGCGTCGATAGCCGATGGGCAATCTGCTCGATTGAAGCTCCGAACCGATTGCTGAGCAGTTCCAGATCGTGGCGCTCTTCTTGCGCGGCGGTCAGGAAGACGGAATAAGGCATCAAAGACGCGCCTGCGAAATAGTTGGCAAGGCCGATCTTTGCAATCGACCGGGCCTCGTCGCTTTGGAACTTTGCAAAATCCAGCGTTGCTTCCAACAGCTTGTCCTGGCTGATCAATGCAACCTGCAACAGCAATTGGAACACTTGGGTTTGCGGCGCAGCGCGCGAGGACAGGCGCAGAATCTTGCTTTCGGCGTCATAACTGCGCAGTGGGTCCATATCTGAAAAAACGACCTGAATACCGCGCTCTGACAGGCTGTTCAGGGCGGCCTGCCGTATCCCTCCGGGGCCGTCTGCCCGATTGGCGAACAATTCTGCCGCCCTGTCCACAGCGTCGATATAGTTGTCGCAATAATGAAAGAAATCGCGCACTTCTTCCCACGGGCTGGCCTGAATTCGCGCATCTTCGCGCCCCAAGGCTTCGTCCAGTGACGCAAGGCGTTCGTGTGTTTGGCGGTAGGTTTTGTGTAACTCGATAAAGGCACGCGCCAATGCGGGGGCGTTGGATGCGGTCAGGCGCAGATCAGCCAGTGGCGGTTGGGCATCGGCGAACACCGGGTCGGCCAATGCCTCACGCATGTCAGATACAAGCCGCTCACTGTCGCCAGTGCTGAGTTCGGTCACGTCCATGCCGAATTCCTGCGCCAAGGCTAACACAACCGTCGTCGAAATCGGTCTGTTGTTGTTCTCCATCTGGTTCAGATAAGGCAGGGAAACACCCAGTTTGGCTGCGAATTCCCGCTGGGTCAGAGTCAGACGTGTGCGCATCTCGCGGAGCTTTGCGCCCGCATAGAGTTTTTGAGTCGCCATTGGGGACCTTTGCAAGTTTCCTAAATCCGAGTCCTAACTTTGCAAAGTGATCCGCGCAACCGATTAGAGCCCAAGTTGCCGTTCCCGCCGGATGACTGCTGCAATCGCACAAATAGCCAAAAGGGCTGTTGCCAGCATCAACCATAAAAGAGGCATAGCGCCGGTTTCGTGTGTCAATAGCGCGCCCGCCAATGCGCTTAGACCCGCGCCGCCGCCCAACATGATGGCACCGCTCAAGCCTGATGCGGTTGCAGCCAGGTGCGGGCGGACAGACAGTGAGCCGGCAGTTGCATTGGGGATGACCATACCGTTTCCGATGCCGACAAAGGTCATGAGTCCAAAGAAGCTGAGCGCCGTTCCGGTGCCCACAAGAAAAAGCGTTGCCGATAGGACGACGCCGAAAGCATTTAGCAGGCTGCCCCAAAACACCATGCGGTTCACGCCGACGCGCATAGAATAGCGCCCGCTGATGAAGTTCCCCGCAAAGTACCCAACGGCAGGTGCGCCAAAATAGATGCCAACTTGCGCGGCGCTCAGTCCGAATAATTCAGTTCCAATAAATGGTGCGCCACCCAGATAAGCAAAGAACGCTCCCGACGAGAATGCGCAGGCCAGTGAGTAACCCCAGAAGCGAGGCGAGGTCAGCAATTCGGGGTATTCTTTGAATTGCTGTATGAGTGATTTTCCGCTTTTTGCTGCCGTTTCGCCAAAATCCGTAAATGTCAGGAAAAGCGTCAAGGCACCAATGGCGAATGGCAGCCAGAAGTTTGCTTTCCAGCCGAACGCCTCTTCGAGAATGCCGCCAATTGCAGGTCCGATCATGGGGACCACGGCCATGCCCATGGTCACATAACCGATCATGGATGCGGCCTGGTCTTGATCGTACATATCCCGCACGGCCGCGCGACTTAGCACGATACCTACGACAATGACTGCCTGACACATCCTGAAGACCAGGAATATCTCGGCGTTCGGCGCATAAATGCATCCCAAAGTGGCCAGTAGGAAAAGCGCGAGCCCCCAAAGCAAAACCGGTCTACGACCCGCCTTGTCGGCAATTGGGCCAATCACGATTTGCAAAACGGCATTGATCAGCAAGTACAAGGCAATCGAGAGCTGCATGACCTTGTAATCGGTGTCGAAGTACACGGCCATGTTTGGAAGGCTGGGTAGGAACAGGTTCATGCTCAGGGCGGACAGGCCTGAGAGCAAGACAAGTGTTGCCAATGTGGGTGGTGTGCGCTGCGCGGCGCCTAAGCTGAACTGCATAGTTCACATGTATAGCTATTGAAATTCGGAATGCCAGTCGTTGAGAAAAATCAATTCGATACTTAGCTAATTTGCGGTTATCCAGAATGTTGTTGCTGATACTTTGCAAATTTGCCGAAAAGAGCTTTGGCTCAGACTGTCTAGCAGGTAGTGTCCCGTCAAATTTTAAAAGGGATACGCGTCATGAAAGACATCCTTTCGGAGTTGGAAAATCGCCGAGATGAGGCACGACTGGGCGGTGGGCAAAGAAGGATCGATGCCCAACATTCACGCGGCAAACTGACAGCACGTGAACGGATCGAATTGCTGCTGGATGAAGGCAGCTTCGAAGAATTCGATATGTTTGTCAGCCACCGCTGCACTGAATTCGGTATGGAAAACCAAAAGCCTGCGGGTGATGGGGTCGTGACCGGGTGGGGCACAATCAACGGTCGTATGGTCTATGTTTTCAGCCAGGACTTTACCGTTTTCGGCGGGTCGCTCTCGGAAACCCACGCGCAGAAGATTTGCAAGATCATGGATATGGCTGTGCAGAACGGAGCGCCGGTCATAGGGATCAATGACTCGGGCGGGGCGCGAATCCAAGAGGGTGTTGCGTCGCTGGCTGGGTATGCCGAAGTGTTTCAGCGTAACATTACGGCATCGGGCGTTGTCCCGCAGATCAGTGTGATCATGGGCCCCTGTGCCGGTGGCGCTGTTTACAGCCCGGCGATGACCGACTTTATCTTCATGGTCAAAGACTCGTCTTACATGTTTGTGACCGGTCCCGACGTGGTCAAAACGGTTACAAACGAAGTGGTGACTGCCGAGGAGCTGGGTGGTGCGTCGACACACACCAAGAAGTCTTCGGTTGCGGACGCGGCGTTTGAAAACGATGTCGAGGCGTTGGCCGAAGTGCGCCGATTGGTGGATTTCCTGCCCCTTAACAACCGCGAGAAACCCCCGGTCCGTCCGTTCTTTGACGAGCCCGGACGGCTTGAGCCGTCGCTGGATACCTTGGTGCCCGACAATCCCAACACGCCTTACGACATGAAGGAACTTATCACCAAAGTGGCGGATGAAGGTGATTTCTACGAGATCCAGGAAGACTTTGCCAAGAACATCATCACCGGTTTTATCCGTCTGGAGGGTCAGACCGTTGGGGTCGTTGCCAACCAGCCGATGGTTCTGGCGGGATGTCTGGACATTGACAGCTCGCGCAAGGCGGCGCGCTTTGTGCGCTTCTGCGATTGTTTTGAAATCCCGATCCTGACCTTTGTGGATGTTCCGGGCTTCCTGCCGGGCACGCAGCAGGAATACAGCGGTGTCATTAAACACGGTGCCAAGCTGCTTTATGCTTATGGCGAGGCCACAGTGCCCAAAGTGACCGTGATTACGCGGAAAGCATATGGCGGTGCTTATGTGGTTATGGCGTCCAAGCATCTGCGTGGTGATTTCAACTATGCCTGGCCCACAGCCGAGATTGCGGTGATGGGGGCAAAAGGCGCAACCGAAATCATCCATCGCGCAGATCTTGGGGATGCAGAAAAGACCGCGCAGCACGTTGCAGATTACGAAGATCGGTTTGCCAACCCCTTCGTCGCGGCCGAGCGCGGCTTTGTCGATGAGGTGATCATGCCGCAATCGACCCGTCGTCGTGTGTCCAGAGCGTTTGCCAGCTTGCGGGGTAAGCAACTGAAGAACCCATGGAAAAAGCACGACAATATTCCGTTGTAACCGACCTGGGGCGGTCAGGCCGCTCCGGTGTTCCTGTGCGTCGTCAGGCCAAAAACTGGGCAAAACCCGCTCAAAATTGAGGCGGAATTGACAAGAATCGGCAAATAGTTGAATGATCCGACCCATCAGACATAGAACAGCGCAGTTCACAAGCACTGCGCGCGCGATCCCGGAAGGAGGAGCTCGCCCTTGGCGGGTCCGGGATCGCGCCATTTGTCTAATGATCTGCCTGGCCTGCTCACCCGTCTTTGCTCAATCAGATACGCCGTTGCCGGTGCCGTCTGGCCAACCTGTGCATTTGGATGATGTCTTGCTCGACAACAATCCGGGCGAGCTTTGGGTGCGCTTTCGCTTCATCGCTCCAAAAATTGGCGCGACGGTAGGACGGATCACTTACGATGTTGCGTCCAAAGACATGGAGCATCTGTGCCAAATACTGGCGGTTCCCTATGTGGCCCAGCATGACTTGCAGCCTGTGCGAGTTGTCATTTCATTGGCGGACCGACCTGTAGAATTTGGCGATGCTGCCCCGGACGCGACGCAGTTTTTTGAAGCCTACCGGCTGGAGCAGTCCCGGTGTATCTGGGAGGGGCTTTGACCATGAATTCTTTCTTTCATGACGTCAGAGCATCTCAGACCAACGGTGCGGCTTTGGAGGTGCGCAACATGATCCCATCCCTTTTCGGGTTTGATTTTTCTTTGTCTGTCAGCGTTAAGCCGGAGGTATTGCCATGCTGAAGCATCGCGGCTTCCCCGGGCGTCTGTCTGGCACGGATTTTCAGTTTACTATTCGCCGTGCCAATCCCAAGGGCGTGACGCCTTTGACACGTCGGGAACGGTTCCGCGACCGTAAGCCTGCCGACAAGCGTGCGGATACCGCGTTCATGGAAGCGCTTTGGGCGCATTTCGGGGATCAGCCCTTCGAGCGGGGCAATCTGGACGCGGGTCGCCTGAGCTGGTTGTTCGGGCGCGAAGTTGTGCCTGCAGAGGACCCGTTTGATCCGTCCAGCTATGACGCGCTTTTGGTCATTGATGTGGATGTGGCCCGCGCATCTTTTCCCGAAATCATCGACGGGGTGGGCTGATTTTGTTATTGGCTGCCGCATATCAGTATGCTGAATCCGGTGTCGCGGCGATCCTGCCCGCAACTGGGCAGGATCTGTGTGCGGCATCAGAAGTTGAGTTGAGCGGCCAGCTGAACGCGGCTACCGTCAAAGGTGCGGCCGGTGGGCGCGTCGTTCCGCTCACCATAGATGTACTCGGCGCTGAGCGTCAGGTTGTCAGTTGCCTTGTAGAAGGCGTTGACATGGATCGTCTCCAACTCGGTGAAGGACAATGTGCCGGTCGAGGTGGGAAGATCATAATTCTCGCGACCGTACGCAATGCCGACATTCCATTTTGGACTCAGGTCTTGCCTGAATTCGACGGTATAGCCATCCACATCGTTCGCTTGCCCGCCGACAATCGCATCGCCAAGGCCGATCAGATAGGGGCCAAGGGCCTCACCCGTCACGTAGTTGACTTGGAACAGCCCACCTTGCCACGGGCGAACCGAGGCAGAGGCAGTGAAACCCGTTTGGTCAACTTCCACACTGCCGGAATTGGCTTTGCCATACAGCACCGCGCCCCGCGCAATATATGTGCCGTCATTGTATTCCGCCGAAGCCGTCAAGACCGGATCGTCAGAGTTCGAACCGCTGACATTTTCTTCCAGAGAAACGGCGAACTGAGCGTCGCCCCCAAGTTGCCCGGTGTATCGCAGCTGCGGGACACGGGCGAAGGCAATCCCGACCGGGCCGTTGAATTCCACCGAGGTGGGATAGGTGTCCAGCGGCTGGAAGTTGGTCCAGTACTGGCCGATCAGGAACTGATCACCGATCGTGATGTTTGCGTGGCGTATACGCAGTTCGGCAGTGCCACCCGAGCCAAACAGATCAAGCTCCAGCTGACCCCCGATGTCGCCGATCCCACTTGGCGTGGTGGTCCGCAGGCCAATCCGCGATTGGCGTACTGTCGCACCAAAGGTGCCATCGGTTGCCGCAGACGGTTCACCGATGACGTTCACAAAGGCAGTATCGCCCTGATCAAAGTCGAAATCGTAGAAGAAATCGGCCTTGACGTAGCCATAAACGTCCAAAGTGGTGTTGCCGATCCGAAAATCTCCGTCAGCGGGGCTGCTATCGGCGGATTCCAGCGCCTCAACCCGTGCGCGCAAGGCATCGAGTTCGGCTTGAGTCTGGGCATCCTGAGCATAGGCAAGCGTGCCGGTCACACTAAGCGCCGAGGCAGCAAGCAGGAGTGCCTTCATTCGTGTCGTCATCATGTGGGTGTTTCCTTGTGTGCGAGTGTGCATCCGCACCGTTTCACGCGGCCGATGACGACGGAAATCACGAGAATGGGACGAAAAACCCCAAATATCTCAAGGAAATGTGCGACTCGGCCCTGGAAAAATCACGTCAGGGTGAACCGATCTGTCAACCATATGAATGTGAATGCACTTTTGCAGTGCAGAAAAATGTCGCTGCGTGATGCCGCACGTGCAAACGGCCGCCTCTGTTTGGGTAAATGTAACGGCAATGTGACGGGTAGGCAGGGGCTGTCACCGATTTACCAGAGATCCTGGATCGGCACGAATTTGCGTGAGCTGTCTCGGTGTGGGCAGAAACCAGCCGAGATATCGCGTGGAAACAATACTGTGTTTGCAGGTGATATTGTGGCGTGCACAGTGAGTGGGCCGTGCGGCTCTACTTTGCCTGCGCCGCACATGCACCTACTATTCCGTACCCCTTCCTTACGCGGGCAGGCTTGTGTTCCCCACAAAAACCTGTCCGCGTTTTTCTTTTTGCGCGCAACGCGCAAAAAGAGGCAAAAACCTGCACAAAAGTTGCCTGTGCGCCCTCTGATATTGAATAACACGTCGCGTTTCGCGCATCAGAGCGCAAACGAAACAAGACAACCAGAAGGGCAGTCACAATGCGAATCTCAAAACTTATCCTCGTTGCAGCGGCCTGCGCGGGCTTGGCGGCTTGCGGTGACACCACGGGCGAACAGGCAATCTTGGGTGGCGGGGCCGGCGCTGTTGGCGCAGCCGTTCTCAACGCAGACCCACTTTTCGGCGCGGCCGTCGGCGCAGCGGGCAACGTACTGTATTGCAAAACACAGAACACCTGTAACTAACGCATCTTTTTCGGGGCGCCTGTCGCCTCGTCCGTCATCTCGCATCACGCCGTCGTGGGGATCGCTCCCTGCGGCGGCGTTTTGCGTTTCCAGAACACCAAGCCAAAGGACGTTCCATGTTCAATAAGATCCTGATCGCCAACCGGGGCGAGATCGCCTGCCGAGTCATCAAGACCGCCCGCAAAATGGGTATCGGCACAGTTGCTATTTATTCGGATGCGGACAAGAACGCGCTGCATGTGTCGATGGCGGATGAAGCCGTGCATATTGGCCCGCCCCCGGCGAACCAGTCTTACATCGTGATCGACAAGGTCATGGATGCCATTCGCCAAAGCGGTGCGCAGGCGGTGCATCCGGGTTACGGGTTCCTGTCGGAAAACGCCAAATTCGCCGAAGCGCTGGAAGCTGAAGGTGTTGCCTTTGTCGGTCCCCCGAAGGGTGCAATCGAGGCGATGGGCGACAAGATCACGTCGAAGAAAATCGCTCAGGACGCAAACGTGTCGACGGTTCCGGGCTATATGGGGCTGATCGAGGATGCAGATGAGGCGGTCAAAATCTCGAATGAGATCGGCTATCCGGTCATGATCAAAGCCAGCGCCGGTGGCGGTGGTAAAGGCATGCGGATCGCGTGGAACGACGAAGAGGCGCGCGAGGGCTTCCAGTCGTCCAAGAACGAAGCTGCGAACTCGTTTGGGGATGACCGGATTTTTATCGAGAAATTCGTCACCCAGCCGCGCCACATCGAAATTCAGGTTCTGTGTGACAGCCATGGAAATGGTATCTATCTGGGCGAGCGCGAATGCTCGATCCAGCGCCGGAACCAGAAAGTGGTTGAAGAGGCGCCGTCGCCATTCCTTGATGAAGCAACGCGTAAGGCGATGGGCGAACAAGCCGTGGCCTTGGCTAAGGCGGTTGGCTATTCCAGCGCAGGCACGGTGGAATTCATCGTCGATGGGGAAAAGAACTTCTACTTCCTTGAAATGAACACCCGTCTGCAGGTGGAGCACCCGGTGACCGAGCTGATCACAGGCGTCGATCTGGTGGAACAGATGATCCGTGTGGCAGCGGGTGAGTCTTTGATGATCACGCAGAATGACGTGACGCTGACTGGTTGGGCCATTGAAAACCGCCTGTATGCGGAAGATCCCTATCGCAACTTCCTGCCGTCGATTGGCCGTCTGACCCGGTATCGTCCTCCGCAGGAAACTGCGGCCGGTCCGATGTTGGTCAACGGCAAATGGCAGGGCGACGCGCCTGAGGGTGAGGCCGCCGTACGCAACGATACCGGCGTCTACGAGGGCGGCGAGATCAGCATGTATTACGACCCGATGATCGCAAAACTCTGCACTTGGGCCCCGACCCGTGAAGCCGCGATTGAGGCGATGCGCGTTGCCTTGGACAGTTTCGAGGTTGAAGGCATCGGTCACAACCTTCCGTTCCTGTCGGCTGTGATGGACCACCCGAAATTCATCAGCGGCGACATGACCACGGCTTTCATTGCCGAAGAATATCCCGATGGGTTCGAGGGCGTATCCTTGCCCGAAGCTGATCTGCGCCGGATTGCAGCCTCCTGCGCAGCAATGCATCGCGTGGCCGAGATCCGCCGGACCCGCGTGTCGGGCCGGATGGACAATCACGAACGTAAAGTCGGCAAACGCTGGGTTGTATCGCTGGAAGGCCACGAGTTCCCGGTTCAGGTCAATGCTGACAAAGAAGGTGCGACCGTCAAGTTCGAAGATGGGTCGACCCTGCGTGTGGCCTCGGACTGGACGCCGGGTGATCAGCTGGCCATACTAGATGTCGATGGCAGCCCGTTGGTTCTGAAGGTCGGCAAGGTTTCGGGCGGGTTCCGCATTCGCAACCGTGGGGCCGATTTGAAGGTTCTGGTGCGCCGTCCGCGACAGGCAGAGCTGGCCAAACTGATGCCGGAAAAATTGCCGCCGGATACCTCGAAAATGCTGCTGTGCCCGATGCCTGGTCTGGTCGTGAAAATCGATGTCGAAGTGGGGCAGGAGGTGCAGGAAGGTCAGGCGCTGTGCACCATCGAGGCGATGAAGATGGAAAACATCTTGCGGGCCGAGAAGAAGGGCACGGTTGCAAAGATCAACGCTGGCCCCGGCGACAGCCTTGCCGTGGACGAAGTGATCATCGAGTTCGAGTGATCATGCCAGTGCTTTCACTATACCTCCGACGGTCTCCGGCGTTCTGCGCCGGAGCTGCGTGGTATTGCGAAAGCGCTCAACCGCCCTCGCGCCGGTCGCGGATTTCGCGCTCACGCAGGGGTGTCTTGTCGATGGACCGGCCGATTTCTCGCACGCTCCAAGGGGCAGGTTTGCGCAGTTTGACCACACCGTCCTTGTCGACGAACACCATCTGGAACCCACGTGGACGCAACTGTGACCGAATCGGAGACCGCGCCGATGGGTCGGTATCGGTCAAAACCACCACATCCCGGTCACGCATGGCCTCTTCGCCGTCCAGCAGCATGTCGATCTGTTGTTGGAAGCGCGGGTCGGCAGGTGTGTCCGCAAAAACTACGATAGGCCGGTTGACCCATAGAAATTCGCTGAGTTCGCTGTCCCCGACCGGGCGAACAAAGCTGTCATCCGAGGGCGCCGTGCCGTCCGCCGCCCAAGCGGCCAGAGGGATTAGTGCCGAGAAAACAAAGGCAAGCGTGCGAGTCATGTGGCCTCCTGTTCTTTCGAATATAGCCCCTGTCTCCGCGATTGCGACTGACGATTTACACAGAACGCTCAAAATTTCGCGCTTGCGCCCCGACGCAATGGTCAAGCGCAGGACCTCAATGCGGACGCTTTTTGCGGCCGCCACCCGAGTTGACGAGAGGAAATTCAAATGACCGACACGAAGGACTGGAAAGCGCTGGCCGAGAAAGAGCTGCGCGGACGTCCGTTGGACGATCTGACCAAGGAAACGCTGGAAGGCATCGCCGTCAAACCACTTTATACGCAGGAAGATACCGCTGACTTGCCGCATATGGGCTCTCTGCCCGGGTTTGGTCCGTTCACACGCGGGGTGAAGGCGACGATGTATGCCGGGCGTCCGTGGACGATCCGCCAGTATGCGGGCTTTTCGACAGCCGAGGAATCAAACGCCTTCTACCGCCGCAACCTGGCAGCAGGTCAGCAGGGTGTCTCGGTCGCTTTCGATCTGGCCACGCACCGTGGTTATGACAGTGATCACCCGCGTGTTGTAGGCGATGTGGGCAAGGCTGGTGTGGCCATCGACAGCGTGGAAGACATGAAGATCCTGTTCGACGGCATTCCGCTGGATAAGGTTTCCGTCTCGATGACCATGAACGGTGCGGTGGTTCCGATCTTGGCCAGTTTCATCGTCGCGGGCGAAGAGCAGGGACATGACAAATCGGTCCTGTCCGGCACAATTCAGAATGACATTCTGAAAGAGTTCATGGTGCGGAACACCTACATCTACCCGCCTGAACCGTCGATGAAGATCATCTCGGACATCATCGAATACACCTCAAACGAGATGCCCAAGTTCAACTCGATCTCAATCTCGGGCTACCACATGCAAGAGGCCGGGGCGAACCTGGTGCAGGAATTGGCCTATACGTTGGCGGACGGACGCGAATACGTGCGCGCCGCGACCGAGGCCGGGATGGACGTGGACAAGTTCGCGGGGCGTTTGTCGTTCTTCTTTGCCATTGGCATGAACTTCTTCATGGAGATCGCCAAACTGCGCGCCGCGCGGACACTGTGGCATCGCGTGATGACCGAGTTCGGGGCGAAGTCTGAACGATCCAAGATGTTGCGCACCCATTGCCAGACTTCAGGCGTCTCATTGCAGGAGCAGGATCCGTACAACAACGTGATCCGCACAGCCTATGAGGCAATGAGTGCGGTTCTGGGCGGCACGCAAAGCTTGCACACCAACGCGTTGGACGAGGCGATTGCTCTGCCAACTGATTTTTCGGCGCGTATCGCGCGGAACACGCAGTTGGTTTTGCAGGAAGAGACCGGCGTGACCGACGTGGTCGATCCTTTGGCCGGTTCGTATTACATCGAAAGCCTGACCAACGAACTGGTCGAAAAGGCCTGGGCCTTGATGGAAGAGGTCGAGGAGATGGGCGGCATGACCAAAGCCGTGGCCAGCGGCATGCCCAAACTGCGGATCGAGGAAAGCGCGGCGCGCCGTCAGGCGATGATCGACCGGGGCGACGAGGTGATCGTCGGTGTCAACAAGTACCGGAAAGAACAGGAAGACCCGATCGACATTCTGGATGTCGACAACGTTGCGGTGCGCGAAGCACAGGTCGCGCGACTGGAACGTATCCGCGCAACCCGCGACGAGGCAGCGTGTCAGGCTGCGCTGGACGCGCTGACCACAACTGCCCGCGAGGGTGGCAACCTGCTGGCTGCTGCGGTCGAGGCCGCCCGCGCCCGCGCATCCGTAGGAGAGATCAGCATGGCAATGGAAAAGGAATTCGGCCGCCACCGTGCCGAGGTGAAAACCCTGGCCGGGGTGTATGGCGCGGCATACGAAGGTGACGAAGGTTTTGCCGCGATCCAGAAGTCCATTGAGGAGTTTGCCGAAGCTGAAGGGCGTCGCCCCCGTTTGCTGGTGGTCAAGATGGGGCAGGACGGTCACGACCGAGGTGCCAAGGTCATCGCCACGGCCTTTGCCGATATTGGGTTTGACGTCGACGTTGGGCCTTTGTTCCAGACACCCGCCGAGGCCGCGCAGGATGCCGTGGACAATGACGTGCATGTGGTTGGGATTTCCTCGCAAGCTGCAGGGCACAAGACGCTGGCCCCGCAGTTGGTGGAAGAGCTGAAAAAAGCTGGTGCCGAGGACATCATCGTCATATGCGGTGGCGTTATCCCGCAGCAGGATTATCAGTTCCTGTACGATCATGGGGTGAAAGCGATCTTTGGGCCGGGCACCAATATCCCCGAAGCTGCGCAGGACATCCTGCGTCTGATTAGTGAAGCGCGCGGCTAAACAGTGGCTAAGGTTTTTCGTCGAAAAATCTTGTGATCGCGCGCCGATGGCGGAAACATGCGACCAGACCTGATTGGGTCTGGTCGAATTTTTTTAGGAGGGGCGCATGTTGCTCGATCATCTGGCTGTCGCCGGAGAAACGCTGGAAGAAGCATCCGCGCATGTCGAACAGGCTTTGGGCGTTGCACTGCAGGCGGGCGGCAAACACGAGAAGTTTGGCACCTATAATCGATTGCTGGGACTCAAGGACGGCCTGTATCTTGAGGCAATTGCCATTGATCCCGACGCGCCCACGCCGGAACGGACCCGCTGGTTCGATCTGGACCGGTTCACAGGTAAACCGCGGCTGACCAATTGGATTTGTCGCGTGCCGGATATCGAAGCGTCTCTTTCGGTGTTTCCCGATGGTGTTGGAACGCCGATTGATCTGACACGCGGGGCCCTGAGTTGGCGCATGGCCGTGCCACCGACCGGCCGACTTCCCTTTGATAACCTGTTTCCCGCGCTGATTCAGTGGCAGGGGGATCTGCACCCGGCGCAGATGTTGCAGGACAGCGGCTGCCGCCTACGCAGGTTGGTCGTGTTCCACCCGGATGCGCTAATACTGGCCACGCATCTTGGCGCGTTGGACTGGGTGGTGTTCGACACTGGGCCAGCCGCTTTGCGGGCCGAGTTTGAAACCCCGCACGGCGTGCGTGTGTTGGAATGAAGGTCCGACAGGCGCAGCCTGCAGATGCACACGCGATTGCCGAGATCACCAATCAGATCATTCGCGAGACGTTGGTGACGTTCACAACCGATACCCGCAGCGTTGAGAGTATCGCCGAAGATATCCTCGCCCGAGGTCCCGGGTTTCTGGTTGCAGAAATTGAAGGCCGCGTGGTCGGGTTTGCGACCTTTGGGCCTTTCCGCTCAGGCCCCGGGTATGTCCACAGCTCGGAACACTCGATCCAACTGGCACCCGACGCGCGCGGCAAGGGTGCTGGCCGCGCCCTGATGGCGGCACTTGAAAAGGCCGCGCGTGCCGAAGGCGTCCATGTGCTGGTTGCTGGCATCTCGTCCGCAAACCCGTCTGCCATTGCATTCCACACAGCGTTGGGGTTCGAACAGGTCGGACATATGCCTCAAGTCGGTTACAAATGGGGGCAGTGGCTGGATCTTGTGCTGATGCAGAAAATTCTTTCACCGGAATGATCTATCGCACCTGACAGTCCCGGATTGTGGCGCTAGGGTACGGCCATGTCGATCTGGACCCGCATATCTGACGCGCTCAGCGCTCTTGCACAGGGCGAAAGCCTGACCGCTGTTTTTGAAAAGCTACGCTCGCCGCCTGAACGCTCGGTTGCGTTCACGATTGCCGTCATTGCGCTGGGCGCAAAAATGGCCAAAGCGGACGGGCAGGTGACGCGGGACGAGGTCACGGCCTTCCGCGACGTGTTCCAGATTGCGCGCGAGGATGAAGAAGGCGCTGCGCGGGTTTTCAATATGGCGCGCACGGATGTTGCCGGATACCAGGACTATGCCCGCAAGATCGCTCGGATGTTTTCCGAAGACAACACGACCCTCTGCGACCTGATGGAAGGGCTGTTCCACATCGCTATGGCAGACGGGTTTTACCATCCCAATGAAAACGAATTCCTGGAAGAGGTCAGTCGCATCTTTGGTCAGACCGACGCGCAGTTTCTGGCCTTGCGCGCGCGGTTTGTACCCGAGGCACCCAATGACCCTTACGTGGTGCTGGGCGTATCACGGGACATGCCGGTAACTGAGATCCGCAAAGTCTGGCGTCAACTGGTACGCGAGACTCATCCGGATGCGATGATGGCACGCGGTGTCCCGGAAGAAGCGATCCGGTTGGCTGAAAAAAAGATGATCGATATCAACCGCGCCTGGGATGAAATCAACGGCGCGGCGGCCTGAGAAGATGCGGCTGGCGACCTATAATATCGAATGGTTCGCCAATCTTTTCGACAAAAACGACGCCCTCATTGTCGATGAAAGCTGGTCGGGCAGGCACGACGTCACCAAGGCCCAGCAGGTCGAGGCAATTGCCAAGGTTCTGACCGCGATAGATGCTGATGCGGTTCTGATCGTTGAGGCACCGAACACCGGCAAACGCCAGAACACGGTACGCGCATTACAGGCCTTTGCCGAGGCATTCGATCTTCGCACTTCTGACGCGGTGATGGGTTTTGCCAATGACACACACCAGGAGTTGGCATTGTTGTATGACAGGTCAGTTCTGGACGTGCGCCACGACCCAAAAGGAGACGCCGACGACCTGTCCTCCCCTCGGTTCGATGGTGAATTCAAAATTGACCTGGATGTTGATGCGACTGAAGACATCGTCCGATTTTCCAAACCGCCAATGGAACTGGCTCTGACAACTCGTTCGGGCAAGGACGTCAGGTTGATCGGGGCGCATCTAAAGTCAAAAGCGCCGCATGGGGCAGATTCAAGGGATGAGGCGATCCGCATTTCGATTGCCAACCGCCGCAAGCAACTTGCGCAGGCGGTTTGGCTGGCCAGAAGGGTCGAGGCGCATTTGGCGCAGAATGAGTCTGTCGTTTTGCTAGGCGATCTGAATGACGGACCGGGTCTGGATGAGTTTGAACATCTGTTCGGACGGTCGTCGGTTGAGATTTTGTTGCAAGCGGGGCTGTATGACCCGCATGCGATCAGGGCGCATGAGTTCAGGCCGGGATCAGTGCCGTCCACTGCACGTTTCGCGCGCCCCGACGAAGGCCAGTTTCTTGAGGCGTTGCTGGACTACATCATGATCTCAGAGGATTTGCGGGCCTTTGATCCAGCCTGGCGCATATGGCACCCGTTTCGGGATGTTGCATGCTGGTCTGAACCAGAGTTGCGGCAAGCGCTGTTGGCAGCCTCGGACCATTTCCCAGTCACTCTGGATATTGATCTGTAGCCTTTGCAGCTTGCATCTGAAGGCTTATATCAACGTTATGAAACGGATTGTTTTGATCAGCGTCGTGTGGGCGTCTTTGGCGGTGCCAACACTGGCACAAGAAGACACGGGCAAATCCCTGATGGAGCAGGGGGCCGAGCTGTTTTTCGAAGGGCTGCGCAAGGAAATGGAACCGGCACTGGATGAATTGCTTGGGATGGCGGACGAGTTTGGGCCGGCCATGCAATCTTTCCTGCAAGAGATGGGCCCTGCGCTGGCGGAACTGGCGGCTGAGGTCAAGGATTGGAGCGCTTATGAAGTGCCGGAAATCCTGCCCAACGGCGACATTATCATCCGCAAAAAACCGATTGAAGACCTGCCCGAGCCTGAAGACAAGGATGAAGAGGTTCCCGAAGGCGCAACTGATATCTGAGACAATCTCAGTTCTTGATGATCACGCGCATTTCGGATTTCAGTGCGCTTGCCAGTGAATTCAAGCGCGCTTCGGCCACTTCGCTGAACAATGGTGCCGCAGCTTCGGGCAGATACAGCTCTAGCTCGCGTTTTTTGGGATAGAGTTTCAGTCGTCCCATATTGGCATCGTTGTGCATCCACAGCATCGCGCCAAATCGCATAGCTTTGCCCAGGATCTCGGCCTGTTTTTGGTCTTTCTCGTCCAGTAATTCATACAACGGGGCAAAACGGTTGCCTTCACGTTTGTTGCGATACCGATGCTGCAATGCTAGCCCGATAAAAACACGCTCGGAATGCTTCAGGCCACCAAGATTTGCGCGAGTGACATAGTCGAAACATGCTTCGGCCCGGTAATCCGGGTGGGCCCGCCAAGTGACGTCGTGCAACAGGCAGGCCGCCTTGATCAGGCGTACCCGGCTGGGCGGTGCTGACCGGAACAAGGGCATTACAAAATCATAAAGGTGGCGACCAAAGCCGGGCAGGCGCGCATCTTTGGCTTCGGAAAAACGACTGGCCTCGATCAAAGGGTCGCGGTCGCGCAGTTCCTGTGACATCTGTTCGTAAAGCAGGCCTTCGCGGATGCCATAGCTTGAAATCGCGATATCCTTGGGCTTGAACGTTCGGATCAGCCGCGCCAGCACGTCCATCGCATAGGGAATCAATGACATGCGCGAGCTTGAGACCCCAGCTTGGCTGCGCAGCTTGTCGGGATCGTTCTTTTCGATGAACTTGATCGTTTCACGCACCTGTTTGGTGGTCATGCGGTATTCGTGCAGCACGTTCAGCGGATAGCCCCGCCGCAGCATGTCCAACCGCGCAAAGGCGCGCCAACTGCCACCGACCAGAAACAGACGGTCCCGCTGCGGGCCCATCTGATCGCGCAGTTCCTCCATTGTTGACTTGATATGCCCCTTGCGCGCCCGTCGCCCGCCCTTGATGTCGCGTAGCTTCAGCGGCCCGAGGGCTGAGGTCACACGGCGGCCGACCTGACCGTCGCCGATTTCGGCCAATTCCATGGACGAGCCGCCAATATCGCAGATCAGGCCATACGCACCGGGCCAACCCAGCAACACGCCTTGCGCTGACAGGCGGGCCTCTTCAGCGCCGTCGATCACGGCCACATGCAGCCCGGTTTCCGCTTTGACCTGCGCGCAGAAATCCGGGCCGTCTTCGGCCTCTCGCACTGCGGCTGTGGCCACCACGTGCAGCCCGGGCAGATCCAAATCCATTGCCAGATGCTGGAACCTGCGCAGTGCCGCCAGCGCGCGGTCGCGCCCACGCGGGTTCAAACTCCCTGTCTCGGACAGGCCCGCGCCCAGTTCGCACATCACCTTTTCGTTGTAGAAATATGCGGGTGATCGGGCCGCCCCGTCGAAGATGACCATTCGAACCGAGTTCGACCCAACATCGACCACCCCGACCCGTGACAGAGCCCGCGTGCCAGGGTCGTCGAACAATGGTTTTCCGAATGGTCCCCAGTCCGGGATGTCGGTTTCGACGGTCTGATCCATGTGTCTTCCAGATAGTGCAGTCAGAGGATGCGAAATTGGAGCTTGCGGGTCAATCACCCGTCTCGATCTCATCCGGGCTCGTGTTTAAAACCCGCACGGCCAATGCGCGGGTGATGTCACGTTTTTCCGTCAATGCCAGGTGGTCCAGCTGTTTGACAACATTTGCGGCGGTTTCAAACCGGCGGTCCATATGCTTGACGAGATAAGCAATGACCTCGGGGCCGGGATTCAACTGACGGTCCACAAACAGCTTGGCCAGCACTGCGCCCAGCAGCGCATCGTCGGGCGGATCCAACGCGACGTGGTGGGCCCCTTCAACCCGGCTTTGCAGATCTGCCAGCGGCATTTCCCAGAACTTCGGCGCAAGCCTGCCGGTCATCAACAGGGCGTGCCCCTCGGCCAGAACCAGATTGTGCAGGTGAAACAGCGTTTTCTGCTGTTCCAGATCACCGGCAACCATCGGCACGTCTTCGACCGCAATCGGCTTTCGCGCCAGTTCTGGTACATCGTCATAGCGCAATTCAGACGCTTGAATGATGCGACCGCCGGTTTCAGCGGCCCAGACATGCGCCAGGTGGGTTTTGCCGGCGCCAGCAGGGCCGCTCAGCACCAGTTTGTTTCCGGGCCAGGATGTGGCCGAGATCATGGCTACGGCCAAAGCATTGGCAGGCGAGACAAAGAAGTCCTCGCGCCCAAGCGCAGTTTTGGCGGGCAGATCAAAGCTGAGTTGTCGGGCCATTTACTCGGTTTCCTGATCCTGGCTTTCAAGACCGGTGTACAGGCGGCTGTCCAGATAGAGCGAGGTTCCAAACCGAGCCAAAACGCCAAGGGCCGCTGCGACCGGAACGGCAACCAACATCCCGACAAAGCCAAAGAGCGCGCCAAAGACCGACAGCGCTAGCAACAGCCAAACCGGGTGAAGCCCAACGGAGTTTCCGACCAGTTTGGGTGTCAGAAAATTGCCCTCGGTCACTTGCCCAATGGCAAAAATACCCGCGATCAGGCCGATATGAGCCCAGTCGCCCCAGAACTGGAACAGTGCCAGTCCGATGGCCAGCGTGCCACCGATCAAAGCACCCAGATAGGGAATGAACGTGACCAACCCCGCAATGAAACCCACGATCAGGCCGAATTGCAGACCCGCGAGCATCAGAGCTACCGCATAATACGTGCCAAGGATCAGACAGACAGTACCCATCCCGCGTACGAAAGAGGCCAGAACGGCATCAATCTCGCTCGCTAACCGTTTGATGGTTGGCGCGTGATCGCGCGGCAGCAACTCTCCAATCCGGGCGATCATGCGATCCCAGTCCAACAGAAGGTAGACTGCAACAACCGGCACGATCACCAGAAGAACCACGATGTTGATGGCAGACCCCAGCGAGGTCAGCACCGTTTGCAAAACGTCCCCGGTTTTAGACTTGAGCGTTTCGCCAAAAGACACGAGCATCTGGTGCGTGCTGGATTCCCGGTCCAACAGGGATGGGAACTGTTTTTCTACGAAACCACGCAATTGCTTGAACAGCTCAGGCATCACGTCCACAAGATCCAGCAACTGGGTGATCAGGGCTGGCACGACCATCAGGATAGCCAACACAAACCCCAGAATGCCAACAACGGTAATGATTGCTGTGGCCGCCATGCGTGACAGGCCAAGCCGTTCAAGCCGATCAGCGACGGGATCAAGGAAATAGGCGATGGCCCCGCCGATCACAAACGGCAGCAGGACATCTCCTAAAGCCCAGAGGATCAATACAAAAACAAAAGCGACGACGCCCCAGTATCTCATCTGATCCTTAACCGGCAATGCCATCGCGATCCCCTTTTGCAGGTCTTTGATGGTGTTCTTGGCGTATCAAGGCGAGTGATGCAAGCGCTTCATTTGGCCTGAAATTGCAGCCTTTAGTCCTGAAGTGTCCCCAGTTCCGGCGTATTGTCGTCTGCGGTCTCATCGGGCCAGTTGGTGCGCCAGATTTCTGCGGACCAATGCCCGCAATGAACAGCAGGGCGGTCGAAAACAGGCAGCGCAGCCAACAATGGTTCGACGATGACGTCGTGGCGGGGGACGGCGAAGTAGGGGAAAGAATACCGCTCTTTGCCTGACCGGTTAACCACCCGGTGCGGCGTGGATTTCAACCGGCCGCCTGACCAAAGCTCTAGCATGTCGCCGATATTGACGACAAACCCGCCCGGCGGGCAGTTTGGTGTGATCCATCCCCCAGTGCGCGTCTGTACTTCAAGTCCGCCCACCGGATCTGGAGCGATAATGGTCAGAGCGTCCGTGTCCTTGTGGGGATGGATGCCATAGCCCGCCTCGCCCTCAGCCTGCGGCGGATAGTGTAGCAGGGTCATGTTGGTCATCGGGTCCTGGAACGCACTGCGCAGCGTGTTTGGCTTCAGGTTCAGACCTGTCTCTAACGCCCCAAGCAAAAGATCGGCGACCCGATCCAGTTGGCTCCAGTAACCTAGAATGATCTCTTTGGCGCCGGGTACTTCGTCCGGCCACAGATTCGGCCCGTACAAAGAACAGACCGAGCGTATCGGGGCATTTGCCGCGACTTCGTGATGCAGCTTGTAGCCTTCGTATTTGTCCGCGTTGCCCGAGCCATCGTTGGGTGTGAAGAACCCCATGGGGATATACCCGCGATAGTTTTCGCGGGTAATGGCCTGATCCCATTTACGCGACTCATCGATGGCAAAAATCTCTCTGGTCGTCTGTCTGACTTGATCAACAGTTTCCTGAGCCACGCCTGTTCCGGTGATGGACAGGAACCCGATCCCGGTACAAGCCTCAAGGATGTGCTGCACCGTAGCTTCGTATGCATCGGTTTTTGGATCGGTCAAAGGCGAGATGTCGATTGTTGGAATGCTGTCCATCAGTGAATCCTGACCCCTTGGCGTTCCAGTTCCGTGTGAACAGGTGCCAAGTTCAACTGGTCCAGGTCCTGATTGCTTTTCAATGACAGCGCTGCCGCAATGCCTGCACCCTGACCCATAACGGCACAACAGGCCATGTTGCGCGTGGCGGCATGCGCTACTCGACCTGCACCATGCGACCGGCCTGCAACGAGCAACCCCTTGATACCCTTTGGCAGCATCGACCGGTAGGGAACCTGCATGTACCGTCCCGTGGTAGGCAGGATCAGAATGCCATAACCGTCAATGAATTCGGGATAGATGCCAATGGTATCTTCAAACCGACCCTGATGGCGGGCATCGTTTTCGGTCATGTTATACACCGCGTCGATCTTGCGCGTGTCGCGGATGCCAATGGTCATACCGAAGTTTCGAAGCCGCGCGTTTTCACAGCCCGGCATGAACCGGCGCAAAGCGTCAATAGCCAGCATCGACTGGCGGCGGCCCTCGATCTCGCCGCGTGTCAGGCTGTCGGGGTCGGTGCCGTCGATTTCGGCCAAGTGGATGAGGTTCATATACGTCAGCTCACCGGTGTCATGCATTGCGCCCCAGGTGCCTGCGATGGTGTTCAGATGCGGCGGGATCAGCCCTTCATCTATGGCTTGCTGAAATGGCTTGTGAACAAAGGGCGAGAACATGTCGTCTTCCTTGCCGCTAGTCTCGATATTCCACTCACCGCCGCCGCCCCAGTCCTTGTAGGTCTGCGGGTCGGCCTTCACGCCCTCCATGAACGCGCGTTTATCGACGCCAGCCAGATGGAACATGACCGAGGCGGCCATCATGTCTTCACGCGGGGTCTTGTGGGTCGGTGCGCCTGCGCGGTGCGCCACATCCGCGTCGCCGGTGGCGTCGATTACCACTTTGGTCAGGATCGCCTCGCGCCCGGCTTTGGATTCGGTGATGATGCCGGTGATCCGGTCGCCCTCCATGATAGGGGCGACAAACTGACGGTGCAGCATTGGATGCACGCCTGCCTCTTCGACCAGCTTGTCGGCGACCAGTTTGAACCCTTCGCTGTCCAGCTCATAACTCAGCGACTGGCTTTCGGGGACAGCCGCGCCCATGTCTTTGGCACGGGTTTCGAATTCCATGCCGATACCGCCGGCCTCGACCGTCTGTTCATGGCGATACCAGGCAAACCCCTCGACGCCCACAGCAGTGATGTTGCCGCCCATGCAACCAAAGCGGTCGACCAGAGATACTTCGGCCCCGGCCCGCGCCGCTGCCAGCGCTGCGGCCAGCCCTGCGGGACCAGAGCCAACAACCAACACGTCGGTCTGATGGATGACAGGGATTTGGCGGGCGGGTTCCAGAATTGTTTGCATCGGCGCCTCTTGAGTTTCGCAATTCTGTTACAATTGAAGCTCTCGATTGGCGGGTCAATCAAAAAACCGACTGACGCGAAGTCGCAAAACTGCCAATGTTCGATTGCCCCCGGCGGGGCTTTGGAATAATCACCTGTGCAGTCGAATTCTTACCTTTGAAGGTCCATCCATGCGCCTGAGCCGTTACTTTCTGCCCGTTCTCAAGGAAAACCCGTCTGAGGCCCAGATCGTCAGCCATAGGCTGATGCTGCGCGCGGGTATGATCAAGCAGGCCGCCGCCGGTATTTATTCGTGGCTGCCGCTGGGCTTCAAAGTGCTGCGCAAGCTGGAAAACATCGTGCACGAGGAACAGGCGCGTGCGGGCCACATCGCGATCCAGATGCCGATCCTGCAATCGGCCGACCTGTGGCGCGAATCCGGCCGTTATGATGATTACGGTCAGGAAATGCTGCGCATGCAGGACCGTCACGGTCGCGACATGCTGTATACGCCCACCGCTGAGGAACTGGTGACAGATATCTTTCGCGGTCACGTCACCAGCTATAAAGACTTGCCGCTGACGCTGTATCAGATCCAGTGGAAATTCCGCGACGAAATCCGCCCGCGTTTCGGCGTGATGCGCGGGCGCGAGTTCTACATGAAGGACGGCTACAATTTCGACCTGACCAAGGAAGACGCGCTGCACGCCTATAACCGCCATCTGGTCAGCTATCTGCGCACTTACGAACGCATGGGCCTGCAGGCCATTCCGATGCGCGCCGATTCAGGCCCGATCGGCGGCGATGACACGCATGAGTTCCTTGTGTTGGCCGATACCGGCGAATCCGAGGTCTTTTATGACAGCGCAGTCACTGACCTGACTTTTGGCGACCGCCAGATCGACTATGACAACCGCGAACAGTGCCAGGCTATTCTGGAAGAGTTCACCTCGAAATACGCGCGTACGGACGAGACGCATGATGAGGCATTGTTCAACCAAATCCCCGAGGAACGCCGTCGCGTGGCCCGAGGTATTGAGGTTGGTCAGATCTTTTACTTCGGCACCAAGTACTCTGAAGCGATGGGCGCAACGGTTCAGGGTCCTGACGGAAAATCCGTCCCTGTTCATATGGGCAGCCATGGTATCGGCGTCAGCCGCCTGATCGGCGCGATCATCGAGGCCAGTCATGACGACAAAGGCATCATCTGGCCCGAGGGCGTAACACCGTTCCACTGCGGAATTGTGAACCTGAAGCAGGGTGATGAAGAAGCAGATGCGGCCTGCGACAAGATCTATTCGGCGTTGACCGCCTTGTGTCTGGAGCCGCTGTATGATGATCGCAACGAACGGGCAGGGGGCAAGTTTGCAACCATGGACCTGATTGGTCTGCCCTGGCGCATTACCGTGGGACCGCGCGGCCTGAAGAACGGTGTGGTTGAACTGACCTGTCGCCGTACAGGCGAAAGCGAGGAGCTGAGCCCGGAAGCGGCAGTCACCAAGGTTGCAGAAATCTATGAGAAGATCGCCTGATCGCAATCTTCAGGTGCACAATTAACAGTCACCGTGAACTCGTTAGAACAAACTAGGCGGCCAGCATTCTGATCTGGCCGTCAACCGCGGCCAACTCAGGTGGCCTGGCTTTGCTCTCAGTCCTGGTCTGCCGTCGGGCGCTCTGCCAGAACGTCGCCATTGGCACCGTCACCGCGCGCGACCACAATCGGTCGGCCCAGACGGCTTACCAGTTCGCGAAACTCGAGACCCAGAAACCGCAGCCCGCAAACGCGTGCGTCGGTCGTCCGATCCGTGATGCACAAACGCCCCTGACGGAACGCCAGCCGGTATCCTTTTTCCTTGAGGATATCAGCCAGATTGCTCCAGCTTGCTGCGCTGACAAAGATCGGCCGAATGGCCGCGCGCAGCAGTGCCGCTGTCTCACAATCCAGTTCTGTTGATGCCTTGCGGGTTGGAATTGCGCCCACGCCATTGTTAGAGATTTGAAAATTCATTGAGCGACCCCCGCTCTTTAAATGTGTTCCCCCATAGTTAGGGTGACAAAGTTTCTGAAAATAATCAAAAAGAGTAATAAAATTTCGCCCTCATTGTTGCCTTTTCGATTCACAGACTCACAAAGTGCGATGATTAACTTCATAACTGAAACAATATCACCTTGTCTGTGAAGGGCTTCACAACTCACGGTGTAGCGCCGCGTTTTGAAGTCGTCCGTTTGGCTGCGACTTGTAAGCGGTGACCCGAATCACTGCTACGCATTCAGGCCGAGGAACCAAGTCTTGGTGACTACCGGCTTGACCATCGGGTGAAATGCCGAAACTGTCGCCGCAAACAAGAAACACCCCGGAGCAGGCATGGCCAACACACCCCCGCCCTTTGCCCCTTTTGAATGGAAGATTGCATGGCGTTACCTGAGGGCCCGCAGGGCCGAAGGTGGTGTCAGCGTCATGACGTGGATTTCATTGATCGGGATCACCCTCGCGGTGTTTGCGCTGATCGCGACATTGTCGGTCCGGTCGGGTTTCCGTTCGGAATTTGTGGGCACCATTCTGGGAGCAAACGCACATGTGACGGTTTATTCTTCCGGTGAGATCGACGCGCAGGGCCGGGTCGACCGAACAATGGCCGATTACGAGGACCGCTCGGCCCGGATCGCGCAGGTGCCCGGTGTTGAAAGAACAGCACCTTTGGTCAAAGGACAGGTGTTGATCACCAACCGCGACCGCAGCAGC
This sequence comes from Ruegeria sp. HKCCD4315, assembly GCF_013112245.1. Taxonomy (NCBI): domain Bacteria; kingdom Pseudomonadati; phylum Pseudomonadota; class Alphaproteobacteria; order Rhodobacterales; family Roseobacteraceae; genus Ruegeria; species Ruegeria sp. HKCCD4315. Next base: position 2,366,290 of record NZ_WVRN01000001.1, on the reverse strand, counting down.
GGGGTTGAGGTGTTTGGCATCCGACCTGACGATCTGCGCGACCTGCCAGGTATCGCGCAGGCAGAACAGTCTGCAGGAAATCTGACTGAGTTTCAAAGCGGTGAAGATGTCATTGCCATTGGATCCGGCGTCGCGCGTAGCATCGGTGCCACCGTGGGGGATGTTGTAAAACTGACCTCGCCCAATGGTGTCAAAACAGCCTTTGGCACCTCGCCGCGTGTGAACGCGTATCGCGTCGTTTATGTGTTCTCGGCAGGTCGTTATGATATCGACCGCACCCGCGTGTATATGCCGTTCTCGCAGGCGCAAAGTTTTTTCAACCGTGAAGGTGTGGCGGATGAGATTGAGGTGATGGTGGAAAAGCCAGAAGAACTGGGCCCGATCCTGATCTCGATTCTCGAAGCCTCTGGCGTACGCAGCCAGATATGGACTTGGCAGGATGCGTCGGGAGGCTTTCTGCGAGCGCTGGAAGTTGAAGACAACGTGATGTTCATTATCTTGTCGATCCTTGTCCTGATCGCTGCGATGAATATCGTTTCGGGCTTGATCATGCTGGTCAAAAACAAGGGGCGCGATATTGGCATCCTGCGCACCATTGGACTTAGCGAAGGGTCGGTGCTGCGGGTCTTTTTTATCTGTGGGGCGTTCACCGGCCTGATTGGAACGGCGATGGGAGTCATTTTGGGATGCCTCTTTGCGATCTATATCGATCCGATCTTTTCCTTCGTGAATTATGTGATGGGCGGCGGCGTCTGGGATCCGTCGATCCGCGGCATCTATGCTTTACCGGCCGAGCTGCACCTGAGCGACGTGCTCAAAGCCATAGGCCTGTCGCTTGGTCTGTCTTTCATCGTCACCTATTTTCCAGCGCGTCGTGCGGCGCGTCTGAACCCGGTTGAGGCGTTGCGCTATGAATGATGTCACATTGCGCCTGAATGGCCTGACCAAAACCTACCTCAAGGGTACGCCGGGTGAAGTACAGGTTCTGCGCGGTGTCGATCTGGACCTGCGCGCGGGTGAGGCCGTGGCGATGGTGGCTCCGTCCGGTGCGGGTAAATCTACGCTTCTGCACATTGCAGGACTGTTGGATATGCCCGACGACGGAACCGTTGAAATCGGAGGGCAGAACGTAAGCGGAAAGGGCGACCGAACCAGAACCGCGCTGCGCCGACAAGATGTCGGGTTTGTTTATCAGTTCCACCACTTGCTGCCCGAGTTTACAGCGCTCGAAAACATCACCCTGCCGCAGCTGGCGAACGGTATTTCCGAAAAAGCCGCGCAAAAGCGGGCCATGGATCTTCTGGACCGGGTGGGCGTTGCCCCGCGCGCCAGCCACCGCCCAGCCGCACTGTCGGGTGGTGAGCAACAGCGCGTGGCTTTTTGCCGGGCGCTGGCCAACAAGCCGCGGGTTTTGCTGGCGGATGAACCGACCGGAAATCTCGACCCCGAAACCTCGGATCAGGTGTTTGATGCGCTGATGGCACTGGTCCGGGACGAGGGGTTGTCGGCCTTGATTGCGACGCACAACCTTGAACTGGCGGCGCGTATGGATCGGACGGTTAGACTTGAGGCTGGGGTGCTCAGGCCAGTTGAGTGATTGCAACACCAACGGCCATCACGGCAATACCCCCGGCTCGCATCCATGTCAGCGGCGTGATCTGAGCTCCAAACAGGCCGAAATGGTCAATGGCCGCTGTGCTGATCAATTGGCCCAGCAAAACAAAGAACACTGCGTTGCCCACTCCGAAATGCGGGGCGACGTGGGTGATTGACAGAACGTAGAACGCGATCAGCACGCCTGCCAGCAGCAGGTGTTTCGGGGCCTCAGCGACCTTGGATAGCGCTTCGAACCCCGGGAACAGCAGCATCACAAGCGCTGACGCGGCAAAAGCGATTGCGAACAGGATCACGGCGGCAGTGGTCGGCGATCCGATCAGCTTGCCCAAGGCTGCGTTCAAAGCGGCCAGAATTGGCACTCCGATCCCGGCTGCCAACATTATGGCTGCGTATTGTGTCATGTCCTGCATCCTCTCGCCTGCGTTGATCTGGATCATTGCGCCAAGGTGTCCACCGGGCAACCCTGCAAATGTCTATCGTGGCAGGAGGATACGATGTTCAAAGCAAAACTTGGTGTGCTGGTTTTATCAACTTCGCTCGCCACCTCTCAGGCGGTTTTTGCGCAAGACGCCAAGATCGGTGAGGAGCTTTACATGCACTATTGTGCAACCTGCCACGGGATCGATGCGACCGGGCAGGGGCCGATGGCCAGCGTGCTGGTTGTGCAGCCGAGTGACCTGACCAGCTTGTCTGGCGAAGGCGGCGTATTCCCAACCGCACGTGTGGTTGCCCGAATCGATGGGCGTGACCCGTTGGTCAGCCACGGCAGCCCGATGCCGGTTTATGGTCCGTATTTCGACGGGCAAGACACGTCCATGAAAACACCGCAGGGCCAGCCGATCCTGACAAGTCAGCCTATTGTGGATCTGGTTGCCTATCTGGAAACGCTTCAGGACTGACTGCAAATTCCGTCCACTTCTGCCTCGCTCCATGGCAAAAGAACCGCTCGTTCACGCCCTTTTTCCGGCAAAGGGGACAGGTCGAAATGTGCACCCAACATAGTGTGGAGCCTCGCTGTGCGCTCGGCCTGAGGGTCCAGCGCACGGCAACACACGTATTCCTCGACAATCGCGCCCTGTTGTTCGAAGCCATAGGACAAAAAGTCAGGTGAGGTATCCAGATCGAACAGATACGGATCCCGTCTTCCACCGTGTTCTGCCGCTGCTCGCAGAGGGTGATAGCCGGTGGTTGCGCGATTCTGCCATTGCCATACATGGGTCAATTCATGAGCCAGTAACATCGCGGCGATCAGGTTCATCTGATCGGGAAAGTCGGTCATGTAATCTTCCAGATACCAGTCGCGTGCAAAATAGACCTTGTTGAACAGGGCGACGGCTGCGGGTTTGCCAGTAACAAACCCCGCTTCGACAGGCGGCAAAATAAGTTCACGGCAGGCCAAACGTGGGCGTTCTTCCCGGAAATACGTGACCGGTGCGACTGGGGCACCTTCGACCAATCGCACATTATCCAAATTCAGTGTGTCGCCTTGAATGCTCTCTGCAAACACGCGCTCTGGTTCTGTCAGCGGACGCCCGCAGGACGATAGAAATAAGAGAGAAACTAGAAAAACGCGCAGAACCATATGAAGAATCCTAGTCTGCTGCGCCCGTTCAGCAAACCGTTTTCAAACGCTCATAGCCAGAACCCGGCTGATTTCCGTCAAGGATCGCCCGGATTGATCCATCCAAGTGTTAAAGGCTTGCTGGACAGCCACCATCGCCTTTTTGGACGTGGCAGGTTTGTCGATCACGCCTTCGGCAATCAGCCGGGCGGTAACGTCCTGGGACAGAATGAAACTGTCGCGCCCAATGAACCGCATAGCATATTGCGCCGACGCCCCGCCCAGACGCGAGCCGCGCTTGGCCAACATTGCCAGCAAGCTGATATAGTCTTCCGAAGGCCAGCCACCCAGCACTTTGCCTGCGCCGCCTTCTTCACGCAATTCCATAAGAAAAACGGCGTTGTCACGCACCGTCGAAATCTTGGTGCCGTTGCGCACGATTCGCGTATCCTGCAACAACGCATCGAATTTTTCGTCATTCATAAAGGCACATCGTCCCACATCAAAACCGTCAAACGCGGCTTCGAAGCCATCCCATTTGTTTTCGATGACCTTCCAGTTGAACCCAGCCTGAAAGATGCATTTTGTAATGATGGCCAGCCAACGATCTTCTGGCAGGGCTACCAGTTCATCCTGGGTTTTGGGTTTGTACAGCATAGCTTGCAACGCATCTGGCCCGCCATGTCGTTCGGCAGCAATTTCGAAGATTTCGTCAAATGCGCGCATTTACCCAGCCTCAGATATCACCTCTTGAGTGTTTGCCTTTTGTTCCATCTTTGCAATCAAAAAATAAAGCCGCCAGTTCATGACTATTTAGCGACCAATTTTTTGGATGGAAAAGAAAAAGTACGCTTTTTTCAAAGAAATACTCGACAAACAGTCGAAAGTTGGTTTCTGATTGACTCGTCAGTCAATGTCCGGCGCCACAGACCGTGGGACTACGACGGGCCGGGTTGAGTGCGGTCGTCGCGCTCGGGGGGGGGCGAAAGTGATTTGGCAGAGGAGCACTTTCTGTCTTTCATAGTCGCGACACTTTCCTTTTCCGGCAAAATTTGTGCATGTTGCGACATGGTATTGTCATCGACCAAATATACCGGCGGGATAACCCTCGCCGGGGTGGGCAAAACAAAAAAGACAGGGAGAAAGTCCATGAAAAAACTTAGTGTAAGCCTAATGGCTCTGAGCGTCGCGGGCGCGGTGCAAGCTGCGGATATGGGCGCCGTGGACGAGCCGATCAAACTGGCGATCAACGAATGGACCGGCCAGCACGTGACCACTCATGTGGCAGGTGAGATGCTCAAGGCTGCAGGATATAACGTCGAATACGTGACGGCGGGCATGATGAACCAATTCCAGGCTCTGGCTGATGGTGACATCGACGCGACGTTGGAAATCTGGTCGTCCAACGTGTCGGACGAGTACGCCAAGAAGGTTGACGAAGGAACCGTTGTTGAAATCGGCGATCTGGGCCTAGATGCCAAGGAAGGCATAGCATACCCCGCGCATGTCGCTGATCTGTGCCCGGGCCTGCCCGCATGGGAAGCGTTGAAAGATTGCGCGCAGGTATTTGCTACGGCAGAAACTCTGCCCGGTGGTCGCCTGGTCGATTATCCGGCCGATTGGGGCACACCCGGCGCTGACCGTATGACCGGGCTTGAGTTGCCGTTCAAAGCTGTGCCGGCGGGGTCCGAGGGTGCCCTGATCGCCGAGCTGCGCGCCTCGACCGAGCGTAAATCGCCACTGCTGATCACGTTCTGGCAGCCGCATTGGGCGATGTCGGCCTATGACGTTCAGTTCGTTGAGCTGCCTGCGGGCGAAGAGGCGTGCTTTAACGATCCGGCATGGGGGCCGAACCCCAATGCGGTCAACGATTGCGACTTCTCGCCGTCCCGCATCTTCAAAGCCAGCTGGAGCGGCATGGAAGACAAATGGCCCGCCGCTTATGAAATCCTGTCCAACTACCAACTGGCGGTCGAAGACCAGCAGCCAATGATGGGCGCGATCGACGTTGACGGTGGTTCGGTTGAAGAAGTTGTTGCCGCTTGGATGTCTGAGAACGAAGGCAAGTGGCGTCCGGTTGTTGACGCAGCGACGCAGTGAGCACGTAAGTGACTGATACGACGACGCCAGCCATTGCCTGCCAGAGTCTCTGGCAAGTCTTTGGCCCCGGCGCTGACAAGGCCCTGACCGACGCGCTGTCTCGGTCAGGGAATGACGCTGACAAAGCCGCCTCTGATCTGCGGGAAAACGGGTTCATCCCGGCGGTGCAGGATGCCAATTTCGAGGTCAAAGAAGGCGAGTTGTTCGTCATCATGGGCCTGTCGGGCTCGGGCAAATCCACTTTGATCCGTTGTATCTCGCAACTGTTGCCCGGCACGGGTGGCGAGATTCGGGTGGACGGTGAAAATGTTATCGGAGCCTCAAAGAAGGCGCTGACCGAGTTGCGCCGAAAGAAGCTGGGCATGGTGTTCCAGCACTTTGGCCTGTTCCCGCACATGACTGTTGCCGAAAACGTGGCTTATCCGCTGCGCGTGCAGGGCGTGAGCAAAAAGGAGCGTCTGGCAAGAGCGCAAGAAGTCATCTCACTTGTTGGACTTGAAGGTCGCGAAGACAGTTTCCCCCGCCAGCTTTCCGGGGGTCAGCGTCAGCGTGTGGGTATAGCGCGGTCGTTGGCCGTGAACCCCGATATCTGGTTTCTGGATGAGCCGTTTTCGGCCCTTGACCCCTTGATCCGTCGCCAGTTGCAGGACGAGTTTCTGCGCATTCAGGCGACATTGAAGAAGTCTATCGTCTTCATCACCCACGATATTCAAGAGGCGCTGAAACTCGCTGACCGCATCGCGATCATGCGCGACGGCAAGATCGTTCAGATCGGTACCCCAACTGATATCGTGCTGCGACCGGTTGACGATTATGTGCGCGAGTTTTCCAAGGATGTGGCCAAGGGTCAGCACGCCAAGGTCGCTTCGGTCATGCGGAGCGAGGCGGAATGTGGCCCAGACGATCCCGGCCTGACCACTTCGATGACGCTGGATGCCGCTCTTGCGCATTGCATGGAACTGTACGAGCCCGTGCCGGTGCGGGATGCCAAAGGCAATGTCGTTGGCACGGTACATCCCTCGGATCTGGCCGCCGCATTGCAGGTGGACGAAGCATGACCGCTGTCACTGATCTTCCGACGCAACGCAGCGCGCAGGTGACAGCGGGCGCGAAAGCCGCGCTGATCACGGTCACCGTCGGTGCGGTTTGCCTTGCGCTTGAGGGCATCGCCCCGTGGCTGGTCAAATGGCCTGCAGCATGGGAACTGCCTGCAACCCAATGGGTCGGGGCATTTCTTGACTGGTTTCTCAACCTGATCAAACCAGCGATGCGGCTGTTCTCGGACATGATGACCTATCCAATGAACTGGGCGAATTTCGTGTTAGGCAATACGCCATGGCCCATTCTGATCGGTATTGTGACCGCGTTGGGGTGGTATCTGGGCGGCTTACCCATGGCCGCGTTGGGTTTTCTGGGGCTTAGTTTCGTTCTGGCGTCGGGGTATTGGGCTGAGAGTATGAATACGCTGGCCCTTGTTGCCGTGTCGGTCCCGGTGGCACTTATTTTGGGGGGTGGTATCGGCATCCTTGCCAATGAAGTGCCGAAGGTTAAAACCTTTGTTCAAGCCGTTCTGGATGTGATGCAGACGGTGCCGACTTTTGCGTATCTGACACCGCTTTTGCTGCTGTTCGGCTTTGGGCCTGTTGTTGGCCTGATCGCCTCGGCCATCTACGCTGCGCCGCCTATGGCGCGCAATGTGATGTTGGGGTTGGAGCGGGTCGAGCCCGAGATCAAAGAAGCCGCCATCATGTCTGGTGGCACCCGGTTCCAGCAATTGTTTCAGGTCGAAATCCCTGCTGCCACAACGCAGATCATGGTCGGTGTGAACCAATGTCTAATGGCCGCTCTGTCGATGGTCATCATTGCCGCCGTTATCGGAGGTTTCAACGATATCGGGTGGGAGGTTCTGCTGACCATGCGCAAGGCCCAGTTCGGTGAATCGCTGATGGCTGGTCTGGTCATCGTGGTCTTTGCCGTGGTGATCGACCGGATGAGCGGCACGCTGGCAACCGAGCGCAAACGCTATGACAGCCGCGTTGTCTGGGCGATGCTGGGCTTTGCAGTTGTCTTCACGGCCGCCTTCTGGGCGCGGCTGCCGAACCCGTCCGAGCTGACCCTACTGGACCCAATGGCCGAAGCTGTGGACAGCGGCCTGACGGAGTTTACGCAAAACAACGGCCCGTGGCTTGATGCGCTTAAGAACAACTCGCTGTTCTATGTGCTGCTGCCGTTGCGGATCGGGCTGGATCAGGCAGTTCTGCCTTTCACCTGGGGCTTTCAGTGGACAGCGGGCATGAGCTATGGCCTGTTCGCCGTAGGTGCCGTGATTGTGCTTTTGATGGCGTGGCGCGGGCGGCTAACGGGTGGGCTGATTGTTCTGATCCTGATTGGCATGCTGGAAACAGGCATTGCCAACCTGCCTTGGCCCTTTGTGCTGACTGGCGCAGCTGCTTTGGGCTGGGTCGCAGGTGGGTGGCGTCTTGCGGCGCTTTGCGTGGGGCTTCTTTGCACCATTCTCGTTTCGGGTCTTTGGGAAAGGGCGCTTCTGTCGCTCTACCTCAGTGGTGCGGCAGTGTTTTCCTGCGCAGTCGTCGGCGGTCTGATCGGCCTTGCCAGCGCTGTTTGGGAGCCGGTTTGGAAAGTGGTTCGCCCGATCTGCGATATGTTGCAGACGATTCCATTGTTTGTGTTCCTGATCCCCGTGCTGATGGTGTTCCAGATCGGCGAATTTTCAGCGTTCCTCGCAATTTGTGCCTACGCGATTGTCCCGATGATCCGTTACACACGGCACGGGCTGGTCAACACGCCAGAGGAAATGATGGAGGCCGCAATCTCCAGCGGCGCGACCGAGTGGCAGATCATGCGAGACGTTCGTGCGCCTTATGCTGCACCGACCATACTGCTGGGGCTGAACCAGACCATCCTTTATGCCTTTGCGATGCTGGTCATCGCGGCATTGATCGGGACCACTGGCTTGGGGCAGTCGATCTATCTGGCGCTGGGTCAGGCGGATGTCGGGCTGGGGATCTCAGCCGGGGCTGCGATGGCGATTCTGGCACTGATCGCAGACCGCATCGTGCAGGGCTTTGCCGAAGAACGCCGCGCGGCACTTGGCCTTTAATACGGGGCAGGGGCGGCATGCCCGCCCCCGCGCAAAACTTGATTTCGGACAAGGAACCCACCGCCATCCTGATCTAGACCGGTCACAATACGTTCGGAGATCACCATGACCGGTTGGGTTCTATTCCTTGCAGCGCTTGTCACCTTTCTTCTCAGCCATGCGATTCCCGTGCGGCCTGCCGTGCGCGGGTGGTTAATCGGTACGCTGGGACATCGCGGGTATTTTACAGGATACTCGATCCTGTCACTCGCCGTGCTGGCCTGGCTGATCGTCGCGGCGGCGAACGCCCCTTATGTTGAGGTCATCCCACCGTTTGCCGTCTTGCGTTGGGTGCCTGTCCTTATCATGCCGGTTGTCTGCTGGCTGGCCCTTGCGGGGATCATCATTCAGAACCCGTTCTCTTTTGGCGGGCTGGGTGATCGCCCTTTTGATCCAGAGCAGCCCGGTATCCTGCGCACCACCCGCCATCCGATCCTTGCCGCGTTGATGCTGTGGGCATTGGCCCACTTGCTGGCCAATGGCAGCCTGTCGCATGTCATCCTGTTTGGCCTGTTTGCCGGTTTCGCGGCCATGGGTATGGCCTTGATCGACCGCCGCAAACATAGCGAAATGGGCATGGAATGGATCCGTTTGTCGCGAAACACTGCGCGCTTTTCACTCCGCGCGCCGCGTCCTTGGCCGCGCCCCTGGGTGTGGCTGTCCGCACTGGCCGCTTATGCGGTTCTACTTCACCTGCACGCACCTGTGATCGGCCTGTCTCCGCTTCCGTAGCTGGGGGAGTGGTCGGATGTACCTGAGCGTGCTATTTGAAATGTCGCAATGAAAAACAAGAGGTCCAAGATGAATCTGGCCTATGTCACAACCACCGATCGCGGTGCCACTGATCGCCTGTTAAGCGCTGTTGCAGAACACCTGCTGGCTTCGGGTGCGAAACTTGCGGGCGTTGTTCAGACCAACACAGAATGCGCGGACAGCAGCAAATGCGATATGGATGTGCGCGTGCTGCCCGAAGGAGAGACCATCCGCATTTCGCAATCGCTGGGAACACAGTCGCGCGGTTGCCGTCTGGATCCGGCGGCGCTGGAGCAGGCGGTGGGCTATGTAACGTCGTCGCTGGCTGACGCGCCACAGCTGTTGATCATCAACAAGTTCGGCAAGCACGAGGCCGATGGCCGCGGGTTTCGCCCGGTGATCGCTGAAGCACTGGCACAGGACATCCCGGTACTGGTCGGTGTGAACGGTCTGAACAGTGAGAAGTTTCAGGACTTCACAGGTGGTGATGCGGAACAGCTGGACTCGGACCTGAGCGCAATCGTCGCTTGGTTCGAGCGCGTAAACGCGCAGCAGGCCACCGCGGCCTAAACCAAGTCACGTCACGTAACACGCTGAATCCCTGCCTTGTTTCGCTGACTTCGGGCTGCAATCCTCGCAATACGGAGGATGAGCTGAATGTGGTCAAACTGGGCAGGAAACGAAAACACAAATACTGCGGTCATGCGTCCGACAACACTGGATGCGTTGCAACGCGCTGTAATGTCGCCTCAGACCCTGAGGGTCGTTGGCGCTGGCCACTCTTTCACACCTATTGTGGCAGGGGCCGAGCGTATTCTGGACCTGTCGCAGCTTGAGGCCCCAACAATCCGTGCGGCTGAGGACGGGCAGGTCTGGGTGAACGCCAACGCACGCCTGCGCGATCTGTCCCCTGCTTTGGCTGACCGAGGGCTGGCTTTTCGCAATCTTGGCGACATCAATACTCAATCGCTGGCTGGGGCGGTTTCGACCGCGACCCATGGCACAGGACGTGAACTGCCCTGTCTTGCCGCAGAAATCACGGATGCGCGCTTTGTCGGTGCAAGCGGTGAGGCCTTAACCTCGGCCGATATTCCTTTGGACATGGCACAAGTAACGCTTGGGTTGCTGGGTGTTCTGACCGAAGCTCGCATAAATGTTGTGCCCAAATACAATCTGCGCCGTCAGGTCACGCTGACCGATTTGCCGGAGTGTCTGGCGAACATGCACAGGAACTGGGCTGAGAACCGCAACTTCGAATTTTTCTACATTCCTTTCACTGGCAAGGCCGTCGAACTTCGCCATTCAGTGGTCGACGCGCCCGAAACCAAGGCCCCGCGTGATCTGGATATGCTGGCGGTCAAGGTTCTGAAACTTGCCCGAAACGCAGGGCGGTTCAGCGGTGGTTTGCGCTCAGCGTTGCTTAGACTTTTGACGATGGCGCAATCCGATGAGGATTATGTAGGCGAAAGCTGGCGGGTTCTGTGCAGTGACCGCCATATTCGCTTTAAAGAGATGGAGTATCACCTGCCCCCTGAGGTCGCCAGCGATGTGTTGGCTGAGGTGTTCCGCCGTCTCGAACGGGACCACAGGGACATCTATTTCCCCATTGAGGTACGACAGACCGCAGGCGACACTGCGTGCCTTTCGCCGTTTCAGAGCGGCCCGCGTATCTCTGTTGCTATTCACACGGATGCGGATGAGGACCACAGTCGCTACTTCAACGCGCTGGAACCGCTTTTTGTCGAGGCCGGAGGTCGCCCGCATTGGGGCAAGATGCACAGCCTGACATACCGGGAACTATCCGGCCTTTACCCCGATTTCGACCGCTTCTGCGCCTTGCGTGAACAGCTTGATCCGCAGGGCAAGTTCCTGACACCTGCCTTGGCGACGCTGTTTCAGCCATGAACGACCCGTATGTCGCCCGTCTGTCGCAATCGCTGCGAATCTATGGTGTGGATCATCCGGTCATCGCAATTGACCTGAACCGGCTCGAGTCCAATTGCGCGACGGCGAGGGCCGGTGTTGATACCGGGCTTGAGAAACGCTTGGTTGCTAAATCTTTGCCCTGCTTGCCGCTTTTGGATCAAATCCGGAGTCTGATCCCAACCTCGGGGCTTATGACGTTCTCAGAACCAATGTTGACCGCCTTGTTGCAAGCCGAAGGTGGCACCGATCACCTGATTGGCAAGCCTTTGCCCGTTGGCTCTGCAGCGCGTGTGCTTCAGGCAAACCCCGATGCCGCAGATCGGGTGCAGTGGCTGATCGACACCCCCGAACGCTTGCAGGACTATCTGACGCTTGCGGACCAGACCGGCTTGTCTTTGCGTTTGTCGCTTGAATTGGACATTGGGTTGCATCGCGGTGGCCTGAGCGCGGATCAGGTTGCCAGTGTAGTAAAAACGATTGTCGCACACCCATTGGCGCGGTTGAGCGGCGTGATGGGATATGAGGCGCATCTGGCAAAGCTGCCTTCTTTACTCAGGCCCCAAGCCGAGCGGCGCTGCGCCGAAGCCTATCGCCAAGCCGTTGCAGCTCTGCCCTACAGCGGCGCAGGGCTGTGCCTAAATACAGGTGGCAGCCTGACCTTTCAGGCTTATGGCGCAACCGGTTCCGCAACGGAGGTCGCCTTTGGTTCGGTTCTCGTCAAGCCTTCGGATTTCGACCATCCTTCGACAGCGGCTTTTCAACCTGCAGCTTTTATCGCGACGCCAATACTCAAGACCATGCCCGGCAATGCTTTGCCCGGGTTAGAGTTCCTACCGCGACACAAGACGGATGTTGCCGTGTTTGGCGGGCATTTTCTTGCGCAACCGGTTTATCCAGAAGGATTTTCCTATTCCTCAATCTTCGGCCGATCCAGCAATCAGGAGGTCTGGACAGGCCCGGCGTCTAGTATTGTGCAACCTGGTGACATTGCCTTGCTACGCCCGACGCAAAGCGAAGCGGTGTTGAACCAATTTGGCAAGGTTTTGGCTGTACGGGATGGTGCGGTTGTACAGGAATGGGAAACCCTGCCGAATTAACAGCAGGTTGCAATGAATCACACATCTTTGGAAGATGGTGGGCGACCCTGGAATCGAACCAGGCGTGCGTCTCCGCGAGGGAGTTACAGTCCCCTGCCACACCTTGCGGCCTGTCGCCCACTGTCAGGCGTTGCACCTGACGTGGAGGCGTGATTACTAGCGCACCAAAGGAGCGTCAACAGGAAAATTCCGCTTTGACGCAGGAAACCGAATTCTCGGCCCGGAGGCCCCTAAAATGAAGAAACCCAAATGGGTCGTCGAAAAGGAACAGGCGCGCAAAGCTGCTGCCGCCGAAACCGTCTGGCTGTTTGGTTTGCACGCGGTGCGGGATGCTTTGATGAACACAAATCGTCAGAAATTGCGCCTGATCGTGACCCGAAACGCGCGGGACAAGCTGGCGGAAGCTATTGATTTTGCAGGGATCGAGGCCGAGATGGTTGATCCACGCAAATTTTCTGCGCCCATCGATGCGGGATCGGTTCACCAGGGTGCGGCACTTGAGGTCAAGCCGTTGGATTGGGGCGGTCTGGCAGAAAACTGTATCGGTCGGGAAAACCCGCGCGTCATCCTGCTGGATCGCGTGACCGATCCGCATAACGTCGGGGCGATTCTGCGTTCAGCCGAAGTTCTGGGGGCCAGCGCCGTGATTGGTACGCGCCATCACTCTGCACCTGAAACGGGCGCGCTGGCCAAAACCGCCAGCGGCGCACTTGAGCGTCAACCTTATCTGCGGGTACGCAATCTTGCGGATGCGATCATCGAACTTCAGGGCATGGGCTTTCTGGTCCTTGGGCTGGACGGCGAAGCCGAAGTGACGATCGAAGGCGCGCTGGGCGAGGGGCGTGATCGCCCGGTGGCCCTTGTGCTTGGCGCGGAAGGCCCAGGCTTGCGGCAAAAAACCAAAGAGACCGTGGATCAGTTGGTGAAAATTGACGCAGCAGGTGGGTTTGGGTCGCTGAACGTCTCAAACGCGACGGCAATCGCCTTATATGCATCTCGTCCCTGAGCAAAGGAGAGCGTTATTTCCGGCCCATCCAAAATCGCCACCTGCTGTTATTGCGGGACCCGTGCGGCCCTAGTCCTGAAAGGAAAAGAGCGGCATGAGCTTAGTTGTTCAAGCTGCGGTGCGCCGCTGCATGATTTGAAGATGTTGCCAAAGCGCAAGGCTGAGAAGACCAAACCGGCGCGACCTGCTGTGTCTCATGTGGTGCCTCCAAAAGCGAAACGCAAAAAGAAGAAAAAGAGCATGTTCTCGCGCGTGTTCGACGAGGCTTGGGATGTGATTGAGGATATTTTCGACTGATCTCCCTGGCGTTGAAACTCGATCACATCCTTGTCAACAGGGCTTCCGTTGCCCGTGAAAACTTGCATCTTGATACTCTCAAGAACGCAGATTCTGACATGACGATGCTGATCCGACGTACCATCCTTGGCGCGCTGAGTGCCCTTTTCCTTTCTTCTGTCGCGTTTGCGCAGGATAAACCCGTCTATTTCGCCACCGAAGGCGTGGCCTTGGCCGGGTATGACCCCGTGACCTATTTCGAAGGCGCGACGCCTGTAATGGGTGCCCCGGAAAACGCGGTGATGTGGAAAGGGGCAAAGTGGCACTTTTCGTCAGCCGAAAACCGCGAGCGTTTTGAAAGCAACCCGCGCGCTTTTGCTCCGCAGTTTGGTGGATATTGTTCTTACGCGATGGCCAAAGGCGTCCTGAAAAGCACGGATCCCAACGCATGGCAGGTTGTCGATGGTCGACTGTACCTGACGCATTCACCGCAGATCGAAGTGATGTGGCGGCAAGACAGGGCCGAGTACATTGAAATGGCAGAAGAAAACTGGCCGGTGATCTTGTATCAGAAATAGGCGAGAATCAGCTAATTGTGAAAAGTCATCACAAAAATGCGCGCCCCCTCTTTTTTTTAACCAACTCATGCCTAAATGTCACAGTGACCGCGGAACGGAACTGCCGCGGGTCATTTCACTGTCCCTCGTTCCAACAACTGGCGCCCAAGGTTTCTTGGGCGCTTTTTTCTTTTGGGAACCCTGTTAAGGATAGGGTATGTCAGACTATTCCGATCAGCACCTCAAGAACATTCTGCAACGGACCAAGACGGTTGCCGTTGTTGGGGTGTCAATGAACCCTGTGCGGCCCAGCTTTTACGTGGCGCGCTATCTTTCGCTGAAAGGGTTCGATGTGATCCCCGTCAATCCGGGACACGCGGGCAAGGAACTGTTTGGCCAGACGGTGCGTGGCAGTTTGTCAGAGATATCCGGGCCAGTGGACATGGTCGACATTTTCCGGCGGTCCGAAGCTGTACCGCCGATCGTTGACGAAGCATTGGCGGCCTTCCCTTCCCTCAGCACGATCTGGATGCAAATCGGTGTCGAACACCCCGAAGCAGCCGCCCTCGCCGAAGCCCGTGGTGTGGAGGTGGTGATGAACCGCTGTCCCAAGATCGAATATCAGCGCCTGTTTGGCGAACTGCGTATGGGCGGGTTTTCGACTGGGATTATCTCGTCCAAGCTTTAGGGCGTTGTGGGCTGATAGGGTTTCAACCCGGCCACCTGTTCCTGCCGCCGTTTCTCTAGCACCACGTCGCGCGGCACCCACTCGTATCGGGTGTCCTCGACCAGTGGAGACCAGAACAAAACTCCACCATAGCGCCACGGATCCAGCACAACACCGTCATACAGCGATTCCCCCTTGCGGCTGATGATTGCCGTGCTGTGGTCGATCCTAAACGGATTGTCGGCATTCGCGATCGCGCGGTGCATCTCCAACGTTTGAAAGTTTTCCTGTTTCAGGCGGCGCTCAATGTCTTCGGCCCAGTGCCAGCATAAGCCGCGCGGGCGTAGTCCCTTGTTGACTTTTGTATTGTGGATCAATGGCGGATCGGTGATCTGGTATTCATCGACAAGTTGCGCGGTGTAGGCATAAGCGACTTGCGCCGCGCGTTGGGCTTCGTCGGGATCTACATCGGGACCCAAGCTTTGGATTTGAGTTGCCAGCCGTTGGACCTCATCCCCGGTCGAGGTTGGTGGCGCAGAGCAGGCCGAAGCAATGGCAAGCGTTGCCAAAAGCATAAAAACTCGGATCATGTCGCGCCCTCGGCCTGCCAATCTGACGTCCGAGTATAGCGGCCTAAACAGCAGCGCGGAAGCCGGGCGTTACCCCTTGGGGCGGGATGCTTTTTCTGCGATGCCGCTGACGCCCTGACGACGTGCCAGTTCGGTCAGGACATCATCCAGTGCCACGTCCCGCGCGGCCAGCATGACCAGAAGGTGATACAGAACATCAGCCGCCTCAGAGGTCAGCTTGGCTTTGTCATCCTTGACGGCCTCGATGATCGCCTCAACGGCTTCTTCGCCAAACTTCTCGGCGCATTTCTCGGGACCTTTGGCCAGCAGCTTGGCTGTCCAGCTGGAGTCCGGGTCTGCGTCTTTGCGGTCTTCAATCGTCCGGGCCAGATCGTGCAGGATGCTCATGTCAGCCTCATGGGAATGCCCGCAGCGGCCATGTGTTCCTTGGCCTCGCGGATGGTGTATTCGCCGAAATGGAAGATCGAAGCAGCCAGTACGGCGCTTGCACCGCCTTTGGTGACACCTTCGACCAGATGGTCCAGATTACCGACGCCGCCGCTGGCGATCACCGGCACATTCACCGCGTCGGAAATGGCGCGGGTCAGGGGCAGGTTGAAGCCTGCCTTGGTGCCGTCACGATCCATCGAGGTCAAAAGGATTTCCCCGGCCCCTTTGGCAACAACTGTTTTGGCAAATTCGACCGCATCAATACCGGTGGGCTTGCGTCCGCCATGGGTGAAAATTTCCCACTTGCCGGGGCTGACGGTCTTGGCGTCGATGGCGCAAACGATGCATTGGCTGCCGAACTGGTCCGCCGATTCCGCGATCACATCTGGGTTGGCGACGGCTGCCGAGTTGAAACTGACCTTGTCCGCCCCTGCCAGCAACAGGGCACGCACATCATCCTTGGTGCGCACGCCACCGCCCACTGTCAGTGGCACAAAGCATTGCTCGGCCGTGCGTTGCACCACATCAAACATAGTGCCGCGGTTTTCGTGCGTCGCGTGGATATCCAGAAAACAGATTTCGTCCGCTCCAGCGGCGTCATACGCTTTCGCTGACTCCACGGGGTCGCCTGCATCGCGCAGGCCGACGAAGTTCACGCCTTTGACCACGCGGCCGTCAGCAACATCAAGGCAGGGGATGATCCGGGTTTTTAGCATGTGGGCGTCCTTTGTTGCCGGACCTTTACCGGCAAAGCGCCAGTGATGCCACAGACGTTTTGACGCCTATGGCCCGGATTGCGCGGGCCACGGGCGCATGAAGAACCGCTTTAGCTGTCCCCTTCCTTCAGCAACTTAAGTGCTGAAAGCAGGTTGGCCTTGTCGTCGGTCCAGGGTTGCGCGCCGTCAGTCTCGACGATTTGCCAGTTCCCACCTTGCACGAAACCGTTAATCCGGGTCGCGTCGGGGCTCAGGATTACCACACTGCTGGTGGCGGCCCCGGTTTCAACCTGCTCTTCGCCCACGGCCAGCCGCTGATGCGCGGCTGTCAGGTTCAGGCTGTCGGCAATGCGAGCCAATGGCGGAACCAGATCGTAGAAGCGGTTGGTGATATGAAACACCAGAAGTCCGTCTTCACTCAGGCGACGCGTATACATCTCAACCGCCTCCTGCGTAATCAAGTGCAGAGGGATCGCGTCTGAACTGTAGGCATCCAGAACAAGGATATCGAAGGCAAACGGCATTTGTTCCAGTACGATCCGGGCGTCACCCAGATGTGTTTCTGAATCGGGCGTGCATTCAGACAGGTAAGTGAACAGCGACGGATCGCGCGCGATCTGATCGACGGTTGCGTCAATCTCGAAGAAATCCCAATTTTGGCTAGGTTGGCGGTAGCAGGCCAACGCACCTGTGCCCAGGCCAACAATTCCGATGCTGTCAGATTGTTTGCCAAACTCAGAGGTGATCACCTGCGCCATCGGGCCTTCGGGGTGATAATAAGACAGCGGCGTTGGCCGTGTACCGTATTCCGATTCGCGCTGCCAGCCATGTACCGTAGTGCCGTTTTTGTAGACGCGGTAGCCGGCGCTGGAATAGACCGAATGCACGCCAAAAAAGCTGCGATCTTCGAAAACCGGATCGTTCTTGACTGCGAAGGCTGGTAGCAAAACGATGGCAAGTACGACCGGGATGCGCAGGGCTTGAGCCCGGAATAGATACAGAACCGCAAAGATAAGCACGAACAGCGCGCCTGCGCGGGGAATGTCTTCGCTCAGGATCGCAATGCTGCGAGTTGCACCTGCGGTGACAAGGATGAATACGCTGGCCGCGGCGCCAATGATGACATGGCGCAACGCAAAAACGGGTGCTCGAACAAGGAACAATCCCCCTGCCAGAATCATGGTGATCGGCGCCTCAAGCTCTCGGGTGAAGGCAAGTGGCGCTACAATCGAGTTGAATAACCCACCGATTGCGCCGCCCACGGACAGGGCGATGTAGAACACCGTCAATTGTTCGGCTGACGGGCGCATGTCGTAGAGCATGCGGTGTGCGAAGAGTGCGACAACGAATAGAACGGGGACGTAGAGCAGGATGACCACAGGTGCGTCATGTTCACTGACCACCTTGGACACCAGCACGACGCCAACAGCCAGTGCAACGAGCATTGGCACGTTCAACGCATCCAGGGTCAAGTGTTTCCACTTGGCGAAGGCAATGACGAAGGATAGGATGTAAACCGCCAAAGGAACAACCCAGATTAGTGGGAGTGCGCCAAGATCCGTGCTGACCCGTGTCGTGAAGGACAACATCAAAGACGAGGGGATGAAGGCAACAAACACCCAGACGGCGATCTGTTTCAGAGCTGGAAAACTGGTTTTGAGCGCTGCTCGCGTTGAAGTCTCGGCCTGTCGAGACCCTTGCAGTGCGATCAACCCGCTACCGAGTAATAGTGCCCCGAAAAGGACGAACCCGATCAACCAGGCAAAGCTGATTTCACCTGCCCCGAAGAACGGATCAGCGACCAGAGGGAAGGCCAACAAGGCCAGCAAAGACCCAACGTTACTGGCGCTGTACAGGAAATAGGGATCATCAGCCGACGGCCCGCCCGATTTGGCGTACCACGCCTGCAACAAAGGCGCGTTTGCAGACAGAACCGCAAATGGCACACCAACGCCCATGGCAAACAAGCCGAGCGTTTGCAGCGCGGTAGATGTTGATGCGTCGTAGCTCCATATATCGCTGGTGGACAGCGGCAAAAAGGTCAGCGCTGCGACCCAAAAGGCGAAATGTGTAATGATCTGCCAGCGCAACGGCAGGTATTTGGTTAAAAGGTGCGCATAGACGTAGCCGAGAATCAGGACGATCTGGAAGAACAGCATCGCAGTTGTCCAGACTGCCGGTGCGCCTCCGATCTTGGGTAGAACCAGTTTCGCAAACAGGGGCTGCACAAAGAACAGCAAGCTCGCGCTTGTAAAGATCGCCGCACAGAAGATCGCAACCGTTGCGGTTTTGAATCTGGATGTGTTCGGGACATCAATGCTGGAAAAACTCACGCGCGCCACCTGAATTGGATCGTTTGAGGCGTAAATTAGGCGCGAATTCCGGCTGAATTGGGGCTTGAGTGGGTGAAATGTTGGACTTTCGCCCGGATTGTTCGCGAATTTGAGGGTAAATTTGACGTTCTTAATCAGGCAAAGCTTTGCCGATGCCAGACTTGTGATTGTGAGAATTGTGAAACTTGAGACAATTGGGGTGAATTTCACAAAAGGAAATCCGATATGCGAACACTGATACTTGCTTCAATTCTCACGTTCGGAGGCGCGCTGTCCGCCATGGCTGACGACATCATCAAAGTACAAACAGATAAATCCGTTTCTGAAGCGCTGGATGCGCTGGAAGCTGCGGTTGGCAATGCCGGTGCCACTGTGTTTGCCCGCATTGACCACGCAGCTGGTGCGGAAAAGGTCGGTACGCCCATTCCCGCCAATCAGGTGCTGATTTTTGGCAATCCTGCACTGGGCACACCCGCGATGCAGATCGACCCACGCGCCGGTTTGTTCCTGCCGCTTAAGGTTCAGGCGTATGAGGACGCCAACGGCCAGGTCTGGCTGACCTATGAAGACCCCAAAGAGACGATGGATGAACTGGATGAGGTTGAAAAGTCACCCGTCATCGAAAAGATGCGCGGCGCACTGGCCAAGCTGACTGCCGCCGCCGCGCAGTAATCCATCAAGACAGGGCGCGAATGGCCTCAGCCAGGTCGATCGCGCCATCATAGAGCGCCCGGCCCGAGATCGCGCCGTTCAGCTCGATACCGCAATCGCGCAAAGCAATCAGGTCTTCCAGTGAGCTGACACCGCCCGAGGCGATAACTGGGATGGATACGGCCTGTGCAAGCGCGGCGGTGGCCTCGACATTCGGTCCCTGCATCGCGCCGTCCCGGTTGATGTCGGTATAAATGATGGCTGCGACGCCTGCGTCCTCGAAACTGCGGGCCAGATCGGTGACCTGAACATCAGTCTCCTCGGCCCAGCCTTTGGTCGCCACCATGCCGTTGCGCGCATCGATGCCCACGGCGACCTTGCCGGGGAAGGCTTTGGCCGCTTCGCGCACCAGATCAGGGTTTTCAACCGCAACTGTACCCAAAATGACCCGCGCCAATCCCTTGTCAATCCATGTTTCGATCGTGGCCATGTCCCGGATACCACCGCCTAACTGAGCAGGCACGTCGCAGGCTTTCAGAATCGCCTCAACCGGGGCGGCATTGACCGGCTCACCCGCAAATGCGCCGTTCAGATCCACCAAATGCAACCACTCACATCCGGCCTCGAAAAAGGCACGAGCCTGTGCGGCTGGGTCTTCGTTGAACACAGTGGCCTTGTCCATTTCACCGCGCAGCAGGCGCACGGCGTGGCCGTCTTTGAGATCGATGGCTGGGTAGAGGATCATGTCGAGCGGCCCTATATCTGTGTTACACGCGCGGGATATCGCACAGGCAGGGCAGGGGATGCAACGCGACGCTGGGTCATTCTTGCCCGTCGGTCCTTGGCGGGTCAGACTGCCCTCAAAACAGGGAGAAAACCATGAAGAAATTCACTTTTGCAGCGGGCTTGTCGCTTCTTGCGACTGGCGCTTTGGCAGCAGATCCTGTCGACGGTTTGTGGAAGACCGCACCTGGCGACACGGGCGGTTACCTGCATGTCACGATTTCTGAATGCGGGAGCGCGATTTGCGGCACCATCGACAGCGCATTTGACGCAGATGGCAACCAGCAGTTGGAATATGAAAATCTGGGCAAACAGATAATTTGGGACATGGTCCCTGAAGGTGGCGGCAGCTATGACAGCGGTAAGATCTGGGCCCCGGACCGCGACAAGACTTACAATTCGAAAATGTCGCTGGACGGCCAGAACAAGCTGACCGTCAAGGGGTGTGTGGCTGGCGGTTTGATCTGCCGGGGTCAGACCTGGACGCGCGTCCAGTAATCCTCAGGGTGTCCAGGTCAGGAAATTGCCCAGCATACGCAGACCAACATCCTGACTTTTCTCGGGGTGGAACTGCATCCCAACCATCGTGTCGCGGCCGATCACGGCCGTGACCTCTTGCCCATAGTCCACGTAAGCCAGCCGCTGTGCTGGGTCGTTCACACGAAAATGGTAGGAGTGGACGAAATAAGTGTGATCGCCAGTTTTCACCCCGTTGAACACTGGGTGATCGCTTTCCAAGACCAGATTGTTCCAGCCCATGTGGGGGACTTTCAGGGTAGCATCCGAAGGCTCGATTAGGACAACATCGCCCGCAACCCAGCCCAAACCTTCGGTTTCGCTGTACTCATGGCCCTTAGAGGCCATCAGCTGCATCCCAACGCATATTCCCAGAAACGGGCGACCTTTCTGTTCAACCGCCTCGACCATCGCGTCATAGATGCCCTTGTGCCCACGCAGTTCAGCTGCACATGCGGGAAAGGCTCCATCTCCGGGTAAAACCAAACGGTCCGCCCGGGCGACAACATCAGCGTCCGAGGTCACAACAACCTCACCGGCGCCGACCTCTTGCGCCATGCGCTGAAAGGCTTTTTCTGCCGAGTGAAGATTGCCGCTTTCGTAGTCGATAATGGCAGTCAGCATTTACAGCGCGCCTTTAGTCGACGGAATTGCATCCGCCTTGCGGGGGTCTGTTTCGACCGCATCACGCAGCGCACGCGCGACGGCTTTGAACGCAGCCTCGGCAATGTGGTGGCTGTTGAAGCCGTGCAACTGGTCGATGTGCAGGGTGATGCCACCATGGGTACTCAGGGCCTGAAAGAACTCCCGCACCAGTTCGGTGTCGAACGAGCCAATCTTAGGCGTCGGCAAGTCTACATTCCAAATCAAGAACGGACGGCCCGACAGATCCAGCGCACAGCGCACTTGCGCGTCATCCATGGGCAGATGGCATTCGCCATAACGGCGGATACCTTTCTTGTCGCCCAAAGCTTGTGTCAGTGCCTGACCCAGCGCGATGCCGGTATCTTCGACCGTGTGATGGTCGTCAATGTGATAATCACCCTTGGCGCTGATCGTCATGTCGATCAGCGAATGGCGCGCCAGCTGATCCAGCATGTGGTCAAAGAAGCCAACACCGGTCTGGTTGTCATAGGTGCCGGTGCCATCCAGATTGACCTGGACCGAGATCTCGGTTTCGGCGGTCTTGCGGCTGATCGAAGCGCTGCGCATGGGCGAATTCCTTTTGCTACAGGCGCGCTTATAGACGGGGTTGGGTAGCCTTATCCAGACCATAGGTGGCATTCAGGCCAAACTGTTGCAGGGGATTGCGCCCGGCTGTGCCCCGTGTCAGCTTGCAAGCAACACGAACCGATGGGGTCACACCATGTCCACCTGCGTTTTCATCCAGATCCGCTGCAAACCCGGCACCACCTACAAGGTGGCCGAAGAAATCGCCCTGCGCGAAATTCATTCCGAGCTGTATTCCACCAGCGGCGAATATGACCTTCTGCTCAAGCTCTACATCCCCGAAACCGAGGATGTGGGCCATTTTATCAACGAACACCTGCTGGTGATCCCTAACATCGAACGCTCGCTGACCACCATGACATTCAAGGCGTTCTAGCCCAGCTCGAACGTCGTCACGCCAAAGATTCGGTCCAGATCGATATCCGGCTGATGGCTGGAATACATCCGGGCGGTTTCAAACACTTTGTCCAGCCCAAGCGCGTCGGCCAAAGCGAAGGCTGATGTGTTGGGCTGCGGCATGTCCACAAAAACCTCATGCTCGTTGTGGTCTTCGGGAATCGCCGTCAGCAGAGCTGCTAACAGAGCCCTTGCAATGTCGGCATTGTCCGCAAACAGCGGACCAACCTTGTACCCGGTGAGGCAAGGGCGCAGCGTCGCGTAGCCTCGGATTCTGCCGTTGTCGGAATAGACCTTTGATACGTGATTGTAAGCGCTGAGCCAGCTTTCAAGGAACAAATCGCGTGAAGCGGGAAACATGTCGCGGTCATAGGCTTTTAGTTCATTTGACGCGCTGCTCAGATTCGCGACGCAATCATTCGACGATGTACCCAGCTTCGCCAGCATCCGCGTTTTTGTTCCGGCAAATCGGTAGTTGTTATACGCGAAGGTAAAGCCGGATTTGCGATAATTTTCCTGCTGCTCGACAACCCCATCCAGACCCATGTTACGACCGCCGCAATGAGCAAGCGCATGTTGCGCAATCTCAAGCCCGTGGCCATTGTGCCGGAATTCGGGTCTAACGATGTAAAAGCCCAGAAACGCGAAATCGGCGTTGTAATTTACCGCCGAGACCGAGGAAATCATCACTCCATCCAGAAAACCGCCCAGAAACCCGTCCGGGTCTGTTGGTCGAAAGCACTCGGCGTCATGTACGCCGGGGTTCCATCCCTCGCGCCCGGCCCAATCTACGGCGTGCTGGACTTCGGCGGCAGTGAGCGGGCGAATGGTATAATCAGACATGGGGTAATCCTGCATTGCGTAATGCAATCAGAATGGCGCAACGTGGCGTAAAGAACCAGCATGTTGAGAAAGTTTGGTATCTGGAGCGGGCGAGGCGATTCGAACGCCCGACCCTAACCTTGGCAAGGTTATGCTCTACCCCTGAGCTACGCCCGCATCAGATACATATGTGGTCCGAAGACCTCTCAATGGAGCGGGCGAGGCGATTCGAACGCCCGACCCTAACCTTGGCAAGGTTATGCTCTACCCCTGAGCTACGCCCGCGCCGTTGAGTGAGGAGGGATGTATAAATTCCCACGCGGGGCTGCAAGCGGAAAAACACAAAAAAGAGGAAAAATCTTTCGACGGAAATGCGCCTCTGGCGCGTTCTATTTTCAGAGCATCACAAAACAAGAGGGGCTAAGTGAAGGAAATGGCGAAAACAACAGACCTGAAAATGGCGGTGTTGGCTGTTTTGATCGTGCTGACAACGGTGATCTGCACGCAGGACGAAAACAGGGTGGCAGAGATCGAGCCGGTTCTGATTCAAGCTCCGGCGGTCGATACGCGAGTTTTGGCAAGTTGATCCCGCAGATGGTCAGAGCGCCAAAACCAGATTCGCAATGGCAGCGATCAATATCGAAGTGAAAGTCAGCCCCATCCCGATCTGTCGTAGGATGATGATTTGCGGGGTTCTGCCAAACCCGTAAGCGTGCAAAAGACGTCCAGCCAGCAACGTCAGGCCCAGCAGATGCACAAGCCAGCCACCCGCGCCCTGCAACTCAACCATCGCAATCAGCAAAAGGCCGATAGGCGCGTATTCGGCGCAATTGGAATGGGTCCTTATCGCCTTGATCATCATTTTGCTGCCGCCATCCCCGACCGAGATTTTGTCACTGCGACGCTGCAGAATCACTTTGACGCTGAGCGTCACATAAAGAACTGCGATCAGGGCCGCATAGATCGGAGTGATTGAAAGCAAGGTGTGTCTCCTTTCCGTCAATGAAAAAGGCCGCCCGGTTCCCCGCACGGCCCTTGTAACCTTAGAATGCTAAACCGGTTATTCCAGTTCGACCAGCAGGTCCTTGGCGTCAATCTGGCCGCCGGGCTGGATGTGAACGGCCTTGACCGTTGCATCACGCTCGGCATGAATGCCGGTTTCCATCTTCATCGCTTCGATGGTCAGCAGCATGTCGCCTTCCTTGACCTGTTGACCGGCAGTCACGGCGACGGTGGCCACAACACCAGGCATCGGGGCTCCGACATGGTTGGGGTTGCCGACTTCGGCTTTGGGCCGGGCTTGTGTGCTTGATGCAACCATCCGGTTCGGAACCCGGATCACGCGCGGTTGGCCGTTTAGTTCAAAGAACACGCGGACCTCGCCGTTTTCATCGGTTTCGCCAATCGCCTGACAGCGGATTTCCAGCGTTTTGCCCGGGTCAATCTCGGCCGTGATTTCCTCGCCCGGCTCCATGCCGTAGAAGAAGGTGCGTGTTGGCAGAGTACGGACCGGGCCATAGATCCGGTGGCGACCCATGTAGTCCAGGAACACCTTGGGATACATCAGGTAGCCGTTCAGATCTTCGTCATCGACGTCTTTGCCTTCCAATTGCTTGGACAGTTCGGCACGCGTGGCTTCCAGATCGACCGCAGGCACGTCCTTGCCGGGGCGCTGGGTGTTGGGGGCTTCGTCCTTCAGAACCTTCTTGATGATCGTGTCAGGGAATCCGCCCGGAGGCTGACCCAGATTGCCACGCATCATGTCCACGACCGAGTCGGGGAAGGCCACGTCAGTCGACGGGCTTTCCACATCGTCGCGCGTCAGGCCCTGGCTGACCATCATCAGCGCCATGTCGCCGACAACCTTAGAAGACGGTGTCACTTTTACGATGTCACCGAACATCTGGTTCACGTCGGCATACATCTGGGCGACCTCGTGCCAACGCTCTTCCAAACCCAAGCTGCGCGCCTGCGCCTTGAGGTTGGTGAACTGACCACCGGGCATCTCGTGCAGATACACTTCGGACGCCGGGGCCTGCAGGCTGGATTCAAACGCCGCATACTGACCGCGAACCGCTTCGAAATAATCGCTGATCTCACGGATTGCCTTGATGTCCAAGCCGGTGTCACGGTCGGTGTGGCGCAGGGCCTCAACAACAGTGCCCAGGGTTGCCTGCGAGGTGTTGCCCGAGAAGCTGTCCATCGCGCAGTCCACGGCATCTACACCCGCCTCGGACGCGGCCAGAATGGTCGCGCTGGCGATACCCGCCGTGTCGTGCGTGTGGAAGTGGATCGGCAGACCGACCTCTTCTTTCAGCGCGCGGATCAGGATTTTGGCCGAGGCCGGTTTCAACAGACCCGCCATATCTTTTAGGCCAAGGATATGCGCGCCTGCGTCGCGCAACTCTTTCGCCATTCCGACATAGTACTTCAGGTCATATTTGGCGCGGTCCGGGTCCAGAATATCACCGGTATAACAGACGGTGCCCTCGCAGATCTTGCCGTTTTCGACGACCGCATCCATCGCCACGCGCATGTTTTCAACCCAGTTCAGAGAGTCAAATACACGGAACACGTCGATGTTCTGCGACGCCTGGCGCACGAACTCCTGCACCACGTTGTCGGGGTAGTTGGTGTAGCCGACCCCATTTGCGCCACGCAGCAGCATCTGGGTCATCAGGTTCGGCATCGCCTCGCGCAGGTCGCGCAGTCGCTGCCACGGGCATTCCTGCAAGAAGCGATAGGCGACATCGAAGGTCGCTCCGCCCCAGCATTCGACCGAGAAAAGCTGTGGCAGGTTCGCCGCATAGGTCGGAGCCACTTTGATCATATCGATTGAGCGCATCCGGGTTGCCAGCAAAGACTGGTGCCCGTCGCGCATGGTGGTGTCCGTGATCAGCAGTTGACGCTGCGCCTTCATCCAGTCGGCAACGGCCTGCGGGCCTTTCTGTTCCAGCAGGTTGCGGGTGCCCATTTGTGGCTCGGCCTTCTGTGCGGGGGGCTTGGCCTCTTTCAGGTCTGCGCGCGGCTCGGGGCGATCCTTGGTCTCGGGGTGCCCGTTCACCGTAATGTCCGCGATATAGGTCAGAACCTTGGTGCCCCGGTCGCGGCGGCGTTTGAACGCAAACAGGTCCGGCGTCGTGTCGATGAATTTGGTGGTGTATTCATTCGACAGGAAAGTCGGGTGTTTCAGCAGGTTGATGACAAAGTCGATATTTGTGCTGACACCGCGAATACGGAATTCGCGCAGGGCGCGGTCCATCCGGTGAATCGCCTTGTCCGGTGTTGGGGCCCAGGCCGTCACTTTGGTCAGCAGTGAATCGTAGTACCGGGTGATCACACCACCCGCATATGCCGTACCACCATCCAAACGAATGCCCATGCCTGTGGCCGAGCGATAGGCGGTGATCCGGCCATAGTCGGGGATAAAGTTGTTCTGCGGATCTTCGGTCGTAATCCGGGTCTGCAGCGCGTGCCCGTTCAGATGTACGTCCGCCTGGCTGGCAGCACCGGTGGCTTCAGCCAGAGTCTTGCCTTCAGCAATCAGGATCTGTGCCTGTACGATGTCGATACCGGTGACTTCCTCGGTGACAGTGTGTTCCACCTGCACGCGCGGGTTCACTTCGATGAAATAGAACTTGCCGGTTTCCATATCCATCAGGAACTCGACCGTGCCCGCGCATTCATAATTCACATGAGCGCAGATTTTGCGGCCCAACTCGCAGATTTCAGCACGCTGTTCTTCGGACAGGTATGGGGCAGGGGCGCGTTCAACCACTTTCTGGTTCCGACGCTGGACCGAGCAGTCGCGTTCATAGAGGTGATAGATCTCACCATGCTTGTCGCCTAGGATCTGAACCTCGACATGGCGGGCGCGGGTGATCATCTTTTCCAGATAGCCCTCACCATTGCCAAAGGCAGCCTCGGCTTCGCGACGACCTTCCAGCACCTTTTCTTCCAGCTCGTCTTCCGAGTTGATCGGGCGCATGCCCCGACCGCCACCGCCCCAGCTGGCCTTGAGCATCAGCGGATAGCCGATCTCGGCGGCTTCCTTGCGGATGGCGTCCATGTCATCGCCCAGAACCTCGGTCGCTGGAATGACAGGAACATCTGCCGCAATAGCGACACGCCGTGCGCTGGCTTTGTCACCCAAGGCGCGCATGGTTTCCGCTTTGGGGCCGATGAAGGTGATACCGTTTTGAACACAGGCATCCACGAAGTCGGGGTTTTCTGACAGCAGGCCGTAACCTGGGTGGATCGCGTCAGCGCCGCATTGCTTGGCCACGCGGATGATCTCGTCGATCGACAAATAGGCTGCGACCGGACCCATGCCCTCGCCGATCTGATAAGCCTCATCCGCCTTGAAGCGGTGCAAGCCCAGCTTATCTTCCGCTGCGTAGACGGCGACGGTGCGTTTGCCCATCTCGTTCGCTGCGCGCATAACGCGGATGGCAATCTCGCCGCGGTTGGCGATCAGGATCTTGTTGAAGTCTGTCATAGTAGGTCCCGGTCTTTTGTGTTTGGGCGTCTTATTGGGCAAACAATACGCGCAGGTATATCCGTTCTTCTGGGTAGAACCGGCATGTTACCGCTCGCAAACGCCCTTTGGCCGCTGCAGCCTTATAGTCATGCCGCGCTGCAGCATCAAATGTTTAGCGTTATCTCTCGATTTGAGACAAATTTGCCAATCCCATTTGCCCCATATTCGCGTGCAGATCCTGTTGTAAAATGTCGATGACATGGGCAGGGCCACGTGCGCCAAGTGCTGCTAACCCATACAAAAAAGCGCGCCCCAGCATGACAAAGTCCGCTCCAAGGGATAGCGCGCGCAGAACGTCCAGCCCGCCTTCGATGCCACTGTCAAAGATCAGGGGAAGATGGGTGGCGGTTCTGATGGCTGGAAGAACCTCTATGCTGGCGGGCGCTGCATCAAACTGACGACCCCCGTGATTCGAGACCCAAAGCGCGTCCACCCCAACCTGTTCCAGACTGGGTGTATCTTCGGGCCGAAGGATGCCCTTTATCACCAAAGGTCCATCCCAGTGGTCGCGCAGCCACGAGACATAATCCAAATCCGGTGAGGTCCTGAGCAAGTATCCGATATGCGCCGTCGGCGGCAGATTGCCCGGATTTTCAATGTATTTTTCCAGACTGCGCATGCGCGGCGCGCCGCTGCGCAGCATTCCCATCGCCCAGGCAGGGCGCATCGCGATCTGTGCAAGTAAGCGCGGTGTCAGCTTTGGCGGCTGCCTTAAGCCTGAGCGGGTTTGCCTTTCCCTGCGGGATGCGACGGGAACGTCTACTGTCAGGACAAGCGTACGAAAACCGGCGTCACGTACACGGTTCAGCATATCCTTGCGAATCTCTGGATCCCTCGGTGGGTACAGTTGAAACCAAGCGTCTGGCCCGAGATACGGGGCCAGATCCTCGGGGCTCTGACTTGCGACGGTCGACAAGCTATAGGGAATCTTCGCTTGCGCGGCGGCCTGCGCCAACAAACGCTCTGCATTCGGCCAGACCAACCCGGACATTCCAATGGGCGCGATACCGCAGGGCAAAGCACAAATACGGTTCAGAATCGTCTTTGTCGTATCAAACTCCAACTCTCCGTGCAGGATGGAAGGAGCAAGGCAAACGTCATCCAGCGCTTTGCGGTTGCGTAGCAGGGCCGTTTCCGAACCTGTTCCGCTTTCGACATATTCCCACACGAAATGCGGCAAACGGCGGCGCGCGCGGCGTTTCAGGTCCGGGATGCCCGGAAAGGTGCTGTGCAAGTCCATGCGGATTGATCCGACCCACCGTGCGATTCGGCAAGGGGTTAGGCCGCATCTGAATTTTTCGGGTCACTGTCAGCTTCAGATCGTTTGGGTTGAATTTGCGACTCGCCAGCAACTTGAACTTGGTTGCGCCCTTGGTCCTTGGCGACGTAAAGCGCATCATCTGCTGCGCGCATAAGATCCCGCGGCATGGTTCCGTGTTTCGGGTAATGCGCAACGCCGACCGAGATCGTGATACGCGGCAACGCCTTTTCTCCATAGCGGACCGCGACTGCTTCAATCGCCTGACGCAATTGTTCGGCGCGCGTCATGGCGTCATCGGGGGTGTTGTCCGGCAGGATCAGCATGAATTCTTCACCGCCGACACGGCAGGCAACCTCGTCCCGGTCGCAACTCTGTTCCAACGCGCCCCCAACTGCTCGCAGGACCATGTCACCGGCGTCATGCCCATGCGTGTCGTTGAATTTCTTGAAGTGATCCACGTCCACGGCAATCAAGCTCAGCGCGGCACCCGTCTGTTGACTGCGGCTTATGGATTTCCGCAGCGTTTCGGTCATGTGACGTCGATTGAACAGGCCGGTCAGCGGGTCGCGCACCGATTGGTCATGCAGTTGATCGCGCATGCGGTCATTGGCAATCGCCATGCTGATCTGTTCGGCGCAAGGCTGTGCCAGTTTGCGGCTTTTGTGGAAGCAAGCCTCGCGCCCTTCAAGCGCACGCAGATGCAGCAGGCCAACGGCCTCCCCGTGGGCCAGAATGGGAAAGCAGAAATAGGGCCGTCCGTCATGCGGTTCCGCGTGTTCGCAGACAAAGTCGATCTCGGATGCGCCAAATTCATAGGTTCGCCCCCTTCGCAGACCCCAGCACCCTTCGGGATGAATATGCGCTTTGTGTGCGCCGCCATTCCAACTTGCACAGCCATCCAGCACATCGCGCGAGTTGGAATAGACATAAACACTGCCCTCGGCCTCGGGCAGAATGTGGGTCATGAACCGCGATACCATGTCGAATAGCTCGTCCAGCGATCGGCTGGACTGTAGCCATTCGTTCAACTCGCCCAATAAACGCACCTCGCGTGCCAGGCGGAGTTGATCATCCATCAATGCGCGTTCTTTCTGCGCCCGAAGCTCTAACACACCCAATTGCCTCTGGTTGGTGCGATACACCACAAGGCTCACGGTGCTCAGGGCGAGCAAAACCACTGTGCTGACGACGATCAAAGAAAGCCGCACGCGGCTGATAAACAGATTTCTTACATCTGAGATGTCAGAATTGAATTCGATTGCCCCAAGAAATCGGCCATTCTGGACCACGGGCGCATAGATTTCAGCAACGTGACGGGTATTGGTGTCAAAACCCTCTAGCTGGTGGGTATCCAGCGAGTCGACCTAGCCAATCGGTTTTTCAGCGTGTTTGTAGAACAAGTTACCCATCGCGACGACGTCAGCGAAGTAAGGTTTTGTGTTCACACTTCCAACATCAGACTCGCGCGTGGACCAGAACACGTGACCGGAGGCGTCGAATAGCTTAAATCTATAGATGTCAGAGGTTTCAGGCAGCAAAGCCAGAAAGGCTAGGTCATGCTGACTTAGAATGTGCCGTTCAAAACTCACCTGCAGATCATACAGTTGGCTTTCGACTTGGCGTCCCATCTGAACGGCACGATGGCGTAAATCGGATTCCAGCATATGATCGACGACCGGACCAGGGATGGCATAGATTCCCCAACCGGCCAGCGCGGTAAGCGCAAGCAGCGTTGTCGTTAACATGAAGGTCTTAAGCCTTGTGCTGATGCCTGCCGTCCCAGCCCCGTCCATGTCCGCACTCCCGCACATTGGTGGGGGCAGGATGCGGTGGGGTCTGAAAGAGCGTTAACTCAGCCCGGAACATACCAAAGCAAATGTTTAAGATTTATGCGAACAGAGGCAAAAAGCCTGTGAACAAGCCGTGAACAAACTCTTTCCCTTCGGGCTTATCCGGCGTAGTTTGGGCCCATGAGCAGTTTTGACGAAATGGACGCCTTTGAAGGCGCATCGCTGTCGGCGCGGGCTATGGCCGTGCGCCCGTCACCCTATCTGGATGAATTGAACCCCGCGCAACGGGACGCGGTCGAACATCTGGATGGCCCGGTTCTGATGCTGGCCGGGGCAGGGACGGGCAAAACCAAGGCTCTGACGGCCCGGATCGCGCACTTGCTCAATACGGCGCGGGCCCGTCCGAATGAGATTCTTTCGGTGACATTCACCAACAAAGCCGCGCGTGAGATGAAAGAGCGTGTCGGTCGCCTGCTGGGCCAGCCTGCCGAAGGGATGCCGTGGCTGGGCACGTTCCACTCGATCTGTGTCAAGCTGTTGCGCCGTCACGCGGAATTGGTCGATCTGAAATCGAATTTCACGATCCTGGACAGCGATGATCAAAAGCGACTGCTGAAACAGCTTACTCAGGCGGCGAACATCGATGACAAGCGTTGGCCTGCGCGCTTGCTGGCCAGTATCATCGACGATTGGAAAAACCGTGCGTTGACACCGGACAAGGTGCCTTCTGCCGATGCTGGGGCGTACAACAACAAGGGTATTGAGCTTTATGCACAGTACCAGACGCGCCTGCGCGAATTGAATGCGGTGGATTTTGGCGATCTGCTGCTGCACATGGTCACGATCTTCCAAACCCATCCGGACGTTTTGGAGCAATACCAGCGCTGGTTCCGCTACATTCTGGTGGACGAGTATCAGGACACCAACATTGCCCAATACCTTTGGCTGCGTCTGCTGGCCGGAGGACACAAGAATATATGTTGTGTGGGGGACGACGATCAGTCGATTTACGGCTGGCGCGGTGCCGAAGTGGGCAACATTTTACGGTTCGAAAAGGATTTCCCGGGCGCTTATGTGGTGCGGCTGGAGCAGAACTACCGCTCGACCCCGCATATTCTGGCGGCAGCATCGAACGTCATTCGAGGGAACGAAAACCGTCTGGGCAAGGAATTGTGGACTGACGTGGATCAGGAAGGTGAAAAAGTTCGCTTGATCGGTCATTGGGATGGTGAGGAAGAAGCCCGCTGGATCGGTGAGAGAATCGACGCATTGTTCGACGGGTCGTCGCGCTTAGCCAAGCAGCGTTACAATCCAAGATCCAAAGATATTGTTCAAGAGTTTGAACGCTTTGCAAAGCGCGGGAGCTTGCATGGTATAGCTTCCATTGATCAGCTGGAGCGGCAGCTAAGGACGCAGAATTTTCCTTACCAAGACTTCAAAACTTTGAACCTGGTATGGAGACTCAAAGGCTTTTCAGATGATGAAAAGCCCTTGGAACAAGCATTTTACAGGTTCAGTTACAACGAGATTGCGATTTTGGTCCGTGCGTCGCACCAAATGCGCGCATTTGAAGATCGGTTCCTGACCATTGGTCTACCATATAGAGTGATTGGAGGGCCGCGTTTTTTTGAACGGATGGAGATTCGCGACGCTATGGCCTATTTCCGGTTGGTGGTCAGTCCCGAAGACGATCTGGCCTTTGAGCGTATTGTGAACACACCAAAACGTGGCCTTGGAGACAAGGCACAGCTTACGATTCAAGCAGTGGCGCGTGAAAACGAAGTATCGCTGGTCGAAGGGGCTCGGATTGCTGTCGATAACGGGCTGATCAAGGGGAAGGGTGGCAAAGCCCTGCGCGAGTTGATCGATGGGCTGGCGCGGTGGAACGCCATGACGCGCGGCCCGCGGATCGAGGTAGACGACGACTCGGTGATTGATGACGGATCACCCCTGCGGTTCGGTGCGCCCGAGCATACGCATATCGAACTTGCTCAGATCATCCTCGATGAATCCGGCTACACGGCCCATTGGCAGAACGACAAGACACCCGAAGCGCCGGGGCGGCTGGAAAACCTGAAAGAATTGGTGAACCAACTGGACAATTTTGAGAATCTGCAAGGGTTTCTGGAACATGTCAGCCTTGTGATGGACAATGAGCAAGATGGCGACGGCGACAAAGTGTCGATCATGACGCTGCACGCCGCCAAGGGGCTTGAGTTTCCGGTTGTCTTCCTGCCGGGGTGGGAGGACGGGTTGTTCCCTTCGCAACGGTCGATGGACGAATCCGGCCTAAAGGGGCTCGAGGAAGAACGGCGTCTGGCCTATGTTGGCATCACCCGCGCCGAAGAGGTCTGTACGATTTCATTCGCCGCCAATCGGCGGGTTTTTGGGCAATGGCAGAACTCCATGCCTTCGCGTTTCATCGATGAATTGCCTGAAGAGCATGTAAAGGTGCTGACCCCTCCGGGTCTTTATGGCGGCGGGCACCAGACAGCGGGAATCGAAACGCGCGCAGCCGAAGCCAATGTTTACAACTCACCGGGCTGGAAGCGGATGCAGGCGCGGCAGGGGCAATATGGCATGTCGCAACCCCGCGAAAGTCGCGACACGGTGATCGACGCCACCGCCTTGGCCAGTTTCACGCTGGGCGAGCGTGTGTTTCACCAGAAGTTCGGCTATGGCGCGGTCATCGGTATCGAGGGCGACAAGGTTGAGGTCGACTTTGACAAGGCGGGCACCAAAAAGGTGGTGTCACGTTTTCTGACCAACAAAGATGACGTTCCGTTTTGACGCGTTAGATCCCATCCACCAAAACCAAATTAGTCGAGGCGGTGGCTTGCCGGATCTTCGCCAATTCGACGTAATCAGGGTCGTCTTTCCAGGCTTTCGCTGTGGCTAGGTCTGGAAACTCCATCAGCACAATTCCACCTTCCGGCCAATTGCCTTCGATTCGTTCGATCGGCTTCGATGAGACCGTGAGCAAACGGCCTTTGTGGCGGTCGAAGATCGGCATGAACCCTGCCAGATAATCTTGATACCCGTCTGGGTCGTGTATGTCGATTTGCGCGATGAAATAGGCAGCCATGGCGTTCTCCGGATCAGAAATCAGGATGCCATCCTACACCGGAGCCCGAAAAACAAAAAACGGCGGTTCCCAGGGAGGAGGAAGGGGAACCGCCGTCTTG
Source organism: Ruegeria sp. HKCCD4315 (assembly GCF_013112245.1). Taxonomy (NCBI): domain Bacteria; kingdom Pseudomonadati; phylum Pseudomonadota; class Alphaproteobacteria; order Rhodobacterales; family Roseobacteraceae; genus Ruegeria; species Ruegeria sp. HKCCD4315. Next base: position 2,332,328 of record NZ_WVRN01000001.1, on the reverse strand, counting down.
TCAACATCAGAGCAGGGAGGAGGAGAGCCCCGATGTATGCGAACCCGGGTTTGAGCCCGGTATGGGGAAGACGCGGCGACGTCAGGGAGGAGGACGACGTCGCCGCGCGCTTTCAACATCAAGGCAGGGAGGAGGAGAGCCTCGATGTATCAGGTTCCGGCATCTTGAGGCCGGTATAGGGTGCGGCAACGTCAGGGAGGAGGAGAGACGTTGCCGCTGATTACAGACCCTAAAGGGAGGAGGAAGGGCCTGATCTCTGTATCTTTGGTGCGCTCAGCGCGCGGTGTGGTCTTCTGCCGCCTGCATGGCGACCCGGCGGATCATCGAACGGTGCAGGCCCAGATCAGCCAGCTCGCGGTTCGACAGGCCGGACAGTTCGTTCACAGTCTGGCGGTACATGCGATAGCGTGCAAAGCGTGTCTTGGCGTTTTCTACCAGTGTGTTCAGTCCGAACGCCGGTGCGCTCTTGGGTGCTGTTTGTGTGCTTGCAACTGCCATTTTCATCATCCGTCTATCTTGCGTTACCGATATCAGTCGGTCCGTGCTTGAGACTGAAGATAGGCAAATGCTGCGAATGCACAATGGGTCACGTCATCAATGCTGCTATGCAGCAAGCGCATAGATTGGTTCGCTTTTTTCCCGGCAACGATATGCGCCTTAAAAATATAGGTATTACCCAAGGGCACTTTGAGCCCCCCGGAAATCGCATCATTGTGAACTGCCTTGGAATTGAGCGCATTCGGCGAGAATTTGTGCGACTTGAAACGCAGAGGACGGATTCTGGATTTGCGCAGTATGTCAAAGAATGACTGTTTGTAGGGCCCAAAGTCGTCTTGCCGATTCTAACCGCTCGGGTTGGCGGTAGCGCGAAATAGGGCGTTTATAGTGCCAAGTGACGACCTATGGGAATTCGTGGGCGATCCTGGTGCGGGCAGGGAAATGCCGGAATCTTTGTTGTCTTTTTATGGTCGATTCTTGCGTTTGGCTGCTTCACGCGTGTCAAAAAATCCAGCCTGAACGAAAAGATTCAATTTTTTTCGGGAAAACGCGGGAAAAAATTTCCCCAGAAATTTGTTCTATATATAGGCAGCGGTCGATTAGGCTGCACTATTTGTGGTGTTTTGATGACAAAACTCTTGTATTTTAGTATATACATAGCGTGCCTCAGGTGTCACGGATGGAAAAATTCCTGTTGATTTCCATGAATTCCCATGTCATCCCTTATGCATCCGATGAGGACGAGGCAGCAGGGGCGCCAAACGACCCCGAACCAAAAATACAAATCAGGTTTCATACAGGCATCTCGCTTTCATCAACCAAGAGATCCGGCGCGCGGGCGAGCAGACATCCCCCCAGGTGGCGCGTGCAGCTGGACATCCCGCAAAGCGGGTCAATGCGGCGGGTTGATCAGTGGCAGCAGATCAACCCGCCGTTTTTCTTCCGGGGGGAACGTGAATTTGAGGTGGGGCGCAAGCGAAAGGGACAGTCGTCTTGGCGCGCAGGTTTAGAGGTGAAAGCCACCATAAGGTGGACACGAAGGGCAGGGTCTCGATCCCGGCCTCGTTTCGCCGTGTGCTTGAAGCGTCCGATCCCAACTGGCAGCCCGGTGACAATCCTGAGCTTGTGATTGTCTATGGCGACCACCGTCGCAAATACCTTGAGTGCTATACCATGCAGGCGATTGACGAGGTCGACGCCAAGATTGACGCGTTGCCGCGCGGCTCGATGGAACGCAAGATGCTGCAACGCATGTTCCACGGTCAGTCTTTTCCGACCAATGTCGATGAGACCGGTCGTCTGGTCTTGCCCGCCAAGCTGCGCGCCAAGATCGATCTTGAAAATGAGGCCTTCTTTATCGCCGCCGGTGACACCTTCCAGATCTGGAAGCCCGAGACTTATGAGGTCGAGGAGCTGGCCAAGGCCGAAGAGTGGATGGACGATCTGCCCGACGATTTCGACCCGATGGTCTATCTCGATGGCGTCGGGGACGCGTGACGGCATGTCCGGCGCTGTCCCTCCCTCCGATAAACCCCATATCCCTGTTCTGCTGCGCCCTCTGTTGGCCGCAGTGGCTCCGGTATCCGGTGTTTGGTTGGACGGCACCTTTGGGGCAGGCGGATATACGCGCGGGTTGCTAGATGCAGGGGCTGACAAGGTGATTGGCGTCGACCGTGATCCGCTTGCCTTTGAAATGACCGCTGATTGGGCAGGAGAGTACGGCGACCGGTTGGTGATGCAGCCCGGTGTGTTCTCACGGATGGACGAATACGCTCAGGATCTGGACGGCGTTGTTCTGGATCTTGGAGTGTCTTCGATGCAGCTGGATCAGGCTGAGCGCGGTTTTTCCTTCATGAAGGACGGCCCTTTGGACATGCGCATGAGTCAGGAAGGCGAAAGCGCCGCCGATCTGGTGAATGAAGCGACCGAGGCTCAATTGGCGGATATTCTGTTCCACTATGGCGAAGAACGTGCCAGCCGTCGGATTGCCAAAGCAATTGTCAAGGCACGGGCTGAAGAACCGATCACGACAACCTTGCGCCTGGCCGAGATCATAGAGTCCTGCTTGCCGCGTCCGAAACCGGGCCAATCGCACCCCGCGACGCGCAGCTTTCAGGGTCTGCGGATCGCGGTAAACGCGGAATATGAAGAGCTGTTTCAGGGTTTGATGGCTGCGGAACGCGCGTTGAAACCTGGCGGGCAACTGGCTGTCGTGACTTTCCATTCCATCGAGGATCGAATGGTCAAGCGGTTCTTCCAGTCCCGCGCGGGCAAGACAGGGCGTGCAAACCGTTACGCGCCTGAAATCGAACAGGATCAGCCGCAATTCACGCTGAAGACCCGTAAGGCCGTAGGCCCGGATGAGCTGGAATTGCAGGAAAACCCGCGCGCGCGCTCGGCCAAACTGCGCGTGGCAATCCGAACTGAGGCACCGGCAGGGGAAATTGAGGCCCGTGCCATAGGGATGCCGCAACTGGGGGGAAGGGCAAAATGAAGAGTATTTTGTATGTGTTGACCGCTTTGTCCGTTTTTGGGTTGGCGCTGTGGGCCTATCAGGAAAACTACCGCACCCAGCAGGTGGTGAAGGAAACGCAGAAACTCCAGCGCGAGATTGGCATGGCACAGGTTCGGCTGGCAGTTCTGAACGCGGAATGGGCTTACCTGAATCGTCCTGACCGACTGCGCGAATTGGCAGATTTGAATTTTGAGCGTCTGGGTCTGTTGCCGCTGCGGGCAGAACAGTTTGGGCGTGCCGATCAGATTGCCTATGCCGAAGACCCCGATCTACCCATCGTTGATCCGATCGAGTTGCAGGCCATCACCGACATTCAGGCGTTGGGCGAGGTGCAGATTCCATGACACGCACGCCGCTTCGCCCTCTGGCCCGAATTCTTGATGCCCGCGCCCGAGGTGAAAACCCAAAGGCGATTGAACGGGAAAACATCCGTAAACGCCACGAGGATATGAAAGACCGCGCCCGCGCCCGTGCAGAAGGGCGTCTGTTGGTGCTGGGGCTGTTCTTCTTTTGCGCCTTCTCGGTTGTCGGGGTCCGCATGGGTATGCTGGCCACATCCGAAGCGCAGGAGCCGGTGGCAAGTGCGCCGGGTGCGGCCATTGCCATGCAGCGTGCCAATATCGTTGACCGCGAAGGGCGCATCCTGGCGACCAATCTGGACACTTATTCGGTCTACGCGCAACCGCACCTGATGATCGACCCGATCGCCGCCGCAGATCAGTTGGTGGCAATCTTTCCGGATCTGGACAAAGAGCGTCTGGTCAAGGACTTCACGGGCAAGCGTAAGTTCCTGTGGATCAAGAAACGAATCTCACCCGAACAGAAACAGGCCGTACACGACATCGGGGATCCCGGCATTCTGTTTGGACCACGCGAAATGCGCCTTTACCCCAACGGCAAGCTTGCCGCGCATATTCTGGGCGGGTCCGGCTTTGGTCGGGAAGGTGTCAGCGCTGCGGAAGTGATCGGTGTTGCAGGTGTCGAGAAACAGTTCGACGACTATCTGCGCGACCCGGCCAACGGCAACAAGCCGCTGCAATTGTCGCTGGACCTGACGATTCAGGCGGCTGTGGAACAGGTGCTCTATGGCGGTATGAAGATCATGAACGCCAAGGGGGCCTCGGCCGTTCTGATGAACGTGCACACAGGTGAGGTTGTATCAGCCGCGTCTCTGCCGTCGTTTGATCCAAATGACCGTCCGCGCCCGCCGACCTCGGGGTTTGATCCATCGGACAGCCCGCTCTTCAACCGCTATGTGCAAGGCGTCTACGAACTGGGCTCGGTCTTCAAGATTTTTACTGCAGCGCAGGCCGTCCAACTGGGGCTGGTGAATTCTAATACGATCATCGACACTTCAGGTCCGATGAAGATTGGTCGCTTTCCCATCGGTGAGTTCAACGGCAAGAATTACGGCAAGATCAGCGTTGCGGACGTGATCGTTCACAGCTCGAACCGGGGTACGGGCCGTTTGGCGTTGCAGATCGGTGCGCAGCGGCAGCAGGATTTCCTGAACACGTTGGGCATGTTCGATCCAACGCCGTTTGAAATTGTAGAGGCCAAGGGCGGGGTGCCCCTGAAGCCCAAAAAATGGGGTGAACTGAGCACTGTAACCATTTCCTACGGTCATGGTCTGTCAACAAGCCCGATGCATCTGGCGGCCGGGTACGCGGCCATTGCAAATGGCGGGCATTATGTCAGCCCGACTATTCTAAGAAAAAATGGTCCGCAATACGGCCCTCGGGTCATGTCGGACAGCACGGCGCGTCAGGCTCAGAATATGCTGCGCAAAGTGGTGACTGACGGCACCGCCAGCTTTGCCGAGGTCAAAGGCTATGACGTGGCTGGCAAAACCGGCACAGCGGATAAGCCAAAGCCGCGTGGTGGGTATTACGATGACAAGGTCATTGCGACCTTCGCGACGATCTTTCCGGCCTATGATCCGAAATACGTTCTGATCGTCACATTGGACGAACCTTCGATCCTGGCATATGGCGAAAAGCGCCGCACTGCGGGCTGGACCGCCGTGCCCGTAGCCGCCGAACTTATTGGTCGCGTCGCACCCTTGCTGGGCCTGCGTCCTCGGCTTGAGCCTGAGGCGGGCGCTGCTATAACGCTGACCTCAAACTAGGCTGTCCGGCAAGAGGTGGGTCATGGGCACAAGGACAAAGAAACTCAACCAACTGGCCCTGACCGCACGCGGGGGCGCAAACCCTGACATCACAGGTCTGGCTGTTGACAGCCGTGAGGTGAAAGACGGCTTCCTGTTCGCGGCCCTTCCCGGCACGCGGGTGCATGGCGGAGAGTTCATTCAGTTTGCCCTGCGCATGGGTGCATCCGCGATCCTGACCGATGCCGAAGGGGCTCAGATCGCCGAGGTCGAGCTTTCTGCATCAGACGCCGCACTGATTGTGGTTGAAGACCCGCGTCAGGCGCTGGCCGGGGCGGCTGCGTTGTGGTTTGGAGCACAACCAAAAACCATCGTCGCCGTCACGGGAACCAATGGAAAAACATCTGTCGCCACCTTTGTGCGCCAGATTTGGTCTGAATTGGATCACGCTGCTGTCAATCTTGGAACCACCGGGGTTGAGGGCGCATGGACCGCACCGTTGGCGCACACCACCCCTGAACCAATCACCCTGCATTGCTGTCTGGCAGAGGCGGCTGAAAATGGTGTGACCCATGCCGCGATGGAAGCATCGTCCCACGGCCTGGAGCAACGTCGCCTGGATGGCGTGCACCTGACTGCCGCAGGGTTTTCCAACTTCACACAAGACCATCTGGACTATCACGAAACCTTCGAGGCGTATTTTGCCGCCAAGGCCGGGTTGTTCGACCGTGTGTTGCCGCAAGACGGCACGGCGGTGATCAATCTGAGTGACCCTAAGGGGGCGCAGGTCCAGCGGATCGCAAAATCCCGGGGCCAATCGGTGTTGACCGTTGGTCTTGGCGATGCTGACTTGTGCCTGATCAATCAGCGGTTTGACGCCACAGGACAGGACCTGCGCTTTTCGTGGCAAGGCCGAACCTACCAGACTCGTTTAAACCTGATTGGTGGATTTCAGGCCGAAAATATCCTGCTGGCCTGTGGGTTGGTCATCGCCGCTGGCGACAGCCCCGAGCAGGTCTTTGAAACTCTGCCGCATCTGACAACGGTACGGGGACGGATGCAACTGGCCGCAACGCGCGACAACGGTGCAACGGTTTTTGTGGATTACGCGCATACGCCCGACGCGGTGGCCACGGCCCTCAAGGCGCTGCGCCCGCATGTCATGGGGCGTCTGATCGCCATCGTTGGGGCAGGTGGGGATCGCGACGCCACGAAACGCCCTCTGATGGGCAAGGCGGCGGCGAACCATGCTGATGTGGTGTTTGTCACCGACGATAACCCACGCAGCGAAGACCCGGCCACTATCCGCGCTGCCGTCATGGAAGGTGCGCTTGAGGCCGCAGGTCAGGCCAGTGTGACCGAAGTCGGCGACCGTGCCGAAGCCATCCTGCGTGGCATCGACGCGCTGCAACCGGGCGATGCGCTGCTGATTGCTGGTAAGGGGCACGAAACCGGCCAGATCGTCGGAGATCAGGTTCTGCCCTTTGATGACGTTGAACAGGCCAGTATTTCTGTGGCCGCGCTTGACGGGAGGGTAGCATGACACTCTGGACAGCATCCGAAGCCGCTGAGGCCACGGGCGGTCAGGGGACGCGCGACTGGATCGCAAATGGAGTATCGATCGACACCCGCACCCTTCAGCCCGGAGACTTGTTCGTGGCGCTTAAAGCCGCGCGGGACGGTCATGATTTTGTGGCGCAGGCGTTGGAAAGGGGGGCGGGCGCTGCACTGGTGTCGCGCATACCCGATGATGTGCCGGACGGCGCACCTTTGCTAATCGTCGAAGACGTTCAGGCTGGACTTGAAGCCTTGGGTCAGGCCGCACGGGCGCGAACGGATGCGCGCGTGGTGGGCGTAACAGGCAGCGTCGGCAAGACCTCGACCAAGGAAATGCTGGCGACGATCCTCGAAACCCAAGGCAAGACCCATGCCAGCGTGGCCAGTTACAACAACCATTGGGGCGTGCCGCTGACCTTGGCGCGGATGCCGCGCGACACGGAATTCGCCGTTATTGAGATCGGTATGAATCACCCGGGTGAGATTGCCCCGCTGGCCAAACAGGCGCGCCCACATGTGGCGCTGGTCACAACCGTGGCTGCGGTGCACTTGGAAGCCTTTGAATCAGTTGCAGGCATCGCCCATGAAAAAGCGGCGATCTTTGAAGGGTTGGAGCCAGGCGGGGCCGCGATTGTAAATGCAGACATCAAGCACGCAGACATTCTGCGCCAAACCGCGCTGGGCCACGGGACGGGAATTGTTGATTTCGGCCGCAAGGCCTCGGATTACCGATTGACCGACGTACAGCAAGCGGCCAACGCCGTGAACGCCCAAGCCGTGATCGGCGATTATCCCATCCGCTTTGACGTCAATTCTGCCGGCACCCATTTTGCCATGAACGCGCTTGGGGCATTGGCCGCGTGCGTGGAATTGGGTGTCGATCTGGATCAGGCGATTGCGGGTTTGCGGGCGTGGTCTCCGGTCAAAGGGCGCGGTGTACGCGAAAACTTGCCGCTGTCCGGCGGTGGCCAAATCGAACTGCTGGACGATAGCTACAACGCCAACCCAACCTCGATGGAGGCCGCGCTGGACGTGCTGGCTGCGTCGCAAGGTACTCGCCGCATCGCATTTTTGGGTGACATGAAGGAACTGGGCTCGCAGGAAGTGGCGATGCACGCCGAAATGGCGAATGTTGCAGCCATGGGGAAAGTAAATCAGGTGCATTGCATCGGCCCCTTGATGCAGGCCATGCACAAGGCGCTACCCGATGACAAGCGCGGGCTCTGGTTCGAAACCAGCGCCGAGATGGCCGAGCATTTGCCTGCATTGATCAATGAAGGTGACACGGTATTGGCCAAAGGGTCACTCAGCATGGCATTGGCAACGATTGTTGACGGTCTGCGTAAAATGGGGCAAGGGAGCGCGCTTGATGGGTGATCGCACCCAGACGCCGCGTGTGAGAAAGGTATTGTCATGCTGTATTGGTTGACCGCCCTGTCGGATGGCGGGGACTTCTGGAACCTCTTCCGCTACATCACCTTCCGCGCGGGTGGCGCCTTTTTGACGGCGCTGATCTTTGGTTTCCTGTTCGGCAAGCCCTTGATCAATGTGCTGCGCAAAAAGCAAGGCAAGGGCCAACCGATCCGCGATGACGGCCCCGAAGGCCATTTTTCCAAGGCGGGCACGCCGACCATGGGCGGGTTGCTGATTGTTGGTGCGCTTGTGACATCGACCCTGATCTGGGCACGCTGGGACAACCCTTATGTCTGGATGGTTCTGTTCGTAACGCTGGCCTATGCGGCCATCGGTTTTGCGGATGACTATGCCAAAGTCTCCAAGCAAAATACGAAAGGCGTCTCAAGCAAGATGCGTCTGGCGTTGGGCGTCATCATTGCGGTTCTGGCCTCGCTCTGGGCATCTTTGCACCATCCCGAGGCGTTGCAGAACCAACTGGCGGTGCCCGTGTTTAAAGACACTCTGGTCAATCTAGGCCTGTTCTATATTCCGTTTGCGGTGGTCGTAATCGTGGGGGCCGCCAATGCGGTGAACCTGACTGATGGGCTGGACGGACTGGCGATCATGCCCGCAATGATTGCCGCCACGACCCTTGGAATCATCGCCTATGCGGTTGGACGTGTGGACTTTACCGAGTATCTGGACGTGCACTACGTGCCCGGAACCGGTGAAATCCTGATCTTTACGGCTGCTTTGTTCGGCGGCGGTTTGGGCTTTTTGTGGTACAACGCACCACCCGCGGCGGTCTTCATGGGTGACACCGGTTCATTGGCTCTAGGTGGTGCACTGGGTGCGATTGCCGTCGCCACCAAGCACGAGCTTGTTCTGGCCGTGGTTGGCGGTCTGTTCGTGGTCGAAGCGCTGAGTGTGATCATTCAGGTCCTCTACTTCAAACGCACCGGCAAGAGGGTCTTCCTGATGGCCCCGATCCACCACCATTATGAGAAAAAAGGCTGGGCTGAACCGACCATCGTCATCCGTTTCTGGATCATCTCGCTGATCCTGGCGATGATCGGACTGGCAACGCTGAAGGTAAGGTGAGCAACCGTCGCATTGTGCTGTCAGGCTGTTCAGGAGGCGGTAAATCCACCCTCCTGCAAGAGATGGCGCGGCGCGGCTATGAGACTGTTACAGAACCCGGTCGCCGCGTTGTGATCGCGGAACAGCAAGTCGATGGAACCGCCTTGCCTTGGACAGATCCCGAAGCGTTTTGTCGGAAAGTCATCGAGACGGCCTTCAACGATATGACCCAAGCCCCGGACGGTTTGGTTCTATTCGACCGGTCCGCATTGGATGCATTGATCTGGTTTGAGCGCACAGGCACTGATCTGGACAATGCCCTGCGAGACCAGATCGTCCGGCTTGACTATGACCGTCAGATTTTTCTGTTCCCGCCCTGGCCTGAAATCTATGTGAAAGACAGTCAGCGTCAGCACGATCTGGTTGACGCTCTTGCGGAATATGAGGGTTTGTGCGACCGCTTGCCCAAACTTGGTTTCAAGACCACCCTTATTCCAAAGCGACCTGTCGAAGAACGGGCGGATTGGCTTGAGGCACAGCTAGACGAAGGAAGTAAGACATGATCCCGGTCAAAGGCTTTTCAGGGCAAAAAGTTGCAGTTCTGGGGCTGGGCCGATCGGGCTTGGCGACAGCACGCGCTTTGCGTGCTGGCAAGGCTGAGCCTGTGTGCTGGGACGATAACCCGGCAGCTCGTGAAACTGCCGAAGGCGAGGGGTTCACCTGCGCCGATCTGCGTAAACACGGCGCGTTTGACGGCATTGCGTCGCTGATCGTCTCACCGGGCATTCCGCATCTTTATCCTGAACCGAACCCGGTCGTTTCCGCGGCTTTGGACGCTGGCGTGCCGGTGGACAACGACATCGGCCTGTTCTTCCGTTCCTTCGCGGGTTCGGAATGGAACAACTACGACACGCCGCCGCGCGTGATTGCGGTGACGGGCTCGAACGGGAAATCCACCACGGCGGCGTTGATCCACCACATCCTGACCGAGGCCGGGCGCGAGGCGCAATTGGCGGGCAATATCGGACGCGGGGTTCTGGATATTGATCCGGGCGGCGATGGTTCGGTGGTGGTTTTGGAACTCAGCAGCTATCAGACGGAACTTGCTCGTGCGTTGACTCCCGACGTGGCTGTATTCACCAACCTCTCACCCGATCATCTGGACCGACACGGCGGCATGGGCGGCTATTTTGCTGCCAAGCGGCGTCTCTTTGCTGAAGGCGGGCCAGACCGCGCGATCATTGGCATTGACGAGATCGAAGGCGCATTTCTGGCTGGGCAATTGTCCGAAGGGCCAACGGATGACCGGGTGATCCGCATCTCGGTTGCGCGCAAACTGACAGGTCCGGGGTGGCAAGTGTTTGCACGCAAAGGTTTCTTGTCGGAATACCGCAAGGGGCGTCAGGCAGGTTCCATCGACCTGCGCGCGATCAAGGGTCTGCCCGGTGCGCATAACCACCAAAACGCCTGCGCGGCCTACGCCGCCTGCCGGTCGTTGGGTCTTGCGCCGCGTGTGATCGAGGATGCGCTTCATTCCTATCCGGGCCTGCCGCACCGCAGCCAGATCATTGCCGAAGCGGGTGGGGTTACTTACGTCAACGATTCGAAGGCGACCAATGTCGACAGCGCCTTGAAGGCGCTGAGCGCGTTCAAGAATATCCGCTGGATTTGCGGTGGGCTTGAGAAAGAGGGCGGTATCGCAGCTCTGAACACGGCATCGGATCAGGTGCGCAAAGCTTATGTAATCGGTCGCGAAGCGGCGGGTTTTGCGATGCAGCTGGAAGCGGACGCCCAGGTTTGCACCACGATGGAGGCAGCAGTGGCGCAAGCTATCGAAGACGCAGAAGAGGGCGACACGGTGTTGCTGGCACCGGCGGCAGCCAGTTTCGATCAATACGATAATTTCGAGCAACGCGGCGATGACTTTACCGAGCAAGTGCGCAAACGACTGACGTAAGGCGACGCTCTGCCGGTTGATCTGGACTTTTCCCAATCAGATTGACACTTTGTGGGAAGTAAGGTTGCGTCACCTTCAGTTCACAAAGAGGTAGCGGATATGTCTGCACGCAAAATTTTCTTCGCCCTTCCTGTCGTTGCACTGGCCGGAGCCTGCGCCAATAGCGGGGCGAACTATGTCCCGATCATCGACGGGGCGGTAGGGCCCAATTATCAGTCCGATCTGGCCAATTGTCAGGCGCTTGCACGATCTCAGCCGACGCTCGACAGCAACACTGCCGGCGCCGCTGCCATCGGCGCCGCCGGTGCTGCGGCAACCACTGCAATCATCGACAACAGTGCCAGTGATCTAGGCCGTGCAGCAGCAGCCGGTGCGTTGATCGGTGCTGGTGCAAGCGCGATCAACAACACTCAGAATCAGGAAGTGATCGTGCGCAACTGTATGCGCGGGCGCGGGTATAACGTCGTCGGTTAATGCTTGGCGGCAATGGCAACACCAGCGGCATGGCCTGACGACCATGCCCATTGGAAGTTGTAGCCACCCAACCAGCCGGTGACATCCACCGCTTCGCCAATCGCGTAGAGGCCAGGGACATCCTTGGCCTCCATGGTTTTAGAAGACAAATCGTCGGTATCGATCCCACCCAGCGTGACTTCAGCCGTGCGATACCCTTCGGTCCCCGACGGTACCAATTGCCACGCTGAAAGGGCTGCGGCCAGATCTGTCAGTTTCGCATCTGACTGATCTGCAAGGTTCCCGGACATAGGAATGACCTTGCTCAGATAGTCGACCAACCGGGCGGGCAGATGGCGCGCCAGTTCTGTCGTCAAAGCCTTTCGACCCCCGCTCTGACGCTGTGTCCGCAACAGATCGAACAACGGCAGATCTGGGATCAGATTTACCCAGATCGCTTCACCCTCGGACCAATAGGATGACAACTGCAACACTGACGGCCCGCTGAGGCCGCGATGCGTGAACAGCAACGCTTCGTCAAAGCTGGTGCGATCGTTTGACAACCGCGCTGGCAAGGAAACACCGGACAAGTCCTTGAACCGACCATCCGAGAATGTGAACGGGACCAGCGCGGCGCGCGTGTCGGTCACGCGCAAGTCGAATTGCCCGGCAATGTCATAGGCAAGCCCGGTCGCGCCCATTTTCGGGATCGACTTGCCGCCGGTGGCCAGCACCAGATTGGCGCAGGTCAGGTGCTGCCGTTGCCCGTCACGTTCGACCTCCAATGCAAACCCGCTTTCGGTCTTGCGCAGATCGCGCAGGGACGTTTGCACCCACAGCTCTGCTCCTGCTTCGCGCATCTCGTCCAGCAGCATCTTAATAATCTGTTTCGATGACCCATCACAAAACAGCTGACCCAGCGTTTTCTCGTGCCAGGCGATATTGTGACGCCCAACCAGATCGACAAAATCCCACTGCGAATAACGTGCTAACGCAGATTTGCAGAAATGCGGGTTTTGCGACAGGAAGTTGCTCGGGCTTGCGTACATATTGGTGAAATTACAGCGCCCACCGCCCGATATGCGGATCTTTTCGCCCGGTGCTTTGGCGTGATCAATCACCAAAACGTGCCCGCCACAGTGGGCTGCGCACATCATGCCTGCGGCTCCGGCCCCCAATATGATAGTGTCGAACCTCATGCACCGCCATTGGCGCGGATTCTGTACAATGACAAGAGAGAAAGCCCTGCCAACCGTTGGTGATATTAAAATTCGTTGCAGGATTAACGATTCTCAGATAACCACGCGCGCCACTTTTCGAGCTGTTGAACAGGCAAAAATGTTCCTACTGCGTTGTGCAACTTGGGAACGGGCCCGCGAGAGCATCTGGATCACTTCGAAATAAACTGCGGGCGGTAAACTGTACATTCGTTATAGTTGAGACATTGGTAAGTTCTATCGAAGCAATAGGACACTTGTTTAGAACGTTATCTGTCCCTTTTGTTTGCATTGGGAAGGCAGCATAACACCATACGTCGATTGGGTTTTCCAGTTCGGTTGCCCCACGCGTTGGATGTGCAAGGCAGCAGTAACGTCGAGGTTTCTGGAGCACGTTCTCAATACTGTCCTTCAGTGTTTTAGCGGCGATTACACGCCCTCTGCGGGAAAGAAACGTCGTTTCTGGCCAATCTCGACCAGCTTGCCACCGCCCTCAGAGCCGTCAGGAAAAGTCCTGTTTGAGGGTGTAAAGCAAAATTAAGTCGACGAAAGTTCATAAAACACATACAATAAGCTGCATTAGATTGAACTTAACATATTTTAGAAACCGAATTTCTCCGTCAGGCCGACAACAGCCTTTTGAAGCCCATTCAGACCAAGGGTCGGTCCTGCGAAAAAAGACGGCGCCGAAACGTGCACAACCTCTGGATCTGCGCCACGCATGCATCGGATGCAGCTTGATCATTCTTGGGGCGGTGCATCCCAATTAGTTAAAGAAGTCAGAGATACGATCATGGGATTAAACCTGAATCTATACAGGCCGACCGAATTGCCTAAGGCACAGCTCAGGGCCATTCTGTTTTTGGATGCTTGCGACTATTCAGTTGAAGTACGCGAAGCTGAAATTGAAACTCTTGCCACAATCCGCCGCGACCTGAATTGCGCCAGCGAACTGGTCCAAAGCTTTCGCGGCTGCGTGACGGGCCTGACGGGTGACGGCCTGTGCGCCGTGTTCCCAAGCGCGCGTGCTGCGGTGGAAACCGCACTGGGGGTGCAGGAGGTGCTGACTCAAAGCGCTGAACGCTATGCAAAAGGGTATCGTATCGGCGTGCATCTGGGTGACACGTTTGAAGTCGATCATCAGATTATTGGTGACGCGGTCAACACGGCAGCCCGGATCGAAAGTGTGGGCTCACCCGGCGAAGTTCTGGTTTCAAGCGTTGTGCGCAATGCATTACGTGGTCGAAACGACTTTCTCTTTAACTCTGTCGGCCGTCCCAAGCTCAAGAATATCGGCGCTTCGCTTGAGCTGTTCACGGTGTCGCGGGCGACGATAGAGGGTGCGCTTGAGCAGGCATCAGCAGCAGGCCCCATGCCGGTACCAACAAGCCAGCCTGCGCGTGTTTCACTGCCGTCTTCGATTGCACACCCCCGTCCGAATTTTGTGGTTGGTCTGTTGTCTCCGGATGTGGGGGCAGGGTCCGAGACGGCCACTTTTGTCTCCAACATCGTTGCTGAACAATTGTCAAAATCGCTGATCGAGATCGAAGCGCTTGAAGTGCAGGATTACCGGGTGTCACAGATCCCGCTCCCGACCGATCCGCTGACGGCAGGGCCTGATCTTTTCTTGCAATGCCGGGCGGCGAGTTGCGGTGACATGCTGCAAGTGTCTGCAACTGCCATGAGGTCTGAAGACCGGAAAGTGATCTGGAGCCAGAACGTCGTGGCTGATCAGGGTGACTTTCTGGGACAAAACTGTTCTGGCCTGACGTCCTTTATCAGCTATGCCACTGATGCATTGCTCACCGCCCTGCTCAACGGGCGTCATATGCGTGATCCGGCAGCGCATCATGCGGCCAAGACGGCGGTTGCGGCCGTGCATCATCTGTTGACGATGAGTGGGCCGGGGTTGGACGAACTGGAAGCCGACATCCTGGCCGCGTACGAGCTTGACCCCAAGCCGGTCTATCTGGCCTGGCTGGCCTATGTGACCACGTTCAAGGTCGGCGAGCGATATGGCACTTGGGACGCTACGCTTGAGGCACAGGCGCGCGACCTGGCCCGCCGCGCTGTCGAGGCTGACCCCAATAATGGCACTGTGCTAGGTCTTGTTGCCCATGTGCATTCCTACGTTTTCCGCGAGTTTTCGGTCGCACAGGATCTGGTGGACCGCGCGTTGGAACTTAGCCCGTATCGCGCCATGAGCTGGGATTCGGCCGCAATGCTCTACTGCTATACGGACCGACCCGCGTTGGCGCGGGAAGCTGCGCAGCAGGCCAGGTTGGTTGGGCGTCACAGCCCGTATCGGCATCTGTTCGACGGTGCGGCATGTGTTGCATCTCTGGTCAGTGGCGATTTTGAAACATCCATCGAATTTGGTGAATCCGTGATGGAAGTTCAGCCACAGTTCAAAACCGTCATGCGCTATCTGGCGGCAGCTTACGGACATGCGGGAAACCGCCAGATGGGGGAACAGGCTTTGAAGCGGCTGATCAACCTGGAGCCGGACATGTCACTGGCGTGCATTCAGCAGGATCGTTTCCCGGTGCCGACCCGGTTCAGCGCGCATCTGATGGAAAGTGGCCTGTCACGGATCGGGTTGCCACAACAGGTTTAAGAGTTTTGGAAGGGGGACAATATGGATTATGTATTCACGCTCAACGCGTTTGGCATGCTTGCGCGACGTGGTGAGTTGATTTCCTGCAAGGCGTTAAAAGCCGCAAGCCTGGGCCTGGGTCAGGGTGATCCGCGTGCAGCAGTTGAAGCCGCGTTGTTTGCCACACAAAGTAAAAACGCTCTGATCTTTATTGAGGCGCTGAGCAAGATCAATCCGACATTGATCACCGCTGATCACCTTGAAGAAATTAGAAAGTACTTTAGCGATAGTGAAGTTTTGCGCTTGTTCGAAGTCGGTGAGGTTAAGGATGCAGTTCAGGACGAACTTCTGAACAGATCCGCTTTTGGGGTCGCCGCACTATCGCTCAGCCAAAGCTCGGCCTTTGCGCTCAACCGAAACCGGAACAGAAATCGGAACCGGAACAGAAACCGGAACAGAAATCGCAACCGCAACCGAAATCGGAACCGTAGCGATTTTGCCTTTGAGGGCAGCGAGGCCGCTTTCGGTTGGCGTGAGATCCGCGATATATGCCAGATCGGCGTTCCGTTGGCAGATCAGCTCAAAGGCAAGATCTGGGAAAACATTGATCTGCTTCCGCCTCCTGGGCCGGATGATAGTCTTGAAGAGACGCGCTATCTGCTCAAACTGCAAGGTGCATTGAAAAACGCTGACCAAGCGTTGCGCCGTGAAGAAATCGTTGCGCAGGCCAGTTTCGGGATCGATGACTACCTGTCGCCCCTTGGCATCGAAGACGACGGAGGTTTTGGTGCTACACGAGCGCTCATGGTTATCCTTTTGGAGCTGACCAATGAGGTCGGGCTGACCTATAAGAACCGGTTCAGCCGACCGCGCCCGAACATTATTCAGCCGTTGATCCGGCCTTACATTGCGGTGCCATACCACGCCGCTTACCCTTCAAACCATTCCTTCCAGTCCTTCGCAATTGCCGAGATGTTTTCGCGTATCCTGCCCGAACACCCTGGTACGATCGCCCTTTTCCATCGGGCACAGCGTATTGCTGAAAACCGCGAATGGGCAGGGCTGCACTATCCCAGCGACACGGCGGCAGGGCGGGAACTGGCCCGCAAGACAGTCGCCTACATGGCCGAGGTTCTGGACGAGCTTATGGACGCCGCCCAGGACGAGTGGCTGGGTTGAGGTAGGGGAGGATTTGAGATGACCGACGGTCAGGAAAACTATGAACGTTTCTACTATCTTTGGCATCTGGTCGCGATCAACGCGATCACGGTACCGACCCCTCCGGCAAGCGGTGAGATTTGCCCGGTGATTGGGGATGTGGCTTGGGATTTCACCCCGCCGCCGGACAGCAAGGCACATATCGCTCTGATCGATATGGGGGTCGCGCCCTATCACCCGAATCTGGATGCACCAACAGGGGACGGACAGATTCTATGGGACGACGCGATTGATCTTGCCAGCCATCCATATGGGGTGAAATACGATCTGCTGACCTCTTTCCCAGCGGCTGCCAAGCATCGGGAAGAAAAGGTTTCTTGGCTGAATGGCTTGCCCGCAGGCTCGACCATCGGCACGCTCACTCCGGCAGAAGAAAAGATCGTCGATGAAATCCGGTCAGGGTGCGGTGTCAAACGGTATGTTCACGCCTATGATGACCGCTATGCCGCGCACGGGACCAGCTGCGCAGGTCTAACCAGCGGCACCTCATATGCGGCTGATCAGTTCGGTAACGCGGGCAACATCGCAACCTATTTCGGTGTCGACCCGCTGAGCAAAGTCCTGCCAATCACCACCTCAATCTCTCCCAGTCCGCGAGAACTGATTGCAGCGTTCCTGTATGCCTTTTCGAAGGATGTCGAGGTGATCCTTTTCCCAAGGGATGTTGCGGACCCGAACCATTGGCCGGGGTATCCTGATCTGGATGACGACGAAAAGACGCGGATTCACGAAACCAAGCTAGGTGAGCCGTCACAGGATGCACTTGGCATCAGCGCGGACTGGGCTCTTCTGAGCAAGGTCATCACATGGGTCAGCAAAAAAATCCCTGTGGTTTGCGCTGCGGGCAATGATGGCAGAAGCAAGTTGATCTACCCCGCCAGCTTGTCGTCCGACACGGATAACGGTGTCATTTCTGTAGGTGCCGTGAGTTATCAGGCTTTTCGGTCTGGCTATTCAAACTATTCGTCCGACGACCACCTGACCGTTGTGGCCCCTTCGGATGACGGAGAGGTGTATAACCGGAACCAGATCCGCCTTGACCGGCAAGCCGCTTCAGCTGGCGATTTTCACGTAGATCCCGACTTGCACAAGAAACCGGGATCTTGCACGGAAAAAATACCTTACCTTAGCTATTCACCTCAGCGACTTGTCACGCTCGATGTGCCGGGACCTCGTGGTCATGTCGAAGGAACGCTTGCGGGGCCGGTCGCTGCTCGGGCAAAAGCAGGAGACGATCCGGCTGGGCTGTACACAGAGTTTGGCGGTACGTCTGGCGCTTGTGCTCTGGTCGCCGGGGCGATTGCCTTGATGCAGCGAAAATCTGCGGCCAATTTGTCCGGAAAGGACATCAAGGACCTGTTTGAGGGGCTGAATGCAAGTCCAACTCGACACAGTGTTGCGCATTGGTATTGGTTGCCCGCCGCAGTTAGTGAACTTCAGGTGGACGACGTGAACGGGAAAAAGGATGCCGCCGGTAATCCGGTCATGCCTTCCAAGGATGAGCTTTTTGGAAAAGCGGGCCTTCTGGACGTTGCAAAGCTGCTGGCGTTGGTCTGATCTTTCGAACTGAACAACATGAAGGCCGAAAATCCAGCTCGGCCCTCATTCCACTAGCCCAAACACCAAATTGCATGTAGACTCTCGAACAGATCCCGAAAACGGGACGTTAACGAGGCAGAGAGTGGCGGTATCTCATGACTGAGATGGTGTATGGCGCGGTCCAGGACCAGCGCGGAGAACCGATTCTACCAAAGTGGTGGCGTACAATTGATCGCTGGACGATGTCCTGCGTGTTGATCCTTTTCACCATCGGTCTGTTGTTGGGTTTGGCCTCATCGCCGCCGCTGGCCGGGCGCAACGGGTTCGATCCTTTCCATTATGTCGAGCGTCAGGCCATCTTCGGCGGATTGGCGCTGATCGCGATGCTGCTGACATCGATGATGTCGCCGACCTTGGTGCGGCGTCTGGCTGTTCTTGGTTTTCTGGCGTCATTTGTGGCGCTGGTCTTCCTTCCGGTCTTTGGAACCGACTTTGGAAAAGGCGCGGTGCGTTGGTATTCGCTGGGCTTTGCCTCTCTGCAACCGTCCGAGTTCTTGAAACCCGGCTTCATAGTTGTGGCGGCATGGTTGCTGGCCGCGTCGCAAGAGATCAATGGCCCTCCTGGGCGTATCTGGTCCTTTGCGCTGTGCATGTCGATCGTTGGGATGTTGGTGATGCAGCCCGATTTCGGTCAGGCCTGCCTGATCCTGTTCGGCTGGGGCGTGATGTATTTCGTGGCGGGCGCCCCGATGCTTTTGCTCGTCGGCATGGCGGGGGCGGTCGTTTTGGCTGGTATGTTTGCCTATTCAAACTCCGAACACTTTGCCCGCCGCATCGATGGCTTCTTGAATCAAGAGGTCGATCCGACCACCCAGCTTGGCTATGCCACTAACGCCATTCGCGAAGGCGGGTTGTTCGGCGTTGGTGTCGGGGAAGGGCAAGTGAAATGGTCGCTGCCTGATGCGCACACCGATTTCATCATTGCTGTCGCGGCCGAGGAATACGGCCTGATCCTGGTGCTGATTATCATCGCGCTCTATGCGTTGATTGTCGTGCGCTCGTTGCTGCGGCTGATGCGCGAACGGGACATGTTCATACGTCTGGCAGGCACCGGATTGGCCTGCATGTTCGGCGTTCAGGCGATGATCAACATGGGCGTCGCCGTGCGCCTGTTGCCCGCCAAGGGCATGACGTTGCCTTTTGTCAGTTATGGCGGCTCGTCGCTGATTGCGGGCGGCATTGCCATCGGCATGTTGCTGGCCTTTACCCGAACCCGTCCACAGGGCGAGCTTGGCGATATTCTGCGCGGACGAGGATAATGGGGAACCCTTACCTGTTAATTGCGGCTGGCGGAACCGGGGGACATATGTTCCCCGCTCAGGCCCTGGCCGAGGCTTTGCTTCACAAAGGTTGGCGCGTGCGCTTGTCCACCGATGCACGCGGTGCGCGCTATACCGGCGCCTTCCCGGATGCGACCGAGATTACCGAGGTGTCCTCGGCCACCTTTGCTCGCGGCGGTTTAGCAGCCAAGGCGCTGGTCGGCCCCAAGATCGTGGGCGGCGTGACCAGCATGGCGTTCCAGATGATGCGTGATAAGCCCGACGTGGTTGTCGGGTTTGGCGGGTATCCGTCGATCCCTGCGCTGGGCGCGGCAACGCTGCTGAAAATCCCGCGCATGATCCATGAACAGAACGGTGTGTTGGGCCGTGTGAACAAGCTGTTCGCCACTCGCGTTGCACAGGTTGCATGCGGTGTCTGGCCAACGGACCTGCCCGAAGGGGCGCAGGGCGTCCACACCGGCAATCCGGTACGCGCCGCCGTTCTGGACCGCGCCGCCGCAGGATACATTCCACCCGGCGATTACCCGATGTCGATTTTGGTCATGGGCGGCTCACAAGGTGCGCGTATCCTGAGCGATGTGGTGCCCGAGGCCATTGCCGCCTTGCCTGAAAACATCCGTAACCACATCCGCGTTTCACATCAGGCCCGGGATGAAGACAGCGCGCGAGTCACAGCGTTCTACACTGATCATGGTATCCGCGCCGAAGTTCAGACCTTTTTCGCGGACGTGCCCCGTCGCATGTCGGACGCCCAATTGGTCATTTCGCGTTCGGGTGCATCCAGCGTGGCCGATATCTCGGTCATCGGGCGACCCTCAATCCTGATCCCCTTTGCCGCTGCTGCCGGAGATCACCAAACCGCCAATGCGCGTGGATTGGTACAGGCGGGCGGTGCGATAATGATCCCTGAAAATGCGCTTGACGTTCGCGCCTTGACGCAGCAAATCACCACGGTTCTGACCAACCCCGAAGCCGCACAGAAAATGGCCCATGCCGCCCTTTCGACCGGTGCCCCCGACGCGACCGAGCGTTTGGTACATCTTGTCGAACAACTGGCGCAGAAGGAGACCGCATGAATCCCGCAACCAAACTGCCGCAAGACGTAGGACCGATCCACTTTGTTGGAATCGGAGGGATCGGGATGTCCGGCATCGCCGAGGTGCTTTTGAATCTGGGGTATCGGGTGCAGGGCTCGGACCTGAAGGCATCCAAGATCACCGACCGGCTGGCGGGTTTGGGGGCTGAAATCTTTGTCGGGCAGCGGGCTGAAAACCTTGAAAACGCCGCTGTTGTGGTTGTTTCGACTGCGATTAAACCCGGCAACCCGGAACTGGATGAGGCACGCGCCCAAGGACTGCCCGTTGTCCGGCGTGCTGACATGCTGGCCGAGTTGATGCGCCTACGCTCGAACATCGCGATTGCGGGCACACACGGCAAGACCACCACGACCACGATGATGGCTGAGCTAATGGTGGCGGGTGACTTCGACCCGACCGTGATCAATGGCGGCATCATCCACGCTTATGGCTCGAATGCGCGCATGGGGCAGGGCGAATGGATGGTGGTTGAGGCTGACGAATCCGACGGCTCGTTCAATCGTCTGCCCGCGACCATCGCCATCGTTACCAATATCGACCCCGAGCATATGGAGCATTGGGGGGATTTCGACAAATTGCGTGATGGGTTCCACGAATTCGTCTCGAACCTGCCTTTCTATGGTCTGGCCGTTTGCTGCACGGATCATGCCGAGGTGCAGGCTTTGGTCGGGCGCATCACGGACCGCCGTGTGCGCACCTATGGCTTCAATGCTCAGGCAGACGTGCGGGCCGAGAATCTGACCTACAAAGGCGGCGTTGCGCATTTCGACATTCACCTGCAATACGAAGACAAAGTGATCGAAGGCTGTACCCTGCCGATGCCTGGGGACCACAACGTCTCGAACGCGCTGTCTGCGGTGGCGGTTGCCCGCCATTTGGGTATGAAAGCGAATGAGATCCGCGAGGCCCTGGCCAATTTCGGTGGGGTCAACCGTCGCTTCACCAAGGTCGGGGAGGTCGATGGGGTTACCATCATCGACGATTATGGCCATCACCCGGTCGAAATCGCTGCGGTCCTCAAAGCTGCGCGCCAAGCGACCGAAGGCCGTGTCATCGCTGTCCACCAACCTCACCGTTACTCACGTCTGTCCAACCTGTTTGACGACTTCTGCACCTGCTTCAACGATGCGGATGTCGTGGCCATCGCCGAAGTGTTTGCGGCCGGGGAGGACCCGATTGAAGGGGCCAGCCGCGATGATCTGGTGCAAGGGCTTATCCGCCATGGACACCGTCACGCACGAGCGCTGTTGGATGAAAACGATCTTGAACGTCTGGTTCGGGAACAAGCCCGTCCAGGGGACATGGTCGTCTGTCTCGGGGCGGGGACCATCAGTGCATGGGCCAATGGTCTGCCAGAGAGACTGATGAGAAAACAAGCCGTTTGACATTCCGGGTTGTTGATGCGCAACCATAGGATGTATTGACCTGCTACCCGCCATCACCATCCTTCGGAGGGGGAAATGGATTTTTCCGTGATCTTTTCAGCCCTCTGGGTGATCTGTGCCACTGTTGTGGCGATGATGCCAATGCGGCTGCAATTCCCACCGGGGATTGTACTTTTGATTTGTGCGCCGGTTTTGATCGTTTGGTTGGGATATGACCATGGCTGGGTTTGGTCTGCTCTCGCTTTTGGCGGCTTTGTTTCGATGTTTCGCAATCCGATCCGCTATTTCTGGCGTAAATGGACGGGCCGAGAGGTGGCGGAATGAGTTGGTCCCTTGCTCTGGCCGCTCTTTGGGGGTTGTCCGCCAATATCCTTGCGATGGTTCCCAGCAAGGATAACCACTGGACACGTGCTTATGTCCTGATTGTCGTGGGAATCCCAATTCTGGGTTATGTCACATATCAGCACGGTCCGTGGATCGGCCTGTTGGTGCTGGGTATGGGCATGTCGATGCTGCGCTGGCCGGTGATTTACCTGAGCCGTTGGACAAAAGCGAAAATGCAGGGCATGAAGGCGGCTAACAAGTAACGGCCATATTCAGGAGGCCACATGGTCGATATTGCCACATTCGCCTATTTGCCACTTATTTCTTTGATACTTGGCGGAGTTGCCGGGCTAATTGCCGGGCTCTGGATCGGTGTCAGAGGATTGTTTTGGCTCATCGGCCTGACCTCGGCAGTTGCGTTGGCGCTGATCGTGATGCTGGCGGGCGTCAGCACGGGCGAGGAAGAGCAGGCATTTGGTCCCTTCATCTGGCTGACTGGATCGGTCCTGCCGTTCCTGCTTGCTGTTATCGTGGGTGGAGTTGGCGCGCGCAGCCTAGTGAAAAAGTCAACCACATGAGCAATCTGCCCGAAGTTCGGGGTCGTCTGACCCCGGCCCGACCGCTGAACGATCTGACATGGCTGCGCGTTGGTGGCCCCGCAGACTACTTATTCCAACCCGCCGACGTCGAGGACCTGCAAACGTTTTTGCGCGGTCTTCCGTCGGATGTTCCGGTTTTCCCAATGGGTGTCGGTTCAAACCTGATCGTGCGTGACGGTGGCTTGCGCGCTGTGGTGATCCGCTTGGGACGCGGTTTCAACGGGATCGAGATCGAAGGAAACACGGTCACCGCAGGCGCGGCGGCATTGGACGCCCATGTGGCGCGCAAAGCAGCGGATGCCGGGGTCGATCTGACCTTTTTGCGTACCATACCCGGTTCTGTTGGCGGGGCGGTTCGGATGAACGCGGGCTGTTATGGCAGCTACACGGCGGATGTCTTGCGCAAAGCGACTATTGTCACCCGACGGGGTGAATTGCTTGACCTGACCCCCGAAGATCTGAACTTCCGCTACCGCCAGTCCGATCTGCCTGAAGGCTCCGTGTTGATTTCGGCGACGTTTCAAGGGCCCTCTGGCGACCCGGCAGAGCTTCACGCCCGCATGGAAGCGCAACTGAAAATGCGTGATGAAACCCAGCCCACTAAAGATCGTAGCGCCGGGTCAACTTTCCGCAATCCGGCCGGGTTTTCGTCGACGGGGCAGGCGGATGACGTGCATGATCTCAAGGCGTGGAAAGTGATTGATGACGCCGGAATGCGTGGCGCGACGCTGGGTGGTGCACAGATGAGCCCCAAACACTCGAATTTCCTGATCAATACCGGTGCGGCCACTGCCGCTGACCTGGAAGGTCTGGGCGAAGAAGTGCGAAAAAAGGTTTACGAAACAAGCGGCATCACGCTAGAGTGGGAAATCATGCGGGTCGGTGATCCGCTGAAAGAATAAAGCCCCAACCGTCAGACCAATAACAGGCTAATTCAGGCGACGGATCAAAGGCATAACGCAGTACGGACCACCACATAAGGTCCGGGGACATTGAGGCGCACGTTGGGAATGTCGAGCAGGACAAACCCCAAAGTGGCGGTATTGATGGGTGGACCCTCGGCGGAACGCGAGGTGTCTCTCAGCTCTGGGCGCGAATGCGCAGCCGCCCTTGTGGGAGAAGGCTTTGAAGTGGTCGAACTGGACGCAGGTCCCGACCTTTATGCGCGCCTTTTGGACATCAAACCGGATGTGGCTTTCAACGCCCTGCATGGACGCTGGGGTGAAGATGGTTGTGTGCAGGGTCTGCTGGAGTGGATGCGGATTCCCTACACCCATTCCGGCGTTTTGGCCTCGGCCCTCGCGATGGATAAACAGCGCAGCAAAGAAGTGTATCAGGCCGAGGGCTTGCCGATCGTGCCCAGCGTGATCGTGCCAAAGGTCGAAGTCATCGAAGTCCACGTGATGGAGCCACCCTATGTGGCCAAGCCCAATAATGAGGGTTCAAGCGTCGGTATCTACATCGTGCACGAAAACGCCAATGGTCCGCCGCAGCTGGATGAAGCGATGCCCGATCAGGTCATGGTCGAGAAATACGTGGCCGGGCGCGAGCTGACCGTGACTGTGATGGGGGACCGACCCCTGACCGTGACCGAAATCATGACGGATGATGGCTGGTACGACTACGACGCCAAGTACAAACCCGGCGGATCTTGGCATGTTCTGCCCGCTGACGTTCCGCAAGACATTTTCGATCGTTGCATGGATTACGCCGTGCGCGCGCATGATGTGTTGGGGTGCAGGGGCGTCAGCCGTACCGATTTCCGGTGGGATGACAGCATGGGCGCTGATGGTCTGTTTCTGCTGGAAACCAACACGCAACCCGGAATGACGCCCACGTCGCTGGCCCCGGAACAGGCCGCCCATCTGGGCATGACATTTGGCCAGCTATGCGCCTGGATGGTGGAGGACGCCTCATGCGACCGTTGACCGCCAGCCGTTCACTGGAAATCCATCGATCCAAACCGCTTGCGGGGCCGGATGCTGATTTCGCATCCGCAGACACGGAAACGCACGAAGCAGAGCCGATTTTGCGCCTGCGCGGGGCGCGGGTGTTTTCCCGCACCGCACGCCGCAACGATCCGGCACCGTCGCGCCTGAGCTACAGGCTTCAGCGCTGGATGCTCACGCCGGGCATCCGCATGGGTGTCAAAGTCGGTTTGCCGATCTGTGCTGTTGCTGCGGCCGTTGGGCTTTACTTCGCCTCGCCAGAGCGGCGCGATGCTGTCACGGCCTTTGTTGCCGATATACGCACTTCGATTCAGGAACGTCCTGAGTTCATGGTCAATCTGATGGCCATTGATGGGGCTGGCACCAGCTTGTCCGAGGACATCCGCGAGGTCGTGCCTTTGGATTTCCCGATCAGTTCCTGGGACCTGGATGTCGAACACATGCGCGATACGATAACCGGCCTGGACCCGGTGAAATCAGCAACCGTGCGCATCCGTCCGGGCGGTATCCTGCAGGTGGATGTAGTTGAGCGTCAGCCAGCGATAGTCTGGCGCACCCGCGATGGGCTGGAATTGTTGGATGATACCGGAGCCCACGTCAAAGAGACTCCTTCGCGTAAGGACCATTCAGACCTGCCTTTGATTGCCGGCAAGGGCGCGGACGCTCATGTCGCTGAAGCGCTTGAGATCTTTCAAACCTCGCGCAGCCTGGGCAACCGCGTGCGTGGGCTGGTGCGCGTGGGCGAGCGGCGCTGGGATCTGGTTCTGGACCGTGGCCAGCGCATCATGTTGCCGACCACCCGCCCGGTGCGTGCGCTCGAACGCGTGCTGGCTGTCAACGAAGTGCAGGACCTTCTGGAACGTGATGTGGCCGTTGTCGACATGCGCCTTGGCCAGCGTCCAACCATCCGAATGAGCAAAGCCGCCAGCGAAGACTGGTGGAATACAAAAGTGAACGTGAGTAACGGGCAGTAACGACCATGATGACCGATCTTTATCAGTCCCAACGCGCTATGCGCCAGATGCGGCGGCAGGCATTGCAACGCGGTGTGATTGCCATTCTGGATGTGGGTAGCTCAAAGATCGCCTGCCTTGTTTTGCGTTTTGACGGCACGGGTCGGCTGAGTGAAGACAACACCATCGGTTCGATGGCAGGCCAGACAGGGTTCCGCGTCATTGGCGCGGCGACCACGCGCTCGCGCGGTGTACAATTTGGCGAAGTCACCGCCATGCAGGAAACCGAACGCGCCATCCGTACCGCGTTGCAAGCGGCGCAGAAGATGGCCGATATGCGCGTCGATCACGTGATCGCCTGCTTTTCGGGGGCCAATCCGCGCTCTTATGGGTTGGATGCGCAAGTCGACCTTGATGGTCAGCTTGTTACCGAGGCCGAGGTCGGCCGTGTTCTGAACGCCTGCGACGTGCCAGATTACGGTGAGGGGCGCGAGGTGTTGCATGCGCAGCCGGTGAACTTTGCGCTCGACAACCGATCGGGTCTGATCGATCCCCGCGGCCAGATGGGTCAAAGCCTCGCGGTCGACATGCATATGTTGACCGTAGACGCGATGGCGATCCAGAATATCGTGCGTTGTATCAAGCGTTGTGATCTTGAGCTCGCAGGTATTGCCAACTCGGCCTATGTGTCGGGTATCTCCGCTTTGGTCGAAGATGAGCAGGAGCTGGGCGCAGCCTGTATCGACATGGGTGGTGGCACCACCAGCGTGTCGATCTTCATGAAGAAGCACATGATCTACGCGGATTGCGTCGGAATGGGCGGCGATCACGTAACCAGCGACATCTCGATGGGTCTGGGTGTGCCTGCGGCTGTGGCCGAACGGATCAAAACCTTCAACGGGGGCGTGCACGCAACCGGGGCCGATGACCGGGATATGATCGATATCGGTGGTGACACCGGTGACTGGGAACATGACCGTCGCACTGTAAGTCGGGCCGAGCTGATCGGCATCATGCGCCCGCGCGTCGAAGAGATTCTGGAAGAGGTCCGCGTGCGTCTTGACGCCGCTGGGTTCGAACATATGCCAAGCCAACAAATCGTTCTGACAGGAGGCGGTAGCCAGATCATGGGGCTGGACGGACTTGCCACCCGCATTCTGGGACAGCGCGTGCGTCTGGGACGCCCGTTGCGTGTGCATGGCCTGCCGCAATCGGCGACGGGCCCTGCGTTTTCCTCTGCCGTGGGTCTCAGCCTGTTTGCGGCCCATCCTCAGGATGAATGGTGGGATTTCGAGATCCCGGTCGACACCTATGCTGCGCGCCCGTTCAAACGCGCAGTGCGGTGGTTCCGTGATAACTGGTAAGCACTTGCGCTGGGCCGCGCTTGGCGCTGCCCTGTTGCCTGGCTGGGCCACGGCGCAGAGTATGATCACGCCAGACGCGTTTCTGGACGCTGCGGTCGGCAAAACTCTTACGTTTTACGAGATTCGCAGTGGCGATCTGGTCGGGACCGAGCAATTTCTGAACCGTCGCGTCTCGGTTTGGCGGGAAGAGGGCCGGGGATGTGTTTATGGGCAAATCACGACGCCAAACGGTCAGATCTGCTTTCTTTATGACAACGATCCGGACGGAATCCCGGTTTGCTGGTGGCCGTTTTTGCACGAAGGCCGTCTGATGGTGAGGCTGGCTTCATTTGCAGACGGAGAAATTCAGGAAGTGCGTAGTATCACGGAAAGCAGCCTGAACTGTCCAAACGCCCCGACCAGTTGAAGTTTCCGGTTGCGGCGCGCAGTTTTATCCCTCAAAATATCCACAGGGCCCGTCAGAGGTCTCGCGGCAGGACCTGAGCAGTTTTCCGCAGTGTAGAAATAGTCTGTCTGTGCGCGAAGGAGGGGATTCCTTCGCGGGGTGATGGGTGTCTTGTTATGGTCGCCGATGTTTCCGCTATATCTGGCAGTGCCTGCGAAATGCCGCCGGTTGCTGCCTTATTTTCTCCATATTTTGTGGCAAAACGCGATTTTTGACGTGACCTTTTCGCATCATCCGGCTAGAATCGAACAAGGATAGGTAAGAAAAACACCGCTTTGGCGGGACATAAATACAGGCGGACAGAGCATGACATTGAATCTTTCGATGCCCGGGCACGACGAACTGAAGCCTCGGATTACAGTATTTGGCGTTGGCGGTGCAGGCGGGAACGCCGTCAATAATATGATTGAGAAACAGCTGGACGGCGTCGACTTTGTGGTCGCCAACACCGACGCGCAGGCGCTGCAGCAAAGCCAGTCTTCGGCACGCGTGCAGTTGGGCGTGAAGGTCACCGAAGGTCTGGGCGCAGGGGCTCGTCCAACCGTTGGCGCGGCAGCCGCCGAAGAAAGCATCGAGCAGATCGTCGATCATCTGGCAGGCGCGCATATGTGCTTTATCACCGCCGGTATGGGCGGCGGCACCGGCACCGGCGCTGCACCGATCATCGCGCAAGCCGCCCGTGAATTGGGTGTGCTGACGGTGGGTGTCGTCACCAAGCCTTTCCAATTCGAAGGCGCCAAGCGGATGCGTCAGGCCGAAGACGGCGTTGAAGCACTGCAAAAGGTTGTCGACACGCTGATTATCATTCCGAACCAGAACCTGTTCCGTCTGGCCAACGAAAAGACCACCTTTACCGAAGCCTTCTCGATGGCAGACGACGTTCTGTATCAAGGCGTTAAGGGTGTGACGGACCTGATGGTTCGTCCTGGCCTGATCAACCTCGATTTTGCCGATGTTCGTGCCGTGATGGACGAGATGGGCAAAGCGATGATGGGAACCGGCGAGGCAACCGGCGAAGATCGTGCGGTTCAAGCGGCAGAAAAAGCCATTGCCAACCCGCTGCTGGACGAAATCAGCCTCAAAGGCGCGAAGGGCGTGCTGATCAACATCACCGGCAGCCACGACCTGACCCTGTTCGAACTGGACGAAGCGGCCAACCGCATTCGCGAAGAAGTGGACCCCGAAGCAAACATCATCGTCGGGTCGACGCTGGACACAGCCATGGAAGGCGGCATGCGTGTATCGGTCGTTGCGACCGGTATCGACGCCAGCGAAAAACCCGTGGATGTACCTGTTGCGCGTCGGTCAATGTCCGAGCCACTGACACGCACCGTTTCGGCGGAAGAGCACATTCAGGAAGACGCACCTGTTGCAGCCGAAATGGTAGAAGCCGCGCCTCAGATGGAAGAGCCTCGTGAACCTTCGCTGTTTGAGGCAGCGGAAGAGCCTGCGCAACCGCAGTTCCTGCCGCGAGACGAGCGGGAAGAGGATGATCTGCCGCCTCCGGCGTACCAGCCGCGCGTCGCCGACTTTGAGCCGCAGCCCGAACACGTCGAACCCGCGTCCGAAAGCTTTGTCGCCCCGCGCGGCCATGCGGCAGGGACACCGTCGCCTGAAGCGCTGCAGCGTCTGCAGGCGGCTGTACAAAAGGTTCCGTCTGCGCCGCAGCGTCCGGCTGCACCGCGTCAGCCCGAGGCCGTTTCGCAGCCCGAACCTGAAGAGCGGTCGCGTTTTGGCTTCAATCGTCTGATCGATCGGATGACCGGTCATGCTGCGGATACACCGGCGCAAGCACCGCGTCAGCAACCGGTTCTGCGCCAGTCCGAGGCCACCGCGCCGGTCCAGGATGAGGCCGATCCGGAGCAGGATCGTATCGAAATTCCTGCCTTCCTGCGCCGTCAAGCCAACTGATCGCGGTAACAAAATCCACTCACAGGGCCGCTTCTTAGCGGCCCTTTATCGTTTAGAAATGGTGGTTTACGAATATGTAAGCAGGGTTTTGCCGATCTGTTACATACATGTTTCATTCGGTTACAAAGAGTGAGTTGAGCCTTGACGCAGGCTTCCTTAACTGAGTGTCCAACACAGCCCTCGCAGGCTGGACACTGCTCACCGAGGCCCATTTTGCAACATACGCTCAAATCTCCGGTCACGTTCAAAGGCGTTGGACTGCATGGCGGCCAACCCGCAACCATGGTTCTAAAGCCTGCTGCGGCGGGGCATGGGATTTGGTTCAAACGTACGGATATTCATCTGGGCGATGCGATGATCCCGGCCATCTACCATGCGGTCGAGCGTTCCCCGCTCTGCACGCGACTGGTGAATGACTCAGGCGTCTCGGTCTCGACCATTGAACATATCATGGCCGCATTGGCCGGATGTGGTGTACACAATGCGCTGATCGAGATTGATGGTCCCGAAGTGCCGATCATGGACGGGTCTTCGATCGACTTCGTGCGCGGTATCATGGCAAAAGGCGTGCGCCGTCAAGCCAGCCCGGTTCTGGCCTATGAGGTTCTGAAGCCCGTGACCGCGTCGCGCGAAGGCGCGGATGCCAGTATCGTTCCTGCCGACGGTTTGATCATCGACTTCCACATTGATTTCGAAGACAGCGCAATCGGCAGCCAGACCAAAACGCTGGATATGCGCAACGGTTCCTTTGCGCGCGAACTCAGCGATTGCCGTACATTCTGCCGTCGCACGGATGTCGAAGCCATGCGTGCCAACGGGCTGGCCTTGGGCGGTACGCTGGACAATGCCGTTGTTGTTCAGGGCGACGAGGTACTGACGCCCGGTGGTTTCCGCCGCGCCGACGAAGCTGTGCGTCACAAGATGCTGGATGCTCTGGGTGACCTCTATCTGGCAGGTGGTCCGATTTTGGGCCACTTCACCGGTAACAAATCGGGCCATTCTCTGACCAACACCCTTCTGCGCAACCTGTTCGAGACACCCGGTGCGGTGCGTCCGATGCTGTGTACGCCGCAGCAGGCCGCACGTCTGCCGGGGCAGGGCCTTATTGTAAACGAAATTCCGGAAGTCGCCTGATCTGATCAACTCTGACGACATTTGCGCCAGAAGTTGCATAAGGCGTTTTGCACCGGAATTTTCTGTGCTAGACCATGGCTCAATTCGGGGCGAACCCCCTTAAGTAAGACGACAAGGATGGGCGGTATGGTTGGCAGCAAAGCGGCAGTCAGACTCGCAGGCGCGATTCTTCTGACAGCAGTTTTGGCAGCGTGTGGTAACGGAGGCGGCCTTTTCGGCAACAAAGGCGCTGACCGGAGCCAGAACCTTGAAGGGTTCACGCCGGAACAGATCTACACCCGTGGTGAATACGAACTGTCGCAGAATCGCTCGGACGATGCGGCTTGGTATTTCTCGGAAGTTGAACGCCTGTATCCTTATTCCGATTGGGCCAAACGTGCGCTGATCATGCAGGCGTTTTCGTTCCACTCGGACAAGAACTATGAAGAAAGCCGGGCTGCGGCGCAGAGATACATCGACTTCTACCCCACGGATGAAGATGCAGCTTACGCGCAATACCTGCTGGCGCTCAGCTACTATGATCAGATCGATGAGGTCGGGCGCGATCAGGGCCTGACCTTTCAGGCGTTGCAATCGCTGCGCACCGTGATCGAGGTGTATCCCGACAGCGAATATGCCACCTCGGCGGTTTTGAAATTCGACCTCGCCTTTGACCATCTGGCAGGCAAAGAGATGGAGATCGGGCGCTATTACCTGCGTCAGGATCACTACATCGCGGCGATCAATCGATTCCGCGTTGTTGTTGAAGATTTCCAGACGACCTCTCACACCGCTGAAGCGCTCTATCGTCTGGTCGAGGCTTATTTGTCCCTTGGCCTGCTGGACGAAGCGCAGACAGCCGGTGCCATCCTTGGCTATAACTATCAGTCCTCGGAATGGTATGACGATGCATACAAGCTGCTGACGTCGCGCGGTCTTGATCTCAAGAGCCGTGGCAACAACTGGCTCAGCACGATCTATCGTCAGACCATCAAGGGTGAATGGTTGTAATCGCCATGGCTTCTGGCTTGGGACGCTAAAGACCCGATGCTGCGCGCCCTAGATATCCGCGACATGCTCATCATCGACCGGTTGGAACTGACCTTCCAACCGGGTTTGAACGCTTTGACCGGGGAAACAGGGGCTGGCAAATCGATCCTTCTGGATTCGCTTGGGTTCGTATTGGGCTGGCGCGGACGGGCCGAATTAGTGCGGCAGGGTGCAGCACAGGGCGAGGTCGTCGCCGAGTTTGAACTCTCCACCGACCATCCCGCTCATGCGATTCTGTCTGAAGCCGGCTTGCCGGGGGGCGAAGAACTGATCCTGCGTCGGGTCAACACCGCCGAGGGTCGTAAGACCGCCTGGGTCAATGACCGGCGCTGCTCGGGCGACGTGTTGCGGGCTCTGTCTGAAACCTTAATCGAATTGCACGGCCAGCATGACGATCGTGGGTTGCTGAATCCGCGCGGGCATCAGGCGATGCTGGACGATTTCGCTGATGTATCGGGGCATTTGGCCAAAGTGCGTGCGGCCTGGTCCGAGATGTCCCGTGCGCGTAAAGCCCTTGCCGAAACCGAGGCCGCACTGGAAGCTGTCCGCAGCGAAGAAGAATTCCTGCGCCACGCTGTGGCCGAACTGGACCAGCTTGATCCGCAACCGGGCGAAGACGCCGAACTGGATGCCCGCCGCCGCATGATGCAGGGGGCCGAACGCATCCGGGATGATGTCGCCCGCGCCTTCGCGCTGTTGTCCGGGGATGGGGCCGAAGGCGCAATGTCTGACGCTATCCGCTGGTTGGAAGGCGTGTCAGACAACGCAGGTGGTCAATTGGAAGAACCGATTGCCGCGCTTGGGCGGGCGATGATCGAACTGGGCGAGGCGCAGGACGGCGTGAATGCATGCCTTCAGGCGCTGGATTTCAACCCGGCGGAACTGGAACAGGCCGAAGAACGCCTGTTCGCCATCCGTGCACAAGCGCGAAAGCATGATGTATCACCGGATGATCTGGGAACATTTGCCGACACTCTGCGCGACCGGTTGAATCGGTTGGAGGCGGGTGACGCCGATCTGGCGGATAAACGTGCAGCCGTGAACGCGGCGCAGGACGCTTATGACACTGCCGCTGCCGAGCTGAGCGCAGCCCGCAAGGCGGCTGCTGGGCGGCTTGATACTGCCGTCATGACTGAACTGGCCCCGCTCAAGATGGAACGCGCCGTGTTCCAAACCGAGCTCACTTTGGCAGAGCCGGGCCCCGAAGGCACTGACGCAGTTGCGTTCACCGTGGCGACCAATCCCGGCGCTTCGGCCGGTCCTTTGAACAAGATTGCATCGGGCGGTGAACTCAGCCGCTTTTTGCTGGCGCTTAAGGTCTGTCTTACTGGCGATGACAGCGCGCGCACGATGATCTTTGACGAGATTGACCGGGGCGTTGGCGGTGCCACAGCCGATGCGGTTGGGCGCAGGTTGGCGTCACTGGCGCAGGGGGGGCAGGTTCTCGTCGTCACCCATTCGC
Source organism: Ruegeria sp. HKCCD4315 (assembly GCF_013112245.1). Lineage (NCBI taxonomy): Bacteria > Pseudomonadati > Pseudomonadota > Alphaproteobacteria > Rhodobacterales > Roseobacteraceae > Ruegeria > Ruegeria sp. HKCCD4315. The sequence continues at coordinate 2,299,204 of NZ_WVRN01000001.1, read as the reverse complement.
CTCAGGTTGCCGCCCGTGCCGCGCATCACTGGCGTGTGCAGAAACAGGTGACAAAGGGACAAACTCTGTCCACCGTAATTCCCTTGGCGGAACCGGACCGTGTGGATGAGATCGCGCGTATGGTGGCAGGTGATACAATCACCGAGGAAGCACGCGCTGCTGCCCGGGCCCTGCTGCAAGCCTGATATGCCTGTGGCGTGAATCAGTGCTCACACTGTCGCTATCTCACTTTTATATGGACGCTCCGTGGCTTACTAAGGGTTAAGAGATGATCCCCGAGGGCCAATGACCCAATCGACCCGCACCGTTCTGCGCAACCAGTTCAATCAGGCTCTGGCCGCGATTAAGGATGCGTGGCGGGTGATGTTGCGCCGGGGGCCAAGCCAGATCCAGTTTTGGTTCATCGCACTGGCCATCGGTATCGCGGCAGGGTTCATGGCGCTTGGCTTCCGCAAAGCCATCCGTTCCCTGCAGGCTTATCTTTATGACACGGATGATATCCTGCTGCTGCACAGCCATGCCGAGAAACTGCCGTGGTTCATGGTTCTGATCATTCCCATCGTCGGCGGCCTGCTTGTGGGCGTCATCTTGAACCGTTTCACCAATGACGGGCGTGTGCGGTCTGTGGCCGATGTAATCGAAGGTGCTGCCGTGACGGACGGCCGGGTTGAGGTCAAGGCCGGGATCGCGTCGTTTTTTGCTTCTCTGATCACGCTCAGTTCGGGCGGGTCAACGGGCCGGGAAGGGCCCGTGGTGCATATGGCCGGAGTGATTTCCACTTGGGTCAGCAACCGCATCCACGCGGACGGGATCACAGGACGTGACCTTTTGGGATGTGCCGTTGCCGCCGCTGTTTCAGCCAGTTTCAACGCGCCTATCGCGGGGGCTTTGTTCGCGCTCGAGGTCGTGCTGCGTCACTTCGCCGTTCATGCCTTTGCGCCGATCGTTATCGCCTCGGTCGCGGGAACGGTGATTAACCGGCTGGAATACGGCGATGTTACCGAATTCACCCTGGATACGCCGGGGTCGCTGCAATTTTATGTCGAACTACCGGCTTTCCTGATCCTCGGTCTGATCTGTGGATTTGTCGCCCTACTGCTGATGCGATCGATCTTCTTTGCCGAGGATATCGGCAGTCATATCCAAAGCCGTCTATCCATCCCGGGGTGGCTGCGCCCGGCGGTCTCTGGCGCGATGCTGGGGCTTATGGCGATCTGGTTCCCGCATATCATCGGCGTGGGATACGAGACCACAATCCGTGCTTTGACCGGTGATCTGGTTCTGACAACGGCCATCCTGTTTGCCGTTACCAAAACCGTTGCCGTCGCCATCACCATGGGCGGGCGCATGGGCGGTGGTGTGTTTTCTCCCTCACTTATGGTGGGCGCGCTGACCGGGCTGGCCTTTGGACTGATCGCCACCGGTCTGTTGCCGGACGTGTCCGGAACACACACGCTTTATGCCTTTGCCGGAATGGGTGCTGTGGCTGCGGCGGTGCTGGGTGCACCTATTTCGACCACACTGATTGTCTTTGAACTGACCGGGGATTGGCAGATCGGTCTTGCGGTGATGGTGACGGTTTCTATGTCCACTGCGCTGGCCTCGCGTCTTGTGGATCGGTCCTTCTTCCTGACCCAACTGGAACGGCGGGATGTCCATCTGGCGGCCGGGCCGCAGGCATATCTGTTGGCCATGCTGCGCGCCGGGGCCGTGATGCGCCCAATCGGTGACCCGCGTTCGATCACCAAGGAAGAAGCGCAGGGACTGATCGAACAGGGCCTGTGCATTCAGGCCAGCGCCACACTGGAAGCTGCTATGCCCTATTTCGACCGGGCGGACATCCCTTGTATTCCGGTGGTTATTCTGGATGCCGATGGAACTGAAACACCGGTAGGTGCGCTTTACCACATTGATGCGCTCAAGGCCTACAACAGAGCGCTTGCCGCCACCGCGGCCGAGGAACATTCCTGATCCTCAACCACCGTAGACGCTGGCTGCATCTCCCAGGTAATTGTCCCACGCAAACCAATAAGAGATGTGGCCCGCAACCCGAGACAAGCGTGTGCCATCCGGTCCGATCAACGCGTCTTCAGTCACGGTCCAGCTTTGACCTCTGCCATCCTGCAAACCTGTTTGCGTGGCCTTGAATGTATGACCTTTGCGCTCATAGGCGCGTACGCTGCGTTCTTTTGGGTCCCCGATCAGAACCAGTGGCGTTTGGGCAATGGCGTCGTTTATCACCGGCTTGCGCTTGAATGCATCCAGCGGCCAAGCGCGCGCGGCTCCGAACTGGCGCACGGCAAAGATGTAGTCTTTCTGCCGATGTCTGGACTGATCCACCACTGCCGGGAACATCAACTCGCTTGAGGCGAAGTAATCTCGATAGACAACGCCCGACCCATAGTTGCGCCGATGCCCGGTATTCAGAGACAAGACGCGCGTCTTTGGGTGCGAGGTTTTCCAACTGTCCCACGTAGTGATCACAACCGGGCGCTGTTTCAACGTGATGCCGCTATTCACCAAAGGACCCACAACAGGTTTGCCGGTGTATTGGTTCCAAAGCGAATGTGTCTCGCGGTCAAACATCAGCTTGTTCGAGCGATAAAGGAACCCTGACGAACCGAAAATGAACGGTTTTCGCCGCCCCGCCACCTGCGTTTCAAAAAGAATGCCGGACCCGCAAAGCGTGCAATAGGCCAGCGCCACGGGTACTCCGCCGATCACTTCATTGAACATCTCGTGCCAGCCCATGATCCGCAACGGATAGGCGCGCTCGTCCCCGTTGATTGCTACGCCGAAGACCAGATCATCGCCTTTAAGATATCCGGCATTCGAAGGTGAAATCAGAGTTGGGTTGTCCAAAGACGGAATACCGTCTTTATGCACTCCGCCCCAAGCGATTTCTTCCAAACGGATCCTCATCCGGTCGCGTTGCAGGTATTCGGGTTGCAAGAACACGTCGAAGTTCGGGTCGATCCGCAGCAGAACCTCGCGCTTGAACGGGATAAGCGACGGATGAGGGGTAATCTGCGGGTTCCGCTCCTGCCACAGCATCCACTCGAACCAGTCATTGCCATAGCGCTGCCCGGTCAGAGCCTCCATCACCTCGACGATCTCGTCTCGCCGACGGTCGGCATAACGCATCGCGGTCAACAACCCAGGAACAACATCCGGCTGCCCACGATCCTTGAGGTACGCCATCTGCGCCTCAAACGCGGTACGTCGCCCCTCCAGCGTGCTACGCAAAGCTTCAAGCACTGGATCCTGCTGTGCCCAAAGCGCGCTTGGGGCAAGCGCACCAGCCCCGATCATCCCTGCAAAACCGCGACGTGAAATCAACATGGAAGCCTCCGGTGATACCCGCAGGTAAGTGTGCCGCAATTGCCGCTCACATGCATTCCACAGCTGCGTGAGGGTAGGAAATAGAGAGCGCTTTCGCTTCCAGAATCTTTACAATAGTCACAAAAAACGGGCCTTCCGGCCCGTTTGAATGCGCAACAAAGATCGCTAAGCAGAGACTAAATCTGCTCTACCTTCACTGATTCCACAGGATAAAATGCCAGATGATCTTTGATCTCAGCCACGTCCGGGATTGGGTCCTCGTAGCTCCAGACTGCATTTTCGGTCACGGATGATTTGTTGACGATGGAAAAATGCGTTGCGTCGCCCTTGCCGGGGCAATGGGTCACTTTGTCGGTACGGTCTAAAAAGGCCATCGCGATGTCGTTGCGCGGGAAGTAGATCACCGGATCCTTGTCGCCTTCGTGCAGTTCCAGCGCATTGTTTGTCTCGCCCAGGATCGCACCGCCCGAGCGGACACTCCATTTGCCCGGCGCTTTTTGGATCGTGATCTCGGTCATTCCTGTTCCTTCCTTCGTCGTATTCGGGCCTCTCCTCTGCCCGTTCTATGTAACAGCCCGGTGTCAGACCGGCGCAGTTGCGGCATCCAACCACAGTTGCGCGTCACGTCCCAGCCTTGGGCGGATCTTTTCCGCAACGTCGCGGTGGTAGGCATTCAGCCAGTCACGTTCGTCGGGTGTCAACATATCGACCAGGATCAGCCTGCGGTCAATCGGTACGAAAGTCAGGGTCTGCCAGTTCAGCATTGCACGCTCTGCGTCGCTGCCGGGCAGGGCGGGAGCCTCTTCCACTACGACAAGGTTTTCAATGCGGATGCCAAAAGCGCCTTCACGATAGTACCCAGGCTCGTTTGACAGGATCATACCTGGCTGCAACGGCACATGGCTTACCCTTGACAGGCGCTGCGGCCCTTCGTGAACACTCAGATAAGCTCCGACCCCGTGGCCGACCCCATGATTGAAGTCTTGCCCTGCGGCCCAAAGCGGCGTTCGCGCCACGCATTCGATGTCACGACCTGCAAGCCCTGCAGGCCAGCGCAACATCGACATGGCAATCATGCCTTTCAGAACACGTGTGAAACAGGTTTTCTCTTCATCGCCAACTTCGCCGATGGCAATGGTTCGTGTGATATCGGTTGTACCGTCCAGATATTGCCCGCCGCTGTCCAGAACCAGAATGTGACCGTCTTCCAAGCGGCTGTCGGTTTCTTCGGTCACGCGATAATGCATGATCGCACCGTTTGGCCCGGTCCCTGCGATGGTGTCGAACGAGATATCCTGAAGCGCATTGTCCTTGCGCCGGTTCTCTTCCAAGCGCGTGACCACTTGAGTCTCGGTCACACTGGCAGGGGCTTGCTCGTCCAGCCAGCAGAGGGTCTCGATCACGGCCACTGCATCACGCAAATGCGCTTCGGCGCTGCCCGCGATTTCGGCAGGGTTTTTGCAGGCTTTGGGCAGGGCACAAGGATCGCCACCTTCAGTCATCGCGGTCCCCACCACATCCGCTACGATCTGGGGCAGGGTGCCAATGTCCACTTGAACTGGTCCCTCCAGTGCGCCGACCGTGTCGAGAAAAGTCTGCGGGTCATGCACGGTCACATTTGAACCTAGATGATCCCTGACTTCGGCCAGCTTGTCGGCTGTCATGAACAGGTCGACCCTGCCATCTGCATGTAAAATCGCAAAACCATGTGCGACCGGGTTATAGGCAATGTCAGATCCGCGAATATTCAACAGCCACATTATCGAATCCGGCAGGGTGAGGACCGCAGCACTATTCCCATTCCGCTGCAAATCTTTGGCCAGACGCGTAATTTTGCTGTCCGACGACTCCCCGGCAAATTCAATCGGATGCACCTTGACCGGGTTCATGGGTGGTGCAGGTTGATCCGCCCAGATCCGGTCAACAAGGTTCTCACATCTCACTGGTTCGATACCGGTACCGTCCAGGTCACGTATCAAGTCGGAAATCTGACCTGCAGCGTGCAGCCAAGGATCAAACCCCACCTTGCCCCCGTTGGGCAGCTGCTCTTTCAGCCACGCGCTCAGGCTGACCTCGGGCCAGGGCACTGGCGTGAAGTCATCGGCAACCTGTGCCTTAACCTGCGTACGATAGCGCCCGTCAATGAAGACCCCGGCGACATCAGGCAAGGCGGCGCAAAACCCGGCCGAGCCTGTAAAACCCGTTAACCAAGCCAAACGTTCATCACGTGGGGCCACATATTCCCCTTGATGGGCGTCCGCGCGCGGTATCAGAAACCCATCCAAACCCGCTTGCGCCATTTCCGCTCGCAGCGCGGTCAACCTTGGTGGGCCTTGTTCCGGGCGGGCAGTCACTTGAAAGGATTGGAACATGAAGGGCCTCATTCACTGTGGTACCGGCAGACCCTGAGGCGCAGTGGAACAAATGTCCAGATCAGTATGACCCGAACAAAAGCCGATCCCAGACTTCATCTTTTCAAAAATACTCCCGCCGGAGGCAAGGCCAGCCTCAGCTGGCCTTTCGCATCCCCATCACCCGGGCCCGTGCGCGCGGATCACTGTCGAACAAAGCCGCCAACTGTTCGGTCATAGCTCCTGCCAGCTGTTCCACATCGGTGATTGTCACGGCGCGGTCATAATACCGGGTCACGTCGTGGCCGATCCCGATGGCCAACAGTTCCACCATCTTGCGCTTTTCGACCATGGCGATCACATCGCGAAGGTGTTTTTCCAGATAGTTGGCCGGGTTCACGCTCAGCGTGGAATCATCGACCGGAGCACCATCCGAAATGACCATCAGGATCTTTCGCGCCTCGCGCCGCGCCAGCATCCTACGATGCGCCCATTCCAAGGCCTCACCGTCGATGTTTTCCTTCAGTAAGCCCTCTTTCATCATCAGGCCCAGATTGGGGCGCGCTCGACGCCAGGGCGCGTCGGCACCCTTATAAATGATATGGCGCAGATCGTTCAGACGCCCCGGCTGCTGCGGGCGGCCATCGTTTAGCCAAGCCTCGCGCGCCTGACCACCTTTCCACGCCCGCGTGGTAAAACCCAGAATCTCGACCTTCACATTGCAGCGTTCCAGCGTCCGCGCCAGAACATCCGCACAGATGGCCGCGATCGAAATCGGACGTCCCCGCATCGAGCCGGAATTGTCCAGTAGCAGTGTGACCACTGTATCGCGGAATTCGGTATCTTTCTCGACCTTGAAGCTCAATGGTGTGGTTGGATTCGCCACCACACGCGCCAGACGACCGGCATCCAGAATACCTTCTTCACGGTCGAACTCCCAACTGCGGTTCTGTTGTGCCTGCAGTCGACGCTGTAGCTTGTTGGCCAGGCGGCTCACAGCCCCCTTCAGCGGTTCCAGCTGCTGATCAAGATAGGCACGCAACCGTTCCAGCTCGGCAGGTTCCGCCAGGTCCTCGGCAGCGATTTCTTCGTCATGGGTATCCAGATAGACTTTGTAATCCGGGTCAGCCTCGGATGCTGGCGGCGGGGCAGGTGGCTCCATCGGGGCCTCACCTTCAGGCATCTCCGCCTCATCGCCCAGCTCATCCTCGGCCATCTCATCCATCGAGACCTGTGCCTGAGATTGATCCTGTTGCTCTTCCTGGCTTTGTTCAGGGGTGGCGTCGGCGTCCTGCTCGTCCTGATCATCCTGACCGGTGCTGTCTGGGTCGGGCTGTTCTTCAGCGTCTTCCTCGGCCTGATCTTCCTGCTCATCGTCCAGCTCATCAGGGTCATCCCCAAGCTGGTCGCCATAGCCCAGATCCTTGATCACCTGACGGGCAAATTTGGCAAACTCGGCCTGATCCGAGAGAATTTCGTCCAGATTCTCCAGCGTGCCTCCGGCCTGTTCCTCGATGAAGCCGCGCCACAGGTTCATGATGTTCTCGGCCGCAGGCGGCAGATCGCGCCCGGTGGCCAGATGCCGGATCAGATATCCTGCTGCCACGGCCAGAGGCGCATCGGCAGGCTGTTTGCATTGGTCATAGCCACGCCGGATCGCCTCATGCCCGATCTTGACGTCGATATTGCTGGCGGTGCCGGGCATATCCCGAGCGCCCATCGCTTCGCAGCGAGCGGTCTCCATCGCCTCATAGAGGTCCCGCGCCATATCACCCGGCGGGGCATAGCGTGCATGAGTGGCATCGTCGTGATATTTGCGCTGCAAGGCCAGAGCGTCGGCAGTGCCGCGCGCCAGAAGCACCTCTTCGCGCGTCATCCGGCGCGATACCTGAGGCAAACGCATCGACTCGCCGGACATGCCCGAAGGATCAACCGTATAGGTTACGGACAGCTCGGGGTCATCGGCCATGACCTTGGTTGCCTCGGCCAAAGCCTTCTTGAACGGATCAGCAGGGTTGTCGTTCTTCTGTGCCATGTCCCCAAGCCTTTCACATTGCAGCCCCGATTTCCATCAGCAGGGAAACAGGATCCGCCTTCATCTGGCTAAAAATACCTCCGCCGGAGGCATTGCGCCCGCAAACGGGCGCAATTCGGCGTACTACCCTAAGCTCACACTCGCCGCGCTTTCCGGCAGCTCTTCGTCGAAGCAGCGTTGATAGAACTCGGCCACGGTCTGACGCTCCAGCTCGTCACATTTGTTCAGGAAAGACAGGCGGAAAGCATACCCGACATCGCGGAAAATCTCGGCGTTCTGAGCCCAGTTGATCACCGTACGGGGGCTCATGACGGTCGACAGATCGCCATTCATGAAGGCAGTCCGGGTCAGGTCGGCCACAGTGACCATCTGACTGACGGTCTTGCGGCCGTCGGCGGTGTTGTAATGTGGCGCTTTCGACAGCACGATCATTGTTTCGGCATCGTGGCTGAGGTAGTTCAGGGTCGAGACCAAAGACCAGCGGTCCATCTGTGCCTGGTTGATCTGCTGCGTGCCGTGGTACAGACCCGTGGTGTCGCCCAGACCAACCGTGTTGGCGGTGGCAAACAGGCGGAAGTTCGGGTTCGGTGTGATGATCTCGTTCTGGTCCAGCAGGGTCAGTTTGCCGTCATGCTCAAGAACACGCTGGATTACGAACATCACGTCCGCGCGGCCCGCGTCATATTCGTCGAACACGATGGCGACCGGGTTACGCAGAGCCCAGGGCAGGATGCCTTCGTGGAACTCAGTGACTTGCTTGCCATCGCGCAGCTTGATCGCGTCCTTACCGATCAGGTCGATCCGGCTGATATGGCTATCCAGGTTCACGCGTACCGCAGGCCAGTTCAGCCGCGCCGCAACCTGTTCAATGTGAGTCGATTTACCCGTACCGTGATAGCCCTGGATCATCACACGACGGTTGTGGGCAAAACCCGCCAGAATGGCCAGCGTGGTTTCAGGATCGAATTTATAGGTCGGGTCGATGGCCGGCACACGATCTGTGGCCTCGGCAAAGCCTTTGACCTTCATTTCCGTATCAATGCCGAATACGTCGCGGACCGAGATATCTTCGGTTGGTTTTGCGTTTACGTCGATCGATCCGTCAGCCATTCGTCTTGTCCTTATCCTTTGGCCCGCCTTGCCGGGTCTGAACCCGTGTGTGGTGCAACATATTGCGGGCAAGGGCAAGGGAAAGAGGCAGACCTGAAAAGCTGAGGGGATGTTTCTTTGAAACTGGCCTTTTTGAAACTGGCCTTATCGTTATCGCGCGCCGAGGCTTGTGACTTTCGGCTCAAACCGAGAAAGGAACGTTATCCCCGGGGCTTGCAGCTTAAAAGAAATTAAATATAAAAATATTACAATTATATTATGTGAAAGGTTAATCTGGCTATATGCTCATGCATAAGTCGCTCTAGGTGTTTGTTAACGGAAAAAGTTCGAATGGCGCTTACAATTCTAGGCCCATCTTCAATTGCGGTCCCCACTGTGTCGTCTTCCGTTATGCAACAATACACTGCAACCAAAGCCGGAGCTTCATGGAATGTTGTTGTTACGGGAACAGGGGGATTGAACCCTTCCGATTACTCTGTTTCGATTTCGTCGAGCGGGGTTTTAACTGTTGACCTCACCCCGGGTGTCGTCATTCCTCCCAACACGCAACTGGCCGTCGAAATATTCGCGTCTACGGGTCCTGGAAATGGCAACAACGACACACTCTTAGTGACGGTCGCGCTTCCGGCTGGAACTGTGCCGTGTTTCGTGAAGGGCACTATGATAGCAACCGAAAAAGGGTATTGTGCTGTCGAAGATCTTTCAGTCGGAGAGAAAGTGCGCCTTTCCAGCGGTGATCTGCTGCCCATTGAGTGGATTGGAGAAAAGACCCTGAGCGCGGAGGATTTGAGGCGCAACCCTCAATTGCACCCCGTTTGTATCCAAAAGGGAGCGTTGGGAGAAGGCATTCCTCACCGCGATTTGTACGTATCTCCGCAACACAGAATTGTTCTGGAAGGATGGCGCGCAGAACTTCTGTACGGAGAGCCTAGAGTCTTTGCCGCAGCAATCCATCTGGTGAACGACAAAACCATTCGTCAGGTTCATTTCAATGAGCCAGTCACGTACTACCACATTGCTTGTTGTCGCCACGCAATACTGATGTCCAACGGTTTGCCAACTGAAAGTTTATTTCTGGGTGATATAGCGCTGAAATCCTTCCACCGCGAAGACGTAAAAGAGTTGCTAACGCTATTTTCGGAATTAAGTGATCGCTCGACAGTGCCCTCACAAGCTCGCCTGAGTTGATTGAAGCGTTGGGAAGCACTTGTAATTCGAAGTTAAGCTCGCGGAGAAAGCCCTGCCATTTACTGATCTACACCGCGGTCAAGCAAGTTAGTGCAAAGTTTGCTTCTCTAGATCGACTACCATCAATTGAAATGAGGGCGGCACACAAAGTACGTCACAGCGCCGCGCGCAAACTTTAGCTTTGAAACGACGGTCACCTACTCATTGCGAAAACCAAAGCTCATCGTTACGAAAGCCGCCTTTCACGAGGCGATCCGCTTTCAAAACATCCGGAAACTCGTCCACCCAATCCCGAAACCGGTCATTTGTGATAATGCGTGCCTTGCTGTCCCGCGACGCTTGTAAAATCAAAGGATCCGCCGGCGTTCCTTTGGGTGCGATCATGACCTGCTTGGTGCGCAGACCTAAAGCGCGGCTCAGCGCCCGGTCGTTCATGTATTCGCCGTCGAGCTTATAGCCGACATTTGCATCGAATACGACACCCGGTTTGAACCCGGCCATCTTCAGCGCCGACAGCACCAGCCGCAATGTGCCCAGATCCGGCTTACCCTCTTTCCAATGGATCACGTTGGACCCGTCCACGATGATCCATGTGTTTGCCTTGCGCCACCTGAGCCACGCGCGCAGTCCCCAAACCAAGCTGATGACAATGAATAGCAGGCTCAGTTCTCGGGCGAACGCGAATTCAGTCGGAAGAAACGGGGCCGCGAAATAAACGCCCAGCGAAAAAAGCAAAAGGAGGTATGGCATTCGCACAGCGGCTGCTCCGTTAATACCTGTGTTCAAACCCCACCACTATTGCGGGTATTGAACAAGGTTTCCCGTGAGCTTGATCGCAATTGGGCCGGGCAGTGTACACACAAAGCCACAGCTGTCGGATCGCAGAATTATTTAAAATTCCGGCTGTCCTTGATCTGATCCCAGGCCCAGACGACCTCTTGTAGCTGCTCTTCCTGGCTGCGATCACCGCCATTCATGTCCGGGTGCAAGACTTTAATCAGCTTCTTGTAAGCCTTGCGCACCTCTGCCTTGGACCAGCTGTCATTGGCTTCCAGAATCTCGATAGCGCGGCGTTCGGTGGGGGGCAGGCGACGGCCACCACCGCCCGACGTGCGGCCTTTGTTTTGCGTGCTGTTGGCACCCAGAACCTGATGCGGGTCCTCGATGCCCAGACGGGCCCAGGCGCGCGCCTCGGGGTCGCCCATCGGTTTTGTTTCGCGTTCCCACACTTTGTCTTTCGACCGCTGCGCGTTTAACTCGGCCTCTGTGGTGCCGTCGAAGAAGTTCCATTTCTGATTGTATTCGCGCACATGCTGCTGGCAGAACCAGAAGAAATCATCCAGCACATCCGGTGCCTTGGGCGCGCGGAACTTGCCCGGCTCGTTGCAGCCCTCATGATCACAGATCCGGACCGACGTCTCGGACGCGCCTGACATGCCCCGACGCCCGCGCGGGTTCTTTTTCTTGGCGCTGGAAACGGACATATCAAATCCGAAGGGGTCTGACTTCGTCATGCTCTCAATCCTCACGAACGCATCTTTTCGACTCGGAGGCAGCAGTTTAATCTAAGCAGCCGAAAGTAGAAGAGGGGGGCGGTAAAATTTTTACCGCTGAGCGAAAAAATGAGCGTGACCGACGAGATCCGAACCTGCCTGCAAGCCGCCTTTGACCCGCGCGAGCTTGAGGTGATCGACGACAGCGAAAGCCACCGCGGCCACGCGGGTTTTCAGGAAGGCGGCGAGAGCCATTTCAACGTCCGCATTCGCGCCGCCGCCTTTGAAGGGCAATCTCGCGTTGCCCGCCATCGTGCGGTTCACAAAGCTTTGGGTGATATCGTGCCCCGCATTCACGCGCTGGCGTTGGATATCGATACTTGAACGCGCAGAACGTCAGTCTGCGCTCATCTGCGCCGAGGGCGTTGATGCCGAAATCGCATATTCTTCTTCGGTCATGTCGTCCTCGATGCCTTCGAACAAAGGGGTCGACAAATAACGCTCGCCAGTGTCCGGCAGCATGACCAGGAAAACGGATCCTTCCGGTGCGGATTCGGCCATCTTCATCGCGACGGCAAAGGTCGACCCGCCCGAGATTCCGGTGAAAATACCTTCTTCCGAGGCAAGTCGGCGCGACCACGCGATCCCTTCGGGTCCGGGTACGGGGATCAGTTCGTCGTAATACTTATTGTCTATGGCTTCCTGCAGGACCCAAGGAATGAAGTCCGGCGTCCATCCCTGAATCGGGTGCGGCTCGAAATTCGGGTGGCTCTCGGTCGGCTGATGATCCCCGTTGCGGGTGTTAGTGTACCCCGATGACACGATGGCTGCATTGGCTGGTTCGGTCAGGATGATCTTCGTTTCGGGCCGCTCTTTCCGCAAGGCACGCGAGACACCTGAAACTGTGCCGCCGGTCCCGTATCCTGTCACCCAGTAATCCAGCCGCTGCCCTTCGAAATCGGCAAGAATCTCCCGCGCAGTCGTGTTTTCGTGAATATCGGCATTGGCAGAGGTTTCGAACTGGCTGGCCAGAAACCACCCGTTTTCCTCGGCCAGTTCCTTGGCCTTGGTGTACATGCCAAACCCTTTTTGCGCCTTGGGGGTCAGAACGACCTTGGCCCCCAAAAACCGCATCAACTTGCGCCGCTCGACCGAGAAACTTTCAGCCATCGTGACAACCAGAGGATAGCCCTTTGCGGCGCAAACCATGGCCAGTCCTATCCCGGTATTGCCAGATGTCGCCTCGACAACAGTCTGACCCGGTTTCAATCGCCCGTCGCGTTCCGCTGCTTCGATGATATTCAGCGCCAGCCTGTCTTTGACCGAACCGGCGGGATTGAACGCTTCGAACTTCACATAGACGGTTACATGATCTGGCGCGATACGATTGACTCGGATGCAAGGCGTGTCGCCCACGGTGTCGAGAATGCTGTCATAAAGGCGTGCCCGCCCTTGCGTCTGCCGAATAGCCATTTTGATGTCCCTCCCGGTTGTTCGGTTAACATGATACAGATTTTCGGGGTGCGTATCCCTTTTTCAAATGGAGTGCCCTGCTTGTGTTCAAGTCAACGCCAGTCTTTTAACGCGTCTGTACTTTTTCGGACGAGATCACGCATGGACAGGCGTCTGTTCCGGTCATTTGCAACCCGAGTGCGCTGGAACCCACACCGGACAAGCCTGGACGCGGGTTCCGCCGGGCAACCTGTGTTGAAAGCGTGGCAAATGACTAAAGATGTTGGACTTATCTCAAAACAGCAGGTGTCTAGTGCCCTGACTCAGATACCCAACCCTTCGACATAGACTAAGATTTTGAAGCGTCATCGGCCTCGGATACTTCATCAGACCGTTTCAACGACAACGGCTGTTCGTCTGCCTCGGCCGCAATCGGTTTCGGCGCCTGAACCTCGTCGGGGCCCGGAACCGGCTGGGCCAACGGGGTGCTGTCCATATCTGGTGCTGTGCCGATTTCGGATGCGTCAACTTCTTCTTCCACCACGCGCCGAAACACCAGCACGTTGCGCCAGTTCGTTGTCGATCCGGTCAGGCCCGCGCGTTCCTCGCTGGGTAGCAGCTCGGCGCGTTGGTATTCCCAGCCGTCCTGACCCATTTGGTTCAGGACCTGTTCAACCGAGACCGCAAAGCGGCCCTCGGGTGTTTTCACCCCTTTGGCTTTGACACCTTTTTGTGGGGCGGGGATCACCTTGTATTCGTAGCGCTGCATCAACTGTTCCTAAACACCTGTTCGCGCCAAACTAACACGCTGATCCCCGAGGGAAAGAGCCGTTGCCCAACCGGCGGATTTCAGCCCTGATGATTACCGCCTGCCTGTGCCGCCTTGGTCACAACCGACAGGCACAGTTCTGTCGCCAGCGCCATATCCTGTACTGAGATCCACTCCATCGGCCCGTGAATACACTGCATCCCAGTGAAAAGGTTGGGGCAGGGGGTGCCGAACTCGGTCAGGCGCGACCCGTCGGTGCCGCCACGGATCGGGACGGACAGAGGTTCGATCCCCAATTCGCGGCAGGCATCGCGGGCCAGATCGACTGGCGTCATGTCGTTTTCCAGCCAATAGCGCATATTGCGATACTGATGGCTGATTTCGCAGGTGATATTTGCGCGTGGTTCGGTGGCCTGTACAGCGGCACAAACCTGTCGCACGATGTTGCGCTGGGCTTCCAGTGCGTCCATTTCGAAATCACGCAGGATCAGCTTGATCTCCATCTCGGACGAGACGCCATTCATGTCGGTGACATGGATGAATCCCTCGCGCCCATCTGTGGTTTCCGGGGTCATGGTGGCTTGAGGTAGCGTTTGAACGATCTTTGCAGCCAGATGTGCTGCGTTCACCATTTTGTCTTTCGCCAAACCGGGATGGATCGAAACGCCTTCGATCTTGATCACAGCACGGTCGGCTGAAAAGCTCTCGTACTCGATTTCACCGACTTCCTGACCGTCCAGCGTATAGGCGAAATCCGCGCCCAGATCCTTGGGAAGCTGTTCGGTTACACCGCGCCCGATCTCTTCATCCGGGGTAAAGGCGATGCGGATCGGTCCGTGCGGAATATCCGGGTTTTCGATCAGGTGCCGCGCCATGGTCATCAGGATCGACACGCCCGCCTTGTCATCCGCACCCAGCAGGGTTGTACCCGAAGCGGTGATCAGGTCATGGCCAATCTTCTCGGCCAGATAGGGGTTTTCTTCTGGCGACAAAACCAGATCAGGATCGTCTGGGAATGAGATATCGCCGCCATTGTATCCCTTGATCACCCGTGGCTTGACGCCTGTGGCGTTGAACTGAGGGGCGGTATCCACATGCGCCAAAAAGCCCACTGTCGGCCCCGGAGCGGTTCCGGGAATGGTAGCAATCACCACGCTGTCGCCTGTGATCTCGATATCCTGCGCGCCGATCTGGGTCAACTCGTCGCGCAACAGGTTCAGCATGTCGAACTGGATTTGCGTGCTGGGGGTTGTGGGAGAAGTCTCGTCACTTTGACTGTCGATGGCCGCGTACCGCACCAGCCGGTCTTCGAGTTCCTGATCAAATCTGTTCTGCATGATACCTCACCTCTCTGGAGGCGAAGAAAGAGCGCGAACAGGGGGAAGTCAAGCCGATGGCTTGACCCCAAGTCTTAAGATTTCGTGAGAATAGGATGTGTACAAGTCCACCCGTTGCCGCTGGCAGACCTCTACACATAAAACGGGTTACGACCCAAGCTTTTTGCTGACCAGTTCGTTCACGGCCTTCGGGTTCGCCTTGCCTCCGGTCGCCTTCATGACCTGGCCCACGAACCAACCCGCCAGTTTCGGGTTCACTTTGGCCTTTTCGACCTGCGCCGGGTTGGCAGCGATGATTTCATCCAGAGCAGCTTCGATGGCGCCGGTATCGGTCACCTGCTTCATGCCACGCTCTTCAACGATCTGCGCCGGGTCACCGCCTTCGGTATAGACAATCTCGAACAGGTCCTTGGCGATCTTGCCCGAAATGGCATCCGACGAGATCAGGTCAATGATCCCACCCAACTGTGCCGGGGAAACCGGCGAGTCGGTGATGTCGTGGTCTTCTTTTTTCAACCGGCCGAACAGCTCGTTGATGACCCAGTTCGCAGCCAGTTTCCCGTTGCGGCCCTTGGCGACCTCTTCGAAATACGCAGCGGATTCCACCTCAGCAGTCAGAACCGACGCGTCATAGTCGGTCAGGCCGAATTCGCTGATAAAGCGCGCCTTTTTCTCGTCGGGCAGTTCAGGCAGCTTCGCGGCGATGTCATCGACCCACGCTTGCTCGATTTCCAGCGGCAGCAGATCAGGGTCGGGGAAGTAACGATAGTCATGCGCCTCTTCCTTGGACCGCATCGAGCGGGTCTCACCCTTGTCCGGGTCATACAGGCGGGTTTCCTGTTCGACCTCACCACCCCCTTCGACGATGGCGATCTGGCGGCGGGCTTCGACTTCAATCGCCTGCTGGATGAACCGCATCGAGTTCATGTTCTTGATCTCGCAGCGCGTGCCCAAATGCGAGAAATCCTGCGTTTCCTGATACTTCTCATAGGCACCCGGCAAACAGATAGAGACGTTGACGTCCGCCCGCAGGTTGCCGTTTTGCATGTTGCCATCACAAGTGCCCAGATAGCGCATGATCTGGCGCAGCTTGGCGATATAGGCGGCAGCCTCTTCCGGCCCGCGAATATCTGGGCGGCTGACGATCTCCATCAGACAGACGCCGGTCCGGTTCAGGTCGACGAAGGACATATGCGGGTCCATGTCGTGGATCGATTTACCCGCGTCCTGCTCCATGTGGATGCGTTCGATGCGAACCATGCGTGCGGTGCCGTCACCCATCTCAACCAGCACTTCGCCTTCGCCCACGATAGGGTGGTACAGCTGCGAAATCTGATAGCCCTGCGGCAGGTCAGGGTAGAAATAGTTCTTACGGTCGAACGCCGATTTCAGGTTTATATCCGCCTTCAGGCCCAGCCCTGTGCGCACAGCTTGCTCAACGCAGTATTCGTTGATCACCGGCAGCATCCCCGGCATCGCCGCGTCCACGAAAGCCACGTTCGAGTTCGGTTCGGCTCCGAATTGGGTCGACGCACCCGAGAACAGCTTGGCATTAGACGAGACCTGAGCGTGCACCTCCATCCCGATCACCAGTTCCCAATCGTGCTTGGCCCCGGCAATGGTCTTGGGTTTGGGCATTTCGTATGTCAGATCGAGCATGGCGCGCCTCATTTCCGCAGAAGTCTAAGCCTGCGTATTAGGCCCGGCAGGGCCTAGGGGCAAGGGGGAATCCTGACGTGTTCAGTTCTGGGAAAACTGTAGGCCCGTTGGAGTGAAGGTCACGTCCATACCATTGCGCAATTCTTCCCGGAACAGATCCGAGATCGCCCGCAAGGCATCCCGCTGGCCCCGTGCGGCAAACCGCTCGGGCGAGTTGATGCGCACCGAGTTGTTGAAGCCTGCTGTCGCGTGGGCCCAGATCAATGGGTGCAACTCGGTCAGGTGATCGCGGATCAGCCAGTTCGCAGTATCGCGCATCTGTACACGGAACTGGTCGGCTTGTTCGTTCCGGCCTCGTCCGTTTTGGATGGTGATTGCACAATAGGCCGACAGCATGTTGATCATTTGCTGATCCGGCCGAAGCCGCACGATGTCGCGCAAACCGTCCAGGAAATACTCGGTATCGACCCGCGCACAGGCTTCTTCATCCAGCGCGATGGCGTCGAACTGAACCCAAGTGTAGCCGCCAGCGCCCCAGACGCCCTGGGTCCGAGCCGCTGTGCGCATCGCTTGTAATTCCAATTCATCGTAGCTTCCGAACCACCGAGGCAACAGATGGCTGCCCATGGCACGCATGTGCCGTTGGTTGCGCGGATCCAGCGTGATCAGGCGCTCATATTCATCAGACACCCGCGCGTTGGCGCGGCGTTGACCGGCCAAAAGCGCGCAGCCTGCCGCAGCAATCAGCGGGCTGTCCGGGGCATCAGTCCGGCATTTGGGCAAGATCGACGCGGCCCGGTCGAAATGTGCCGCACAGCGCGAACGGTGCAAGGGCGGCAGTGCCGTGTCTGACGCTGTACCACGCCACGCCCAGGCCAGATCGATATGGGCAAGTGCCACAACGGCGGCGATCATGGGGTCATCAGGATTGTCCGCCATTTCGCCTTCAAGCTCAGATATGCCTCCCAACAGGTCGTAATCCGAAATGGCTTTGCCGTCCGTCAGTGCGTGTTCCGCAGCCAGAACCACATCCGATCTTGCCCCAAACGCCAGAAGATCGGCAATTGGCATCCCGTCCGACACCGCCGCGCGATCCTGATCTGCGGTTCGCATTTCCTTGGACAGGTCGGTCCAACGATCCTGCCTGGCCAAATAGCGGCCATGTTCGATTGTGGAATGTCCGATCAGGTTTTCATTACCCGTTTGCACAACAGGAATGTTGAGTTGTCCTTGTTCAGGCAAGGCAGCCGCCAACGCAGACTTCGTCGCGCACAATTCTGGTGCGGCAGGAGCGGATGAGGCTGAGGGTTGGGCAAACATTGCCCGAAACGACCGAAACATGGCGAAACTCAAAAACTGTAAAAACACTTAACGTCTTTCAAATCTGGCGAGATATTGGGCTCAGATCAAGTTAAATGCTTAGCAGTTTTCGGTTTTTGTGTCCAATTTACCGGCTAGAGGCTCAGTGTTTCAGAAAACAGTAAAATGATGGCGCTCAACACGGAATCCGGCCTGTGTCAGGACCGGTTCAAGGTCTCGATGCTGCGGAAGCGACTCATCGGGTAAACGGATTCGTTTGCCCGAATGCAGAACGATGGAAACGCGTACCGACAAGTCCCACCGCGTGTCAAACCGGAAAAAATCAATGTCCTGCAGCAGGACCTCTGCCTGGCGCTTGCCGGTAAACCAGCGTATGGCGGTCGCATCGATCTGCACGCCGGCGCGCGTATTCTGGATCACGTCCCACACAGCTGGTAGGGTGCCCAATGCCAGCAGCCATACGATCCACCAGGCGGCATCGAACAGGACGACCAGAGCCATCAAGCCGGAATAGACCGCAGCCAGAATGACCAATGTTCGCGTGTTTCGGTTCTGGCGGGCGAATGTGAATTCAGTCATGCGCCAAGGATACGCGATACCATTTCACTGGTGTCACGCGACAAGTTCGGGGTTCCAGCAATGCGAGAAAGCTGCGCACGCATCAGGTCCTGACGGTCGGCATCATACCGTTTCCACGTTTGAAATGTCGAACACATGCGTGCAGTGGTTTGCGGATTCACCGGATCCAGTCGGATCAGCCAATCAGCCAGCAGGGCATAGCCAGCCCCGTCAGGCTGATGGAACCCGGCATGATTCATCGCTAGCGCGCCCATAACGGCGCGGAACCGGTTGGGGTTCTTCCAGTTGAAGTCGGCATGTTGTGTCAGAGATTGTGCCACGCCGGGTGTCGCCTCGGGTGCGGCCATTGTCACCTGCAGGCCAAACCATTTGTCCATAACCAGTCGGTCATGCTGCCACTGGTTGTAGAACGCAGCGAGTTCTGTTTCTCCTTTGCGCGCGCGCAACAGACAAGACAGGGCAGTCAATTGCAGGGTCATGTTATCTGCGTTGCCATACGCCTCAGCCGCCATTGCCCCGCCATCCAGTCGGGTGGTCAGCGCCAGCGCGGCGCTGCCAAGGGCGCGTTTGCCGGATTGCGCAGCGTCCGGCGCATAGGGGCCATCCACCAAGGCTTCGCTGTGTAGCCGGGGCAACAGATCCTGTACGTGCTGGGCCGTGGCCTGCCGCAGTGTCTCTACCGCAGACCAAATCTCCATCGGATCAGGGGTCTGGCCGCGCTCGTACAAGGTTGCCGCCAGCTCGGATTGCGTTGGCAGCCCAAGCATTAGGGCCCGGTAGGCTGGGTCCAATTCTCCGTCACGCAGCACGGCCAGCAGACCATCGAGGTAATCGGCATCCGGCGCGGCATCATCCTGGATCATTCGCAGCAAAGTATCCTGCGCCAGAGACCGCCCAGCCTGCCAACGGTTGAAGGGGTCGGTGTCATTTGCCAGCAGAAACGCCCGCTCGGCGTTGCTGACGTCATGCTCAAGAATAACCGGCGCTGAGAAATCACGCAGGATCGACGGTGTGGGTTTTGCGGCCAGCCCGGTGAATTGAAAGCTTTGCTCAGCTTCCGTCAGTTCCAACACTTCGGTCGGGCGGACCTCATCCCCATTTGCACCTAACAGGCCCACAGCAACCGGGATCACTTGAGTTTGCTTTTCATTTTGCCCTGGCGTCGGCTCGGTGCGCTGTTTCAACGTCAGGGTATAAATGCCGTCCGCCCAGTCTTCCGAAACGGTGACGCGTGGCGTGCCCGATTGGCTGTACCAGCGTTTGAATTGGGTCAGGTCGCGGCCTGTGGTGTCTTCAAAAACCTTGATCCAATCCTCGATGGTACAGGCCTGGCCGTCATGGCGATCAAAATACAGGTCCAGCGCTTTGGCATAGGCGTCATCCCCGACCAAACGTTTCAACATTCCGATTACTTCAGCACCTTTCTCATAGACGGTCGCGGTGTAGAAGTTGTTGATCTCCTGAAAGCTCTCGGGCCGTACCGGGTGTGACAGGGGGCCGTTGTCTTCGGGGAACTGGCGCGCGCGCAGGTCTATGGCGTCGTGAATGCGTTTCACAGGGGCCGAGCGCATGTCGGACGTGAACTGCGCATCGCGGAATACCGTCAGTCCTTCTTTCAGACACAGCTGAAACCAGTCGCGGCAGGTGATGCGGTTGCCGGTCCAATTGTGGAAATACTCATGTGCGATGATCGCTTCGATGCGTTCGAAATTCGCATCGGTCGACGTTTCGGGGCTTGCCAGAACAGCCGAGGAGTTGAAGATGTTCAGACCCTTGTTTTCCATCGCTCCCATGTTGAAATCGTCCACGGCGACGATGTTGAACACATCGAGATCGTATTCGCGGCCATAGACGTCTTCGTCCCATTTCATCGACTTTTTCAAGGCTTCCATGCCAAAGGCGCATTTGCCTTCATCGCCGGGACGAACCCAAAGGTTCAGCGCGACGTCACGGCCCGACTTGGTGGTAAACTGGCTGGCGTGGGAGATTAGGTCGCCTGCAACCAGAGCAAACAGATAGGCCGGTTTTGGCCATGGGTCGGTCCATTCGGCCCAGCCGTCGCCCTTGCCCGACGGGTTGCCGTTGGACAGCAGCACCGGAAGGTCTCCGTTGATGCGTACGGTAAAGGTGGACATCACGTCCGGGCGGTCGGGGTAGTAGGTGATCTTGCGAAACCCCTCTGCCTCGCATTGCGTGCAGTACATACCGTTTGACATGTAAAGCCCTTCCAGCGCGGTGTTATTGCCGGGATCGATCTCGACCTCGGCCTCCCAGATGAAGGGCGCATCCGGTACGGCAGCGGTCAGGCCCTTTTCAGTTACATCCGGCGTGATCTTTGCACCGTCAATTGCAGCGCGGATTAGCGTCAGGTCTTCCCCATGCAGAAAGAATGTTCGGTCCTTGGCATCAGGATTCGGGCGAAAGGCGACGCGCGATTTGACCCGGGTGGCATGGTCGGCAAGGTCGAAGGTCAGGTGCACGCTATCCACCAAATAACCGAACGGCGTGTAGTCCTTCAGGTAAATTGTTGTGGGGGCAGCGTCGCGCATCTTGGGCCTCGTATCCGTACTGGTTTGGCGCGACGTTAGGGGCTTCGTACAGGGGCTGCAACTGGCCTGCGTCATTCGCTTGCTGATTTTAAGGCAGCTTTTTGAAGGACCGAATACTGCTAATCACTCGACAAAAGTTGCCTATCGGAAACTTTCCCCCTAAATGCACCTGAGCATACAGTGGCACACAATCGCGGGAGAGCGGGAACATGACTGGCAGACACACCCTGAACGGGCTGCAGATCGATCCGATTTTGGCAGAATTTATCGAGACGCAAGCACTGCCAGGAACCGGAGTGTCCGCGCAGCAGTTTTGGGCGGGCCTGGCGCGATTGGTGAACGATTTGGGGCCGAAGAATCGCGACCTTCTTGCGAAACGGTCTGAAATTCAAAGCCGTATCGACGGCTGGCATATGGCCCGCAAGGGGCAGGAGATTGATCCTGCCGAATACCATACTTTCCTGAAAGAGATCGGTTATCTGGTCCCAGAAGGGGATGGGTTTCAGATCGAGACAGCAAACGTGGATCCCGAGATTGCCCTTACCCCCGGTCCCCAACTTGTTGTGCCGATCACCAATGCCCGTTTTGCCTTGAATGCTGCCAATGCCCGTTGGGGCAGTCTTTACGACGCGCTTTATGGAACTGACGCTATGGGTGATTTGCCAGCGGGCGGTGGCTATGATGCCGCGCGCGGGGCGCGTGTGATCGCATGGGCCAAAGCCTTTCTGGACGACGTCGTACCACTGGCGTCCGGGTCTTGGGCGGACGTGTCCAGCCTTACAGTGAAGGACGGAGGATTGGTTCCTGCGCTGGGCGACCCCGCGCAATTTGCTGGGTTTGGTGGTGCGGCGGACAAACCGGAATTCGTGCTGCTTAAGAACAATGGCCTGCACATCCAGATCATGATCGATCCTTCCAGTACCATTGGCGCAACCGATCCTGCTGGCATCGCGGACGTCCGGCTCGAGTCAGCGCTGTCGACGATTATGGATTGCGAGGACTCGGTGGCTTGTGTTGATGCCGCCGACAAAGTTGTCGCATACGGCAACTGGCTGGGTCTGATGAAGGGCGACCTGACCGAAGAAGTCACGAAGGGCGGCACAACCTTTACCCGTAAGCTTGCGGACGACCTGAGTTTCACCACGCCGTCGGGCGATCAGGCCACGCTGAAAGGCCGGTCGCTGATGTTGGTACGTAACGTAGGTCACCTGATGACCAACCCGGCTGTGCTGGACGCTGAAGGGCGCGAGATTGGTGAAGGGCTGATGGATGCCCTCTGCACTACGTTGATCGCCATGCACGATATGAAGCGCGAAGGCGGTAACTCGGTCGAAGGTTCGGTCTACGTCGTAAAGCCCAAGATGCACGGGCCCAAGGAAGTTGCGTTCTCGGTCGAGATTTTCGACATGGTCGAAGACATTCTTGGCTTGCCCCGCAACACCGTGAAGCTGGGCATCATGGATGAGGAACGGCGCACTTCGGCCAACCTCAAAGAATGTATTCGGGCGGCGAAGTCGCGCGTGGCGTTCATCAACACCGGGTTTTTGGACCGGACCGGGGATGAAATCCACACGTCAATGGAAGCTGGCCCAATGCTGCCCAAGGGCGATATCAAAAATACGCCTTGGATCGCGTCCTACGAGGACCGCAATGTCGACATCGGTCTGGCCTGCGGCCTGAAAGGCAAAGCACAGATTGGCAAGGGCATGTGGGCGATGCCGGATCGCATGGGCGACATGCTGGACGCCAAGATCGGCCACCCGATGTCTGGCGCAACTTGCGCCTGGGTGCCGTCGCCGACCGCCGCGACATTGCACGCGACGCATTATCACAAGGTTGATGTGCTTGCGCGCCAGGATGAACTGGCTGCCGGAGGTGCGCGCGGTACGCTGGATGACCTGCTGACCATTCCACTGCTGGATGGTCGGAATTTAAGCGACGATGAAATCACTCGTGAGATCGAAAACAACGCTCAGGGCATTCTGGGCTATGTGGTGCGCTGGGTCGATCAGGGCGTGGGTTGCTCCAAGGTGCCGGACATCAACGACATCGGCCTCATGGAAGACCGCGCAACCTGCCGGATTTCGTCTCAGGCGCTGGCCAATTGGCTGCACCATGGCGTCGTAGGCGAAGCGCAGGTAATGGCCGCGATGCAGAAAATGGCGGCTGTTGTGGATCGTCAGAACGATAGCGACCCCAGCTATACGCCTATGGCGCCAAGCTTTGACGGCATCGCCTTTCAGGCAGCCTGCGATCTGGTGTTCAAGGGGCGGGTGCAGCCTTCGGGCTATACCGAGCCGGTTCTGCACGCCCGTCGTCTGGAGTTGAAGGCAAGCCAGGTGTAAGCGGTTCGGGTCGGGGCAAGGGGTATGTCTACCCCTTGTTTTCCAAAGAAGATTTTATCCAAATGAAAGGGATCAGGGATGGCTATTTCTTTGCGCAAGGCGCGCACCATCATTCGTAAGGCTCTCGAGAAGGGGCGCGAGATGGAGTTGAAGCCTCTGTCCGCTGTGGTTCTGGACGCGGGCGGTCATGTTATCGCCTTCGAACGTGAAGACGGTGCCGCCCCGGGTCGTTTCGCGATTGCGCATGGCAAGGCCTACGGCTCGGTCATGTTGGGCATGGCCGGGACCGCACAGATGCAACGCGCCGAGGCGCAGGCCTATTTCATGGCCGCAGTGAATGGCGTCTATGGCGGGCAGGTTGTGCCGGTTCCAGGTGGTGTTCTGTTACGCGACCGAAAAGGCGCTGTCATCGGGGCTGTCGGAGTAACAGGTGACACTTCGGACAATGATGCGATTGCCGCAATGGCTGGAATTGAGGCAGCCGGTTTGATTGGTGAGATTTAAGTCTCCGCTTGGTTTGTCCTGCCAATGCCAAAACTTTGGAATTATTTCCCGGTTGATAGATCTTCTCGGGAAATAATTCCATACAAAATGTCTTTTGAGGGATTGTATTGTGCACCCCTGAACACGTCCCTGCGCTGTCATGCAGGGCGTGTATTCTTGCACGTCTGAGAGGCTGCCGCTAGCTTCCATGTTAAGCAATGGAACAACAAGGAAAGCGGAATGTCTCGTCCTGTCGTCGGTATCATCGGCAACTCGTATCTCATGAATGACCAATACCCGACACATGCGGGTGGGACGATGAACTCGGACGCGGTTGCCAATGTGTCGGGATGTCTGCCGCTGCTGATCCCTGCGGACCCGCGCTATGTGACGGTTGATGAGTTGCTGTCGGTATGCGACGGCTTTCTGCTGACCGGCGGACGCCCTAATGTTCATCCAGAAGAATACGGCGAACCCGAAACCGAAGCGCATGGAGAGTTCGACCGGGCACGCGACGCCATCACCCTGCCACTGGTTCGGGCCTGTGTGGAACGTGGGCAACCCTTTATGGGCATTTGCCGCGGGTTTCAGGAGGTCAACGTGGCGATGGGTGGAACACTGTATCCCGAAATTCGCGATCTACCGGGCCGGATGAATCATCGGATGCCGCCCGACGGTACGCTGGAAGAGAAGTTTGCGCTGCGGCATGTGGTGACACTGGATGAGGGCGGAGTGTTCCACAATGTGTTTGGCGCGACCGAGGTCATGACCAACACCCTACATGGGCAGGGCATCAAGACGATTGGCGAACGTGTCGTCATCGAAGGTCACGCGCCCGACGGCACGCCCGAGGCGATCTTTATCAAAGACGCGCCTGGCTTTACGCTGTCTGTTCAGTGGCACCCGGAATGGGATGCCATCAACGACCCGGTGTCGCGCCCTCTGTTCGAGGCTTTTGGAAACGCTGTCCGGGTTTGGAATCGTGGCGGCTGCACCGCGATCAAGCAGTCTGCTTAACTGTACTTGCCCGCTGGTCTCTTGAGTCACGTCACTGCATCGCAACATTCAAATATTTATTTCTGAGGTCCGTCGAATAACCTTTTGAGCTAACCAGAGGGTCTGAGAGCCTGTCGCTGTTGACATGAAACAGGGCAGGATCGAGCGATGAGCGAGTCAACCCAAAGGCGAAGAGGCCGGACAAGGCTGCTTGCGGGAACATTGATAGTGTTTTCCGGTTTCGCGGCTGAGGCGGTCGCGCAGCAATGTGGCTCTCTGGGAGAATTGTTCTATATCGGGCGCACGCCCGACTCATCCTCTTCGGTGTGGTTGTCAGCGACAGAGCAAGGTGACTATCGCCTCGAAGCTGCGCAACGGAACACAACAGTAGACACCTGGGCCAAGTCCCGTCGAGGTGTTCATCTAAGCTATTCGCCCTTTGTTTCGAATGGAAACGGTGGAGTGCACCGGTTGTTTGCAGTTGGCGGAGCACCTAATGGCCGGGATTGCTTGATTGATACGCAAAATCAACAGCGAAACTGGAGCTTGCCCGGTGGCGGTGGTGGCTCTGGTGGCGGTGGCGGTGGTGGTTCTGGTGGCGGTTCAGGTGGCTCCGGTGGCGGCTTTGGCGGAGGCGGTGGTTCTGGCGGTTCCGGAGGTGGTTTTGGAGGCGGCGGTGGTTCTGGTGGATCCGGCGGCGGCTTTGGCGGCGGTGGCGGTTCAGGTGGCTCAGGTGGTGGCTTTGGCGGCGGCGGCGGTTCTGGTGGATCCGGTGGCGGCTTTGGCGGTGGCGGCGGTTCTGGCGGGACCGGTGGTGGTTTTGGTGGAGGTGGAACAACGGCTACCTTGCCTCGTACGCAACCCCAAGGTGCTTCTGCAGGGGCATATGCTGTCGGCGTAGAGTGCGTTGACGCAGCGACAGGTAAACTTGACGCGGCACTTTGTGATCCCACTGTAACAGCGCCCATTGCAGGCCCCCCTTTGACAGAGGGCCGTGATCTTGCACCGCCATCCACGTGGAATGTGTGGACAGACTTCACCTATACCGAAATCGAAGACACGCGCGGGGTCACTGAAGTCGACGTAAATGACAATTATTTTGCGGCAGGTTTCGACAGGCTTGTCACGCCGGACTTGGTCATTGGATTTCAGGTTGAATACGAAGACCTTGATGTCGAAGGGTTCCAGGGACAGTTCAGACAAGACACCAAAGGGTTGGCCGTCGGGCCTTATTTTGCCTGGCGTATGTCCGAGAGGTGGGTGCTGAACGGGTTGGCGACTGTTGGAGAGTTTTCAACGGATGCAAACGTCTTGGGATTGACTGGTGATTTTGATCGCACGCGTTGGCGTGCCAATCTGGAAGCTGTTGGCCAATATGAGGCCGGGCGATTCCTGCTCCGCCCGTCGGTTGCCTTTGACTACTACAATTACAGCGCGGAAGATTATGATCTGAGCGGTAGTTTGGCAGGGGTTCCGGTAAACATCATTGGTGAAGTTGCTTCTGCGACTTACAGCGCCTTGACGCCTGAGTTGGAAGTTAGCAGGCCATTTGTCACGTCACGATCGATTGTATCTCCATTCGCGACGCTAAGCGCAACGTACTGGTTGGACCGTGACAATATTGGCATTGGCGGGGGATCACAGACTGATTTGACCTGGGCCACACGCGTCGGGGTTCGCGGACGCGCAAGTGAAGCCGTCTTTTTCGAAGCAACGCTGGGTTATCTGAGTTTGTTCGAGGATGATCTGGACGCAACGGAAGCGTCGATTTTCCTGTCAGTCAATTTCTGATGCTAAGTGCAAAAAGTAAAAACGCCGGCTCATGCCATTGAGCCGGCGTTTTGTGATCAAACCAGCAGGTTGAACTGGTTGATCAGCGGCAGGCTGCGGGCACGTTCTCCGGTCAGATCAAACAGGGCATTTCCGAGCGCGGGCATCGAGGGGGGCGTGCCGGGCTCTCCTGCGCCACCCATGTGACGGTTGGTCTCGAGAACGCGCACCTCGACCTGCGGGGTCGTGTGCATGCGCATGGCGTCATAGTCAGGGAAGTTGAACTGCTCGGCTTCACCGTCTGCAAAGGTGATCTCGCCGTAACAAGCAGCGGACAGGCCATAGATCATACCGCCGAACATCTGCGCCTTGACGTTGTCAGGATCCAGCGCCAGCCCCATGTCGCAGGCGATCCACGCCTTGTTGATGCGGATGGTGCCGTCCTCGTCGGCAACCTCGATCACTTGTGCCACGGGTGTGCCAAAGCTGTAGGTAAAGGCGACGCCGCGGCCTACGCCATCAGGCGTTTTGCCGGTCCAGCCCGACATCTCTTTCACGGCTTCAAGACACCCGGCAGAGGGGGCGTGTTCGGATTTCATCAGCTCAAGCCGGAACTCAAGCGGATCGCGCCCAGCTGCATGGGCCATTTCATCCATGAAGGTTTCATGGAAGAAGCCATTGTGGCTGTTGCCGACCGAGCGCCAAAAGCCGACCGGGACGGCCAGATCCGCGATATGACCACTCATGCGGTAGTTCGGCACGGCGTAGGGTTGGTTGAAGAACCCTTCGACCAGCACCTTGTCGGGGCCGCCACCGGGGAAGCCGGTGTAGCGTTCAACCGCCTGCTGGGTTGGGGATTGCGAAGAAACCTTGCCGTCGATCAGAACGGCTTTGCCGTCCTGCACTGCGCCGCGCATCCGGGCAATGGCCCCGGGGCGGTAAAAATCATGGCGCATGTCTTCTTCGCGGCTCCAGGTCGTTTGAACCGGCGTGCCGGGCATGGCCATGGCAACCTTGGTGGCGATCTCGCTAAAGTCCAGTTCGCCCCGGCGACCAAATCCGCCACCCAGATAGGTGGTGTGAATTTGCACTGCCTCGGTGTCCAGATTGGCGGTGTTCGCGACGCGGAACTGAATCAGGGTCGGGGCCTGGTTGCCGCACCACAACTCCACAGCGTTTCCGGTATATAGCGCGGTGGCATTCATCGGTTCCATCGTGGCGTGGGCCAGATAGGGCACTTGGTATTCGGCGGTGACTTCCGTCGCGCCCTCGGGGGTCACGCTGACATCGCCATCGTCGCGCATGGTCGAATTCGGCGCGTCGTCAAACGCCTCGGCTATCTTGGCAAAGATACCGTCGGTGTCCGGCGGGTAGGGCGCATCGCCCCAGTCAACGTCGATGGCCTCAACCGCCTGGTTTGCCAACCAGGTGTTGTTGGCGATCACGGCCACACCTGTACCCAGATCGACAATTTTCTCGACCCCCGGCATGGATTTTGCAGTGCTGTCATCAAAGCCATTCATCGCGCCGCCCAGTTTGGGGTTCATGCGCACGGCCGCGAATTTCATGCCCGGCAGGCGGACATCAACGCCGAATTCGGCGGTGCCGGTCACCTTGCCAACCATGTCCAGACGCGGTTGCGTCCGGCCCAGATAGCGCCATTCGGACGGATCGCGCAAAGACACTTCAACCGGTTCCAATCCGGCCGCATCTTCGGCAAGCTCGGAATAGGCGATCTTGTCGCCGTTGGGCGCAATAACGTGGCCCGAGGCCGTTTGCAGCTCTGAAGGGTCAACGCCTAACCGGTCAGCGGCTGCGCGTTTCAGCGTTTCGCGCGCCGAAGCACCAGCTTGCCGCATCCGCTCGAACCCGTCTTTCATCGAGGTCGAACCACCGGTGACCTGCAGGCTCAGCGTCTTGCCCAGAACGCCCAGTGCCTCACCCAGATTGTGCTGGAAATTCGAGATGTCATAACCCTTGTTGGGCAGTCCTTCGCCCACCAGGGCGGAGTTGTAATAGGCCGCTGCCGCCGGGCCATGCAGAACGGTGATCTGATCCAGGTCGACGTCCAGTTCCTCGGCAATCAGCGCGGCCCAAGTGGTTTTCACGCCCTGACCCATTTCAGCGCGGGGGGCGAACAGGGTGACGCCATTTTGGTCGATCAGCACAAACGGGTTCAACGCCGCTTCGCCTTCGCCAGGTTTCAACGGGTTGGCGGCTGGGCGGGTGACGTAATACGCGCCAAAGGCTACGCCGCCAACAATTGCGGCAGAGCCGATCAGGAACGTGCGGCGGAGGATCTTACCAACTTTTCCCATGACTTATGCCTCCTTCAGCTTGCCAGCGGCATCGTGAATCGCTGCACGAATTCGGGGGTATGTGCCACAGCGGCAGAGGTTACCTTGCATCGCGTCGTCAATGTCAGCATCGGTGGGCGAAGGGTTTTCTGCCAGCAAGGCGGCAGCCTGCATGATCTGTCCAGACTGGCAGTAGCCGCATTGCGCAACCTGATGATCGACCCAGGCTTGTTGCAGCGCGGACAATGCATTCGGTGCACCAATGCCTTCGATTGTGGTCACGTCACCCCAAACATCCGACAACGCGACCTGACAGGATCGCACGGCCTCGCCGTCGATATGAACGGTGCATGCTCCACAGGCGGCGACGCCGCAGCCGAATTTGGTGCCGGTCAACCCGACCTCATCCCGCAGAACCCAGAGCAGGGGGACGTCATCAGGCAAGTCTACCTGATGTTGTTTTCCATTGATCTTTAGGGCCGTCGCCATGGCGCACCTCTCGTTGCTGTGGCTGGTTACTGACATAATTAGCGAAAAGTGTCAGGGTGTCAATTGACAATTTAATCAAAAAGTGTCAGTTCTTCAGACATGAAAGACACGACTGACGATTCACGGCAAAAGGCGATCCTGAACTCGGCGTTTCAAGCCTTTTCTACGTACGGGTATCGCAAGACCTCGATGGACGATATTGCGCGCGGTGCGGGGATGTCCCGGCCTGCAGTCTATCTGCACTACAAAAACAAAGAGGCAATCGTCAGCAAGCTGACAGAGTTATACTATGCCGAAAAAACCGTCGGTGTGGCGAAGGCACTGGCGACACAAGGATCGGTGCCCGAGGTGTTGATCCGCGCGATACAGGCTCAGACGGACGGGATGGCGAAAATTCTGGCCTCGCCACATGGGCTTGAAATACTGGACAACACCAAATCTCTGTCTTCTGAAATTATCGCCGCGGGTGAGGCAAAGCTGGCGGGACTATACGCAGACTGGCTGACGCAGCAGGAACAGGCGGGCCGCGTGCGCCTGCTGGCTGACGCGGCCGAGACCGGACGAACGATCGCGGCCACGCTCAAGGGGCTAAAGCTGATCGGTGCAGGGGCAGAGGTCTACGAACAGCAGGTGGCGCAGGTTGCCGCCCTTTTTGGTGCGGGGCTTGAGGTCAGGTAACGCGCTGGCGGACCTTGTATTCGGGCGCGTCCCACAGCTTGTTCTGCATGACATCGGCCAGAATCTCGGTTGCCTTGATCACATCGCCTTCGTCGATATAGAGCGGCGTGAAGCCAAACCGCATGATATCTGGCGCACGGAAGTCGCCGATCACGCCATGCGCGATCAGGGCCTGCATTGCGGCATAGCCTTCCTCGAAACGGAATGAAACCTGGCTGCCACGTAACTCTGGTGTGCGTGGGCTGGCCAGTTTCAACTCGGGGCAGGTTGCCTCAACACGGCTGATAAACAACTCGGTCAATTCAATGGACTTTGCCCGGACATCAGTCATTTCTGCCATATCCCATATATCCATGGCCGCAGACAACGCCGTCATTTGGATCACGGGGGGCGTGCCCACGCGCATGCGTTCGATCCCGTTGCCGGGGCGATAGTCCAGATCAAAGGCAAACGGGGCTTCGTGTCCCAGCCAACCGGACAGGGCAGGTCGCACTGTTTCCGCCAGTCGTGGCGCGACATAGATAAAGGCCGGGGCACCGGGACCGCCGTTGAGGTATTTATATGTGCAACCCACAGCAAAGTCGGCATTGCAGCCTGCAAGATCGACCGGAATTGCCCCGGCCGAATGAGCCAGATCCCATACGGTGACGACGCCATTGGCATGAGCCAATTCAGTCAGGGCTTTCATGTCATGCATTCTGCCCGATCGGTAATCCACTTCGGTCAACATCAAGACCGCTATCTCTTCCGTGATAGCAGCGGCCACGTCCTCGGGATCTACGACGCGCAGTTCATACTCTTCACCCAGCGAACGCAGCAGACCGTCGGCCATGTACAGGTCCGACGGGAAATTGCCATTGTCTGACAGAACTACTTTGCGCGAGGGGTTGAGCTCCAGCGCGGCGGCGACGGCCTGATACACTTTGATCGACAAGGTGTCGCCTGTGACAACACTGCCCTGTTCGGCACCGATCAGACGTCCGATGCGGTCGCCCAGCCCGGTGGGTAGTCCCATCCAACCGGCCTTGTTCCAACCGGTAATCAACATCTGACCCCATTCATCTGTCAGCATCTCCTGTACGCGCGAGGTCGCTGATTTAGGCAGAGGCCCAAGAGAGTTGCCATCAAGATAAAGGATACCTTCGGGTAGAGAGAACATGGCTTTGGTTGCGGCGAAATCGGTCATGAAAGCTCGTTTTTTGTGTTTGTCTGTCGCTGTTTGTCCTCGGGCGTACCCTATCCAAACTAACCTGTCCACTGATGCGACATCGTGGGGTTTTGCTATTCTGTTCTGAAAACGATAGGACAGCGCCCAGAAACGACACGTATCTTTACGTTACGTCATCCACAAAGGACCAACTATGCGCTGGATCGATGTTCCCCCTGTGTGGCTTGCGGGCTTTGTCCTGTTGGCATGGTTGCAGGGCCGGTACGTGGGATTGGGCCTGTCGCTTGAAGGCGGGCTGACCGACCTGATCAGTGGTGTTTTGATCGGAGGTGGCGTCCTGTTAGCGGTTGTGGCAGTTGTCGAATTCCGCCGACATCAGACCACTGTCATTCCGCATGAAACACCAAGTGCGATGGTGCAATCCGGAATTTACAAACGCAGCCGCAACCCAATCTATCTGGGTGATGTGCTGATCCTGGCGGGTCTGATCCTGCGGTTTGATGCTGTCCTTTCGCTGGTGCTGGTGCCCGTCTTTGTCTGGGTGCTCGAACGTCGGTTCATTTTGCCTGAAGAGGATCGCCTGCGTCGCACCTTCCGCGCGGATTTTGCACGCTATGAGCGCAAAACGCGTCGGTGGGTGTAAGAGGGGCCGGCTCATGACACTACGTAACCGATGCTGCGCTTGCGAAATAAAATTACGCAAGATACATCTTTTCTTAACAAACCATACCCGAGGACCTGCTCGGCCTTAGACTCTAGGGGGACTGCCAGTGAAGATAGGCACACCGAAAGAAATATTGGATGGCGAGAACCGGGTCGCGATGACGCCGGACTCTGCTGTGCAGTTGCAGAAACTGGGCTATGAGTGCCAGATTGAGAAAGGGGCAGGTGCAGCCGCCGGTTTCTCGGATGAGGCGTATAAAGCCGTGGGCGTCGAAATCGTGAAGACGGCTGCGTCCCTGTGGAAGAGTTCGGACATCGTCGCCAAGGTGCGTATCCCGACTGAGACCGAGATGAAGCGTCTGACCAAGGGCAAGACGCTGATTTCCTTCTTTAACCCGGCGGGCAATGAAGACGGGATGGAGCTGGCCAAATCCAAGGGCGCGAATGTGATCGCGATGGAGATGGTGCCGCGTATCAGCCGTGCGCAGAAGATGGATGCGCTGTCGTCGATGGCCAATATCGCAGGTTATCGCGCGGTTATCGAAGCTGGTAATAACTTTGGTCGCTTCTTCACCGGTCAGGTGACTGCCGCCGGTAAAGTACCGCCTGCCAAGGTGCTGATCGTGGGCGCGGGTGTGGCTGGACTTGCCGCCATCGGGACCTCGACGTCTCTGGGCGCGATCACCTATGCGTTTGATGTGCGCCCGGAAGTGGCCGAACAGGTCGAATCCATGGGGGCCGAGTTCGTCTATCTGGACTTTGAAGAAGAACAGCAGGATGGCGCGGCCACTGGCGGCTATGCCAGCGTTCAGTCCGAAGAGTTCCGCAACGCGCAGCTGGCCAAGTTCCGAGAGCTGGCGCCCGAGATGGACATCGTCATCACCACCGCCCTGATCCCCAACCGCCCGGCACCCAAGCTGTGGCTGGAGGATATGGTCAAGGCGATGAAGCCGGGCTCGGTCATCGTTGACCTCGCGGCCGAGCGGGGCGGCAACGTTGAAGGCACCGTGCCGGATGAGAAGGTTGTGACCGACAATGGCGTGACCATCATCGGCTATACCGACTTCCCCAGCCGGATGGCGGCGCAATCGTCTTCTTTGTATGCGACCAACATCCGTCACATGATGACTGACCTGACGCCTGAAAAAGACGGTCAGATCAACCATGACATGGAAGATGACGTGATCCGCGGCGCAACCGTGACCCATGAGGGTGAGATCACGTTCCCGCCGCCGCCGCCCAAGGTGCAGGCGATTGCGGCGCAGAAGAAGCCGGAAGTCAAAGAACTGACCCCGGAAGAGAAAAAGGCGCAGGAGATTGCGGCCTTCAAGGCGCAAACAAAGCAGCAATTCACCCTGCTGGGTGTCGGTGGCGCGCTCATGCTGCTGGTGGGGCTGGTTGCTCCGGCCAGCTTCATGCAGCACTTCATCGTGTTTGTGCTGGCCGTGTTTGTGGGCTTCCAGGTGATCTGGGGCGTGGCGCATTCACTGCACACACCGCTGATGGCGATCACCAACGCGATCTCGTCGATCATTATCGTTGGGGCCTTGATGCAGATCGGATCGGGGTCTTTCCTGGTCATTCTGCTGGCGGCGCTGTCTGTCTTCATGGCCGGGATCAACATCTTCGGCGGCTTCCTCGTAACACGGCGCATGCTTGCCATGTTCCAGAAATCTTAAGGAGGCCGGGCACATGGAATTTGGCTTCACCACTGCCGCTTATGTTGTTGCGGCTGTTCTTTTCATCCTCGCTTTGGGCGGGTTGTCGAACCAGGAAAGCGCCAAGCGTGCGGTCTGGTACGGCATTGTTGGTATGGCGCTGGCGGTCTTTGCTACGCTTGTGGGTCCGGGCTCGGGCCTGTGGCTGCTGTCGCTGCTGCTGATCATCGGCGGCGGTCTGATCGGTCAATATGTGGCGCAGCGCGTCCAGATGACCGAGATGCCGCAGCTTGTGGCTGCGATGCACTCGCTGGTTGGTTTAGCAGCGGTCTTCGTGGGCTTCAACGCGCATTTTGAAGTTCAGAACGTGGCCGAGGTCTTTGCGATTGCCGACGCCGCGAAAGAGGTTGAACTGGACGGTCTGGGGTCCTTTGCGCAACTGATCGCTAAGAAGACCCCGGCGGAGCTGGCAATTCTGCATGTGGAACTGTTCCTGGGCATCTTCATCGGTGCGATCACCTTTACCGGCTCGGTCGTGGCTTATGGCAAGCTGGCGGGCAAAGTGACGAGCGCGGCGACCAAACTGCCCGGCGGTCATGCGCTGAACGCGGCTGCTGCGGGCCTCTCGCTAATCTGCCTGTTCTGGTACACCAGCACCGGCGGGTTCTTCCCGCTGTTCCTGATGACGCTGGCTGCGTTGTTCATCGGCTATCACCTGATCATGGGCATCGGTGGCGCCGACATGCCGGTGGTTGTGTCGATGCTGAACAGCTATTCGGGCTGGGCGGCGGCAGCGATAGGCTTCTCGCTGGGCAACGACCTGCTGATCGTGGTTGGTGCGCTGGTGGGCTCGTCGGGTGCGATCCTGTCTTACATCATGTGTAAGGCGATGAACCGTCACTTTGTCAGCGTGATCCTTGGGGGCTTTGGTGGCCCGCAGGGGGAACAGATGGCCGTTGAAGGTGAACAGATCGCCATTGAAGCGGACGGCGTTGCGGCTGCTCTGAATGACGCGGACAGTGTCATTATCATCCCAGGATACGGTATGGCCGTGGCGCAGGCGCAGCAGTCAGTCAGCGAGCTTGTTCGCAAGCTGCGTGCCAAGGGCAAAGAGGTGCGCTTTGCAATCCACCCGGTTGCAGGTCGTCTGCCTGGCCACATGAACGTGCTGTTGGCCGAGGCAAAGGTGCCTTATGACATCGTGCTGGAAATGGACGAGATCAACGACGATTTCCCCGACACAGACGTGGCCATCGTGATCGGTTCAAATGACATCGTGAACCCGGCCGCACAAGAAGATCCCAACAGCCCCATCGCCGGGATGCCGGTTCTTGAGTGCTGGAAGGCGAAGCAGGTGTTTGTGTCGAAACGTGGTCAGGGCACCGGCTATTCAGGTATCGAAAACCCGCTGTTCTTCAAAGAGAACACACGCATGTTCTATGGCGACGCGAAACAGTCGCTCGATAAACTGCTGCCCATGATCGACTGATCAAAAGACTTAATCCAATTGCAAAGGGCGCCTTCGGGCGCCCTTTTCTTTTTTTGTATTGCAGGAGGCTTTGCCTCCTGACCTCCAAGGTATTTTTAGCCAGATGAAGCAGCGGATTGTGGTAAAATGGATTGGTCAGGAGGTTTGTGATGCAGAAGGTGAATGGCATAGGAGGCGTGTTTTTTCGCGCCCGCGATCCAAAAGCTTTGAGCGCGTGGTACGCGGAACACCTGGGCGTCGATCATTACGATCCCGTGCCTTGGAAACAACGCGAAGGCTATACTGTCTTTGCTCCGTTTGCGCAGGACACCGAGTATTTCGGGCGGGAAGATCAGCAATGGATGATCAACTTCCGTGTCGATGATCTGGCGGCCATGACTCGGCAACTGGAGGCGGCTGGAATCGCCGTTGAAACGCATCCGGATTGGGACAGCGAGGTTGGGAAATTCGCGCGCATCCACGATCCTGAGGGCAATCCCATCGAGCTGTGGCAGCCAAATCAATGAGATAGCCGGCTTGTATACCTTAGTATCCCTGTAAGTATATGAAACAAAAAGAGAATTGATGTAACTGATATGTGTCGTATAGTGCGCGTGACGAGGCGGAGCCCTGAATGACACCGATTGACGACCACCCCCTTCGCTATGCGCTGGCCAATGAACTGCACGCACGACCATTCCCGGTTGCGTCTATGCCATGCACAGTGGTTTTTTTAGCAATCAAGAAACCCGAGGCTGCGGTTGCGCGTGATCGTAGTCAGGATTTGGCCCATTTGATCAATCTTCTGGATCGCCATGGCGCGCAGCATCCTCAGCCTGATGCCACGCATTACGCCGGTCAGATCGGTCGGCATTGGCTAAAATGGGAGCAACACACAGAGTTTGTCACCTACACGGCAATCGCGCAGAACGTGAGTGACCGTGCGTTCAACCCGGCCGATTTCGAAGTTTTTCCTCTTGATTGGTTGATGGCCAGTCCGGGCCAAAGGGTCACATCTGTGATGGTTCGTGTCGTAGAGCGCGAAAGTGACGACGCGATTAAGTCCAAATTGCTGGACTGGTTCGAGCCTGAAAGCCTGGCCGTGGCCAGGGTATTGGATGATGCCGCCGTATGCGCCAGCGATTTTCGCATCGATCCGGCAGGCCATATGCGGTTTGCTTTGTTCGTGGCCGAAGGAACAGGTCGCCGCCGAACGGGGCGAATTGTCCAGCGCTTGTGCGAAATTGAAACCTATAAGGCGATGTCCATGTTGGGTTTTGCGCGCGTTAAGCAGTTGATGCCGCGTATCGGAGAGTTGGATGGGCAGTTAACCCGGTTGATGGGACAGATGACCGACAACTCGGCTCAGCCCGACTCGCTTTTGCAGGATCTGCTGTCGACGTCGATTGAACTTGAAACTCTGTCAGCCCGGTGCTCGTTCCGGTTCGGGGCAACGGGTGCCTATGAAGCTATCGTCAATCAACGGATTGAAGTGTTGCGGGAAGAGCGGTTCCAGGGCGGTCAGAACTTTGCCGATTTCATGATGCGGCGCTATGACCCTGCGATTCGTACCGTAAAATCCACTGAACGCCGTCTTCAGGCTTTGTCTGACAGGGCTATCCGCGCGGGCGAGTTGCTGCGAACCAGGGTGGATGTGGAACGCAGTGCGCAGAACCAGGCATTGTTGGAAAGCATGGACCGTCGGGCGGACCTGGCCTTGCGGCTGCAGCATACTGTCGAAGGGCTGTCCGTTGTTGCCATCAGCTACTACGCGGTTTCATTGGTGAGCTATCTTCTGTATCCGCTGACGGCTTCGGGCATTAGCAAAGGTATGTTGACGGCAGCGGTTACAGTTCCCGTTGTGGCCGGAGTATGGTTCGCAATCCGTCGGATCCGCAAGCGGCTTGGCTGAAGGTCAATTGCCAAATTTGGAAAGACCTGTAGAACAAAGGCGTTTGGCGAGCTACGCGAGGGTTTCCTGTGATTTCTTTAGGTGCAGCATGGCGGGCTGTTGCCGCCATGTTCATTCTGAATGGTGCTTTGTTCGGGATATGGGCCTCGCGCATTCCTGCCGTGCGCGACCGGTTGGGCCTGTCTCATGAAGAACTGGGCTACGGGTTGCTGTTCATGGCGGCTGGTGCTGTATGTTCTTTTCCCATCACCGGGCGGCTTACGGATCGGTTCGGCGCTGTTGCTATCACCCGCGTCATTGCGGTGCTCTACACCCTGTCGCTGATCCTGCTGGCCATTGCCGGGGGGTTTTGGGGGCTGGCGGTCTTTCTGTTCATCTTTGGTGCTTTCCATGGCTCCATGGACGTGGCGATGAATGCCTGGGCGGCAGAGGTTGAACAGGCATATGACAAGCCTGTGATGTCTTCTTTCCACGCGATGTGGAGCCTTGGCGCGGGTCTTGGTGCGCTGAGTGGCTACGCTGCTGTTCAGATGGGGTTGAGCGTTCTTGCGCACTTCCTAACGGCAGGTGGGATTGTTGTGGGCTTTGCGCTGACCTTGTCTTGGGTGCACTGGACTTCAAAACGCTCGGAAGGGGAGCAAGGGTCCGTCTTTGCGTTGCCGTCCGGCATATTGGTGTTGGTAGGGTTTACTGCATTGTGCGGGGCATTGGGCGAAGGTGCCGTTGCAGATTGGAGCGCGATCTATTTGCGTGACATCACGAATGCGACTGAAAGCGTTGCGGCCCTGGGATATGCCGTCTTTTCCGTTACAATGGTGGCGTTTCGCCTTGCCGGTGCTTTTGTCATTACGCGCTTCGGCCCGGTTGCCACGGCCCGGTTCGGTGGGCTCTGTGCCGCTTTGGGCGTGTTTGGCGTGGTGTCAGCGGTGGCGCCAGAGCTTGCCTTGGCGGGCTTTGCCCTGATGGGGGTAGGCTATGCCGTTATAATGCCGCTGGCATTCAGTCGGGCTGCAAGTGACCTAGATGTGCCGCCGGGGCAGGCCATCGCCAGTGTTGCAACTTTGGGATATGGGGGGCTGTTGATCGGGCCGCCATTGATCGGCTTTTTAGCGGAATTGTTTGGCCTGCGTCTGGCATTCTCGGTGTTGTTGCCGTTGGCGGTCCTGATCATTGTATTGGCCGGCGCGCTAAGGCGCGCCGACTGAATTTGCTTAACGTCCGCGAATGCGCGGATCCAGCGCGTCGCGCAGACCATCGCCCAGGTAATTCACGCTGAGCACGGTCAACGAGATTGCCAGTCCGGGCCAGAACACGCGCTCGGGGTATTGCTGCAAGTAGTCGACACCGTCGAACAGCAGCCGACCCCAGGTCGGGAAATCAGGCGGGAAGCCCAGCCCAAGGAAGGACAATGCGCTTTCGGTGATGATCGCCGTGGCAATCCCCAGTGTCGCGGACACCATGATCGGCGACAGCACGTTGGGCAGAATATGCCGTGTGATGATCTGACTGTTGCTGGTGCCGATAGAGCGCGCCGCCAGAACGAATTCACGTTCCTTGATGGCCAGCACGTCGCCCCGCACGATCCGGGCGGTTGGCATCCAAGAGGTGATGCCGATAGCGCAGACAATCAGGATGAAGATGCCCCGCTCCAACCCAAAGGCAGCCGATAATGGCTCGCGGAACAGAAGCATCATGACCAACAGCAGGGGCAGCAGGGGCAGGGCCAGGAACAGGTCCGTCAGGCGCATCAGCGGTCCGTCAAGCCGTTTGAAGAACCCGGCCAAGACACCGATAAACGACCCCAGGAAAAGCGCCAGAAGCATTGCCGTAATACCGACAGAGACCGAGGTCTGCCCGCCTGACATCATGCGCGCCAGAATGTCCCGGCCCAACTGGTCGGTTCCAAACGGATGTGCCCAGCTTGGCCCTTGATTGCGCGCACGGATGTCGATCTGCGTTGGATCAATGCTCCATAGTAACGGCCCCAAGTAGACGCCAGCCACAATGAAGATGAACAGGATCGCACCGATCATCGCGCCCTTATGGGTTTTGAACTGATCCCACACATCGCGCCATTGGCTGCGGGGTGGGGTGGTCAGTTCCTCCATCACGTCAGCGGTTGGCAACGCGGTGGAAGCAGGTGCTAGTCCTTCATCCGGGATCAGCGTGTCTGATTTGTCGGCATCAGTCATAGCGAATCCTCGGGTCCAGAATGCCGTACAGAACATCGGCGATCAGGTTGAACAGCACGATCAGCACGGCGAAGATGAAGGTCAGGGTTTGCACCATCGGCAAGTCGTTGGCCTGAATTGCGCCGATCAGCAACTGGCCGATACCATTCACCTTAAACACCTGCTCGGTGATGATAGCGCCGCCAAAGATGGCCGGGATACCCAGCGCAATCACAGTGACCACCGGGATCATCGAGTTGCGCAGGACGTGAACCATAACCACGGTGTATTCGCTAAGCCCCTTGGCGCGGGCGGTGCGGACGTAATCCTGATTGAGGTTGTCCAGCATCGAGGCGCGCATGAAGCGTGAAAGCTGTGCCGTGATTTGCAAGGCCAGAACCATGACCGGCATGATCATCTGTTTTAGCTGTACAACAAAGCTGTCCCAGCTGTTGACCACATGGGTGGTGTCATAGATCGACGGGAACCAACCCAGCTGGACCGAGAAGATCACGATCACCAGAACGCCCGAGAAAAAGGGCGGGACCGAAAAGCCGACCATCGACACGAAGGTGCCCATCTGGTCGAACCAAGAATACTGGCGATAAGCGGAATAGATACCGATGGGCAGGGCGATCAGAATGGCGACCACATAGGCGGTGCCAACAACCCACAGAGTCTGTGGGATACGTTGAACGACGATGTCCATAACGGGCGAGCGGGTCTGCCACGAAATCACACGCAGGTCACCTTCGGAAAAGGTGGTGCCAAACATGTGGTCGATCAGAACCTGCGGTTCGATCCAGAAGAATTGCACGATCCATTTCCAGAACCGGATATGCATGGGTTGGCCAAGGCCAAGCGCTTCGCGCATCTTCTCTTTGACTTCGGGCGGGACGGTAAGCGGGACCTGCGCCATCGGGTCGCCGGGGGCAAGCTCGAGCAGCAGGAAAATGACGAGGCTGATGAACAGCAGCGTGGGTACGGCCAGCACCAGTCGTCTGATTGTAAAGTTGAGCATTCAAAGGCGCCTTTGTTGATGCGTCTTTTTGTTGGAGTGGTCTGCAAATGACCGCGCCCCGATACGGGTCGGGGCGCGGCTTTGCAAGACTAATGCTTAGGAACCGGTCTTGCGGTACCAGTCCGCAATGTTCCACAGCTCGCTGTCCCAAACGTTCAGGACAACGCCACCCAGCGTGTTTGCGTGCGCCGACAGACGACCACGGTGGACCAGCGGGATCATGCCGCCGTTCTGAACCATGATGTCGTTCAGCTGCTTCGCAATCTCAGCGCGGGCTTCCAGACCCGCAGTTTCGGCCAGCTGACCATGCAGCTTGTCAAACTCTTCGTTGCAGAAGCGGCTGATGTTTTCACCCTGCCACTGGCTTTCCGGCTTCGGTGCTTTGTCGCACAGGCCGTTGCCCAGGTAAGACTGCGGGTCAGTGCCGTTGAAGGTGTTGGCGTACATTTCAACGTCAGCATAGAACTTCTGGAAGGTGTCAGGCGAACCCGGGTCACCACCAAAGAAGACCGACGCGTTGATGTTGCGCAGTTCGGTTTCAACACCGATCTGGCTCCACCATTCTTTGATCAGCGCCTGGAAGTCCTGACGAACGGCGTTGGTCGATGTCTGATAGACAATCTTCAGCGGAACGCCGTCTTTTTCGCGAACGCCGTCGCCATCGGAGTCAACGATGCCAGCGTCATCCAGCAGTTTCTTCGCGCCTTCGATATCCTGCGTGTCGCAAGTCATTGAAGTCGAGTTGAACGCAGCAGGAGCCGGAACCCAGTTACAGGTCACTTTACCCGCCTGGCCATAGCCGATCTCAACCAGCAGCGGGCGGTCGATTGCCATGGACAGGGCCTTGTAGACCGCAGGGTCTTGCAGGAACGGGTGCGGATGTTTGGCCGTCGAACGCTCGCCTTCCGGCAGGTCCGGTGACGGGTTGGTCTGGTTCAGCATGATGCGCTCGACCAGCGGACCAAAGCCTGCAACCGGAGTACCTTTGCCGCCTTCCTGCATCTGAGCAATCACTTCAGGCGCCAGTTGTAGGTTCCAGGCATAGTCAAACTCGCCTGTCTCCATAACGGCACGACCGGCAGCGGTTGCGTCGCCGCCACCTTTGAAGGTTACGGTCGCGAAGGCGGGTTTGGCCGGATCACGATAGTTGTCATTGGCTTTGAAGGTGATCACGTCGTTCGGCTTGAACTCGGTCACGACAAACGGGCCGGTCCCGATCGGGTTGAAGTTCTGATCGGTGCACTCAGGAGCCTTCGCGCCCAGGCAATCGGCGAACTGAGCCGCTTGAATAATTGGGCTTTCACCACCTACGAAGGGTCCGTACGGGAACGGGGTGGGCGCGTCAAAAGTGACCTTAACAGTCAGGTCGTCCAAAGCCTCGACCGAGGTGACGCCTTCAAACTTTGTGACCTGCGCACAGCCGCCTTCGGGGTGCATGCAGTAATCAGCAGTGAATTTCACGTCTGCCGAGGTGAATGGGGTGCCATCCGACCAGGTGATTCCAGGTGCGATTTTCCAAGTGATCGAGGTCAGGTCTTCGCTGACACCGCCGTTCTCAACAGTCGGGATTTCAGAGGCCAGGAAAGGAACCATGTTGCCGTCTTGGTCATAGCGCGCCAGCGGTTCGATCACCAACGAGGCTGATTCCACATCTTTCGTACCACCCGACAGGAACGGGTTCAGGATCGACGGAGCTTGCCAATAAATGATGCTGACGTTGCCGTCCGATCCACGCTCGGCAAAGGCCATCGGAGCCATTGCCGTGCTTGCAATCGCACCAAGCAAAAGGGTTTTGATTTTCATAATTTACTCCCGAATTGGACACGTTTGTGTCTCGATTATTTCCGCATGGCCTGCGGACTTGGCGTTGCCGCTTTGGGGCAAGGTTTTGATCGATAAAGATAATAGCGCTAACGTTTTTCAGCGCGCGCTCTCCCCAAAGCAGTTACGTGGGGTATCGAAACAGAACTTGCAAAAAATGCAAGTGGTGCCGTCGCGAAAATGTGTATTGCGTTTGACTTTTCCCGGTAGCCCGCCGTAGCGTTCGGCACTCAGAACAAAAATGACAACGTCAGGGGAGCGTGCGCGTGCTGGATCAGCCTATTGCACAAATCAAAAAACTGCGGGTGGAATTTCAGACCAAGGACGGCCCTGTCGTCGGCGTCGAAGACGTCTCGTTCGAGGTCAATCCGGGCGAAACCGTTTGTATCGTTGGTGAATCGGGCTCTGGAAAGTCGGTGTCATCGCTGTCTCTGATGCGGTTGGTCGAGTTTGGCGGGGGCGAGATTGCGGGCGGCGAACTGCTGTTCGATCGCCGCGATGGCGAAGAGATGGACCTTTCCAATGCCGACCAGGATCTGATGAAACAGATTCGCGGAAACGAGATCGGGATGATCTTTCAGGAGCCGATGACCGCCCTGAACCCGGTGTTTACTGTCGGCCGCCAGTTGACCGAAGGGCTGCGCATCCACAAGGAAATGTCGAAAGCGCAGGCTGAAGAAAGGGCATTGGAACTGCTGCGTCAGGTTCGCATTCCGGAACCGGAACGCCGCCTTAAGCAATACCCGCACGAGCTGTCCGGTGGGATGCGCCAGCGTGTGGTCATCGCGATGGCCATGGCGTGCGAACCGCGCCTGTTGATCGCGGATGAACCCACCACGGCTTTGGATGTGACCATTCAGGCCGAGATTTTGGCTCTGATGGACCGTCTCAAGCGGGAAACCGGCACAGCAGTGATGTTCATCACCCACGATATGGCAGTGGTTGCACAGATGGCTGACCGCGTGGTGGTTATGTTCCGCGGCAACAAGGTCGAAGAGGGTACCGTCAAGGAAATCTTCGAGAACCCGCAGCACGACTATACCAAGGCCCTTCTGGCCGCGGTGCCAAAACTGGGTGAGATGCGGGGTAAATCCGCACCCGAGCCCATGAAGCTGTTGGGGGTGGAGGGGCAGAATATTGCCCCCATCCCCGGCACCGAAGATGTTCTGCTGACCGTCAAGAATCTGACGACGCGTTTTCCGGTCAAAGGCGGGTTGTTGCGGCGCACGATTTCGAACGTCCATGCAGTTGAAGACGTCTCATTCACGCTGAACAAGGGCCAGACCCTCAGCCTTGTGGGTGAATCCGGGTGCGGCAAATCCTCGGCCGGACGCTCGATCCTGCGGCTGGTCGAGCCCATGGCGGGTGAGGTCAATCTGGACGGCGTCGATATCATGAAGCTTGACCCTGCCGGTCTGCGCAAGGCGCGGTTGGACATGCAGATGATCTTTCAGGATCCCTTCGCGTCGCTGAACCCGCAAATGCAGTTGGTGGATCAGGTGGCTGAACCGATGCGCAACTACGGGGTTGCGACTGGATCAGAGCTGCAAGACCGCGTCGCACAGCTGTTCGACAAGGTGCAGCTGCCCCGCAGTTTCATGCGCCGTTTCCCGCATGAAATGTCAGGTGGTCAGCGTCAACGGATCGCCATTGCCCGGGCCTTGGCCCTTAACCCAAAGCTGATCATCGCGGATGAAGCCGTTTCGGCCCTCGACGTGTCGGTGCAGGCACAGGTGCTGAACCTGATGATGGAACTGCAATCCGAGCTGGGCCTGTCCTATCTGTTCATCAGCCATGATATGGCAGTGGTTGAACGGGTCAGCCATTATGTCGGGGTCATGTATCTGGGTCGCATCGTCGAGCTTGGCCCACGCGCCCGGGTCTTCGAAAACCCCCAGCATGCCTATACGCAGGCGCTGATGAAGGCGGTTCCGATCGCGGACCCCAACAAGCGGAAGTCCGAAAAAGACCTGAACTTCAAGCCGATTCCGTCTCCGATTCATCCTGTGGGCCACACGCCGGAACCTTCGCAATATCAAGAGGTTGAGCCGGGTCACTTCATCCTGACGACGGACAGCGGATACTAATACCAATGGCAAATCGCCTGACGCCGCTTGAGATCATGACCAAGCTGATCTCTTTTCCAACCGTAAGCCGCGAAACCAATCTGCCACTGGTGGATTGGGTTGAGGAGTATTTGCTAGGTCACGGGATTAAACCGCATCGCTGGCCCGACCCGGATCAACCGCACAAGGCTGCGATCTTTGCGCATGTTGGTCCATTTGAAGAAGGCGCAGTGGTTCTGTCTGGTCACACTGACGTCGTGCCGGTGGATGGTCAGCCGTGGGATACGGACCCGTTTCGCGTGACCGAGAAAGACGGCAAGTATTTTGGGCGGGGCACGTGCGACATGAAGGGCTTCGATGCTTTGGCCATTTGGGCCCTTGTCGAAGCGCATCACGCCGGGGTCAAACGGCCATTGCAGCTTGCGCTCAGCTTTGATGAAGAGGTCGGCTGCACTGGTGCGCCGC
Source organism: Ruegeria sp. HKCCD4315 (assembly GCF_013112245.1). NCBI lineage: Bacteria > Pseudomonadati > Pseudomonadota > Alphaproteobacteria > Rhodobacterales > Roseobacteraceae > Ruegeria > Ruegeria sp. HKCCD4315. Next base: position 2,254,549 of record NZ_WVRN01000001.1, on the reverse strand, counting down.
CTATGATCCAGGCGATGCAGGAAGTTCTGCCCAAAGGATCCGCCGTGATCGTGGGTGAACCATCCATGATGCAGGCCGTGACAGGGCACAAAGGTGGTTTCGGCTTTGATACCCACATCACGGGATTCGAAGTTCATAGCTCGATCATGCACACAGGCGTCAACGCGATTATGGAGGCCGCGCCTCTGATCGATTGGGCGAACCGGCAGAACGCAGCAAATATGGCGGCGGACCCCAGCCCGGTTGCCGCCGTTTTCGATCCGCCATGGACGACCTGCCATGTTGGCATGATTGAAGGTGGCACAGCGCACAATATTACCGCCAAGGACTGCAAGTTCATGATGGATTTCCGAACCGTGCCGGATGAATCCAAGGCGCAATGGCAGGATGCTTATTTTCAGCAGGTCCGCGCGATTGAGGCCCGTATGCAGCAAGTGCACCCCGAGGCCCGTATCGAACTTTCCGAAAACTTTTCTATCCCGGGACTCGTGCCTGAACAGGATGGTGAAGCGGAAACTCTGGTGCGCGCGTTGACGGGCGACAATGCCAGCCATGTTGTCAGCTATGGAACCGAGGCGGGGCAGTTTCAGGAAGCTGGATATTCGGCGGTGATTTGCGGCCCCGGCGATATTGCGCAGGCCCATCAGCCGAATGAGTTCATTTCGGTCGCTCAGTTCGAAGCTGGGCAAAAGTTCATGCAGCGCTTGGTTGAAAAGCTGGGCACCTGATCCGACGTAAAGCGGTAATCGCAGCCGAAGGGGAGGTTTTGAGATGCCGGTAAAAAACAGACTTGCGGAAATGCATGGCGAGATTACCAAGTGGCGCCGTTATCTACATGCACATCCTGAGCTCATGTATGACGTTCACGAAACCGCAGCATTTGTTGCGGACCGTCTGAAAGAATTTGGCGTAGACGAGATTACTCCGGGGATTGGCAAAACTGGTGTTGTTGGAGTGATCAAAGGGCGCACGGATACGCAGGGGCGTGTCATTGGCCTGCGGGCGGATATGGATGCGCTGCCGATTGAAGAGGCGACAGGGCTGGACTATGCCTCAACCGTTTCAGGTAAGATGCACGCCTGCGGTCATGACGGTCACACCTCGATGCTGCTGGGGGCAGCGCAATATCTGGCCGAGACACGCAATTTCGACGGCACTGTGGTTCTGATCTTTCAGCCAGCCGAAGAAGGTGGCGCAGGTGGACTGGCCATGTGTCAGGACGGGTTGATGGACCGCTGGGGCATTCAGGAAGTTTATGGCATGCACAACATGCCCGGTCTTCCTGTGGGTGAGTTTGCCATTCGACCGGGTGCGCTGCTGGCTTCATCTGACGAGTTCAAAATTACCGTAACCGGCAAAGGCGGGCACGCTGCCGCACCTCATGACGCGGTGGACACGACGCTGGTTGCCTCGCATATCGTTGTTTCGTTGCAATCCGTGGTGTCGCGCACGGTTGACCCGATCAAGCGCGTTGTCTTGACAGTTGGAACTTTCGAAACGGACAGTGTGGCGTCAAACGTGATTGCGCACACCGTACGTTTGCAGGGAACAGTTCGGACGCTGGATCCTGAATACCGCGCAATCGCGGAAGACCGGGTGCGCCGGATCGCCGAGGATACGGCGTCGGCCTTTGGAGCCACGGCAGAGGTAGTTTGGGAGTCTGGTTACCCTGTGACCGTGAACTCGGATGCCGAAACAACATACGCAGCCGAGGCAGCCCAAGCTGTCGCGGGTAAGGTCAACGACAGCACGGACCCGATCATGCCGTCCGAAGATTTTGCCTATATGCTTGAAGAACGGCCCGGAGCTTACATCTTTATCGGGAACGGGGATACGGCCATGTGCCATCACCCCGAATATAATTTTGATGACGACGCCATTCCCGCCGGCTGCAGTTGGTTTGCCGAGCTTGTGGAACGACGATTGCCCGTCGCATAAATCAGGGAGAATGACATGCCGATTAAAAACCGCCTTGCAGAGATGCACGATGAAATCACAGGTTGGCGGCGTGACATTCACCAACATCCGGAAATTCTGTATGACACCCACCGCACCAGCGCACTGGTTGCCGAAAAGCTGAAGGAGTTCGGCTGTGATGAGGTTGTCACTGGCATTGGTCGGACCGGTGTAGTCGGGGTCATTCGCGGCAAAAGCGACACGCAGGGCCGCGTGATCGGGCTGCGCGCGGACATGGATGCGCTGCCGATGCAGGAGCAGACCGGGCTGGACTATGCCTCGAAAACAGAAAATGCGATGCATGCCTGCGGTCATGACGGGCATACGGCCATGGTTTTGGGCGCAGCGAAATACCTGTCTGAAACACGCAATTTCGACGGAACCGCTGTGGTGATTTTCCAACCCGCCGAAGAAGGCGGCAATGGCGCAGAAGCCATGTGCAAAGACGGTTTGATGGACCGGTTCGGCATTCAGGAAGTCTACGCCATGCACAATGTTCCGGGTTTGCCTACCGGGCAATTTGCGATCCGGTCGGGGCCGTTGCTTGCGGCAGCGGATGAGTTCTCGATTCAGCTGGAAGGGCGGGGCGGTCACGCGGCGAAACCACATGAGACTGTGGATACGACGGTGATGATGTCGCAATTGATCGTGGCTTTGCAGACCATTGTGTCACGCAACGCAGACCCAATTCAGCAGGGTGTCCTGTCTGTGACGTCGGTCGAGACGTCGTCCAAAGCATTCAACGTGATCCCGCAATCGGCGCAGATACGCGGTACGGTGCGCACGCATTCGAACGAGATGCGCGACTTGATTGAGAAACGCCTCAAAGAGGTCGCCGAAGGGATCGCCGCGACGTTCGGTGGTTCGGTGAACGTCAATTACACGCGCGGTGTACCGGTGACGATCAATGCTGAAGAGCAAACAGGTTATGCCGAACAGGCCGCGGTATCTGTTGGTGGCAGTTGTGTCGAGGCTTCGATGGTGATGGGGGGCGAGGATTTCTCGTTCATGTTGGAAGAACGGCCCGGAGCCTTCATTGTTCTGGGTAACGGAGACAGCGCCGGGTTGCACCACCCCGAATACAATTTCAACGACCAGATCATCCCGATCGGGTGCTCGTGGTTTGCGGAAATGGTCGAGCGCCGGATGCCGGCGGCTTGAATTAGGAGAGAGAAGAAATGCCAGTTAAAAACCGATTTGCCGAATTACAGAATGAGATCACCGCTTGGCGACGGGATCTGCACGAAAACCCGGAAATCCTGTTTGAAACCCACCGTACCAGCGCAGTTGTGGCCGAGAAACTCAAAGAGTTCGGTTGTGATGAGGTTGTCACCGGCATCGGACGCACCGGTGTCGTGGGTGTGATCAAGGGCAAGTCGGACAGCAGGGGCAAGGTGATTGGTCTGCGCGCAGACATGGATGCACTGCCGGTTCATGAGGCGACAGGGCTGGATTATGCCTCGAAAACACCGGGTGCTATGCATGCCTGCGGTCATGACGGTCACACAGCGATGCTGTTGGGGGCGGCAAAGTACTTGTCTGAAACACGCAATTTCGACGGCACTGTGGTGGTGATTTTCCAACCCGCCGAAGAAGGTGGCGGTGGTGGCCGTGAAATGTGTGAAGACGGCATGATGGACCGCTGGAACATTCAGGAAGTCTATGGAATGCACAACTGGCCGGGTAAACCGGTTGGCAGCTTTGCCATTCGTCCCGGCTCGTTCTTTGCAGCTACTGATCAGTTCGACATCACCTTTGAAGGTCGCGGCGGGCACGCAGCCAAACCGCAAGAGACGGTGGACACGACCGTGATGACGGCGCAGGCGGTTTTGGCTTTGCAAACCATTGCGTCCCGAAATGCGGATCCGATTGATCAGGTCGTTGTGTCGGTGACGTCTTTTGAAACCTCATCAAAGGCTTTCAACGTGATCCCGCAAACTGTGCAGATCAAAGGTACCGTGCGTACCATGAGCAAGGATATGCGCGATTTGGCTGAAAAGCGGATCAATGAGATTTGTGCAGGCGTGGCAACAACGTTCGGGGGCACCGCGGACGTGACCTATATCCGTGGCTATCCGGTAATGGTGAACAGCGACGAGCAGACCGCGTTTGCAGCGGATGTGGCAAAGTCAGTGTCTGGCGATTGTGAAGAGGCCCCGTTGGTGATGGGCGGCGAGGATTTCGCGTTCATGCTGGAAGAGCGTCCAGGTGCTTATATCCTTGTGGGCAACGGCGACACAGCCATGGTTCATCACCCGGAATACAATTTCAACGACGAGGCCATCCCGGCCGGTTGTAGCTGGTGGGCAGAGATTGTTGAACAACGGATGCCGGCCGCTTGATGAACAGCGTGGGGGCTCTGCCCCCACACCCCCGAGGTATTTTCAGCCAGATGAAGAAGGATCCTGTTAGTGCAGATCAAGCTCTGCACAGAGGGTGTCGATGACGGATTCAAGAGCATCTGACTGCGTGTGTACGCAAGATTGCGCGGCTTTTTGTGCAGATTGCAGGGCGTTCTGGTCTGACAACCAATGCGCCACGATTTGGGAGAGTTCAGCCGCAGTTTGAACCTCGATTGCGCCGCCGGATTTAATCAGCGGGGCAAAGGTCTCGGCAAAGTTAAAGTAACCCGGACCCGTGATCACCGCCGCCCCGGCTTGAGCAGGCTCAAAAGGATTGTGGCCCCCGATTTCTTTCAGTGAGCCGCCGAGGAATACAATCGGGCACAAGGCGTACCAGGTTCCGGTTTCTCCCAGTGTATCAGCGACGTAAATTTGGGTGTTTTCTCTGATCAGTTCGCCCCTGGATCGGAAAGATGCAGGCATATCAGCAACTTTGATCAGCGTTGCAATGTCGTCTCGGCGCTCTGGGTGGCGTGGGATCAACAGCAAGAGCAAGTTCGGCCAGCGTTCAAGCAGTGTCTTGTGCGCGGTCAGAACGGTTTCTTCCTCGCCCGCATGGGTGGAACTTGCAATCCAGACCGGGCGGTCTGCGATCTGTGTTTGGATGTCCTGAAATGTCGCTTGATCCACCGGCAGGGGATCGGACATTGCCTTTAGATTGGTGCCCGGCTGCACGCGGCTTGGCGTTGCGCCGATGTCGATCAGGTTGGCTGCGGTTTTGTCATTCTGGGTCAGAATCAGGTGGAATTTGGATAAAATGAAACGCGCGGTGTTAGGGCGTTTCTTCCAGCCTCTGACAGATTTTTCAGACAGGCGGGCGTTTAGAAGTGCCAGCGGGATGTTCTGCCGATGGCTTTCCACGATCAGGCGGGGCCATATTTCGCTTTCGACGAAGATGCCCGCATCGGGTCGCCAATGAGAGAGAAAGCGAGTTACAGGGCCTGCGGTATCCAGCGGTGGGTATTGATGCCGTGTTCGGGGCGGCATGCGTTTGGCGATCAATGCGGCAGAGGTGGGCGTACCTGAGGTGATCAGGAACTCGGCATCCGGCAGACGGTCAGCCAACCGTTTGATCAGGCTGAGGACCGACAGGCTTTCGCCGACGCTGGCGGCATGAAACCAGATCAGACGCCCAGATGGACGGGGCAGGCTGGCGTGGCCAAGACGCTCTCTTTCTCGGTCTTCAGGTACATCGGCTGCGCGCAGCTTGTTGCGCACGGTTCGCCATGCCAGGGGTTGCACAAGAGCAGTAAAGCCGCAGTACAGTCTGTACAGCAGCGTCGGGCGGTCGTCTGTGCCGGGCATGTCAGCCGCCTGTATGGCTCATGTGACGGCTCATCTGGCCATCGACGGCCTGACGGGAATAGTCGAAGTCGTGACCCTTTGGCTTGAGGTTGATCGCGGCCCGAATTGCGTCCTCTAGTGGCGCTTCGCATTCGGGGTGATCACGCAGCGGGGCACGCAGATCGGCCATATCTTCCTGGCCCAAACACATATACAACTCGCCGGTACAGGTTAGGCGCACGCGGTTGCAGCTTTCGCAAAAGTTATGAGACAGCGGTGTGATGAACCCGATCTTTTGGCCTGTTTCCTCTAGGCGAACATAGCGGGCCGGGCCACCGGTGCGTTCGGCCAAGTCGGTAACTGAATAGTGGTTTTCGTATTCTTTGCGAACGTCCTTAAGCGACCAATATTGATCCAGACGGTCTTCGTTGCCGATGTCGCCCATGGGCATGACCTCGATCCAGGTCAGGTCCATGTCGCGTTCGGCACACCACTCGGTGATTTTGGGCAGTTCGGGCTCGTTGAACCCTTTCAACGCGACCGCGTTGATTTTGATCCGCAAGCCTGCTTTCTGCGCGGCGTCGATGCCGTTCAGGACTTGTTTCAAGCGCCCCCAGCGCGTGACTTTGGCGAATTTGTCATCGTCCAACGTATCCAGCGAAACATTCACCCGCCGCACACCTGCGGCATAGAGGTCCTCTGAGAAGCGATGCAATTGCGAACCGTTTGTGGTCAGCGTGAGTTCTTTCAGTGCGCCGCTGTCCAGGTGACGGGTCATGGCGTTGAAGAAAGTCATGATATTGCGGCGGACCAAGGGCTCTCCGCCCGTAATGCGCAACTTCTCCACACCCATCTTCACAAAGGTCGAGCACATCCGATCCAGCTCTTCCAGCGTTAGCAGGTCTTTCTTGGGCAGAAAGGTCATGTTCTCGGACATGCAATACACGCAGCGGAAATCGCAGCGGTCCGTGACGGAAACGCGGAGATACGTGATGGCGCGGGCAAACGGGTCGATAAGCGGAGCTGTCATGGCGTAATAGGTAAAGCCGGAACCGGGTCCCGACAAGGGTGAACTGTGCTTTGCGCTGGTACAGATGCGCGCAGGGCTGTAGGATTTGGGCATGAAGAAAGCACTTGTAATTCTGTGTGTGTTGGCCGCCGGTTGCGATACAGTCCGGTCCACCACCGACCGCGTCTTCGGACGAAGCGACGCACCCGAGCAGACCGTTGCCGAGGATGAGACCGCGACCGCTGTTTCCGAGGAAGTTCTGCAGCCGGAACCTGTTTCAGCGCGCCCCAGTTGGGCTGGGGCCAGAACCACTATTGCCGGGTTGGGAGACCCGACCACGCCGGGGCGTTGGATGCAGACACCCTTGGTCGAAAGCGAGGTAACAGCGCGCGTAGTGGTGCCAAGAACTGGGGCGCAAGCCTATATCACTCTGGTTCCGATCCCGGGCCCTGCCAGCGGTGGCAGCCGGTTGTCGCTGGACGCCATGCGAGCTTTGCTGGTGCCGCTGGATGAACTGGTTGAGGTCGACGTCTACGCCAACTGATCCTTCAGATACTTGCCGGCTTCACGGTGGGCAAATGGCTTCATCGCGTTGCCGTATTCTTCCAGGAATGCAATCACGCGATCTGGGTCATGCTTGGACAGCTCACGCAGCCACCAAGCGATGGCCTTCTGGATGAACCAGTCGCGATCTGGGACATATCCGGCAGCCCAGCTTAGAATCCGATCGCGGCGCTGCAGGTCTTCCGGCTTGGGGTGGTTCTGTTTTGTCCAGGGCAGAGTTGCAACCAGCGCGGCGCGGCGGGTCCACATATGGTCAGATAGGGCCCACTGTTCAACTTCGTCCAGTCGATCAGGGTTAGCTGAAAGCCGCTTTTGCATTGCCGTGCTGGCGTGGTCGGCGATAGCCCAGGCATCGAAATCAGGCAGCCAGCTTTGCAAAAGGTCCCAAACCGCGTCATCTGGCCGGATGCGCGCCTGAGTCAGCAACTTGGCCGCTAAAACGCGAGCTTCGTGAATGTTGGTCTGCCACAGTCCGTTTGCCACTTCGACACGCGCGGCGACGTCCAGTTCTGTTCGCCATGCTTTGCTCAGGTCGTTCAAAACGGGGTTCGCGACACCAAGATAGACGCGATCCACCTTGTGGTAGCTGGCCATTTGATCCGCACGCTCAGCGTCGGCATGGGCTTTGATTTGATCGAGGAGCCTGGCGGACATCAGATCAGACCGGAACGCCGGTGGGCTTGCCGTCGATTGTCTGCCCGTTTTTCTCTGCCCAGTAGGCGCGGATTTCGTTGTCGGATTTTCCGTCGACCCATTTCTGCATTGTATCGCGGTCGGACTGGAACTCCATGAATGGAACGGCATAGCCACACGAAGTCTGAACTATTTCTATGGACTGGTCATAGATTTGCCGCGCGCTGCGATGATGTGGGAAAAGGTCAGCCAGTTCGTCCCAACCTTCATCCCCGACATGAAGGGTTTGCGCCGTTCCATAGGTGCGCAGGATCAGGGGCCGGGTGCTGAACGAACACCACATCAGCGTCATGCGGTTGACCTGCATCAGGTGGCCTGCTGTTTCGTTGCCACTGCCGGTAAGGTTCATCCAGACGATGCGGTTGGGCCCCAATACCCGCAGCGAGTCCATCCCTTTCGGGGAAATATTGACCTGTCCCTCAGCTCCGGCGGTGCCAACGAAGAACATATGCTGATCTTCGATGAATTTCCGGTGCGCATCTTCGAGCTGAGGGAATTGTTTGGCCATGGTTCACTCTACCGTTACTGATTTTGCCAGATTGCGGGGCTGATCCACATCGGTGCCCTTGGCGACGGCAGTGTGATAGGCCAGCAGCTGTGCAGGAACGGAATAAAGGATCGGTGTCAGATTGTGATGGACATGGGGCATGCGGATCTTGCTCCAAACCTCATCCCCGGCTTCGGCGATACCGTCATCATCCGACACAAGGATCACTTTACCTTTGCGCGCCATGACTTCTTGCATGTTTGAAACGGTCTTGTCGAACACAGTATCCCGCGGGGCCATGACAACCACAGGCATGTGCTTGTCGATCAGGGCGATGGGGCCGTGCTTCAGCTCTCCCGACGCGTAACCTTCGGCGTGAATGTAGCTGATTTCCTTCAGTTTCAACGCACCTTCCAGAGCCAGAGGATACATCAGGCCACGGCCCAGAAACAGAACGTCACGTGCTTCAGACAAGCGCTGGGCGGCTTTGCGGATCGCCCGGTTCTGGTCCAGCGCCGCGTTCAGAACAGTTGGCAATCCGCGGAGCGCCGCAGCGTGATCGGCAATTTCTTCGTCTGTCATCGTGCCCCGGTCAGCAGCGGCCTTCAAAGCCAGCATCAACAGCACGCTCAACTGACAGGTGAATGCCTTGGTCGAGGCCACACCAATCTCGACACCGGCATGGATCGGCAGAGCGATATCGCTTTCGCGCGCAATCGAGCTTTCCGGGACGTTCACAACTGAAACGATCTTCTCGGCCTTGCCTTCGCAATAACGCAATGCGGCCAGCGTGTCGGCGGTTTCGCCCGACTGGCTGACAAACAGCGCCAGAGTTCGGTCGGTGATCGGAGGTTCGCGATAGCGGAACTCGCTGGCGATATCGACCTCAACCGGCATCTTGGCCAGTTGCTCGAACCAGTATTTGGCAGTCAAGCAGGCATAAAAAGCAGTGCCACAGGCTACCATGGTCAGGCGGTCCAGCTTGCTGAAATCCAGATCTGTATCGGGCAACACCACCCGGTCTCCGCTGGTGGGCAGGTAGGACCGGATTGCTTCGGCCACAACGATGGGCTGTTCGGCAATTTCTTTGGCCATGAAGTGCTTGTGTTCGCCCTTGTCCGCGCGTGTATGATCCAGCTTGATCTTGCGCTTTTCGCGGTTGGCCAACTCGCCAGCTTCGGTTCGGATTTCCAGCGAAGTGCGGGTCAGAACCGCACGGTCGCCCTCCTCAAGATACGTGATCTGATTGGTCAACGGCGCCAGCGCGATGGCGTCAGATCCGACATACATCTCACCATCGCCATGGCCAATGGCCAGCGGTGATCCCTTGCGGGCGGCCACGATCAGGTCGTCTTCACCGTCGAACAGAAAGGCTAGTGCAAACGCCCCTTCCAACTGCTCGATAGTCTTGAACGCAGCTTCAACCGGCGACAGGCCCGCGTTGAGGTGATGCTCGGTCATCAGGGCTACGGTTTCCGTATCAGTCTCGGTCTGGAAATCGACGCCATGTTCCGCCAGTTCGGCCCGTAACTCACGATAGTTTTCAACGATGCCATTATGCACCACGGCCACAGGCCCCGCCTTGTGCGGATGCGCATTGTTGACCGAAGGCGCGCCATGTGTGGCCCAACGGGTGTGGCCGATGCCGGATTTGCCAGGCAACGGGTCATGCACCAGCAGATCGCTGAGGTTAACCAGCTTACCGACCGCGCGCCGTCGACCCAACGCGCCATCATTGACTGTTGCTATCCCGGCGCTGTCATAGCCGCGATACTCCAGCCGTTTCAAAGCCTCTACCAGAATAGGGGCCGCCTCGTGCTGCCCCAGAACACCTACTATTCCACACATAACCTCAGGCCTCTTTATCGCGGCGAGCCTTCTTCGCCTTCAACATATCAAACAATTTACGCGCATATCCGGGTTTGTTTTCCTGCTTGGCGCGAGCCACAGCCAACGCGTCAGGTTCCACATTCTTGGTCACGACTGTGCCCGTTGCGGTCATCGCGCCATCACCCACGGTCACAGGGGCCACAAGCATGGTGTTCGACCCAATAAAGACGTTCTCACCAATGGTGGTCTTGTGCTTCATCACGCCGTCATAGTTGCAGGTGATCGTACCAGCGCCGATATTTGTCGCAGCCCCCACCGATGCATCGCCGATGTAGCTCAGGTGGTTGACCTTCGCGCCTTCGGCAATTTCAGCATTCTTGATTTCGACGAAGTTTCCAACCCGCGTGTTTTCCGCCAACTCGGCGCCGGGGCGCAAACGGGCATAAGGTCCGATGATAGCGCCACGGCTGACATGGCACCCTTCCAGATGCGAAAACGCCCGGATCGTCGCACCGCTTTCAACCGTGACACCGGGACCAAACACCACATTGGGTTCGATCACTGTATCGCGCCCGATTACAGTGTCAGCGGCCAGATACACTGTTTCAGGGGCCATCAAGGTGACACCCATATCCAAAAGCTCAGCACGTGCGCGGGCTTGGTACACCGCATCCGCCGCGGCCAGATCCGCGCGCGAATTCACACCCAGCGTTTGTGCCTCGTCACAGGCGACGGCGGTCACGTTCAACTCACGTTTGCGCGCGATTTCTACAACGTCAGTCAGGTAGTATTCACCCGAAGCGTTGTCGTTGCTGACATCATCGATCAGTGAAAACAACAGCTGCGCGTCACAGGCGAGAAGTCCCGAGTTACAAAAGGTTAGCGCCCGTTCTTCATCAGTGGCGTCTTTAAATTCGACAATGCGTTCCAGGCTGTCGCCCTTCATCACCAACCGACCATAACGTGCGGGGTCGGCAGCTTCGAACCCGAGAATGACCAGATCGTTCCGCGACCGCGCCTCGATCATCCGTTCCAGCGTGTCCGGTTGTAGAAACGGGGTGTCGCCGTAAAGAACCACAACATCGCCCTCAAACCCTTCCAGCGCTTGCCGCGCCTGAGCAACTGCGTGAGCGGTGCCTTGTTGTTCTTCCTGAACGGCAATCTGCGCGGCTTCGTCTTCGCCTTGCGCAACCTTTGCCACAGCTTCGGACCCGTGGCCGGTGACAATCACTGTTCGCTCGGGCGACAGCACGGACCCGGCGCGCATCGCGTGAACAAGCATCGGCACTTGGGCGATGGGATGCAGGACTTTGGGAATTTCCGAATTCATCCTGGTGCCTTTTCCGGCGGCAAGGATGACAAGGGCAATGCTCATGAAATCGTTTTCTCTTTGTGTTTTGGTGCCGACCGTTTTATCCGCTGAGGTCAAAGGCGCAAGCCGTTCGGCCATCAAACAAGATTGCCGATTGAAACAGGGCACGGCGAAAACCTGCCGAATAAGGAGGCGATATGCGCACCGTCATATTCGATTTGGACGGCACATTGGCGGACACGTCAGGCGATTTGCTGGCCGCAGCGAACCATTGTTTTCGCGAAATGGGGCATGGTGACGTGCTGGTCCAGGGGCAGGACTCTGGTATCGCGTTGCGCGGTGGGCGCATGATGTTGACCCATGGGCTAAAACGCGTCGGTGCCTTTGATGAGGACACGGTCCACACCTATTACCCGGTGCTGCTTGAAGCCTATGCGCAGGACATAGACAACCACACCAGTTTCTATCCCGGAGCGTTGCAGGCGGTCGAGATGCTTAGCAACGCTGGATACGGTGTTGGCATATGCACGAACAAACCCGAGCATTTGGCTGAATTGTTGCTGACCCGCATGGGGGTGCGGGACCGTTTTGCCTCATTGGTTGGGGCAGATACCTTGCCGGTCCGCAAACCTGACCCAGCCCCTCTGCGTGAGGCTGCACGTCGCGCTGGGGGCGACCCTGATTTTTGCGTGCTGATCGGAGACTCGGATACGGACCGCAACACCGCCAAAGCCGCAGGTGTTCCGTCGGTCCTCGTGACCTTCGGCCCGTCAGGGGATGACATGGCGGCATTGGAACCCGAGGCCTTGCTGCATCATTTTGACGATTTACCTTCCCTTGTGCCTGCCTTGATTGGTGCGGCGGCGTAACGTCTTGACCGAACCTTGTCGGAGCCTCAGAACGAGATCATGACCGAAAAATTCTCAGGCAATTTCACCCAGCAGGAACCGCTTCCCGAGGACGCGATTGAGGCGGCTTTGGCCGTTCTGCGACACGGGCGTCTGCATCGCTACAACGTAGCGGCAGGTGAATTGGGGGAAACGGCCCTGCTGGAGCAGGAATTCGCGGCGCAGATGGGGGCAAAATACTGTCTGGCTGTGTCGTCTGGCGGCTATGCGCTGGCCACCGCCCTTCGTGCGGTTGGGGTTCAGCCCGGTGATCCGGTGCTGACCAACGCCTTCACGCTGGCCCCGGTGCCAGGGTCGATTGCTTCGGTTGGGGGGCGGGCCATCTTCGTGGGCGTGACGGAAAGCCTGACCATCGATTTGGACGACCTTGAGCGCAAGCTGGGGCAGGCGCGCGTGCTGATGCTGAGTCATATGCGCGGGCATCTGTGTGATATGGACCGGCTGATGCAGATGTGCGACGCCGCCGGGGTGATCGTGATTGAAGACTGCGCGCATACGATGGGCGCGGCCTGGCGCGGCCAGTTGTCGGGGCGGCAGGGCGCAATCGGCTGCTATTCCTGTCAGACGTACAAGCACGTCAACTCGGGTGAGGGCGGTTTGCTTGTCACCGATGACGAAGAATTGGCGGCCAAAGCTACGATGCTGTCAGGGTCCTACATGCTGTACGAGCGCCACCTGGCCGCGCCGGGGCCCGAGGTGTTCGATCGGATCAAATACACCACGCCAAACGTTTCCGGTCGCATGGACAATTTGCGGGCTGCGATCCTGCGTCCGCAATTGCGAGATTTGGACCGTCAGGTGGAGCGTTGGAATGAGCGCTATCGCGAGATCGAGACCGGGCTGCGTGGAACACCGGGCCTGACCATGGTTGAGCGGCCCGAGGAGGAAACCTATGTAGGGTCTTCGATCCAGTTCCTGCTGTTGGATTGGTTGCCCGAACGGATCGCCGACGTGATCAGCCGTTGCGCGGCGCGTGGGGTCGAGCTGAAATGGTTTGGGGGGGCCGAGCCAACCGGGTTCACGTCACGGTATGACAGTTGGCGCTATTTCGACAGTGAGCGTATGCCGGAAAGTGATCGAGTTCTGGCTGGTGTCATGGACATGCGTGTACCTCTGACGTTTTCATTGGAAGACTGCCAATTGATTGCGCGCATTATCCGAGCTGAGGTGGGCGCGGTCTACCAATCGTAACCAAGTGGAGTGCGCTTGCTGCGCGCGCTCAATCCTTTGCATCGCCGCCCGTATGGGCGGCGTTTTGCGTTTTGGCTGGTTCACAAAGATTGACCGGGCTCGGATTCGCTGGTAATCGTTTATTGAACACTTGTTCATTAACGCGGAGGGAGGACGCAGATGTTCATGGCCACGATGAAGTTCGATCTGGGTGAGGATGTGAACGCCCTGCGCGAGATGGTGCATCGCTGGGCACAGGAACGGGTTAAGCCGATGGCGGCTGAGATCGACCAAACCAACGCCTTTCCGAACGAGTTGTGGAAAGAGATGGGAGAGCTTGGCCTATTAGGTGTCACTGTGCCCGAGGAATATGGCGGTGCGGGTATGTCCTATCTGGCGCACACCATCGCGGTCGAAGAAATCGCGCGTGCCTCGGCTTCGGTTTCACTGTCATACGGGGCGCATTCGAACCTCTGCGTGAACCAAATCAAGCTGAACGGCAGTGAGGAGCAGAAGCAGAAATACCTGCCGCGCCTGATCTCGGGTGATCATGTCGGTGCGTTGGCCATGTCGGAACCTTCAGCCGGGTCCGACGTCGTGTCGATGAAGTTGCGGGCGGAGAAGCGGAACGATCATTACCGTCTGAATGGCAATAAATACTGGATCACCAACGGACCGGACGCAGATACTCTGGTCGTTTACGCCAAGACAGATCCGGATGCCGGGTCAAAGGGGATCACGGCCTTTCTGATCGAGAAAGAAATGAAAGGGTTCTCGACCTCACCTCATTTCGACAAGCTGGGGATGCGCGGGTCGAACACGGCTGAACTGATCTTTGAAGACGTCGAGGTGCCGTTTGAGAACGTGTTGGGTGAAGAGGGGAAAGGCGTGGCCGTGCTCATGTCGGGGCTGGACTATGAGCGTGTGGTTCTGGCCGGTATCGGCACCGGTATCATGGCCGCTTGTCTGGATGAGGTGATGCCTTATCTGGCCGAGCGCAAACAGTTCGGCAAACCCATCGGCAGCTTCCAGTTAATGCAGGGCAAGATCGCCGACATGTACACGGCGATGAACTCGGCGCGGGCGTATGTGTACGAGGTCGCCAAGGCGTGTGATCGGGGGGATGTGACGCGTCAGGATGCGGCGGCGTGTTGCCTTTACGCTTCGGAACAGGCGATGGCGCAGGCGCATCAGGCGGTTCAGGCGCTGGGTGGTGCAGGCTTTCTGTCCGATGCGCCAGTAAGCCGGATCTTCCGTGATGCCAAGCTGATGGAGATCGGCGCGGGCACCAGCGAGATTCGCCGGATGCTGATTGGCCGTGAGTTGATGGCTGAAATGCTCTGAACACAAAAAACGCCCTGCGGACGAGGGAACCGCAGGGCGCTTGAAAGACAGGATCAGAACTTATGGACGTAGGAAACGCCGACAAGGAACGGATCGATTTCCGCGGTGCCGATATTGGTGCCGTTCAGCGAAACGTCCGAGTCGATGTCGAACCAACGTACGTTCAGACGGACCGCGCCATTGTCGCTGACCATGTAGTCCAGACCGGCCTGCAGCGAAACACCGAAGGAGTCATCGACCTTGAGATCGCCCAAAGCCGTCTGTTCGTCGAAGAAGATGGTGTAGTTCAGGCCGGCACCGACATAGGGTTTCCACGCGCTGTTGGTTGGGAAGTGATAGTTCACCGACAGGGTGGGCGGCAGGTGCTTGACCGTAGCCGCATCAACACCGCCCAAAGCGATTGTGTGTTTGAACGGGGTTGCGGCCAGCAGTTCGATACCCAGATTGTCACGGATAAAGTATTCAGCGGTGAAGATCGGGCGCGTATCTGCGTCGATAGTGGCAGGTGCACCTGCAATCGTGCCGTTGTCGGATTTCGGGTCCAGATAACCCACACCGACGCCGACGGTCCAGTCACCTTGCGATTGAGCAAACGCAGGGGCGGCCATCGCAATCAGCGCGGTGGACAGGGTCAATGCGGCGAGCTTTTTGGTCATTGTTTTGCCTTTGGTTCTGTTGATGCGTCTGACGTCGCAGAACAGAGCCTTGAGCACTCTGATCTGCATCAAGTTCCTGTGAAAGCTGGTGGCGACGAGATTCAGGGAAGTGACAGCAAAATAAGGAGAATTTGCCGTGCTAACCACTGAGCGCATACCGGGATTGCGCCCGGAGGGAAGCTGGGACCTGCCGGATCGGCTCAATATGGCGCAGCAATGCCTGCGCCATGCAAAAGATCAGGTGGCGGTTGTTGATCTGACTGGTTCGGATCCCCGCAATGTCACCTATGGCCAACTGGATCAGATAGCGGATGATCTTGCCCGCGCGCTGTTGCGCCGCGTACAGCCCGGAGATCGCGTCGGCGTGTTGCTCAGCCAGTCCCCGTGGTGCGCTGCAGCTCATCTGGCGATCTGGAAGATCGGGGCGATCTCAGTTCCGCTGTTCAAACTGTTCAAACAAGATGCCCTGCGGTCGCGGGTCGGCGATGCTGGTGCCAAAATTGTGCTGACCGATGCCGAGGGCGCTGAATTGCTGGGCGATCTGGCCGAGGCTCTGATTGCATCTGAAATAGGCGAGGCGGGCCCATCCCTGCCATTCGCCGACACTGGCCCCAATGACCCGGCGGTGCTGATCTATACTTCGGGCACCACCGGCAGCCCAAAGGGGGCATTGCACGGGCACCGGGTGCTGACAGGGCATCTGCCGGGTGTCTCGATCAGTCATAACCATTTGCGTGGGGGCGATTGCCTTTGGACACCGGCGGATTGGGCATGGATCGGCGGTTTGTTCGATGTGCTGATGCCGGGCCTGGCGCTTGGTATTCCCGTGGTCGCGGCGCGGCTTGAGAAATTCACGCCCGAAGCCTGCGCCGATATTGTTGCGCGCGGCGGGGTGCGCAACGTGTTTTTTCCGCCCACGGCCTTGCGAATGCTGAAAGCGGCAGATCAGGGCATTCCCGGCCTGCGCTCGGTCGCGTCCGGGGGCGAGCCCTTGGGGGCCGAGATGCTGGCCTGGGGTCAAAAGGCGTTTGGTCTGACGATCAATGAATTCTACGGCCAGACAGAATGTAATATGGTCGTGTCCTCTTGCGCCGAGGATTTCCCAGTGCAGCCCGGCTGCATCGGCAAACCCGTGCCGGGGCATGAGGTGGCGGTGATTGACGAGAAAGGCAACCCAACGACCGAGGAAGGCGACGTGGCGATCCGGCGCGGCTCGGCTTCGATGCTGCTGGAATACTGGAACAGGCCCGAGGCGACGGCTGAGAAATTCCGAGGCGATTGGTTGATCACCGGAGATCGCGGCGTTTGGGAGGGCGACTACCTGCGCTTTGTCGGACGCGACGACGACGTAATTACCTCAGCCGGATACCGCATCGGCCCTGCCGAGATCGAGGATTGCCTGCTGACCCACCCGGCGGTGGCGACCGTGGGTGTGGTCGGCAAACCCGACCCGCTGCGGACCGAGATCGTCAAGGCGTATGTGGTGTTGAAACCGGGGGCTGCGGCTGCAGAGCGTGAGTTGCAGGATTGGGTCAAAGATCGTCTGGCGCATTACTCCTACCCGCGTGAGGTGGCGTTTCTGGAGGAACTGCCGATGACGGTGACGGGGAAGGTGATCCGGAAGGAACTGAAGGCGCGTGCGGCGGGGGAAGGGGTGCTATGATGAAGAGCTTATACGTCGCGACTTCGTTCGTCGTTGCCTGCATTGCAGCGCCAGCTGTGAGCTTGGCAGACCAAAGTAGTCCCTATGCTTGGACAGAACGCTGCCTTGCAAGTGCAGAAGGCAAACTGGATCAGGCTGGAAAAACACAAGAGTGTATAGCGGTGATCCTAGGCTATTGTCGTTTTTCCACAGACAGTCATTCTTGCTTTAAAAACTTGGCTTCATATTTCGTAGACCGGTCCAAAGCAAATGTGGATGGTCTTCCAGAAAACCTGGAGGCTTTGTCCCAGCAAAAACACTTCTATCAAAAGCGATTGGAGCTTTTGAACAACACAAGCGTTGCCAGTCGTTGTGAAACACCAAGCTTTGACACGGAATGTGCTGCCTTAGTGTCTTTCGGACGTTACCTGGGAGCGGTGTCTTTGGCCGATTGGGTGGAAAAGAGGGAGGAGAGCCAATGAAGCTCACGAGTAAAGCAATAACAACCTCTGAAGGCTTCAAAGCAAACCGCGCGGCCCATCTCGACGCGCTGGCCCAAATCTCAGCTGCTGCCGAAGCGGCCCGCATGGGCGGGGGCGAGAAATCTCGCGCGCGGCATGAATCACGGGGCAAGATGCTGCCTCGGCGCAGGGTCGCGAACCTTTTGGACGCGGGCTCTCCGTTTCTGGAAATCGGCGCGACTGCGGCACATGGGATGTATGGCGATGCCGCACCTTGTGCTGGGGTGATCGCCGGCATCGGCCAGGTGCAGGGGCGTGAGGTCATGGTGGTCTGCAACGACGCCACTGTAAAGGGCGGCACGTATTACCCGCTGTCGGTGAAGAAACACCTGCGCGCGCAAGAGATTGCCGAGGAAAATCATCTGCCCTGCATCTATCTGGTCGATAGCGGCGGTGCGAACCTGCCAAATCAGGATGAGGTCTTCCCTGACCGCGACCACTTTGGCCGCATTTTCTACAATCAGGCGCGGATGAGCGCGAAGGGGATCGCTCAGATCGCGGTGGTGATGGGGTCGTGTACGGCGGGCGGGGCTTATGTGCCCGCGATGTCTGATGTGACGATCATCGTGAAAGAGCAGGGCACGATTTTTCTGGCTGGGCCACCTCTGGTTAAGGCCGCGACGGGCGAGGTCGTCAGTGCCGAGGAACTGGGTGGGGGAGACGTCCACACCCGCTTGTCCGGCGTGGCGGATTATCTGGCCGAGGATGACGCGCACGCGCTGGCGCTCGCACGGCGGGCCGTGGCGTCGTTGGGCGGTGCCGGGCTGAAGTCCGGTCTACAGTTTGAATCCCCTGAAGAGCCTGCTTACGACCCCGAAGAGATTCTTGGCGTCGTCCCCGCCGATCTGCGCACGCCCTACGACATCCGCGAGGTCATTGCGAGGCTGGTTGATGGCTCTCGGTTCGATGAGTTCAAACCGCGCTTTGGCGACACGTTGGTAACCGGGTTCGCCCATGTCAAAGGCTGCCCGGTCGGCATAATTGCCAACAATGGTGTGTTGTTTTCCGAGGCCGCTCAGAAGGGCGCGCATTTTGTGGAGCTGTGTTCGCAGCGACAGACGCCGATCGTGTTCCTGCAGAACATCACTGGCTTCATGGTGGGACGGAAATACGAAAACGAAGGCATCGCCCGGCACGGGGCCAAGATGGTAACGGCGGTGGCGACGACCTCGGTACCCAAGATTACCATGCTGGTGGGCGGCTCGTTCGGGGCTGGGAACTATGGCATGGCCGGTCGGGCCTATCAGCCAAGGTTCTTGTGGACATGGCCGAACTCGCGCATTTCCGTGATGGGCGGTGAGCAGGCGGCAGGGGTTTTGGCCACAGTCAAACGTGAAGGGATCGAACGGCAAGGCGGCACATGGTCGGCCGAAGAAGAGGCCGAGTTCAAACGCCCAACGCTGGAGATGTTCGAAGAACAATCGCACCCGCTCTACGCCTCGGCGCGGCTCTGGGATGACGGCATCATCGATCCGCGCAAGTCGCGCGACGTACTGGCCCTGTCGCTGAGTGCGGCGCTGAACGCACCTATTGAGGAGACACGTTTCGGCGTGTTCAGGATGTAAGATGAGCGTGAGCTTGAAAACCCTTACGGCCCGCTATCCCGGCGCTCAGACATTCAAATTTGACGACAACGCAGAGCTGAGCGCTGAACTTCTGGCATTGGTTCGCAGTGGCCGCAAAACAGCGACCTGCGACGCGCTGAGTAACTATCCTGATGGTAGCTCTGAAATGCCCAAGCGGGGTCGCCGCGATATTGCGCTGAACTGGGACGATACACCGGCATTGGTCATTGAAACCGTGGATGTTTCAATTCAGCGGTACTGCGATGTGACCGAGGATTTCGCTTTGGCGGAAGGCGAGACTGAAACGCTCGAAGAATGGCAAGACCATCATCGTCGCTATTTCCAACGAAACGGTGGGTTTGATCCCGAGATGAAACTCGTGTGCGAACGGTTTCGACTGGTGGAAGACTTGGCCTTGGAAGGGTGAAAAAGATGTTCAACAAAATCCTGATTGCCAACCGGGGAGAGATCGCCTGCCGCGTCATAGAAACCGCTCAGAAGATGGGCGTGTCCTGCGTTGCGGTGTATTCGGACGCGGACGCCGCGGCCAAGCATGTGCAGATGGCGGATCAGGCCGTGCATATCGGCGGTGCGGCCCCGGCTGAGAGTTATCTGAAAGGCGATGTGATCATTCAGGCCGCGTTGGATACGGGTGCGCAGGCGATCCATCCCGGCTATGGGTTTCTGTCCGAAAACCCGGATTTCGTGGATGCGGTCGAGGCCGCAGGGCTGACATTTATTGGTCCGTCAGCGGATGCGATCCGCAAGATGGGTCTTAAAGATGCGGCCAAGGTGCTGATGGAGCAGGCGGGTGTCCCTGTTGTGCCCGGCTATCATGGGGACAACCAAGACCCCGAACATCTTGCCGGTGCTGCTGAAACCATCGGCTATCCGGTTCTTATCAAGGCCGTGGCAGGCGGTGGTGGCAAAGGCATGCGGCTTGTCGAACGGCCTGAGGATTTTGCCGCTGCGCTGGACAGCGCTCGCGGTGAGGCCAAGACCGCGTTCGGCAATGATGCGGTACTGGTCGAGAAGTTCGTGGTCAAGCCGCGACATATCGAGGTGCAGGTTTTTGGCGATGGCACCCGTGCGGTGCACTTGTTTGAACGCGATTGCTCTCTGCAGAGGCGACATCAGAAGGTGATCGAAGAGGCTCCGGCCCCGGGCATGACGCTGGAAATGCGCGAGGCGATGGGGCAGGCGGGCGTGCGTGCGGCTGAGGCTATTGGCTACAAAGGCGCAGGCACGGTTGAGTTCATCGTGGACGCCTCGGACGGGCTACGCCCAGACAGGTTCTGGTTCATGGAGATGAACACACGCTTGCAGGTGGAACACCCTGTGACCGAAGCGATTACGGGTGTTGATCTTGTCGAATGGCAATTGCGCGTCGCGGCGGGTGAAAGCTTACCGAAGCAGCAGGAAGACCTGTATATTCAAGGGCATGCCTTCGAGGCACGGCTTTATGCGGAAGATGTTCCGAAAGGGTTCCTGCCTGCGACGGGTACGCTGACGCATCTGGATTTCCCAGCCAATTGCCGCGCCGACAGTGGCGTGCGGGCAGGGGATACGATCAGTCCCTGGTATGACCCGATGATTGCCAAAGTGGTTTTGCACGGGCCGACCCGCTCTGTCGCACTTGAGACGTTGCACCGGGTTTTACAGACAACCAAAGTGGCGGGTACTGTAACAAACCTTGCCTTTTTGGGCGCGTTGACCCGCCATGCGGGGTTTGCCTCGGGCGATGTGGATACGGGTTTGATCGGGCGGGACCTTGAGACATTGGTTCAAGAGCCAGAACCTTCGGTCGAGGCAGTTGTTGCTGCTGCGATGACAGCTTTGGAGCTGGTGAATGTCGCGCCTGAAACCGGGTTCTCTCTTTGGGCTCCGTTGCATCGCGCCGTGCAACTCTTTGCTGAGGGAGAAACCTTGGATCTGGATGTGCAAGTCGACGGACCGGATCGTCAGATTTGGCAAATGGGAGAGGATCAGGTCTTGGCCGAGCGGACCTTGGATCGCTGGACACTGAACGGTGCGCCGATGCCAGACGTTTCTGTAAGTGGGTCGACCCTGACCGTGTTCTCGGACTATGGCCGCAGCTTTGATCTGATCGACCCGCTGGATCGGGATACCAGTGCTACGGGCGATACCAATGCAATCGAGGCGCCGATGCCGGGTCTGGTCAAAGCGGTCTTTGCGACAGCGGGGCAAGCGGTACAAGAGGGTGATCGCCTGGCCATTCTTGAGGCAATGAAGATGGAGCATTCCCTGCTGGCTGCGCGCGACGGCGTTGTGGCCGAGGTGTTGGTCGAAGAGGGTACTCAGGTCGAGGCCGGGGCAGCGCTGGTGCGTTTGGAGGAAGAGTGATCTGTACCCGCACCGCCGCACGTGGCACGGTCGGGCGATCCGTAGTGGAATGAGAATAAGCCGGGAGGAGCGCAGACATGGGTGATCAGGTCGAGATTTATGAAGTAGGGCCGCGCGACGGGCTGCAGAACGAAAAAAATGAGATACCGGTTGCTGACAAGGTTGCATTGATCGACTGCCTCAGCCGGGCCGGGTTCCGCCGGATTGAAGTCGCAAGCTTTGTGTCCCCAAAATGGGTGCCGCAGATGGCCGGGTCGGCGCAAGTTCTGGCCGGGATCAACCGTGTGGATGGAATCCGCTACGCGGCGCTAACGCCCAATATGCGTGGGTATGAGGATGCGCTGGCGGCCAAGGCAGACGAGATTGCCGTGTTTGCTTCGGCCTCCGAGGGTTTTTCCAAAGCTAATGTCAACGCGTCAATCGAGGAATCGATAGAGCGGTTCACGTCGATTCTTGAAGCAGCGCGCCACATCGACCTGCCGGTCCGTGGTTACGTCTCTTGCGTGACCGATTGCCCCTACGATGGTCCGACCCCGCCCGAGAAGGTGGCCGAGGTGGCAGACCGGTTGTTTGCTCTGGGCTGCTACGAGGTCTCGTTAGGTGATACGATCGGGCAGGGGACGCCCGACAAGATCGCGCACATGCTTTTGGCGGTGCGTGAAAGGGTTCCTGTAACGCGGCTGGCGGGGCATTTCCACGACACCAATGGGCGCGCAATCGACAATATCGATGCGGCGCTGGCGCTGGGCGTCCGCGTGTTTGACGCGGCCGTGGGCGGGTTGGGCGGTTGCCCTTATGCGCCGGGGGCTGAAGGCAATGTGCCAACCGAAGCCGTCGCCGCCCATTTGCAGAGACTTGGATACGAGACGGGGCTGGATCTGGCTGTGATTGAAGACGCTGCACGGATGGCAAACGCGCTAAGAGGCTGACATGTTTGAAACACTCGCGATTTCAACCGATTCACGTGGTGTTGCCACTCTGACTCTGAATCGGCCAGAGAAGCACAATGCCCTGTCAGGTCTGATGATCACCGAATTGACCCAAGCCGCAGGGCAGTTGGGTCAGGATGCTGATGTTCGAGTAGTTGTCCTTGCGGCGCATGGCAAAAGCTTTTGTGCAGGTGGTGATCTGGGTTGGATGCAGGACCAGATGACAGCGGATAAAGCGACGCGCTTTACCGAGGCCCGCAAGCTTGCCGAGATGTTGCAAGCCCTGAATACGATGCCCAAGCCCTTGATCGGGGTATTGCAAGGCAACGCCTTTGGCGGTGGCGTCGGGATGGCGGCTGTGTGCGACATCGCTATTGGGGTCGACAGCTTGAAGATGGGATTGACCGAAACGCGGCTGGGTCTGATCCCGGCAACAATCGGGCCATACGTCACCGCCCGTATGGGCGAAGCGCGCGCACGACGCGTTTTTATGTCGGCCCGTCTGATTGATGCTGCCGAAGCCGTTGATCTGGGATTGTTGGCGCGAAGTGTACCTGCGGATCAATTGTCAGCTGCTGTCGAGACGGAAATTCGACCCTATCTGACCTGCGCACCAGGGGCCGTTGCTTCGGCCAAGGCGCTTGTTCAGAGCCTCGGGCCGCGCATTGACGATGCTGTGATCGATCGAACCATACATGCGCTGGTCGAACGGTGGGAAACCGAAGAGGCGCAGGAAGGGATTTCGGCGTTTTTTGAGAAACGTAGCCCATCCTGGAACAACGCGGGATAAGCGGTCTCTGCTTATTTGTTCTGGAACACCAGCGCTGCGATTCTATGCCGCGCTGTCAAGTGCATGTTTGATGTCGTGGGGCATTGTGTTCGGTTGACCACCTGACCCCGCACGGATAGAGAATGTCCAGTCAACACGCCAATTGACGGCGCACCCTTTTGGGAGATGCGCAGGAAAGGAGCTATTCGTGGAAGACCTGCTGCGGGAGTACCTCCCGATTCTGGTGTTTCTGGCCGTTGCCGTGGGCCTTGGGATCGTCTTGATTCTGGCCGCTGTGGTACTGGCCGTCCGCAATCCCGACCCCGAAAAGGTCAGCGCATATGAATGTGGATTCAACGCCTTCGACGATGCGCGGATGAAATTCGACGTTCGGTTTTATCTGGTGTCGATTCTCTTCATCATTTTCGATCTGGAAATTGCCTTCCTGTTTCCTTGGGCCGTCGGCTTTAAGGACATCAGCGATGTCGGCTTCTGGTCCATGATGGTGTTCCTGGGCGTTCTGACCATTGGCTTTGCCTATGAATGGAAGAAAGGGGCCCTGGAATGGGAGTGATGACGGGTGCAAACACCGCCGGTGTCGACAAAGAAGTTGCCACTCAGGCCCTGAACGCGGAACTGCAGGACAAAGGGTTTCTGCTGACCTCGACCGAGGATATTATCAACTGGGCCCGCACCGGTTCGCTGCACTGGATGACCTTTGGTCTGGCCTGCTGCGCGGTTGAGATGATGCATACCTCGATGCCGCGCTACGATGCGGAACGGTTTGGCATCGCACCGCGTGCGTCCCCGCGCCAGTCGGACGTGATGATCGTGGCCGGAACGCTGACCAACAAGATGGCCCCCGCGCTGCGTAAGGTTTACGACCAGATGCCCGAGCCGCGTTATGTGATCTCGATGGGTTCCTGCGCCAACGGTGGTGGGTATTACCACTATTCCTATTCGGTCGTGCGTGGCTGTGACCGTGTTGTGCCGGTGGACATTTACGTGCCCGGCTGTCCTCCGACCGCTGAAGCGCTGCTTTATGGCCTGATGCAGCTGCAACGCAAAATCCGCCGTACCGGCACCATCGTCCGCTGAGGAGAGAGTTGATGAGCGAAGCACTCAAAGAACTCGGCGCACAGCTGGAGCTGAAGCGGGCAGATTGTGTTTTGTCCTGGGATGTGACCCATGACGAGCTGAACGTGGATGTGGCCCCGTCGAACCTGGTGGAATTTGTCGAATTCCTGAAAACCGACCGGTCCTGCCAATTCTCATCTTTGGTGGACATCACCGGTGTCGACTATCCCGAACGCGCCAAGCGGTTCGATGTGGTCTATCATTTCCTGTCGATGTACCAAAATCAGCGCATCCGCCTGCGGGTTTCGATCCGCGAGGAAGACATGGTGCCGTCCATCGTTGACGTTCACCCCTCGGCCAACTGGTTCGAGCGTGAGGTATTCGACATGTTCGGCATCCTGTTCTCGGGCCACCCGGATCTGCGGCGCATCCTGACCGACTATGGATTCCGCGGCTATCCGCTGCGCAAGGATTTCCCGACCACCGGCTACACCGAAGTACGGTATGACGAGGCGCAAAAGCGAGTGGTCTACGAACCGGTCAGTCTGGTGCAGGAATATCGGCAGTTCGATTTCATGTCCCCGTGGGAAGGTGCGAATTACATCCTTCCGGGCGATGAAAAGCAGGAAAGCTGACACTGATGATGGAGCGTTGCTGAGATGTTGGGAGAACTGATCATGCTCGGGGCGCTTGGAGTTTTGCTTGCTGGGGCTGCTGCCAAGGCGGCCGAGGCCGAAAAGGTCCGGGTTCGGGCCGAAGCGAAGAAGAAACGAGGGCGTTGATGGACGGCTCAAGATACGATGACGGCAGCACGGACGCGCTGAGCGGAGAACAGAAGATCCGCAACTTCAACATTAACTTCGGCCCGCAACACCCTGCGGCGCACGGGGTTCTGCGTTTGGTGCTCGAGCTGGACGGTGAGATCGTCGAACGCTGCGACCCGCATATCGGCCTGCTGCACCGTGGTACCGAAAAGCTGATGGAAAGCCGGACCTACCTGCAGAATCTGCCGTATTTCGACCGTCTGGATTACGTGGCGCCGATGAATCAGGAACATGCCTGGTGTCTGGCCATCGAAAAGCTGACCGGTGTTGAGGTGCCGCGCCGGGGCTCGTTGATCCGGGTGCTGTATTCCGAGATCGGGCGCATCCTGAACCATCTGCTGAACGTGACCACGCAAGCGATGGACGTTGGCGCGCTGACCCCGCCTCTGTGGGGGTTCGAAGAGCGCGAAAAGCTGATGGTCTTCTATGAGCGCGCCTGTGGTGCGCGCCTGCACGCCGCCTATTTCCGCCCCGGTGGTGTGCATCAGGACCTGCCGCCTGAACTGCTGGATGATATCGAGGCGTGGAGCCACGAATTCCCCGCCGTTCTGGACGACATTGACGGTCTGCTGACCGAAAACCGCATCTTTAAACAGCGCAACGCCGATATTGGCGTCGTGACCGAAGATGACATTCAGAAATACGGCTTCTCGGGCGTGATGGTCCGTGGGTCCGGTCTGGCCTGGGACCTGCGTCGTGCGCAGCCCTATGAATGCTATGACGAGTTCGAGTTCCAGATCCCCGTCGGTAAGAATGGCGACTGCTATGACCGTTACCTCGTCCGCATGGAAGAGATGCGCCAGTCGCTGCTGATCATCCGTCAGGCCATCTCCAAAATCCGTGACTGTCCCGGGGATGTTCTGGCACGCGGCAAGATTACCCCGCCGAAACGCTCGGACATGAAGACGTCGATGGAAAGCCTGATCCATCACTTCAAACTGTATACCGAAGGTTTCCACGTCCCCGCAGGCGAGGTTTATGCCGCCGTCGAGGCCCCCAAGGGCGAGTTCGGCGTCTATCTGGTCGCGGACGGCACCAACAAGCCTTACAGGGCCAAACTGCGCGCGCCGGGCTTCCTGCACCTGCAAGCCATGGACCACGTTGCCAAAGGCCACCAACTGGCCGACGTCGCCGCCATCATCGGCACAATGGACGTCGTATTTGGAGAGATTGACCGCTAATGCTCCGCCGTCTTCATCCCGAACAACCCGAAAGCTTCGCCTTCACCGCTGCCAACCAGCAGTGGGCCGAAGCGCAGATGACCAAATACCCCGAAGGCCGTCAGGCCAGCGCGGTGATCCCGCTGCTGTGGCGCGCGCAGGAGCAGGAGGGCTGGCTGTCCCGCCCGGCGATTGAATCCGTCGCCGACATGCTGGGCATGGCCTATATTCGCGTGCTCGAAGTTGCGTCCTTTTACTTCATGTTCCAACTGCAGCCGGTTGGCTCGGTGGCGCATATTCAGGTGTGCGGCACGACCTCCTGTATGATCTGCGGGGCCGAGGATCTGATTGCGGTCTGCAAGGAAAAGATTGCCGCCAAACCGCATGAGCTGTCTTCCGATGGCAAGCTCAGCTGGGAAGAGGTCGAATGCCTCGGCTCTTGCACCAATGCGCCGATGGCGCAGATCGGCAAGGATTACTACGAAGACCTGACGGCTGAGAGTTTTGGTAAGATCATCGATGATCTGGCCGCTGGAAAGGTACCGACACCCGGACCGCAGAGCGGGCGCTATGCGGCTGAGCCGTTGAAGGGGCTGAGCAGCCTGTCGGAATATGAAGCTGGCAAGCCGCAATACAACGCAAGCGTTGAGCTGGCGATGGATCTGGGTGACACGGTCAAGCGCATCGACGGCACCGAAGTGCCGATCCTGACGCCTTGGTTGGGCAGGGATGGCAAGCAGGCCGGAGCCTCGGCTGCGGCGAAGCCTCCCAAAGCACCAGAACCCGCGAAACCTGCGGTGAAGCAGGCGGAAGAAGCGAAAGCCAAGGCTGAGCCGGAAGCTGTCAAAGAAGACGCGCCCAGAACGCTGACCGAGGCGCGTGGCGGATTGCCGGACAACCTCAAGCTGTTGAAAGGCGTGGGACCGAAGCTGGAAGAAACGCTGAATGAGCTGGGTTTCTATCACTACGACCAGATCGCGGCCTGGACACCCGAACATGTGGCCTGGGTTGATGCACGTCTGAAGTTCAAAGGCCGGATCGAACGCGACGGCTGGATCGAACAGGCGGCCAAGCTTGCGGTGGGTGACGAAACCGAATTCGCCAAACGTGCCAAGGAAGACGGCACCTACGAAGACTAAGCGGATGCCCACCCGGGGCATCAGGGAAAGATGGACAAAGATAAGGAACAGGCCATAGCCCGCAAGGGTCGACACATCGGAGTGGTCATCGCCGTGACCATGCTGATTTGGCTTGCCATGAACCTGTTCATCGGCCCCGCGCTGGGTTTGACCACCCGGCACGCCTTGCTATTTGATCTCGCTGCATTGGCGGGTTTCATCTATGCAGGCATCAACATTTTTCAACTCTGGCGCATGCGTCAGGACAGCTGAAGGTAACACGCGATGCTGAAGGATCAGGACCGGATCTTTACCAACATCTACGGGATGCATGAGCGCACGCTGAAGGGCGCACAGGCCCGCGGGCATTGGGACGGCACTGCTGGCCTGATCGAAAAGGGCCGCGACTGGATCATCCAGACGATGAAGGACTCGGGTCTGCGCGGTCGCGGCGGCGCGGGCTTCCCGACGGGCCTGAAATGGTCGTTCATGCCCAAGGAAAGCGACGGGCGTCCGGCCTATCTGGTGGTGAACGCTGACGAATCCGAGCCCGGCACCTGCAAAGACCGTGAGATCATGCGCCATGATCCGCATACGCTGATCGAAGGTTGTCTGATCGCCTCTTTCGCGATGAACGCGCACACCTGCTATATCTACCTGCGCGGCGAATACATCCGCGAGCGCGAGGCGCTGCAGGCCGCGATTGACGAGGCTTATGACGCTGGTCTTTTGGGCAAGAACGCCGCTGGTTCGGGTTGGGATTTCGATATCTTCCTGCATCACGGGGCCGGGGCCTATATTTGCGGCGAGGAAACCGCCCTGATCGAAAGCCTTGAGGGCAAGAAGGGTATGCCAAGGATGAAACCTCCGTTCCCGGCGGGGGCTGGCCTTTATGGCTGCCCGACCACGGTGAACAACGTGGAATCCATTGCTGTCGTGCCGACCATCCTGCGCCGTGGCGCGGACTGGTTCGCAGGCTTTGGCCGTCAGAACAACGCGGGCACCAAGCTGTTTGCGATCTCGGGCCATGTGAACAACCCGTGTGTCGTCGAAGAGGCCATGTCGATCTCATTCGAAGAGCTGATTGAAACTCATTGCGGCGGCATTCGCGGCGGTTGGGACAACCTGTTGGCGGTAATCCCGGGTGGGTCCTCTGTTCCTTGCGTGCGCGGTGAAAACATGCGCGACGCGATCATGGATTTTGATTACCTGCGCAATGATCTGGGCTCGGGCCTTGGTACTGCTGCGGTGATCGTAATGGACAAGTCGACGGACATCATCAAGGCGATCTGGCGGCTGTCGAAGTTCTACAAGCACGAAAGCTGCGGCCAGTGTACGCCGTGCCGGGAAGGCACCGGATGGATGATGCGCGTTATGGACCGTCTTGTGCGCGGCGAGGCCGAATTGGAAGAGATCGACATGCTGTTTGATGTGACCAAACAGGTCGAAGGCCATACCATCTGTGCCTTGGGTGACGCGGCCGCTTGGCCGATCCAGGGCCTGATCCGCAACTTCCGGGAAGAGATCGAGGACCGCATCAAG
Organism: Ruegeria sp. HKCCD4315; assembly: GCF_013112245.1. Taxonomy (NCBI): domain Bacteria; kingdom Pseudomonadati; phylum Pseudomonadota; class Alphaproteobacteria; order Rhodobacterales; family Roseobacteraceae; genus Ruegeria; species Ruegeria sp. HKCCD4315. The sequence goes on along the minus strand of NZ_WVRN01000001.1, from coordinate 2,225,423 downwards.
GCCCAGAAGTCGGGCCGCATGGGTGCGATGGCAGCGGAGTAAACCGAATGGAAGCCTTTGATGAATATTCACACGCCATAGCATCCGTTGTGTTTTTCACGTTGGTGGTTCTGTTTTTGGCCCCGTTTTCTGCGCTGGCCAAGCAGGGCAAGGGACTGGCACCGGGTGCGACGCCTGAACAAGACTACGGTGATCAAGCCTATCGATTGAACCGGGCCTACCTCAACGGAACTGAAACGCTTCCGGCGTTTCTGACTGTTGTAGTTGCAGCAATTTTGCTGGGGGTCAGCCCATTCTGGGTCAACCTTCTGGCGTCAGTTGCTTTGGTTGCGCGCTTGCTCATGCTGGTGGTGCATCTTAGGGGGATCGGCAAGCCGAACAGCGGTTTGCGGTCCGTGCTGTATGTGCTGGGTTGGGCCTGCATGTTTGTAATCGGCCTTATGGCCTTGGTGGCGGCGTTTTAACGGCAAGGCGGCGGTAAAGACTGCAATGAGGGAAAGTATGAAGATCTCGAAGACCCTGGTTGTTGTTCTGGCTTTGGTCAGTGTATCCGCCTGCGGATTGATCAGACCGTCCGAGGACCGGCTTTTGTTCGATGGTCAGGCGTTCCGGACCAAGGCCAAAGCTGTCGACAAGAAGAAGTCGCCCGCTGACTTTACTGTGGTCGTCAAAGGTGTGTCTGCGTCATTGGATGGCGCGCGTGAGGCCGGGCGCCACGAAGGCACAAAGTTCTGTGTGCAAAACTTCGGATCGTCGCGGATTGATTGGAAAGTGGGGCCGGACACGGAACCGCAACAGCTTACCATCGCGGATGATCAACTCACATTTGCAGGAACCTGCAAACGCCCATGATGTCCAGTGTTTTTGCATATCACGAAAGGGCGCGCAGGGCGTTATTGCCTAGCAAACGCGCATCCTTTCGTCTTGGAAATTCCGAGACGAAAGGAAAACCTATGTCCTATGCAAAAACAATCGCTATGGCTGCCTTGATGGCTGTTCCTGCGGCAGCAGAGGCAAAGCCGCCCTTGAGGGATGTCAAAGAGATCGACAATGAACTCTATTACATCGCCATCGCAAACGAGATTTCGGAATACTGCCCCTCGATCAGCGGGCGACGACTGAAGGCGATCAGTGTGATGTGGGGGCTGCGCTCCAAAGCGAACGACTTGGGATACACAGACCGGGAAATCCGGTCTTATGTCGAGTCGGACGCAGAAAAAGACCGCATGCGCGCCAAGGGTGAGGCTTATCTGGCCTCAAACGGGGTGACTTATGAAAACCCCACCACGTTTTGCACGTTGGGCCAAAAGGAAATTCAACGAAACAGCGCCATTGGCGTTTACTTGAGGGCGGATTGACGGATGAGTGTTCAGGTTCTCAGATCCGGGGCAGTTGGTGTGGCATTGCTGATGTCATTATCGGCGTGCGAAACGCCAACCAGCTCTGCGACCGACACTGCCGCCTCTCGGGCAGAGTTTCGCGCCGAGCTGCCGCCGGAACTGTACGATTTCGCGTTCTCTGCAGCCGTGGCTGAGCAAATCGCTGGCGAATGCCGGGCGATTTCGTTTAATCGACCCGAGGCGCAGGCGCAGATGAAATCACTGGACGCCGAGCTCAAGGCCAAGGGCTATCAAGAAAGCGATATCCGCTATTTGGCCGATGCCATTCCGCCAAAGCGCGCGCAGGACGACCTAATCAAATACATCCAGCAAAGCGGCGTTGTCGTGGGTCAGCCCGACACGTTCTGCGCAGCTGGCCAACGCGAGATTGCCAACGGCACCCGGATCGGTGCATTCCTGAAAGGCTAACGAAATCATGTCTGACCTCCGCAAGATCAATATCGACGGGCAGGAAATCGAAGTCGAAGGCGCGATGACCCTGATCCAGGCTTGTGAGCAAGCCGGGGTCGAAGTGCCGCGTTTTTGTTATCATGAACGTTTGTCGATCGCTGGAAACTGCCGGATGTGCCTGGTCGAGGTTGTGGGCGGCCCGCCCAAGCCGGCGGCTTCGTGCGCAATGCAGGTGCGCGACCTGCGCCCAGGGCCGGAAGGTCAGCCTCCGGTCGTCAAGACAAACTCGCCCATGGTCAAAAAGGCCCGCGAAGGGGTGATGGAGTTTCTGCTGATCAACCACCCGCTGGATTGTCCGATTTGCGACCAAGGCGGAGAGTGTGACCTTCAGGATCAGGCCATGGCTTATGGTGTCTCGGGCTCGCGTTTCAAAGAAGCGAAGCGCGCAGTTGATGATCTGGATCTTGGCCCGCTGGTTGGCACGGCAATGACGCGCTGCATTAGCTGCACCCGCTGCGTGCGTTTCACGACCGAGGTCGCCGGGATCACGCAGATGGGTCAGACCGGGCGGGGCGAGGATGCCGAGATCACCTCGTACCTGAACGAAACACTGCAGTCGAACCTGCAGGGCAATATCATCGACTTGTGCCCGGTGGGCGCACTGACGTCGAAACCTTACGCCTTTACCGCTCGCCCATGGGAACTGACCAAGACCGAGAGCATAGACGTCATGGACGCCCTTGGTTCGAACATCCGCGTGGACACCAAAGGGCGCGAAGTGATGCGCTTCCTGCCGCGCAACCATGATGGCGTGAATGAAGAGTGGATCAGCGACAAAACCCGCTTTGTCTGGGATGGCCTGCGTCGTCAGCGCTTGGACAAGCCCTACATTCGCGAAAACGGCAAGTTGCGCCCGGCTTCATGGCCCGAGGCGCTGACCAAAGCTGCTGAGGCGCTGAAGGGCGCCGAAAAACCTGCTGGGATCGTGGGCGATCTGGCCTCGGTCGAGGCGACCTTTGCTTTGAAGCAGATGATCGAAGGGCAGGGCGGTGTTGTCGAATGCCGCACGGATGGTGCCAAGTTGCCTGCTGGCAACCGCGGGGCTTATGTCGGAACCGCTACGATTGAAGACATAGACTCGGCCGAACGCATTCTGCTGATCGGGACCAATCCGCGTGATGAGGCTCCGGTACTGAACGCGCGGATCCGCAAAGCCTGGGCGCATGGTGCCGAGGTGGCTCTGGTCGGTCCCGCAGTAGATCTGACCTATGACTACCATCACATGGGCGATGATCGCGCGGCCTTGCAGAAGGTCGTCGACAGGGGGCGTGACGACGCCATCAAGGGCAAACCCTCGCTGGTGATCGTGGGGCAGGGTGCCCTGCAAGAAGCGGATGGTGCTGCAGTATTGGCGTCCGCGCAAACCATTGCAGCCAATACCGAAAGCAGGCTTTTGGTACTGCACACTGCGGCCTCGCGAGTGGGTGCGATGGATGTAGATGCGACCAACGAAGGTGGCATGGATGCCGTCAACGCTGCCGACGTGATTTACAATCTCGGTGCCGATGAGGTCGAGATCGGCGAAGGCGCGTTTGTTATCTACCAGGGCAGCCACGGAGACCGTGGCGCTCACCGCGCCGACGTGATCTTGCCGGGCGCGGCCTATACCGAAGAAAACGGTTTGTTCGTGAACACTGAAGGACGCCCGCAACTGGCGATGCGTGCCGGTTTTGCGCCGGGCGAAGCTAAGGAAAACTGGGCCATTCTGCGGGCATTGTCGGCCGAGTTGGGCGCGAAACTTCCATTCGACTCACTGGCGCAATTGCGAACCGCACTCATTGAAGCTGTGCCGCATCTGGCCCGGATCGATGAGGTGATCGAGAATGAGGTTCAACCGCTCGACGCAGCGCCGCTGGGTCAGGCCACGTTCCGCAATGCGGTCAAGGATTTCTATCTGACCAACCCGATTGCCCGTGCGTCGCAACTGATGGCCGAGCTTTCGGCACAGGCGCAGGCACGTCAGACCGGAAAGATCGCGGCAGAATGAGCCGGAACCGTTTCATATCACAAGCAAAGGCGGCTGCCGGGTGGCAGTTCGCCGCGCTGGATTTGTGTGTGAAACTGAAGATTAAGGGTGGCGCTGAAGCGGCAGATGCTGTTTACACCAACGCGCCGACCCAGTCGCACTTTGCGCAGGCACCTGGCCTTTGCATCGCGCGCGGAAAACGGAATACCCACGGTGTGAGGACCAATGGCTGATTTCTTTAACACCCCAGGCGGAATAGCCATCATCATTCTGGCGCAAGTGCTTGCAGTTGTTGCGTTTGTGATGATCTCGCTGTTGTTCCTTGTTTACGGCGATCGCAAGATCTGGGCCGCTGTCCAGATGCGTCGCGGACCGAACGTGGTTGGCGCGTACGGCTTGCTGCAATCGGTGGCCGATGCATTGAAATATGTGGTCAAAGAGGTCGTCATCCCGGCGGGGGCAGACAGGACCGTCTTTATCCTTGCACCGCTCACCTCTTTTGTACTGGCGATGATTGCCTGGGCAGTGATCCCGTTCAATGATGGCTGGGTGCTGTCGGACATCAACGTCGCCATTCTCTATGTGTTCGCTGTGTCTTCACTGGAAGTTTATGGCGTGATTATGGGGGGTTGGGCGTCGAACTCAAAGTACCCGTTCCTTGGGTCTTTGCGCTCTGCTGCGCAGATGATTTCGTACGAGGTTTCGATTGGCCTGATCATCATCGGTGTGATCATCTCGACCGGGTCGATGAATTTTGGTGACATTGTGCGTGCGCAGGACGGCTCGTTCGGCTTCTTCAGCTGGTACTGGCTGCCGCACTTCCCGATGGTCTTCTTGTTCTTCATTTCGGCGCTGGCTGAAACCAACCGACCGCCATTCGACCTTCCCGAAGCGGAATCTGAACTGGTCGCCGGTTACCAGGTTGAATACTCTGCCACACCCTTCCTTCTGTTCATGGCTGGTGAATACATCGCGATCTTCCTGATGTGCGCGCTGACCACGCTGCTGTTCTTCGGCGGCTGGCTGTCACCGATCCCGGGCCTGCCCGATGGCGTGCTGTGGATGGTCGCGAAGATGGCGTTCTTCTTCTTCCTCTTCGCAATGGTCAAGGCGATCACGCCGCGCTACCGCTATGACCAGTTGATGCGGTTGGGTTGGAAAGTCTTCCTGCCGTTCTCGCTGGCCTGGGTGGTCTTTGTGGCCTTCGCGGCAAAGTTCGACTGGTTCTGGGGTGCGTTCGCCCGTTGGAGCACAGGGGGCTAACGCGTTGGGTATCGATTTCACAGTCTTCTCCAAGCTTGTCGAGTTTTCGACACGGCACTCTGTGGAAGGCCGTTCATTGATGCTGGGCCGTCAGGAATTTGTTCGCCTGCGGCCGCCCAGAATCTTTCAGCGCAAACTGCGCCGAGAGGGGCTGGACCATATTCAGTTGGAAGACCTTCAGCAGTCGGATGGCTACAGCGAGACGTTCTTTCGCAAGCTGGGGTTCGGTGAAATCGAAACTATGGATTTCTCGGACCACGAAGGCGCGACGATCCTTCAGGACCTAAATCGTCCCATTCCGAAAGAACTTGCAGGTCAATTCGATTTCATCTTCGACGGTGGAACGATTGAGCATGTGTTTAACGTTCCCGTTGCGCTGGAAAACGTGTTCCACATGCTGAAGCCCGGCGGGCATTTCATCTCGGTGAATGGCCTGAACGGCTGGGCCGGGCATGGGATGTATCAGTTCAATCCGGAACTGGTCTATTCGTTCTGGCGTCGGAACGCGGGCTGCGTGGTCAACGCGTGCCAGGCGATTCAACGCAGCCGTGCCTTCCACCAGGCGGTTTTGGATCTACAAGATCCGGCGGATGGAGAACAACGGATCGACCTGGGCGATGCCCTCCCGGATGGGCAGGTCTATTTGTACTGTGAAATCCAGCGCGGTTCCGAAGCGGCTCTCATGGACACGGTTCTTCAAAGTGACTACGAGACGCACTGGCGTGACTACTCCAATGCCGGTGGAACGCGATATGATCAGAAGGTTAGCTCTCTATGACTCAAATCGACTACACCCGCGCCGCCAAGTACTTTCTGCTACAGGACTTCTGGGTCGGTATGAAACTGGGGCTCAAGTACTTCTTTGCCCCGAAGGCCACCGTGAACTATCCGCACGAAAAGGGCCCTCTGTCGCCGCGATTCCGTGGGGAACATGCGCTGCGTCGTTATCCCAACGGTGAAGAACGCTGCATCGCTTGCAAACTGTGTGAAGCGGTTTGTCCCGCGCAAGCCATCACCATCGACGCCGAGCCGCGCGAAGACGGCAGCCGCCGCACGACACGTTACGACATCGACATGACCAAATGCATCTATTGCGGCTTCTGCCAAGAGGCATGCCCGGTTGATGCCATCGTTGAAGGGCCGAATTTCGAATTCGCCACGGAAACCCGCGAAGAGCTGTTCTACGACAAGGAAAAACTGCTGGATAACGGCGAACGCTGGGAGGCCGAGATCGCCCGCAATCTGGAAATGGACGCGCCGTATCGATGACTGACAGCCCGACAAATCCGTTCGAGTTGATGATGAAGCAGGCTCAGGACATGGCCAAGGCGATGAACCCGGCGATGGAAAGCTTTTCGCCCAAAGGGTTCGAAGCGCTGTGGCCGACCATGCCTAAAGAGGTCATGGAGATGATGTTCGGCAACACCGTCAACAAAGACGGGCTGGATGCCAAAACCCGCCTGCTGTTGACGCTGGCCGGGCTGACCTGTCAGGGCGCGCAAGCGGATAGTGCCGTGCGCCAAACTGTGCGCCACGCGCTGGAAGCGGGTGCCAAGAAACAAGAGATCGTGGAAACGATCGGTCAGATGTCGGTCTTTGCCGGCATCCCGGCCATGACCCGCGCGCTGGATCTGGCGCAAGAGGTCATGGGCGGCAACGAGGATGAGGATCAATGACCGTCTTTGCCTTCTATCTGTTTGCCATCAGCGCCATCACCGGCGGGCTGTTCACGGTGATCAGCCGCCAGCCAGTGCACTCGGTGCTGTGGCTGATCCTGTCCTTCCTGTCGGCGGCGGGGCTGTTCGTGCTGCTGGGGGCCGAGTTTGTGGCGATGCTGCTGATCATCGTCTATGTAGGCGCGGTCGCGGTTCTGTTCCTGTTCGTGGTGATGATGTTGGACGTGGACTTTGCCGAACTCAAGGCCGAGATGGCACGCTATATGCCGCTGGCCCTGCTGATCGGTCTGGTCATCCTGATGCAGTTCGTCATGGCCTTTGGCGCTTGGGACAGCGCGCAGGGTGCGGCGGCCAATCTGGCCCAGCCAGTTCCAGCGGACCGCCACAACACCGAGGCGTTGGGTGTCATCCTTTATGATCAATATTTCCTTCTGTTCCAACTGGCGGGCCTGATCCTGCTGGTGGCCATGATCGGCGCCATCGTGCTGACATTGCGCCACCGTCAGGACATCAAGCGTCAGGACATCGTCGGCCAGATGATGCGAGACCCGGCCAAGGCGATGGAGTTGAAGGACGTTAAACCGGGGCAGGGACTTTGAGACGATGATCGGACTTGAACACTATCTTACGGTCGCGGCGACGCTGTTCGTCATCGGCATCTTCGGTCTCTTCCTGAACCGCAAGAACGTCATCATCCTGCTGATGAGCATCGAACTGATGCTGCTGGCGGTGAATATCAACCTCGTGGCGTTTTCCAGCTTCCTCGGCGATCTTGTCGGGCAGGTGTTTACGCTGTTCGTGCTGACCGTTGCGGCGGCCGAGGCGGCGATTGGTCTGGCCATTCTGGTCTGCTTCTTCCGTAACCGTGGCACGATCGCGGTTGAAGACGTCAATATGATGAAGGGCTAAGAGAACTATGGAAACCACCATCCTCTTTGCCCCGCTCGTGGGCGCGCTGATCTGCGGCTTTGGCTGGAAGTTCATTGGCGAGAAAGCCGCCATGTGGACGTCCACCGGTCTGCTGTTTCTGGCCTGTCTGCTGTCGTGGATCGTTTTCTTCACATTTGATGGGGTGACCCAGCAGATTGAGATCATGCGCTGGATCGAAAGCGGCTCGTTGTCGACAAGCTGGGCTATTCGACTGGACCGTCTGACCGCGATCATGCTGATCGTGGTGACAACCGTTTCGGCGCTCGTGCACCTCTATTCCTTCGGCTACATGGATCACGACCCGCAGTGGCGTGAGGGCGAAAGCTATAAGCCGCGTTTCTTTGCCTATCTGTCCTTCTTCACCTTCGCCATGCTGATGCTGGTGACGGCGGACAATCTGGTGCAGATGTTCTTTGGCTGGGAAGGCGTGGGTGTCGCTTCGTACCTGTTGATCGGCTTCTATTATCGCAAGTCTTCGGCCAATGCGGCGGCGATGAAAGCGTTCATCGTGAACCGGGTGGGTGACTTCGGCTTTGCGCTTGGGATCTTCGCGATCTTCTTCCTGACCGATAGCATCAATTTCTCGGACATCTTTGCGTCCGCCCCGGCGCTGGCCGAAGAAAAGCTGCACTTCCTGTGGGGCGAGTGGACAGCGATTGAAGTCATCTGTGTGCTGCTGTTCATCGGCGCGATGGGTAAATCGGCTCAGTTGATCCTGCACACCTGGTTGCCGGACGCGATGGAAGGCCCGACGCCTGTGTCGGCCCTGATCCACGCTGCAACCATGGTGACGGCAGGTGTCTTCCTGGTCTGCCGCATGTCGCCGCTGATGGAGTTTGCGCCGGGCGCAACCGGCTTCATCACTGTGCTAGGCGCATCCACCGCGTTCTTTGCGGCCACGGTAGGTTTGGTGCAAACCGACATCAAGCGTGTGATTGCGTATTCGACCTGTTCTCAGCTTGGATACATGTTCGTGGCTGCTGGTGTGGGCATGTACTCGGCGGCGATGTTCCACCTGTTCACTCACGCCTTCTTCAAAGCCCTATTGTTCCTGGGTGCGGGTTCCGTGATCCACGCCATGCATCACGAGCAGGAGATGACCGAATACGGCGGTTTGCGGAAGAAAATCCCATATACCTTCTGGGCGATGGTGATCGGCACGCTGGCCATCACCGGCGTTGGTATTCCGCTGACCACATTTGGCTTTGCCGGGTTCCTGTCCAAGGACGCCATCATCGAGAGCGCTTATGCGGGCGGCTCGGGCTATGGCTTCTGGTTACTGGTTGTGGCGGCTGCGTTCACCTCGTTCTACAGCTGGCGTCTGATCTTCCTGACCTTCTACGGTGAGCCGCGTGGCGACAAACATACGCATGATCACGCGCATGAAAGCCCGATGGTCATGCTGGTGCCGCTGGGCGTTCTGTCACTGGGCGCGGTTTTTGCCGGGATGATCTGGTACGGCAATTTCTTTGGCCACGCCGACAAGGTTGGCAAGTTCTATGGCATCCCTGTTGCCGAAGCGTCTGAGCACGCAGAGGCCGGCGATCACGGCAAAGCAGAAGAGCATGACGATGCCGCACATTCGGATGACGGTCATGCGGATGATGGTCATGGCACTGAAACACATGCGGATGAGGGCCATGCAGACGACGGCCACGGTGACAAAGCTGCTCACGGCGGTGATCACCACTATGCCTTTGTTGGCGAACCGGGCGAGGGCGCGCTGTATATGGCACCGGACAACCACGTGTTGGACGATGCGCACGCCGCTCCGAAATGGGTTAAGGTCTCGCCCTTTGTTGCGATGGTCCTCGGCTTTATCGTGGCCTATTGGTTCTACATCGTGAACACGACGCTGCCTGCGCGGTTGGCCGAGAACCAGCGCCCGCTGTACCTGTTCCTCAAGAACAAGTGGTACTTTGACGAGATCTACAACGTGATCTTTGTCAAACCCACCATCGCTCTTGGCCGGTTCCTGTGGAAACGCGGCGATGGAAATACAATTGATGGCTTCCTGAACGGAGTAGCAATGGGCGTTGTTCCCTTCTTTACCCGCCTCGCAGGCAAGGCTCAGACCGGGTACATCTTTACCTATGCCTTCTGGATGGTGCTGGGCATCGCAGCCCTTGTAACGTGGATGTCTATCGGCGGAGGGGCCAACTAATGGACAATATCCTTTCCATCGTTACGTTCATCCCGGCGATTGCAGCAGGTATTCTGGCCCTGTTCCTGCATGGGGATGACGCTGCGGCCCAACGCAATGCCAAGTGGATTGCGCTGCTGGCGACGACCGTGACTTTCCTGGTATCGATTGGCATCTATACCGGTTTTGATCCCTCGAACCCCGGCTTCCAGATGGTGGAAGAAGGTGAGTGGCTGATGGGTCTCAAGTACAAGATGGGCGTTGATGGCATCAGCATTCTGTTCGTGCTGTTGACCACCTTCATCATGCCTCTAACCATTCTGGCCAGTTGGAATGTGACCGACCGCGTCAAGGAATACATGGTGGCTTTCCTGCTGCTGGAAACCCTGATGCTGGGCGTGTTCATGGCGCTGGATCTGGTGCTGTTTTACCTGTTCTTCGAGGCTGGCCTGATCCCAATGTTCCTGATCATCGGTATCTGGGGCGGCAAGGATCGTATCTATGCCAGCTTCAAGTTCTTTCTCTACACCTTCCTCGGCTCGGTGCTGATGCTGGTGGCGATGGTGGCGATGTACGCAGATGCGGGCACTACGGATATTGAGGCTCTGATGAGCCACCAATTCTCATCGGAAAGCTTCAGCGTGCTGGGCATCTATGTTGTCGGCGGTATGCAGACTTTGATGTTCTTGGCCTTCTTTGCGTCGTTTGCGGTGAAAATGCCGATGTGGCCGGTGCACACTTGGTTGCCGGACGCGCACGTTCAGGCCCCAACTGCAGGGTCGGTCGTTCTGGCGGCGATCCTGCTGAAGATGGGTGGCTATGGCTTCCTGCGGTTCAGCCTGCCAATGTTCCCCGTAGGTTCGGCGGTGATGACCGATCTGGTGCTTTGGATGTCTGCGATTGCGGTTGTCTACACCTCGCTGGTGGCGCTGGTGCAAGAGGACATGAAGAAGCTGATCGCTTACTCGTCGGTCGCGCATATGGGCTTTGTGACTATGGGTATCTTTGCGGCAAACCAGCAGGGCATCGACGGCGCGATCTTCCAGATGCTGAGCCACGGGTTCATCTCGGCCGCGTTGTTCCTGTGTGTGGGCGTGATCTATGATCGGATGCATACTCGGGATATCGAGGCTTATGGCGGTCTGGTCATTCGGATGCCTGCTTATGCGCTTGTCTTCATGCTGTTCACCATGGCCAATGTCGGCTTGCCGGGCACATCCGGGTTCATTGGTGAATTCCTGACCCTGATGGGCGCGTTCCAGGTCAACACCTGGGTGACGGCTGTGGCTGCGACCGGTGTCATCTTTTCGGCCGGTTACGCACTGTGGCTGTACCGCCGCGTGGTTTTTGGCGACCTGATCAAGGAAAGCCTGAAGGCGATGACCGACATGAGCTCGCGCGAGCGTTTGATCTTTGCCCCACTGATTGTGATGACCATCCTTTTGGGCGTTTACCCGTCGCTGGTAACGGATGTGATCGGGCAATCTACCGCCGCGCTGATTTCGAAATATGACACGGCTCTGGCCGCGGCTGAGGCTGCGACCCAGACAGCCGCCTCGCACTAAGGGAGCTTTGGAGACATGATCCAGGCTGATCTGACAATTATCCTGCCGGAAATCATTCTGGCGCTCTACGCGATGGCGGCGCTCTTGGGGGCTGTCTATACGACGAAAGACGGCATGGCACCTTTGTTGGTCTGGACCACAGCTGGTCTGATGGCCCTTCTGGCAATCTGGATCGCCACACAAGGCGAGGGGACCAACGTGGCCTTCAATGGCATGTTCGTCGACGACGGGTTCGCCCGTTTCGCCAAGGTTGCGATCCTGCTTTCGGCAGGTGCTGTTCTGGTCATGAGCCAGGATTACATGGCGCGCCGCGACTTGCTGCGTTTTGAGTATCCGCTACTGGTCGCACTTGCCGCTGTTGGCATGATGATGATGGTTAGCGCGGGCGATCTGATGTCGCTTTACATGGGGCTCGAGCTGCAATCGCTGTCGCTCTATGTTGTCGCGGCATTGCGTCGTGACAGCGCGAAATCGACCGAAGCGGGTCTGAAGTATTTCGTGCTGGGTGCGCTCAGCTCGGGCTTGCTGCTTTATGGTGCGTCACTGGTTTATGGCTTTACTGGAACCACGCTCTTTTCAGGCATCATTACGACCGTTCAGGCCGGAGAAGTTTCGATTGGCCTGCTGTTTGGTCTGATCTTCCTGATCTCTGGTCTGGCCTTCAAAGTCTCGGCCGTGCCGTTCCACATGTGGACACCGGACGTGTACGAAGGCTCGCCAACGCCGATTACAGCCTTTTTCGCCACCGCGCCGAAAGTGGCTGCCATGGCCCTTTTTGCGCGACTGATGCATGACGCGTTTGGTGGCATTGTGAAAGACTGGCAGCAGGTGATTGTCCTGCTTTCGGTTCTGTCGATGCTGCTGGGTGCTGTCGCCGCGATTGGTCAGCGCGACATCAAACGTCTGATGGCGTTCTCGTCGATTGCCCATATGGGTTATGCTCTGATCGGTCTGGCAGCAGGTACCGAGTTGGGCATCAAAGCGATGCTGATGTATCTGGCCATCTACGTGACTATGAACATCGGAACCTTTGCCTTCATCCTGATGATGGAACGGGACGGCAAACCGATCACCGATATTGACGCCCTGCGCCAGTATTCCAAGCGCGATCCGGGCAAAGCCCTTGCCGTTCTGATCCTGATGTTCTCGCTGGCCGGTGTGCCACCGATGCTGGGTTTCTTTGCGAAATTTGGCGTTTGGCAAGCAGGTGTCAGCGCGGGTCTGACCGGCCTTGTGATCGTCTCGGCCATCGCGTCCGTCATTGGTGCCTTCTATTACCTGCGGATCGTGTTCTACATGTATTTCGGGGCTGAAAACGAAGACCCGATTGAAACCCGGTCGACGCCGGTGTTGTGGGTCGCCTTGATGGGCTCGGCCGCCTTGATGCTGATCGGCATCTTCTATCAGTTTGGTGTCGAGGGCGCGGCGGCAGCTGCGGCAGCGACGCTTGTCAACTGAATATCTTGAACACTCGGAAGGAGGGGCTCGGTCGCGTGACCGGGCCTTTTTGATATGACAAAATGGCCCCAAGGCTATGGGCTGCACGAGCTGCAGGAAGTCGATAGCACTCTCAATGAGGCAGCGCGGATTGCACCCACTGCCCGAGGTCCCGTTTGGATTATGGCACATCACCAAACGGCGGCGCGCGGACGGCGGGGGCGGGCCTGGGCCAATCCGATGGGTAATCTGGCCGCGACGTTGCTGATGCGCCCGCAAGGTGCGCCGGAACAGGCAGCGCTACGCAGCTTTATGGCCGCATTGGCCTTGTTCGACGCCTGTGTTGCTGTGACCGGAAGAACGGCCGGGCTGTCGCTGAAATGGCCCAATGATGTTCTGCTGAACGGGGGTAAGCTGGCCGGTATCTTGCTGGAAAGCACCGGGCAGGGGCAAGATGTTGCGCATCTGGCGATCGGCATCGGTGTGAACCTGGCCAATGCACCTGACGCGGATGCGGTCGAACCTGGTGCCATGCGACCCGTTTCATTGCTGTCGGAAACCGGTTCAAATGTATCGCCCGAAGATTTCCTAACCGAACTGGCCGCAGCTTATGCCAGGTATGAAACCCAATTCGTCACCTATGGGTTCGAACCGATCCGCACCGCGTGGCTGGCCCGCGCCGCGCGATTGGGAGAGGTCATCACCGCGCGTACCGGAACGTCAGAGACGGTTGGAACCTTCGAAACAGTAGACGCAAGCGGCAACCTTGTCTTAAACACCGCCAAAGGCCGCGTGAGCATTCCTGCGGCAGACGTGTATTTCTGAAAGGGGCGTTAAATGCTTCTGGCCATTGATTGCGGCAACACCAACACCGTTTTCTCGATCTGGGACGGCGAGAAGTTTCTGTGCACCTTACGCACGTCGACCCACCATGCGCGCACGGCAGACGCATATTTCACCTGGTATTCGACGCTGGTGAAACATTACGGCATAGAAGCGGTCATAACAGATGTCGTCATTGCTTCGACCGTGCCGCGTGTGGTGTTCAATCTGCGCATTTTTGCGGATCGCTTCTTCGGGTGCCGCCCGCTGGTGGTTGGCAAGCCTGACTGCCTATTGCCTGTGCCGCCGCGTGTCGACGAAGGAACTGTCCCAGGTCCTGACCGGCTGGCCAATGCAGTGGGCGCGTTTGATCGTCACGGTGGCAATGTGGTTGTTGTGGATTTTGGCACAGCAACAAACTTTGACGTTGTTGCCGCCGATGGGGCCTATGTCGGGGGCATTATCGCGCCTGGTGTAAACCTGAGCCTTGAAGCTCTGCATCAGGGGGCGGCTGCGCTTCCGCATATCGATATTACCCGACCGGATAAAGTGATCGGGACGAATACGGTTGGATGTATCCAATCGGGCGTGTATTGGGGCTACTCCGGCCTGATCGAAGGGCTGATAGCCCGGATCAAAACCGAATACGGAATGCCGATGAAAGTTGTGGGTACTGGTGGACTGGCCCCTTTGTTCGATCAGGCCGACGTAGGGTTCGACGCAATCGAAGATGATCTGACGATGCACGGTTTGACCGTGATCCATCGCTATAACAAGGATAATGGCTCCGAATGAGCAGTGAAAGATTGATCTACCTGCCGCTGGGTGGCGCGGGTGAAATTGGCATGAATGCCTATGTGTATGGCTATGGCAAACCCGGTCAGGAACGCCTGATCCTTGTTGATTTGGGTGTCACTTTTCCGGACATGGACACAACACCCGGTGTTGACCTGATCTACGCGGATATTTCGTGGTTGAAAGAGCGTGCAGACCAGCTGGACGGCGTTTTTATCACCCACGCGCATGAGGACCATGTTGGCGCGGTGGCGCATTGCTATGAAGCCTCGGGTGCGCCGATTTATGCCCGCGCGTTCACGGCCAATATCGCGCGCCGCAAGATGGAAGAACACGCGCACCCAACCGAGGCCGTAACAACCGTATCCGCCTGGCCTGAACAGGTCTCGGTCGGGCCTTTTACGGTTGGTTTCCTGCCTGTATCGCACTCGATCCCCGAAAGCGCGGCGTTGGTCATCGATACGCCTGCGGGACGGGTCGTGCATTCGGGCGACTTCAAACTGGATGCGCAGCCTGTCGTGGGTGAGGCTTTTGATCCAGATTTGTGGGCTGAGGTCGCCAAGCCCGGCGTCAAGGCGTTGGTTTGCGACAGCACAAACGTGTTCTCGGCGCATCCGGGCCGTTCAGAATCCGAAGTTGGGCCGGAAATCACCAAACTGGTCGAAAACGCCGAAGGCATGGTCGTGGCGACCACGTTTGCCTCAAACGTTGCGCGGGTCAAAACACTGGCCGAAGCGGGTCAGCGGGCAGGGCGGTCGGTTGTTCTGTTGGGCCGCGCCATGCGCCGAATGATCGAAGCCGCAACCGAAACCGGCATCCTGTCGGATTTCCCAAAGGTGATCAGCGCGGAAGAGGCGTTGGATCTTCCGCGCCAGAATCTGATGCTGATCGTGACCGGCAGCCAGGGGGAGCGTAGGGCAGCCAGCGCTCAACTGGCCCGTGGCAAGTACCGGGGTCTGGAACTGGCAGAGGGTGACCTGTTCCTGTTTTCCTCGAAAACCATTCCGGGCAATGAGCGGGGCGTGATCTTTATCATGAACCAGCTCAGCGAAAAGGGTGTGGATGTCGTCGATGACAGCTCGGGTCTCTATCACGTGTCAGGCCATGCCAACCGGCCTGATCTTGAGAAGGTCCATGCGCTGATCGATCCGCAGGTCGTGATCCCGATGCACGGTGAACACCGTCATCTGCGCGAGCACGTCAAACTGGCCGAGCAAGGCGGCAGATCCGGTGTGCTGGCCGTGAACGGCACCATGCTGGATATCAGCGGCAACGCCCCGGCTGTTGTCGACTATGTCGAAACCGGGCGCACATATCTGGACGGGTCGGTCAAGATCGGCGCTTTGGACGGCGTGGTGCGGGATCGTATCCGCATGGCATTGAACGGCCATGTCACGGTCACTGTGGTCTTGGACGAGGAAGACGAACCGCTGGGTGAACCTTGGTGCGATACCATGGGCCTGCCCGAGATCGGAACTTCGCGCGCGGCTTTGGTGGAGATTCTGGAGGAGGACCTGAATCAATTCCTGATGCGGGCCGCGGCCAAAACTTTACGCGATGATGACAAGCTGGAAGACGAGATGCGCCGGATCGTGCGGCAGACCGCCAAAGCGGAAATCGGCAAGAAGCCCGAAGTAACAGTGGTTGTCAGCCGGATGCGGTGAGTCGGAGCGGTCAATCGTGTTCCGGCATCGGGTAGCCCCTGAGTCGCAAAAATAGATTGGCTTCTTCGTCGTTCTTATAGAATGGCACTGACGCAGGCGGCTCGGGTTTTGTGACCCGGGCTGCTATTTCTGCCAAAACAACCTCGGTTATGAAGGGCAGGTCAAGATCACGCGCGCGGTCAAGTTGCACCCATTGCAGGTGCGACAGCTCGTCTGAGGCGCGACTGAAATCGTCCAGATCACCTTGCAGGGCTTCCGCATCGACCAAAAAGAACCGTGCGTCAAACCGTCGAGGTCGACCGGGCGGAGTTACAGCGCGGAAAACGAATTGCAACGCAGCTGCAGACGGCACAAACCCCATCGCCGAAAAACTCTGCCAGTCGTCAGGTGCTTGACCTGACCACGCACCCGGCTGGCCCAGAACAAGCCCGGTTTCTTCCCAGAGCTCTCGAATGGCAGCGGCGGCCAGCGCGTGTTGCAGTCCGGACTCGGCCTGTTCTGCCAAACGGTCACGGCACAGATCGGGCAGCTTGGTCGCCAGGGGCACTTCTGAATCCGCTGGATCAACTGCACCGCCAGGGAACACAAACTTGTTCGGCATGAATACGGCTTTGGAGCCGCGTTGCCCCATAAGGATCGATGGGTTGGTCCATCTGTCCCGCAAAACGATGACAGTAGCGGCGTCACGGATGGCGGTCTTGTCTACTGTCATATCTGCGCCACGCGACCGGTTGGGTTCACTTGGAGGTTCCGAAACCGTGCATACGGCGGGCCCACTGATACGCGACAACGGCGCCTTTCAAACGGGGCAGCAGGTACAGCGACAGAGCAACGCAACCGATTGAGAAACCGATGGCCATGGTCCAGGGGTCTGGCCGCCAATGGACGTAGGACACGTGCAAAGCAGGTGCCAGCAAGTGACCAACAAGAAGGATGGTCAGATAAGCCGGACCGTCATCGGCGCGGTGATGAAACAGCTCTTGCCCGCAATTCGAGCAGCTGTCATTGACCTTGAGATAGCTGTGCAACAGCTTGCCCTCACCACAGTTGGGGCACTTGCACCGAAACCCTTTGACAAGGGCGGGCCATGTTTCACGCTCTGTGTCGGTCGCGGTGTCGATCGTCTGATCCGTCATAATATAACTCGCGCATTAATCTTTGCGCGATAATGCGCTTGAATGGGCGGATTTGAAAGGGGGGTGCGTCGCTTTGCAACGCTCAGTACCCGATGCGCCGAAAACGCTTCTGATTCCATTCTCAATAAAATCCACTTTTCTGCGACGGAATTTCCGCTGCCCCGCGTTTGAATTGATATGAGCAGCGGCACTGGGGCCGCGTCAACAAGGGAAAACCGAAATGAAAAACGCGACATTCATCACGGCCATTGTTTTGTCCGCAGTAGCAGTTACAGGCACATCCGTTCTGGCTGCCGGAAAAGGTGGGCGCGAGCCTGTATCCTTTCAGGAACTCGACACCGATGGCGACGGTCAGGTGACGCAGCAAGAGATGGAGGCCCACCGCACCGCGCGTTTCACGCAGGCGGATGCCGACGGTGATGGCCAGCTGAGCCTTGACGAGATGCAAGCCGCTGCACAGAAAAAGGCAAGTGACCGCGTCGCCAAGATGTTCGAAAAAAACGATGCGAACAACGACGGGTTTCTGAGCCAGGACGAGTTGCCGAAACCCCGCCGGGCTGACAAGATGTTTGATCGGATGGACGCGGATAACAGTGGCGGAATCTCGGAACAGGAATTTGCCGATGCCAAAGACAAGATGGGGCGGCACCACAAGAAGAAGCATCACAATTCGGACGCAGACGATAGCTGATGCAGGATGGAGGATCTGACCTCCCACCCACAAGATGTCCGCGATGCGATGTGCAGCGCGGGCAGCCTCAGCGACGATGCGTTGCTGGGGCGCTTTGCCGATGGCGACGCCGAAGCCGCGCGGGTTCTTACTGACCGTCTTGGGCCACGGTGTTACTCGGTCGCGTTGCGCATGTTGGGCAATCGGGCTGAGGCGGAAGATGTGACGCAAGAGGCGATGATGCGTCTGTGGCAAATGGCACCGGATTGGGTGTCTGGTCAGGCCAAAGTCTCGACCTGGCTGTACCGGGTGACGCTGAACCTGTGTGTGGACATCCGGCGCAAGAAAACACCCGACAGGCTGTCGGATGTTCCCGAGCCTGAAGATGGTCAAGCCAGTGTAGTTGACCGGATGCAGGACGAGGCTCGCAAGGACGCGTTGCAGATCGCCTTGGCCGAATTGCCCGAACGGCAGCGACAAGCGGTTGTGCTGCGCCATATTGAAGAATTGCCCAACCCCGAAATCGCCGGGATCATGGGCGTTTCCGTGGAAGCGGTGGAAAGTCTGACAGCGCGTGGCAAACGAAGTCTGGCCGCTATTCTGGCGGGACGGCGCGAAGAACTGGGGTATGACAATGGCGGATAACGATCTGGAACTGGATCATTTGTTTGCTCAGGCGCGGAAACAACGGCCGGCCTTGCCAGACGATTTGGCCGTGCGCATTCAAACGGATGCCGAGGCGGTGCGCTTGGGCCGCATGAAATCCGCGCCACAACCGGGGCCTGCGTTGTGGGACAGGCTGGTGCGCAATTTGGGTGGCTGGCAGGGGTTGAGTGGCCTTGTTGCGGCCAGTGCGGCCGGAGTCTGGATCGGGTTTTCCGCGCCTGCCTTTTTGCCCGATCCTGCCAACCTGCTGACAACGCAAGAGACGGCCTTTCTTGTGGCCGACCTTGGCTATGACACGAGTTTTCTGGAGACCACGGAATGAACGCTGATCCCAAACCCAAACGCCGGTGGATGCCCGTTGTCCTGGTTGTGTCTCTGGCTCTGAATCTGTTGATCGTTGGCGTTGCTGTAGGCACTGTGTTGCGTCTGAAAGGCGGGGATCACGCCAAAGCACCGCCGGGATTTGGCCCGGCCTTGTACCGAGCGTTGCCAAAAGACGACCGCAAAGCGATGCGGGGTGAGCTGTCCGGGCTGCACAAAAAAGGGACCAGTGGTCGCAAACAGGATTTTGAGGCGATGAGCCAGGCTTTGCGCACGGTACCCTTTGATCCGGGTGCCGTTGAAGTGCTGTTGCTACAGCAGGCACAGGCAACGGCTGCATTGCAGGAGGCTTTGCAAACGCAATGGTTGGCGCGCGTTACCGCCATGAGCGATCAGGACAGACAGGCGTATGCAGATCGATTACAGGACATTGTCGAACGCGGCCCGCATAAACACAAGAAAAAGGACTAATCGGCTTTAAGCTGCGTTTTGCCGGACGCTCACCTGATTGCGACCGGCTTTTTTCGCCGCATAAAGTGCGGTGTCAGCGGACTTAATCAGGTTCTCAATATGTGGCGTGGGACTTTCTTGGTCGGGGAACGGGCCTTGGGACATTTTCATCCCGACGCTGACTGTCACGTTGACTTGCGGTCCCTGATCCAAGAGCTGAAACGGCGCACTGCAAATGCTGTCACAGAGGGATTCAGCGAGCCGCATCGCTTGTTTGGGTGTTACATTTGGCACGCCTATCATGAACTCTTCTCCACCGATACGGGCGACAAATCCGTTGGTGCCAAGGGCACCACGCATACGTTCTGCCGCCTGCTTCAGCACGAGATCGCCACTCGCGTGACCGTGGTCATCGTTGATTGCCTTGAAGTGGTCGAGGTCTGCCAGCATGACAGCAAAACTGTTTCCTGTTCGCGCAGATTCGCGTGCGATCTGGTCCAGCGCTCGCATAGCAAACCGGCGATTGTGCAGCCCGGTCAACGAGTCGATCCACGAGTCCGCAAGTCCCTTTTTCAGAGATACACGCATGTGATCCAGCCGGGCTTTGCGTGCGATTTGATTGTCCAGCCGAAGCAGGATCTCCTGCGCGCAGAATCCATCCAGGCAAACGGCGTCGGCACCTCGATCCAATGCCTCTGAAGCCTGAACGGCATTGTCGTCTTTAAGCACACCGATCAACACCGTGTTTCGCGTGACGTTACGCGATCTGAGATCAGCCAGAATATTCAGATCTGACGGATGAGCGCCCAATTCGACAACGATGGCGTCCGGGACAGCGCCAGACAGGACGCTTTGAAGGTTCGATTGCAGGTGCCAGGACAAAGAAAACTGACGCTGATCGTTGAGCGCCTTGTGCCACATGACGCCGGTTTGCGCGGCATGTGTCAGAATATGAACTTTCGCGGCTTTTGGCGGGCGGATAACGCTTGGTGCCGGTTCCCCGAACCCGATCGGCTGCGAACCGTTGCTGACCTGAAGGTCTTGAGTGGCAGCATGGGCACGCAACAAGCTTCGGATGCGCGCCAACAGCAAGGTATCCTTGAAAGGATGCGTCAGCACATCGTCCAACCCATCCTGCAAGGCACGCAGCCGCGCATCCCTGTCGTTTTGTGCGGCAAGTACAACAACTGGTACATCTTCAAGCCCGGGAACGGTCTTGGTCACCTTTTTGACATCCGCAGCTGTTCCATCTGGCAAGGTCTGAGCTGTCAGAACAAGATCAGGCTGAGTGCGACGCACAAGCGACAACAGCCCTTCAAGCTTTTCACCTTGGACTACGTGATACCAAGCCGCTGTCAGCTGAACTTTCAGCATGATGCGATTGGTTGCTACCCCGTCGAGGACAAGGATGGTTCCCTGCACAGACATAGTTGTTCACCGTTGATTGCATGCGTGAACAAAGTGTTTATGAGTCTGGTTAACAAACCCTTTCCAAAAGTGGATCTGAGCACAGTTTATGTCGATATCATCCGAATCCGCGGAAACGCTGGCTCTGACAGCTTTGGGCTGGTTGGCCGGAAATGAAGAGCTTTTTCCTGTATTTTTGGGCTCGACGGGCGCGTCGGTGCAAGATGTCCGCGAGCGTGCAGCAGACCCGGAATTTCTGGCGTCGGTGCTGGATTTTCTGGTACTTGACGACTCGTGGGTCATGGCGTTTTGTGATGCCAACGCGCTAGCCTATGATCTTCCTGCTCAGGCGCGGACGGTCTTGTCCGGCGGCGCTGATGTATATTGGACCTGAAATCCTCTTCCGCTGGAGAACTTGATGCCGATAGATGCAATCGTCTTCGATAAAGACGGCACGCTGTTTGATTTTGCAAACACATGGGGTGGCTTTGGCCGCTCTTTGCTGCTGCGACTGACAAATGGTGACACAACCCGCGCCGCCGAACTTGGAAAGATTATCGGCTATGACCTGGACCAAGAGCGATACACCGCAGACAGTATCGTTATCGCTGCGACTGTTGAAGAAATCGCCGACGTATTGGCCGCTCATGTCGACAGCATGACCGTTGAAGAGATCGTGGATCTGATGAACGCCGAAGCCGCCGCTGCCCCTCAGTCGCCTGCTGTTCCTCTGGTCCCGTTTCTGGAAAGTTTGCAGAATGCGGGGATTAAGCTGGGTGTGGCCACCAATGACAGTGAACATCCGGCCATGCAGCACCTTGAGTCCGCCGGGATTCGAGAGCATTTCGACTTTGTTGCGGGCTATGACAGTGGTCACGGGTTCAAGCCAGGCCCTGGTCAACTGCTGGCCTTTGCCGCGCATGTTGGGGTTGAACCTTCACGGGTGGCAATGGTCGGTGACAGCCTTCACGATCTCCAAGCCGGGCGGGCTGCCGGGATGACGACGATAGGTGTTTTGACGGGTTTGGCCGAAGCAGAGGCGCTGGCGCCCATGGCTGACGTCGTCCTGCCCGATATCGGACATATCCCTGAATGGTTGGCCAGCAAGTAAACGGTTAAATCCGGCAATCGACGGCCAAAATAGAAAACCGACATATTCTGTCGCAGACAGAGCGGCCATCATCGTGTCTTCCGGGCTTGCTTGTTTAAAGCAGGAATGGAGGCCGTGATGGGCGATACAACAACACGCAAGCGTCGCGGCGGTGGCCGCGCTGGGGCTGCAGCGCGCAGAGGAACTGCAGCGATCGATCAGATGCCCTGGGATCCGCCCATCAACATCGACCATCCCACAGAGCCCTTGGATCAGGCTGGCATCGAAGCGATCCATGACGGGGCCATGCGTATCCTGGAAGAGATCGGGATCGAATTTTACAATGAAGAGGCAATAGGCATCCTGCGTGAGGTAGGCTGTACCATCGAAGGTGACAATGTGCGCATGGGGCGCGACTTTGTCATGGAGATGATTGCGAAAGCCCCCAGTCAATTTTCGATCACGCCACGCAATCCGGATCGCAAGATCGAGATTGGTGGAAAGAACATTCTGTTCGGCAATGTCTCATCGCCGCCGAATTATTGGGATATGGAGATCGGCACAAAAGTTCCCGGCAACCGGGAGATGTGCCGAAATCTGTTGAAACTGACGCAATATTTCAACTGCATCCATTTCGCCGGAGGTTATCCGGTCGAACCTGTCGATATTCACGCCAGTATAAGGCATCTGGACGTCCTTTACGACAAGCTGACGCTGACCGACAAAACCATGCATGCTTACTCTCTGGGCAAAGAGCGCGTCGAGGATGTGATGGAAATGGTGCGCATCGCAGGCGGTCTGAGCCACGAAGAATTCGATGCCGCTCCACGCATGTACACCAACATTAACTCTACCTCTCCTCTAAAGCATGACCAACCTATGATCGACGGGTGCCTACGGCTGGCCCGACGTGGACAGGCAATTGTGGTGACACCCTTTACGTTGGCCGGGGCCATGGCACCGGTGACAATGGCAGGTGCGGTGGCCCAGTCACTTGCCGAGGCGCTATGTGCTATAGCCCTGTTCCAATATGTGCGCCCGGGAACTCCGTGCGTGATCGGCACATTTACGTCGAATGTCGATATGAAAACCGGAGCACCCGCTTTTGGGACGCCGGAATACATGCGCTCGACCCAGATGACCGGCCAGATGGCGCGGTTCTACGGGCTGCCGATGCGATCGTCGGGTGTTTGTGCTGCAAACGTGCCCGATGGTCAGTCGATTTGGGAGACGTCAAACTCGCTTTGGGCATCCGTACAATCGGGCACCAACATGGTCTATCACGCGGCTGGATGGCTGGAAGGTGGCCTGATTGCAAGCCCGGAAAAGTTCATTATGGATTGCGAAATCCTGCAACAAATTCAGCGTTATATGAACCCGGAATTGACTGCCACCGGCCCTGATGAGATCGCGCTTGATGCGATCCGCTCAGTTGGCAATGACGGTCATTTCTTCGGCATTCAGCACACACAGGACCGTTATACCACCGCGTTCTATCAACCCTTCCTGAGCGACTGGAAGAACTATGAAGGGTGGGAGGTTGCTGGTGGCATTTGGACAGCCGAACGCGCCCACCACATGTTCAAAGAGATCATTTCGAGCTTTGACGCTCCACCAATGGACGAAGCCATTCGCGAAGAACTGGCAGAGTTTGTGGAACGCCGCAAAGCCGAGGGTGGCGCGCCGACAGATTTCTGAGCAATCGACAAATGTCGAAGTGATACCCGGTTGCATTCGCTGCAACTCAGGGTGGATTTTGTCTATTTGTTAAGATTTGTCAGCACAGAGTGCAGGGGACACCAAGTTGGGGTTTCCGATGCATGATCTGATCAATCGGGCGATACAGTCTTTTGTCTGCGCTACCTATGGGCAGGCCTGCTGGCTGCGTGTGACCGAAGATGCGCGGTTGGGGTTTCGCGAGTTTGAAGCCATGCTCATCTATGATGATGACATGACGACAAGAGTGTTGGATGCGCTGAGTGGCGATCTGAACCGACCAAAGGCCGAGATTCTTGAGGATTTGGGGACATATCTTGTGTCCCACCCGAACATGGAAGGGCTGCGTCGCCTGCTCAGGTTTGGCGGCGTAAGCTATGTAGAGTTTCTGCATTCGCTGGACGATCTGGCCGACCGGGTGCGGTTGGCCGTGTCAGATTTGACTTTGCCGGCCCTTGAGCTGCGAGAGCTATCGGCCACGGAGTATCAGCTATGCTCCTTTCCAGGCTTGCCCGGCTATTCCAGTGTCATGGTTGGTGTTTTGCGTGCCATGGCAGACGACTACGGCGCATTGGTCATACTGTCACATGAAGGGCAGCAGCAGGACAGTGACGTCATTTCCATCATGTTGGTTGAAAGCGCTTTCGCGGAAGGGCGTCACTTTGATTTGGGGGCGCACAGCAGATGACCGATACTTACGAACTTGCGGGCCTTCTGGAAACGCTTTGTCCAATGTTCCTGTTGGTCGAACAAGACGGACGAATACAACAAGCGGGGCCAACACTTCAAAAACTGCGACCAGAATTGCCGCTGATCGGGCAGGGGTTTCTGGAAGTGTTTGAGCTGATCCGTCCCAGAACAGTCACAACCATACCGGCGTTGTTATCGATGGCCGGGGCTAAGTTGCACCTGAAGTTCAAGGATGAACCGCGTACGCCCCTCAAGGGCTTGGTCGCCCCTTTGCCGCGGTCCGGTGGTGCGGTCATCAACCTGTCATTCGGGATTTCAATTCTGGATGCGGTGCGGGATTACGCGCTGACAAGTGCGGATTTCTCGGGCACCGACCTTGCCATCGAACTGCTTTATCTGGTCGAGGCCAAATCTGCCGCGATGGAGGCGTCGCGGTCGCTAAACCTGAGGCTTCAAGGCGCCATGCTCGCCGCTGAGGAACAGGCCTATACCGACACATTAACCGGGCTAAAAAACCGCAGGGCCATGGATCACGTGCTGGCAAATCTGATCTCAAGTAATTCAACTTTTGCCTTGATGCATCTGGATCTGGATTTCTTCAAATCCGTGAATGACAGTCTGGGTCACGCTGCTGGTGATTTCGTCCTGCAACAGGCGGCCCGCATCATGATTGAGGAGACGCGCAGCGAAGATACGGTTGCCCGTGTTGGCGGGGACGAGTTTGTCATTGTTTTCAAAGACCTGACACGAGACGACAGATTGAAGGCAATTGCTGACCGACTCATCCAACGCTTGAACGAACCTATGATGTTTCAAAACCAACACTGTACTGTGTCAGCCAGCATCGGCACGGCTCTGTCCACTCAGTTTCAAGTTCCCAAAGCGGCTGATATCTTACATGCTGCAGATTTGGCTTTGTATCAGGCCAAACGGGATGGTCGATCGTGCCATCGGCTTTATTCGACACTGAGCAAGGCGCAATCCTGAACGTCCACCGAGGATCACGCTGATGCGAACGCCTCGGTGACCTTTTGCGCGATCTGCCGCTGAATGGGGGCGAGCTCTCCGACAACGGGCATGACGATACCTTTGAATTGGGCGCGCTCCAGCTCTTCGGGTACGTCTTCTAGAACATGACCTCCGGTACATGCGAAGAACGGTAGGCAAATCGCTTGATTAGATGCATCGCGCGCTGCTTCGGCAATCGAGGGCGGTTCTTCGACAAAGCCAACCCGGATCGATTGAAATGCAACCTGCCTGCCTAGCCGGTTCGCAAATTCATTGGCCACCGCCGATGGATTCCGGCTGCGGCCCGACCCGTGCGCAGCGATCACCAAATCCGTCGCATTGGCCGCCCAATGCTCTTCTCGCAACTTCGCTTCTAGCGCGTTCGCCGTCAGCGCGGGCAGATCGGGATCAATGCCCAAAGGATCCAAAATACGTGCCCTGTGATCTCCAACTCGCTTCGGCAGGGCACTTGTTACAAACCACCCCTTCGCCATGAAAAGCGGGTAGATGACTGAATTTTCAGGAAGGCCGTCCAATTTGGCCTCAAGCGCGCCGGGCTTGGCCAGCGTCGCAGAACTCACCGTTACATGTTCGGCCAACGCGTCGACCTTGGCTGCAAATGCAGCCAACGCGGCCTCAGCGGGATCTGGGTCAGAGGGCTGGCCGTGGGCGACGACTATGGCGTGTGGCATTCGGATCTCCTGCTGCGTTCTGCGATAGGTGTTACTGCGAAAACCGAAGTCAACACCTGTGTTAGCCCAGAAGGCTCAACCAAAGCCAGACGGTGATTATAGATGCTGCTGTTCCGATCAAAACGGACGAAGCCGCAACGCGTTTGGCGCGGCCATACATATTCGCAAAGATATAGGCGTTAAAGCCCGGTGCCATGGCGGCATTCAACACGCCTGATCGAAACAGGTCCTGCGGCAGGCCGGTGGATGTTCCGAATAACCAAACTAGGCTGGGGTGCAGCATCAGAGAGATGCAGCAGACAAAACCAATGGTGCGCAAGTCGCCTTCGGGTTTGTATTTAACCAACACACCCCCCAACGCAAACAGCGCCCCCGGTAAGGCGGCGCGGGTAACAAGCTCAAGCGCTTCGTCCACGACTGCTGGGATGACCAGACCAGTTATGTTGACGACAAAACCAAGCGCGATACCAAGAATCAGTGCGTTTTTGAACATCGCTGACAGAACTGATCGCGCCATATGTACACCGCCGTTGCCGCGATTGCGCACGACCTCCATCACCGTGATCCCAACGCCGTAACAAAACGGAGAATGGAAGGCGATGATCGCGTAGTTGCCCGTCAGGTTCTCAGGGCCATAAGCACGTTCGGTTATCGGCAGGCCCAGCAGGACCGAGTTGGAAAACAGACAACAGAATCCGATGGCCACGCAGTCTTCCCAGTCCCTGCCAAAAATGATCCTTGCTCCAAAGAGACCCGCAGTGAAGCACAACGCAGCGGCGGAATAGAAGCTGGCCAAAAGCCGGGGATCGAAACTGGCGCTAAGGTCCAGATGCGCGATGGCCAAGAACAACAGGCAGGGAATCGCAAAACCTTGGGTGAATTTCATCAACCCATCGACGTGCTCTTGTTTGAAATAGCCCGTGCGGGTCGCCGTGTATCCGGCACCGATCACAAGGAAGACCGGAAGAATGACGTCGATCAGGCTTTGCAGCATTTGGCCCCCGTGCGGCAGGCGCGCTGTGATATCTTGAGCGCGCGGGGCAGGGCCTTATTGCGCCTGATAGATCACCATCCCGTCAAAAGCGGGGGTGATATAGTCGGGAGTTTCCGCGTCAACCGTCGCATAGTCCAGATCGATATGCATATTGGTGAGCACCGCGCGTTTTGGTCGCAGTTGTTCGATCCATCCCAGCGTCTTTTCCAGATGCGCGTGCGTGGGATGCGGGTTGCGGCGCAATGCATCGATGATCAGCCAGTCCAACCCTTCCATCTCGGGCCAGGCGTCGTCGTAAATCTCGGCGACATCCGGCAGATAGGCCAGCTGACCGATGCGGAACCCAAGAGAGTCGATCGAGCCGTGGTTCACTTTGAACGGGCGCAACGTAATGGGCCCACCGGGACCATCGATGTCGAAAGGGCCATCAATGGATTTGAGGTCCAGGATCGGAGGATAAGGTGAACCTTCAGGCTGAATGAAGGCGTATCCGAAACGGCCCAGCAACGCGTTCTGTGTGTCCCCATCCGCCCAGACGGGTACGCGCGTTTTCATGTTAAACACGATCATGCGCAGGTCGTCGATCCCGTGTACATGATCCGCGTGCGAGTGGGTATAGACCACCCCATCCAACCGCCCGGTGCCGGTGTCCAGCAACTGGCTGCGCATATCCGGCGTGGTATCGACCAGAACCGAGGTCGTTCCATCCGGCCCCTCGCGTTCAATCAGCAGCGAGCAGCGGCGGCGCACGTTTTTCGGGTTTGTAGGATCGCAGTCGCCCCATTGGCCGCCCAGCCTTGGTACGCCGCCCGAGGAACCGCAGCCCAGAATTGTAAAACGCACCCCGGTCATGCAGCGGCCTTGTACAGCGCGGCCTTGGTGAACAAGCGGTCAAAATTGGCCTGTGTCTGGGCTGCAAAAGCGGCGTAATCCATGCCGAAAACCTCAGCCCCTTTCCGGGCTGTGTGGGCGGTGTAGGCGGGTTCGTTACGTTTGCCGCGATAGGGTGGTGGGGCCAGATAGGGCGCATCGGTCTCCACCAGAACGCGGTCCACCGGTGCGGTTGCGAAAATATCGCGCAACTCCTGGCTTTTGGGGAAGGCGGTGATGCCGGACATGGACAGGTAAAAGCCCAGATCCAGCGCGGCCTTGGCCAATTCGGCAGAAGAAGAGAAGCAGTGCATAACGCAGGAATAGGGTGCGTTGCGATACTCCTCGGCCAGAATTGGGGCCATGTCATCATCCGCTGCGCGGGCGTGAATGATCAGGGGCAGGCCAGTGCGCTGGGCCGCTTCGATATGGATGCGCAAGGATTGTTTCTGCACTTCCGCACTGTCGGCGGTATAGTGGTAGTCCAGACCAGACTCTCCAATACCGACGAATTTCGGGTGCTGGGCCAAGGCAACCAGTTCGTCGACCGACGTTATCGGCTCATCCGCCGCACTCATCGGGTGCGTGCCGGCGGCATAGAAGACGGGCGCATGGGCTTCGGCAATCGCACGGACGCTGGGTTCGTTGCGTAGCTTGGTGCAAATCGTGACCATGCGGGTCACACCAGCCTCGGCCGCGCGCGTGATGATCTCGTCCAACTGGCCGTCGAAATCCGGGAAGTCCAGATGGCAGTGGCTGTCGGTAATCTGGGGGGTGTCGCTCATCTGTTCTGACCGGCGGTTTCCTGTATCTTGAACACCGTATCTAGGACCAGAGCGGCAGGGTCAAGGTTCACCGCCTGACCATGCCGTGCGCGTGCCGTGATTGTCGCGGCGACTTCTGCCCAGCGGCGGGCTTGATCGGGGGAAGCCGAAAGACGCATCAGCGTTTCACCTTCGTTTGGGGCCGCTTCGGGAACGGGGGGGGTACCGGTTGCGCCAGTCAAAGCCAGCCGTGACAAGGCGACGTCGATCAGCGTTAGCAACAACTCGAAACGATCAGCGGCACCGCGCTGTGCTGCGGCTTCGGCCAACGCCAGTGCGCGTTGCCGGTCCATACGGGGCAGGGTGCCCAGAATGGCGATCAGCTCGGCATAAATGTCCAGACCGCCAAGATTGATTAACCGCACAGCATCCCCAACTGATCCTGCCGCAAGTGCGGCCAGGTGTTCAGTCTGGGCGGGAACTTCTGTTCCGGTTTGCGACAGGGCGGTTTGCATGTCCTGCGGACTCAGCGGGCCAAGGCGCAGCGTGCGGCAGCGCGACCGGATGGTTGGCAGCAAGCGCGAAGGTTGGTGCGATACGAGCAAAAGTGTGGTGCGCGCAGGCGGCTCTTCCAGCATCTTCAACAGCGCGTTGGCAGCACTGATGTTCATTTCATCCGCCGAATCCACAATCACCACCCGGCGTCCGCCATCAGCCGAGGACAGACCAAAGAACTTACCCAGCTTGCGGATATCGTCCACGACAATTTCGCCGCGCAACCGCCCCTGATCGTTTGGTGATCGGGTGACCACAGCCAATCCTGGTTCGGCTCCGGCCTGCATGCGATGTGATACCGGATGATCGGGATCAATTTCGAGCGTTTCTGGCGGCGGCGGCGCTCCGAACAAGCCGCCGTCATCTGCCGGGGGTGTGGCCAGCAAAAATCGCGCGATCCGCCACGCCAGCGTTGCTTTGCCGACGCCGCGCGGCCCGGTCAGCAACCAACCGTGGTGCAGCCTGTCGGAATTGTAGGCCGTCAGAAATGCGTGTTGAGCCGCGTCCTGGCCAAATAGCCGAGCGGTTTCGCGCGGATGCGGTGCACCCGGCACCTGATCCGGAGAAGGAGTATCGTCGCTCATCGTTTACCGCAAAGCTGCTTGAACGATATCTGTCACATCCTGCGCAACGCTGTCCATGTCCCTGTTGCCATTTACGACGCGAAACCGGCCCGAGAATTCATCAGCCAGCGACAGAAACCCTGCGCGCATTTTCTTTTGCAGATCGGGACCGAAATCCTCGAACCGCTCTTCGGTACCTTGCCTGCCTTTAGCGCGCGACAATCCCGTTTCCGGGTCCATATCGATAAGCAGCGTCATATCCGGCTCGCGGCCGATCATCAGGTTGTGCAATTGGTCTACCAGACTGCGCAGGTCGCCGCGTGACAAGCCCTGATACATACGTGTGCTGTCTGCGAAACGGTCGCAAATCACCACTTTACCTGCCGCAAGGGCGGGTTCGATGGTGCGCTCCAGATGGTCGCGGCGGGCTGCGGTGAACAACAGCAACTCTGTCTCGGCCGACCACCGATCCGGGTCGCCTTCCAGAACAAGGCGGCGAATTTCCTCAGCCCCCGGTGAGCCGCCCGGTTCGCGCGTCAGCACGACCTCATGTCCCTGCGCGCGCAGACGATCCGCCAGCATCCGCGCTTGGGTTGACTTGCCTGATCCGTCAATGCCTTCGAAGGTCAGAAATAACCCTGCTTTCGTCACATCGACTCCAGCGGGTTGTTGATCACGTCTTTCAATACGATGCCGCCAACCGTCAACATGCGCACGACAAAGCCACCGACGGCCACGTCCTCGGCTGCCACCAGTGGGCGCCGGATCTCGGGCAGTCCTTCGGGCTTGATCACCAGTTCAGCCAGTTGCTGTCCTTTTTGGACTGGCGCGTTGATTGGGCCGTCATACACAACTTCGGCCTCGACATTTTGAGTCCCCAGAACCGGGAACAGCACGTTCAGATCACCTTCGGCAACAAGCCCGACGGTCTTTTTCTCACCCATCCACAGTTGGGCTTCGGCTATCGGCGTTTCCGCGTTGGCAACTGTCCTCTCGACAAAATTTCGAAACGACCAGTTAACCACGGCCTCAGCCTCCTCTGCCCGCTGGCCGGTGGTGTCGAGCCCGGTCAGGACGAAAATGACACGCCGGTCACCTTGTTTGGCAGAGCCGACAAGGCCATAGCCGGCCTCTTGCGTGTGGCCGGTTTTCAAACCGTCCGCGCCGATATCCAGCTTCAACAACGGGTTGCGATTGCGGGCATTTGACGGCGCGCGACCGTCGAATTCAAAAACCTCCTCGGCGAAGAGAGGGTAATATTCAGGGAAGTCCGAAATCAAGCGATCCGCAAGAACGGCCAGATCATGCACTGACATCATATGACCGGCGGCAGGCCAGCCGTTCGAGTTGGCAAAATTGGAATTGTTCATGCCCATTTGCTGCGCGCGTTGGGTCATGTACCGCGCAAACCCGGCCTCGGTTCCGTCGGGGCTAAGTGCTTCGGCGATAACGACGCAGGCATCATTGCCCGACAAAACGATGATGCCGCGCAGCAGGTCTTCGACGGTGACGCGGTCCTGCGTGTTCAGGAACATGGTCGAGCCGCCATAGCTCATCGCGTGTTCGGACACGGGCAGGGTTTCATTCAGTGTCAGTCGGCCATCGCGCAAAGCCTCGAAGGCCACATACAGCGTCATCAGCTTTGACATCGACGCGGGCGGCAGGGGCTGGTCGGCGTCTTTTGACAGAAGAACAGTGCCGGTGGTCTGGTCAATCACATAAGCTGCGCGAGCTGTGGTATCAAAAGCGTGTGCGGGCAGTCCCATGAGGGCAATCCCCATGGCCAGAACGGATGTGCGCATCAAGGCTGGCATGCTGCGTCTCCCTGTTTCAGTCGGATACGGTGAACGCGTCTTTGAAACCAAGGTCTTTTACGTCCTTCTGAATGGCTTTGCGTTCGGCCCGGGTTGCGGCAGGGCCAACCAGCACCCGCCAGACGGTGTTATTTGCGGTTTTCAGTTCCCGAACAACTGCGGACATACCGTTCCTGCGCACCTTCTGTGCGGCAGAGTTGGCGTTATCCTCGACGCTGAAGGTTCCGATCTGAACAAACGGTTTGCTCAGCGGTGATGCGGTGGTCGCGGCAGCCGCAGCCGTCGCCGCTGCTGGTGTTGCTTCGGTCGCATCAATTGCGGCGGCGGCACCTTCGATCGGGTCCAGTGGCGTTTCAGTGATCTCTGCGGGATCCTTCTTTTGCCACCATTTCCGCTTGGCGGGTTTCTCGGCCGGGGCTTCGACCGGCGCATCTGACAAAGCCGGAGAGGTTACGGCAGCAGCAGCCTCGGTTGCAACTTCGGCGCTATCTGTGGCTGCATCTGTTGCAGCCGCTGCGGTTCCAGCGGCAGCAGCAGCGGGTGCTTTCTTCTGCCACCACTTCCGCTTGGCCGGTTTTTCAGCGGGCGCTTCGGTTTGCTCCTCTGCGGTTTCCTGAGCAGAATCGCTGACCGTTTCCGTTTCTGCTGTTGTGTCCTCTTCGGATTCCGAGGCGCTTGCTACAACAGCGGCGGTACCGGCAGCAGCAACTGCGGGCTCTTTCTTTTGCCACCATTTCCGTTTGGCGAGCTTTTCAGGATCACCCGTGGCTTGGCCATCGGCTGCTGTATCTGCCGATGCGGTCTCGTTTTCTGCGGTTACGTCCTCAGCTTGTGGTGATTCTTCAGCCGTGGGTTCTTCGATCTTCTCGCGACGCAGCGCCACAACGCTAAGCTTTGTAGGTGACCCTGCCAGCAATCCAAGCTGTTCCGCTGCAGCGGATGAGACCTGAAGCGCCGGACCGGGCAAGTTACGCTCGCGCCGGAACAAGGCACCAGTCACGGATTTGTTGTTGGCGGTGTTTTTGATCACAACACGCTCGGGTTGGTTCACGTCTGGATGTGCCACCCATATGCCCCCCAGCGAGGGTCGCCCATCCCAAAGCCCCGCTTCGGTAACGCGGAAAACGTCCGGTGCTTCTACGTCGCGCTGCGAACCACTGGTCACCTGGGGTATAAGTTCGATTTTCCCATCGTTGTCCTGGGATTTTTCGGCGGTTTCAGCTGTACCCAAAGCCTCTTCACATCCGGCCAAAATCGTCAAAGTCAACGCCAGATACGCCAGCCTTTTGGGCCCCGGGCGTGTCTCGATCGCTCGCTTCATCTGCTTATCCCTTGCCTGAAGGGGTTTCGTTTCACGAACCCCGTTGCCGGTCTGCTGGTTCTGTATGCCAGCCTGTTACGGTCTTTACACCCAATCATAACGTGGCTGAAGGGTCATGGAAAGAGCGCTGAAAACTCTTCGGCAAGATTTCCCGTTTTCGACTTGCCTCTGAGCGAACTTGGCCTTAGACCCGGCTTCCGACGGGGAGGTGGCAGAGTGGTCGAATGCGGCGGTCTTGAAAACCGTTGGGCGTGAGAGCGTCCCCAGGGTTCGAATCCCTGTCTCCCCGCCACTCATACCTGTCTCACTTCAGTTGTGTTTTCTGACCCGAAATTGTGCCGCAATTCCCGCGCGTTGGCGCATGCGCTTTCAATCAGAGACGAAGCAAACCGTACATTCAGAGGACAATTCAGGCGCAAGTCTCAGTGTCGCATTTTGGTGGGGTCGCTTTGGGCTGGATTTCCCTGATAACCTGCAATTTACAGGGAATTTTCGCAAACCGGGACTGATTTCCGTCATTTCTTCTATCAGAACTGTATGTTTTCAGAGGTTTATGCTGCAAATTCCCTAAAAGGCGGAACAGGGAATTTTCTCGTGGGAACAGGGAATTGTGCCGACGGATCAGGGAGGGCGAACCCTGTATCAGGGACGCAGGATCTGGAGATGTCAGAAGCCGAACAGGCGTTCCTGTTCGGACCATTCAAGTGGGTGGGTCACGCTGACCAGACGCTTGAGTGTGAGTTCGGGCGGCTGGGTCCCGTCGAGAATCGCCGTTTGAATCTTCGGTGAGAGAAAGGCGAGCTGAGCACGGGTGCGGATGAAGGCGTCAGGGACGCTTTCGCGGCGGGCAATCTCCATCAGTTGAACTCCGGCCTTCAGATCACGGGCCCAGCCATGTGCGCGGATCAGCATGGACCGGAGGTGGGGATCAGGTTGGGGTGCCATGTCTCCGGCGATGACCTTGGCCTCGACGCCGCGGCGGCGCAGATCGAAAGATGCGGTGACGTGGGTGAGATCCGGGTGCAGATGATCGGCCGCGATGCCAAGTGCGCTTGCCAGAGTTTTGTGGTTAAATTCGAGGTCGATCTGTCCTCGTGCAAGTTTGCCTTTGGCCAGAAGAGCAGCGCCGATCTGACAGCCTTGGCCTAGAAGCCGGGTTACTAAATCCGCAACTGAAGTCTGAACTGGCTCGGCTGACCCGGCCACCGGTTGCGCCAGTACTTGGTGCGCCGCGGCGGCGTCTTGCAAATGTCTGACGATGACGTCCATGACGGCGTGTTCCAGCGCCGGGCCGGGCAGTCGCCAGCCAGAGATATCCTTGCCACCTGAGATCAGTCGATTGGAGATATAGTAGCGCAACCGTCGGCCTTTGCGCGTGGTGTGGGTCGGCGTCAACCGATCACCAGTTTCGTCATACAGCAGACCGGTGAGCCAGGCCCCGGGGTCAGTGGAGCGTTGGCGCGCATCGGAGTCGCCGCGTGCCCGCGAGCGGTTGGAGGCCTGTCGCATTTTTTCCTGCACCCGGTCCCAGATGTCCTGATCGATGATCGCCGGATGTTGTCCGTCCCAGATCTTATCCTTGTGGCGGATTTTTCCGAGATAGACCGGATTGCGCAGCAGGTAATAGATTTGACCCCGTGACAGCGGACAATCCCCCTTCACACTGCCATCTGTCCGAACAACCCGTTTTGACCGCAGCCCTTCTGCCGTTGCCCGTTCTTCTACTTTGCGCAGGCAACCCAGCTCATCATAAAGCCCAAAGAGATGCCGGACCGTTCTGGCCTCCTCTTCATTCACCACCAGCGTTCTTGCCTTCGGATCGGGGTGGCGATCATAGCCCAGAGGCAGGTTGCCACCCATCCAAAGCCCCTTATTCTTCGACGCTGCAATCTTGTCGCGAATACGTTCGGCGGTGACTTCCCGTTCAAACTGAGCAAAGGACAACAGCACATTCAGCGTTAACCGGCCCATGGAAGATGAGGTATTGAAGGCCTGCGTGACGGACACAAAAGAACAGTTTGCCTGTTCGAGCCGGTCGACCAGCTTAGAGAAGTCGGCAAGCGACCGGGTCAGCCGGTCAATCTTGTAGACCACCACCATGTCAATACGCCCGGCATCGATCTCTTCAAGAAGGCGCTGAAGGGCGGGGCGCTCTAGGGTGCCGCCCGACAGGCCACCGTCATCGTAGCGCCCGGACAGCAGGGTCCAGCCTTCATGTCGCTGGCTTGCGACATAGGCCGCACAGGCCTCATATTGCGCATCCAGCGAATTGAAGTCCTGATCCAGACCATCTTCTGAGGACTTGCGCGTGTAGATGGCGCATCGGATTTTACGGCGCGGGCTCATTTGGCGGCCTTGCCGGTGAGCCCAAGGAAACGCGGCCCCGACCAATGCGCGCCGGAAATCTCTCGGGCGATGGCCGAGAGTGAGCGATAGGACCGACCGTTCCAAGTGAAGCCGTCTTCTGTAACGTCGACTACATGGGTCACACTATTCCACTCGCGTAGCAGGCGCCCGCCGGGTTTTAGGGCAGGGCATGTAGGCCGGGGTTTCTTCCCAGAGCCCTTTTCCAGCGTGGCTTTGACTTGACGGGGTAGCCTGCCATGACGGCGGGACTGCATCTCAAAGGCGATAAAGCGGCGCAGGAAGGGTTGGCTGAGCATGGCGGGGGCGGGTTGATCAAACAGTTGCTGCCAAAGCGTGACCAGATCCGATCGTCCCATGACGGCCAGATCGGCAACATCGCTAGTCTTGGTCATGACTCTTCTCCTGTTCCCACCGTCAGGTGATAGGTGGAAGAACCATCTGGTTTGTCGGATGTCCGCCTTTCAATTGTGACGCCTTTTTTCCGCAGGCCGCTTAGAGCCGCTCGGACCGAATGAAGCTGCCACCCCGTTGCTTTGCAGAGCGCCTCAAGGCTGGCGCCGCTCGGGCGACGCAACAAAGCTTGAACCTTGTCAATTTTGGTTTGCTTCCGTTTGGACATGAACTGTCTCCTCTGATCTTGGGTCAGCGAGATGCCGAACCCCGGTACCGAGGAGCGCCCGAATGGCTCGGGCGTGGGTTCAGTGATGCGTGGTTGACGGCAACAGTCCAGCTCTTTCTGAAACGATTACTGGAGGCGTGTGTTTTGAAGTGCGACGCTGCCGTACCCCCGATTATTCGTCAACAATCTTAATTGGTTACTTTTAGTTTGGGGGGTTGCGTCTCGTATTGATGGCACCTACATTCGACCTAATCGCCCGGACTATCGGGGCGGGAAACTGCTCCCGCAGGCAGCACTCATTGGAAACACAGGTTTCCGCCGAGAGCATTCAAAGGAGCAACGTCTCGGATCGATTGGTCCGGGGAGTTGCGATTTGTGCTCTCTCCGATTTTCCAACGCGATCCCTCCATCTCGACGTCCGCGCGGCGTCACGCAAAAGGAGGCGGTTATGCCTGCTGAAAACACACACAGCGACGTCCAGGCGTCCAATACGCCTATCTGGATGGCGGAGAAAGTTATCCAATCCCAGATCAGCCAGATCAAGCCCTACGCCAACAACAACCGCGTGCACGCGGCCAAGAATGTCGACAAACTGAAGGCATCGGTGGCCCAGTTTGGCTTTGTCACTCCGATCCTGTTGGATGCTGAAGGTACCATCATCGCGGGTCATGGTCGCTATGAGGCCGCCAAGGCCCTGGGGTTGAATTCCGTACCGACTGTTGTCGCGGATCACTTGTCAGAAGCGGAAGTGCGCGCTCTGCGCATTGCGGACAACAAGCTGGCGGAATTGTCCGACTGGAACGAAGCTGCTCTGCAGATTGAGTTTGCCGAGCTGATGAATCTCAGCCTTGATGGCGAGCTGGATTTTGATCTGGACATCACAGGGTTCGAAACACCGGAGATCGACATCATTATCGACAGCGTCGGTGAGGTGACGGAATCTGTGGCGGAAACTGTTGAGACGCCGGACCCTGCGGCACCCGTAGTCACGGAGCCGGGCGACCTCTGGGTTCTCGGAGATCATCGCATTTTCTGCGGGGACGCCCTTCAAACCCAGAGCTACGACACCTTGCTGGAAGGCGAGACCCCGCAGATAGTCTTCACCGATCCGCCTTACAACGTGCCGGTCAATGGGCATGTGCGGTCCGGCAATAGCGCCGAACACCGCGAGTTTGCCATGGCGTCGGGAGAAATGTCGGATAGCGAGTTCCGCGGCTTTCTTTCAGGCGTGATCACCCAGTTGTTTGGCCGTCTGCCAGACGGGCGTATTGCGATGATCTGCATGGACTGGCGTCATATCGAAGAGTTGATTGCGGCGGGCAAGGCAGGTGGCTTTGATCTCATCAATCTCTGCGTCTGGAATAAAACCAACGGAGGGATGGGCAGCCTTTATCGTTCCAAGCATGAGCTGGTTGCGATCTTCAAGAAACCAGGTGCTGCGCATGTCAACAATGTCGAATTGGGCAAGCACGGGCGCAACCGGACCAATGTCTGGGATTATACCGGTGTGAACAGCTTTGGGGCAGGGCGCGAGGCGGATCTCGCGGATCATCCCACGGTGAAGCCGACAGCTCTGGTTGCAGATGCCATCATGGATGTGAGCCACCGCGGCGACGTCGTGCTGGACGCCTTTGGCGGGTCCGGGGCGACCTTGCTGGCAGCAGAGAAAACCGGGCGGCGGGCGCGGCTCATTGAGCTCGACCCGGCCTATGTCGATGTCGCCATCCGCCGTTGGCAGGAGATGACTGGTGAGAACGCCGTGCACGCGGTGACAGGCGAGACGTTCGATGCGCGTTCTGCGGCCAACGATACCACTTCAGAACAGGAGGTGGGTCATGTCTGACGATACGAAAGACTACGAGGTGGGTTACGGCAAGCCGCCCAAAGCGACCCAGTTCAAAAAAGGCCGATCCGGCAATCCGAAAGGGCGGCCGAAAGGTGCCAAAGGGGTGAATGCCGGCTTGAAACGCGAATTGGAAACCAAGATTACGGTTCGCGAAGGCAGCCACGAAATCCGGATTTCCAAGGCTGAGGCAATTGCCAAGCGGTTCACGGCAGGCGCGTTGAAGGGCGACACGAAATTGTTGATGGCGCTGCTTAAGCTGGACACAGATCTGTTCAACGCAAGTGAATTGGACGCGCAAGAAAGCGTCCGTACGGTTGAGCCGGACGCTGTCGACTACGACATCCTCCGGGATTTCTTTTCCAGCCAACTGGACGGTGACGGTGATCTGGAAAACGAGGAGGCGGAAGATGACGACTCCTGATCCAAAAATCGTGCAAGCCGCTCGCGAGGTTTGCCGAGACAATATCTTTCCCTTCGTGTGGCGTGTGTTTGGCACGCTGCACCAGGGAACTGACCGCAGCTTTGATCCGGCCTGGCATGTGCGGGCCATGTGCCATGAGTTGGACAATGTCCGTCGAGGCGAAAACAAGCGACTGATCATCAACATCCCGCCACGTTGCCTGAAATCGGTCACCGTGGCCGTTGCATATGTCGCTTATCTTCTCGGTCATAACCCCAGCGCCAAGATCATCGTTGCCAGCTATGGGTTGGATCTGGCGCGCAAACATTCCGAAGATTGTCGTCGGATCATGTCTGCGCGCTGGTACCGGGAAATGTTCCCTGAAACGGTCTTGGCTAAAAAGGGCAACACCTCAGAAGAAATCCGCACCACAAAGGGAGGCAGCCGTAAGGCTGTCTCCATTGGAAGTTCTGTCACCGGTCATGGCGCCGATTACATCATCATCGATGACCTGCTGAGAGCCGGAGATGCCGGCTCCGAAGCCGAGCTGGTCAAGGCGCAGGAGTTCATTGAGGGGACCTTGTTGTCGCGCTTCGACAATCCGGCCGAAGGGCGTGTGGTTATGGTTGCGCAACGGTTGCACGAGATGGATCCGCCGGGTTATCTGCTCGAACGCGGGACCTACCGGCATCTGAATCTGCCTGCCATCGCAGAAGGCCATGAGGTGGTTCCTCTTGGGCGTGGAAGGGTCATGCGCCGCAAACCGGGTGATCTCCTGTGCCCGTCCCGTTTGGATCAGCAAACGCTGGATACCAAGCGTCGCGAAATGGGCGCGGCCGTGTTCAATTGCCAGTATCAGCAGAACCCCATTGCTCCCGACGGGTCGCCCTTGCGCTGGGAGTGGTTTGGCACCTACGAGACCATCGAAGATCGCCGCTGGTTCCAACTGGTGGTTCAGAGCTGGGATACGGGCATGTCGGCAGACCCCCGGTCTGATTTCTCTGTCTGTACAACCTGGGGGTTCCGCGAAAATGCGTGGTATCTTATCGACGTCTGGCGCGGGCAGGTAGACTACCCAGACCTGAAAGCCAAGGCACTGCAACTTGTCGGCCGTTGGGATCCCGATCGTGTCCTGATCGAAGATGCGGCCTCCGGCAAACCTCTTTTGGACGAATTGTTTCGTGATGACCGTCGGCGCTACGAACGCATTAAACCCGACAAGGACAAGGAAACCCGGTTCCAGTCCGCTTGCGGTCCTGTCGAAGAGGGCAAGGTTTATCTGCCTGCAGATGCATCCTGGCTGCCGGTATTCAAACGGGAGCTTCAGTCCTTTCCACGCGGACGCAACGATGATCAGGTCGACAGCTTTGCCCACTTTCTGAACTGGTCCAAGGGACCGGGCTTCTACCGGGCATTGGGCCGCGACCACCGGATCAACATCGAACGTCGGGAGCGTAATCGAGATAGGGTCAGGCGACGGTAGGATCTCGGAGTTGAGCTTGAAAACTCGTTGAATAGTACTGGGAGGGCCGATGTCGGACCAATCCTGAGAGCGGCCCCAATGACCGCTCGCAACCACAAACCGGTCTAATCGCTAATGCCGTCGGATGACGGCTTTGAGCCCAATGCAGACATTTGGATCAAGCGAAGCATCTGTCGAAAGGGACTAGAAACGTTCATTCGCTGCGTCCTGCGCCTTGGTTTACGAAGCAAAGTTAAGCCGCCATTGCTTTTTCATTCTGTACTAGTCCACACTGACTCTCCGTGAATGGTAAAGGGAGAACTCGATGAGCGAAGAAACGATCGGATTTGTTGGTGTTGGCTTGATGGGTCAAGGTATGGCCTCGAATCTGTTAAAAGCCGGCTTCACAGTTAACGTGATTGCTCATCGAAACCGTGGGCCTGTTGATGAGTTGGTCGCTGAGGGCGCGACGGAGGCGGAAAACCTCGCGGAGCTTGCGGCAGTATCGTCAGTTACCCATATTTGTGCGCCCGGCTCTCCTCAGGTCGAGGCAATCGTGGCCGCCATGATGCCAACCATTCAGGCCGGTAGCGTCGTTGTGGATTGTTCCACGTCAGACCCGAATTCCACTATGGCACTCGCGACTAAGTTAGCGCAGGCCGGTCACCATATGGCGGACGCGCCGTTGGGCGGGACACCCGTGCAGGCACAGAACGGAGAGCTGGCGACCATGGTCGGCGCTGATCCTGTTGTTTTTGAGCGGTTGAAGCCTGTTATCTCAGCTTGGGCAAAGACCATCGTTCACATCGGCCCATGTGCTGCAGGGCACAAAATGAAGCTTCTGAATAATTTTCTTTCACTGGGATACGCGGCGCTTTATTCGGAAGCGTTGGCACTGTCCGAAAAAGTCGGAATATCCACCAAGGAATTCGACTCTGTCATTCGTGGCAGCAGGATGGATTGCGGGTTTTATCAAACCTTCATGGGGTACGCCGTTGAAGGCAATCGAGAGTCCCACAAATTCACTCTATCCAATGCTCTAAAAGACTTGCGTTACCTAGAAGCCATGGCAGATGAAGTGGGGTTGTCCAATCCAATCGGAAACGCCGCAAAAAACAGTTTTGCAATGGCGCTCGCCGCTGGGGGTGACGGACCGAACGACTATGTTCCTCACCTTGTGGATTTCGTAGCTGCGAGAAACGGCGTATCCAAGGCTTGATTCTGGTCGCATTGCACACGCAGTTTAATGCGAACTCTTTAAGATGCGGCAACAAGGATTTCAGGTAGTCCCACCAATCATGCTGAGGATCAAAACTTAGAAGTCTTTTTGCTTTGGCGTTTGAATAGAAGGTTTCATCCTGCGTCATTTCCTTCTTAACATCAAAGCCTTCGTAAAACCGCGCTACTAACTCTGACGTCGTAAAATTTACAGAGTGGTTGTCGTTTGTTACGTTGAAATTCGGATAACTAAAATCACGGATGCTCACGAACTGTTGGCGCTCGGAACAAAAACCAATCAAGTGACCTCCTCCGAACCGCTTCCCAATGCGGCCTGCTGCCAGTTAATTGAGCTCAACTGGCGGGCTGAATGAAAAGGCACGGGACTTCTTTGCCAAGTCACTCACGCAATAATAAAAATGAATAATGAAATATTTGCTCCAAACCCCAAGTGCCAGAGCAATCCTGATGGCACTCTTCATAATCATTGTTGTGAGGGTGTGCAGCCATGAAGGAACTGGATATAAAGAGCCTGATAAAGAGTATTTGGACGGCAGAGGCAGGCCTTAACCCGCACTGCCATACCCTTATGTGTCTACTTTCCGCTCATAAGCTGTCATCTGAAAAAAATGTTCAGATGACCAAGTTGAGCCCAAAGCAGACTGCTTTGCTCTATGCCTTTCGGACAATCAGAATTTAGCTGAAATATCGAGCTCCATTAGCACACAAGCACCTTCGTCCTTGATATCCAGAAAAGGCCGTTGTCCGTCCAGCTCGAAGTCTTCGTATTCAATTGAATGAACGCCGTCGAAGCCCGCTTTCAAAAAAATGCTTTGTGAGAAACGGTTTGTCGCTTCCGCAAAAGCAATTTGGTAGCCGGATCTCTTGGCCTGATTTACACAAGAATCCAGCAAGTATTGAGCAATTCCCTTTCTCGAGAAATCGTCACGCACAGCGATCATGAAAATATGAAGATACTTCTTTGCCTGAATGTTGTGCCTATTCAAAAACGCGCTTTCTAGCTCATCAATTAACGTGATGACTGGCTCGGAAGCTAAATCCATCGCACTAATCGAATCGGGCGGCGGCTGACCGAAATCATGTGCTAGAACAGCGCCTACAATTTCACCAGAAGCGTCATCAAGAGCGACAGATGACAAACCTTCTTTTGCAGATTTTGATCCAAATAGTGCGGCGAGCTTTTCGAGCTTTTCGGGTGAGAATTTGGTTGAAACGGCGGGTGGATCTCGCCTGCTGAAAACGTCGCCAAGCAGCTTTGACATTTCACCATTATCTGCTTCCGACATTCATCGTACTACGATCTCTGAACTGGCCACTTGGTGCTACCCCAAAAGCAAGTGGCGACATTCTACTCAAACACAATCCGTTTTGTCGAACAGTTTCCGTTTCGTAGCGATCGGACGCATTATCCGCACAGCAGGCTCTGGGACCGCTGGAACCGGGTCAATGAAGCATTGAAACCGTCAGATGTCCGTTTTGAATCCCAAACGCAAGTAGAAGGAGAGTAATTTAAGACTTTTGTTCACGGTCGATTTCCGCTGCGATTTGTAGCAAGTCTTTGAGGAAACCATCGATATCTTCACGCTGTGTACGATGATTGTTAAAGGCACAACGTAGGCCGTGTTTGCCTTGAACCGTAGTGTCCGAAGGCACGGCGAGGCCGCGCTCCTGTAGTCGCAGCATTATTTCAGTATTGAGGGATTTCGATGCCTCCTCATCCCCAGCAATATGTCGAAAACAAACGATGTTGAGATCAACCGGTGCAAACAATTCCAGAAGCGGATGCGCCTCAACCTGCCCTGCCATGTACCTCGCAAGGCTAATGTCCTTGGCGATGAGCCTACCAAACTTGGCAGCGCCTTGCTCTTTAAACGCCATCCAGATCTTGAGCGCGCGGAAGCCGCGACTGAGTTCCAGTCCATAGTCAGCAAGAAACTTGCCCGCAATCATTCCTCGATCCTGAAGTTGCAGATAGGGTCCGTGCATCTCGAATGTCGCGAAATGCGCTTCCGGGTTCTTGATCAACACGGCGCCAGCTTCGAAGGGCGTGTGAAGCCATTTATGAGGATCAATAGCGACTGAGCCTGCCCGCTCTATCCCGTCGACCAAGTGCGCATGGTCCGGAGCCAGCCGGAGCACGCCACCGATGCATCCGTCAACGTGAAACCAGAGGCCTTCGCGCTCACAGATGTCCGCAATGGCGCCCAGATCGTCAATGGCGCCTGTATTCGTTGTTCCAGCCGTGCCAATAACACAACTTGGTTGCAGCCCGTTTGCCCGATCTTCTGCGATCGCGGCTTCAAGCGCATCAAGTCGAATCCGCTGACGTTCATCGCTGGCAACCTCCACCAACGCTTTTGCGCCAAGACCTAAGACTTCCAATGCTTTTTGGTGACAACTGTGCACCTGATCGGACGCATAAAATCGCAACGGCTTCTTCAATCCAGCGATGCCTTCTTTGCGAACATCATAGCCAGCGGCAAGATTACGAATTACGGTGTGCCCTACAAGGTTTGCCACAGATCCACCGCTGGTCAATGTGCCGCTTGCGGTTGTAGGAAAGCCTGCAATCTCTTTAAGCCAATCGACGACTTGTTGTTCAACCTGCGCCGCACCTGTGTTGCCGCCGCCAAGGTTGCTGCCGTCTACCGCGGCCAGAAAGTCGCCCAAAGCACCTGTGAAGTTGCTTGCGCCCATGTACCAGCCCCAGAAACGAGGGTGGACATTGCCCATGGGGAAGGCCGCGACGTTTTGTTGATACTCGGCATAGACGTCGTCCAGTGGTGTTGGTTCTTCTGGCAAACCCATTTGCAGGCGGGCACGCACATCTTCGGGCATTGGTGTCCAAACGCGGCGCTCTCGAACATGCGCCAAGTGCTCCACCGCCTCGTCGACCATCCGATGCGCCAGCGCGCGTGTAGCCTCCCAATCGTCCGGGTCTAGCGTTTCTTCTTTGTTTTTCGCCATTTCCCAACCTCATTGTTTCAGTGAAAGCTGCATTAAACGCTGGGCATTTGCAAATTATAGGTTTGTTGTACCGGCATTTTTAGCCTTGGCGTTTCGCAGTATCGATCGGCGCCGCTCGAATCTGTTTGTAAATTGAAATCCCCAATGACCGTTACGTCCGCATAGCAGTCCCTCGGACAGATCACAGCGAACGACAGCACCGAGCCCAAAGTTGTCGCTTAAAAAGGGAGCCAGGAGATTTGAGAGCCCATTAGGTAAACCGCTATTCCTAATCGCGCAGAAGCCCACCAGAGAGCAGTGTTATCCTCCCGCCACGCCAGCGACGTTGACATATAGGGCGTACACAGAATGGCTTGCTGCCATGAAA
Organism: Ruegeria sp. HKCCD4315; assembly: GCF_013112245.1. Classification (NCBI taxonomy): domain Bacteria; kingdom Pseudomonadati; phylum Pseudomonadota; class Alphaproteobacteria; order Rhodobacterales; family Roseobacteraceae; genus Ruegeria; species Ruegeria sp. HKCCD4315. The sequence continues at coordinate 2,181,318 of NZ_WVRN01000001.1, read as the reverse complement.
AGCCGGCTGTTGGCACGGCCTCCAAAGCAGAGATTGGCACATCGTTCAGGCAAAGCGACGCGACCTATAGGAGTTCCATCAGGGGCAAAGACCATAACTCCGTCCAGTTCGGCATCACCCATGCCCCAACCGCACCAGAGATTACCGTCCACATCCACGCGGAATCCATCTGGCGTGCCTGGACCTGCATCGATTAGCACTCGCTTGTTCTGGATCGAGGCACCATCTGTATTCACGTCATAAGCCAGAATCTTTCGAGACGGTTCACCACGCGATTCAACAATGTACAGCACGGTCTCATCGGGGCTGAAGGCCAAGCCGTTTGGCCCTAGAATGTCATCGGCTACTACTCTCAGTTTTCCGGTGCCGGGGTCCAGTCGGTATACGTTCTGGCCTAACTCTGGTTCGGCGCGATGACCTTCGTAGTTGCCCGAGATGCCAAACGGTGGATCCGTGAACCAGACACTGCCGTCGGATTTGACGATCACATCATTGGGCGAGTTTAGACGCTTTCCGTCAAAGCTCTCGGCTAGCACAGTGATTGACCCATCATATTCTGTACGCGTAACCCGTCGTCCACCGTGCTCGCACGTAATCAGGCGACCTTGCCTGTCCCGGGTCTGACCATTGGCGAAATTCGAGGGCTGACGATACGCCGATGACTGTCCGGTAACCTCGTCCCAGCGCATGATCCGGTTATTCGGAATATCACTCCATAGCAGATATCGCCCGTCACCGAACCACACTGGCCCTTCACACCAGCGACAACCAGTTGCCAATCGTTCTACGCCGGCCAACGGCAGCCTGTACTTTTCAAAGCGCGGATCGAGCGCCACAACGGATGGGTCTGGATACCGCTGGGAGGGTTGCCAGCTATTTTCGAAGTCATTTTTGTCCGTCATAGATCATCCTCAGTGTGGCGCCTGCTCAAGCTATGTGACTGGTCTTGAATTGAACAGGGCAGGCTATGCACTCGGTCCAAAGATCGACCAGCCTGTCGCACGAACTAACTCCTGAAATGCGATAGTCGCCAAATGGGAGTTGCCTTTTTGATCTAGCCCGGGGCTCCAGGCGACTACAGATGCGATACCAGGTACAATGCACAAGATTCCGCCACCAACACCGCTTTTCGCTGGAAGGCCAACACGGAAGGCGAACTCACCCGAGGCATCATAAGAACCACACATCATCATCAGTGCGGTTACTCTTCTGGCTCGCTGTGCCGACAATACTGTGGCACCGGTGGCCGGATTTTGACCCGCTGCGGCGAGAAAACGGCCCGCCAATGCTAGCTGTTCACATGACATTGCGATGCTACATTGGCGAAAGTACAGAGACAAAACATCCTCTACCGGCGCGTTTAGATTTCCTTCCGCCTGCATAAAATGCGCAAGAGCGCGGTTTCTGGACCCAGTTCGCATCTCAGACTCTGCAACTGACGCATCGACCTCGATCGAGTTGTCCTCCGAAAGCTCTTGGCACAATCCCAAAAGGTCGTTGACTGCTTCATCAGAAGAACGGTCTTCGAGCAGAACATCTGCCACTATGATCGCACCTGGGTTGATAAACGGGTTCCTTGGGATTCCGCGTTCGTGTTCAAGCTGAACGATTGAATTGAATGGATCGCCGGAAGGTTCCCGACCGACTCTTTGCCACAAAGTGGCACCAACCTGTTGAAGCGCCAATGTGAGCGAGAACACTTTTGAAATGCTCTGAATCGAGAATAGCGTGCTCGCGTCTCCAGCGGAAATTAACGGGCCGTTGATTGGTGCAATGGCAATACCGAATTGGTTCAGATCAACTTTGGCGAGTTCTGGAATGTATTGCGCCACTTTCCCCCTTTCGGACATGCCGGAAATGCGATCTGCGATATCGTCCAAGACTTCCTGAAGCGTCTCGCTATCGGTGGTTTTGAGTATCGGCATAGATCTCCTCCGTCCAGACAGTGTGATCTACGCCCTTGCTAAGTTCGGGAAATTTGCTTGCGACAAAGCGAGGTTCAAGGTTCTGTCGGCGTTGCGAAAAATAGTCCACCGTTAATTTGTATACGGTGCCAGACAGGAGCACTATTGCCACCAAATTGATGGTTGCCATTATTCCCATGGCGGCATCCGCGAAATTGAACACTGTGGCAACAGCTTGCACAGCGCCCCAAACAACCATTGCAAGGCAGCCCAAACGCAAGATGTAAATCGGCAGCTTCCCTTCCAATTTTAAGAACGTCATCGCGTTTTCGGCATATGAGTAGTTGCCAAGTATGGATGTGAAGCCAAAAAAGACGATAGCAATCGCTATGAAGTGGCGACCGATTTCGCCGAGATGGACCGCCGCCGCGTCTTGAGTCAGTCGCATTCCGGTAGGTCCATCAATTTCGATTGCGCCTGACAAGAGAATTAGCAATGCAGTTGCCGTCGCGACCAAAATCGTATCCACAAAACACCCGAATGCCTGAACGAAGCCTTGGCTGGAAGGGTGGTGGGGCTCAGGTGTGGCAACCGCTGCAATGTTCGGTGCTGAGCCCATGCCCGCTTCGTTGGAGAAAAGTCCCCGTTTTATGCCGTTAAGGGCAGCAGCCATGACGCCGCCTGTCACGCCTCCGGCAGCTTCTTGAAGGCCAAATGCCCCTGCAACAATCGACCACAACATAGCGGGTACTTCGGAAATGTTCAGGACTACCACAACACAGGCAAGCAAGAGGTAGAGACCTGCCATGAGCGGCACGACAATCTCAGCGAACTTTGCGATGGTCCTTATTCCACCGAATATGACCACGGCTGCGGCTGCGGCCAGCGCTATGCCAACGATCAATTTGTTCAACCCGAACGCGCCCTCGAAAGCTTCGGCGATCGAGTTGGATTGGACGGCGACAAAAACCAAACCAAAGCTAACAATCAGGCAGATCGAAAAAATGACTCCGGCCCAAGGAGCATTCAAGGCGTTGGCCATGTAGAACGCTGGGCCTCCTCTGAACCTGCCGTTGGACGATGTGACTTTATAGAGTTGGGCCAAAGTACTTTCAGAATAAGCCGTGGCCATTCCAACCAATGCTACGATCCACATCCAAAAGATGGCGCCCGGACCTCCTAAGGTCAGGGCCACAGCTACGCCAGCCAGGTTTCCAGTGCCGACGCGTGAAGCCAAGCTTACCGTCAGCGCTTGAAACGGAGTAATACCTCTTTTGTCCGTGCTCTTCGAAGACGTGAGTACGCGCACCATTTCCCCAAAATGAAGAAACTGAAGTGCGCCAAGACGAATTGTAAAAAAGATACCGGTTCCAAGAAGTCCGTAAATTAATACGTAGTTCCAAAGAACCGTGTTTATGCCATTAACCAATACTTCCATAGCACGCCTCTTAATAATTCAAACACTTCCCGGAAGACAAAAACAGTCTGCCTAGTTTTTCATCATGCACAAAGATGCGAAAATTGTCAGGAATAAGCTGCGCGGTATCAATAAAAGGTTGACGTGGATAGCACTGAAATTGAGGCACAGGCATATAGCTACGTATCCATTTGGCAATTCGCTTAGCAGTAGTTCAGGCCAATTGCTGCGAACGACAGCGTCGAACCCAAAGAGGCAAATGCTGCGCATTATGCGACTGTCCCATTTGATTGGATTCTTCGGAAAGCGGCAAAGCGTTCGTACAATCCCAGTGCAGCCGACGGCTGCTACTATCACAATGCAGAAATGCTTGAAGGGCAGCGTGCTCTTAAGTTGTCCCGCGCTGTTTCAACTAGTTGCAGATAGGCAATTCTAGTGGCCGTTGTTTAGGCAAGGAAGCTCTCCAACTATTTATGATCGGTTGGAGGCTACTTTTGGGCCAGAACTTTGGTGTGCCTATTGCTTGCAAGCAAGCTGCGTTCCAATAAACTCCTGCTCGCGATAGTGATTTCCCCTTTTTCACAGCCTTAGCGACAGCATTGATATCCTTGGATTCCGGGTAGATATACAGGGTCGTCGGATTCCCTTCCACAAGGGCCAATATCTCTTTTGAGGCAGACTGTGACCAGGTTGTGCAGCCGTTGCTACGGCCACCAGTGTAGTTCACAAGTTTTCCGTAGGGGACATAGCCGTCGTTGTCTGCATGAGTGCTTCGAGGACTTTTGAACCTACATTGCCACTTAAGGAAAACAGCAGGATGGCCTCCGATGGCGCGCTCCCGAGCATTGCTCGTTTCTCCTTCCCCATCGAACAAAAGAAAAGTGCGGTAAAACGGCTGCGTTTTGCCGGAGCGACTGTAATAACCTTTGAACGACGTGCGGGTTTCAGCCGTCACATAGGCACCGCCGGCGGTAAGTTTAGATCCTTCTGCATTGCTGAAGTTCTTCGCGCATTGCCGACCATTCGAAAAATTGGCGTTCTTTAGTTTTCGGCCATTGCCATAGCCGGACGAAACCGCACGGAAGGACTTTTGTGACTCGCAAATGACGTAAAACCGCTTGCCCGGATTGCCGTTTCTTGCAGTGCTGGGGCGGGTTGCATCCTTGGCAAGGTAGCAGGGGTTCTTTACTTCGCCTCGTCGTACTTTCTCGATGTAAAGCGCACGCGCCCTGTTCAGAACAATTGGTGCGATTTGCCCATCACCTGTTCCCACGTGTTTTTGTAACCACACTGGGACATCTTGCGATATCGCCTCGACGCGGTCTGGGAGTACGCCCGCCGAGATGGCAATTGTAGTGGCAGTGAGTGCGAGACGGAGTGAATTCGGTAGCAACTGGAGATCTCCTGCTAGAATGTCCTCCTGGCCAGTCTAACACAGTTCTTATACTTCACGACGCCAGCCAGGTGTACCAACGAAGCTTCGTGTTGCCACAAATCCCACACTACGTTTTTTGGGGGGCTAACACGTTGCGCAATTAGGCTGCCATGTTGCGTAGAATTCTGGACATTCAGAGTTTTGCTTCCAAATAAATGCTATGGCCACACGTCGAAAGTTCCTGTTCTTAACCGTAACCGCAATGGCTGCTCCGTACATAGCGCGGGGACAAACGGTAGCGCTGAATAATGTGATAAGCGGTCTGCCGCAGTTGCATTCACTTCAAATTCAACGCGGAGATGAAGTCATTTTCGCTAAGACTCAACAGGGTGCAGGCCTAGACAGGCCAGCTAACATAAAGTCCTGTTCGAAAAGCATTGTGGCTCTGTTGCTTGGGACGGCGATCGATCGGCAGGAAATCCCATCTGTAGACGCCACCCTGCGGGAGGTCGCTCCGCAGCTCTTGCCTGCCAATGCTACACCCGGCACCGAAAGCATAACCATGGAGGATCTGGTGACGCTGCGAGCCGGTCTCGAAAGAACCTCTGGCAGTAACTATGGGGAATGGATCAGCTCTCCTAACTGGGTCGCGGATGTATTGACACGGCCGATGGTTGCTGAGCCAGGACAACAGATGCTCTATTCCACTGGATCAACTCATGTTCTTGGTGCAGCGTTGACCGAGGCTGCCGGCCAAAATCTTTTGACGCTCACGCGTGAGAGGCTGGGAATACCTCTTGGTATTGAGATACCTGCTTGGACGAGAGATCCACAGGGTTACTACCTAGGAGGCAATGAGATGGCAATTACTCCAAAGTCGATGTTGAAGATCGCGGTGTTGCTTCGGGACCGCGGGGCCTTTGCTGAAAGGCAAATTATTCCTGAAAGCTGGGTCTCGGAATCGACCAAGCCATATGGCCGCTCGGCTTACTCTGGGTTAGACTATGGGTATGGTTGGTTTCTGACGCCTTCGGGTTATGCTTTGGCGCGTGGGTACGGAGGGCAAATTTTAGCTGCTCATACTGACCGAAACCTAGCCGTAGCAATCACATCTGATCCTACTCGTCCGGCTCGTTCCGGAGGATACTTTGGAGAATTGGTAAGATTATTGGACGGTCCAATCTTGAACGCCACCTAATTAGAGCTTTCTGTGGAAGTTGCCGAGTGCGTTACAAGGGTCAATATCCGCAACGGGGGCGTAGCGCATTAATGTCGTCGATTTTCCTTGATTGAGCCCCATCTAGTTGAGGAAATCGACGTGGAATTTAATGGCCACGTTGACAACACGGTCATACCCAGATTGGATGGAGCTCGCCGGATTTCCTCCTCCAAGTTCGGCGAGAAATTGAAAAAAACCTTTCCAGAAACAACTATAACTGAATGGCTCTCGCAGCCAACATTAACCAAGGCTGTACGATCACAGTTAAAAGTCAGCTTTGTCCGCAAAGCGGTAATTCTGATAGAACGCAGTGAACGACCGCTGTGAGCCCAAAGCGGATTTTCAAAATTCTTAACCCGTATGGACGACGAGCTGACTGTGGGCATTGGAAATCGCATAGTATTGCGAGCGTGCTACGGCCTATCCCTAGATTTTTGTCGCCTCCTTAATGCTATAGTGAATTGGCTTGGTTCCGGAGGTTGGTTGATGCTCATCGTCTTAAGTCTTTACTTCGGCTTGATTTGGTTGGTTTTTTCTAAACTCAAATGGCTTCCGTGGAACGCTTTCTGGAAAACAGTTATCTATGGTGGCGCTGCAGTAATTGCCCTTGTGGTCTTGGGAGCTCTCAACCACACAACACCGACAGGGCCAGTTTCAGTTCAAGGAATTGAGACAAACATCGCACCTAACGTATCCGGAACGGTTGTCGAGGTGGCTGTCGAGGCCAATCAATCCGTTAATGAGGGTGATCTACTCTTCAAAATTGATCCTGAGGTTTTTGCTGCTGAAGTGTCACGTCTTGAGGCCTCTCTTGAAACGGCTAAGTCTTCGGCTGACCAGTTACTGACTGATCTCACCGCAGCCGAGGCAGAAATCGAGTCTTTGAATGTTCAGCTTCTCTTTGGGCAGCAGAGGCGCGACGACATCATCCAATTGGAAGAGCGAGGCGCATCGACAACTTTTCAACTCCAAGAAGCCGTTGCTACGATTGATCAATTGACCGCGAATATCCGAGCAGCTGAAGCGCGCAAAAAGGGACTGGAGCGTCGAATTTCCGCTACGATTGACGGCCGAGACGCCGCAGTTGTGGAAGCTGAAATGGCACTCGAGCAGGCCAGATGGAGCCTTGAAGAGACAGAGGTTCATTCACCCGGAAATGGCGTTGTTTCTGCTGTTACACTACGGCCTGGAAACCGCGCCACCACGTTTCAAGGTGCGATAACATTTATTGATCCGTCGGATTTTGCAATTGTAGCCTCCCTTCCACAATCGAGCCGCCAAAACGTAAACATCGGAGACGAGATTAGGTTGGCACTGCGGACACAGCCTGGCACAGAGCTCTCTGGCATCATTGTTGCTTTACCGGTGGGATCCGCCGAGGGGACACTCGATCTGCGCGCGGGGCTTCCTTCAATACGAGAGCTGGCCGGGATCTCTAGCTACCCAGTGCTGATCGAGTTATCTGAGGTTTCCGATTTGGAAGATCTTCCTTTTGGTACATCAGGAACAGCATTGGTAATGACTGAAAAAGCAGGCGCAATCGGGGTTCTTGCCGAAATCCTGTTCTGGGTAACTAAACAGCTGAATTATTTGTGACCGGTAATGGGTGCCATGTTGCAACGAATGGCAGCATTGTCCGCATTGCAGGCATTCTTTGAATTCTGCCGTATGACTGCTTCGAGCCCGAAGCAGACTCCAGTTCACGACACCAGACCAACTCACGTTCAATAATTTGTCCGCGAGCCGAGGTGGTCTGCAAGCTGATCAAAAACCAACCTGATCCTTCGCGCTGTTTGTAACTCAGAGTGTGTGGCCAACCAGATAGGAAATTTGAATGGCTCGCGTTCGGGCAGAACACGCTCCACACCGGGTGTAAGGGCTGCCACATCGTCTGACATAACACTAATGCCGAAGCCTTGGCGCACAAGCTCCCATGACACTATCCCGCTCTGCGATCCAATCCGAAAATTCTTGCGGGTTACTTCGATGCCAGCCGGATTGAGAAATCCAATCATCGTGTCAAGATCGCCAAAGCTGACGAAATCCATCTTAGCAAGTTCGTCTTCATTTCGTGGTCGCCCAACCTGTTCGAGGTATGAAGGGGCAGCGTAAAAATGTGCCGTCGCTTCTGCCACGAGCTTTGCAATCAGGTCCGGCTGTGTCGGGCGCACATGCCGAATTGCGATATCTGCCTCGCGCCGCTGTATGTCTCGTATGTCATTTGCTGCGACAACGTCGATCTCAAGCCGCGGTGCCGCGATCCTGATCTGTTTGAGAATAGGCGGTAGCTGATAGGCTGACATCACGTCGGAAGCAGTGATCCTGACTTGCCCTTCAACTGCTTGTGACTGGCTTGTTGCGGTCAGAGAAATTCTGTTCGCGACATTTGCCATTTCACTGACATGCACCAAAAGCTCAGCACCGGCTGTTGTCAGATTAAGCGACTTGCCAACCCTTTCAAACAAGGTGACGCCTAGCGCCTGTTCCAGCGCGGCGACCTGACGACCCACGGTTGGCTGGGTCTGTTCAAGCACGCGCGCCGCGGCGGAAAACGAGCCTTCTTCTGCCGTTGCAAGAAAAGACCGAGCCTGGTTCCAATCGAAATTGATTGCCTTCCAATTCATGCATTAATGCATAACAGTTCTGCAATATCTGGCAATTTAATAAATTGGCGTTTTAAGATATTGGCTGCGGTGACGCCAAAGGAAAAGAGAAACGATATGGCTACATTATCCAAAGATGCCGCATTTTGGAGCAAGATTTCGCGCAAATATGCGGCTGATCCTATCCGAAATATGGAAGGGTATCTGAACACGCTCGAACGTACAAAGTCCTACCTGAAAGCCGAAGACAGCGTGCTGGAAATCGGCTGTGGAACGGGGTCGACCGCGTTGTTGCTGGCACCGGATGTGGCTCAAATAACTGCCTCCGATCTCGCACCGGGGATGATCGAAATCGCTAACGAAAAACTCGCTGAAGAAGAGCTGGAGAATGTAACGTTCAAAGTGGCCGAGGTTCTGCAGCACGATCCTAACGACGGTTCTTACGACGCTGTCCTCGCACATAATCTGCTGCACCTTGTTCCCGATCTGGGCAAAGCACTCGAACACATTGCGACCCTTACAAAACCCGGTGGAGTATTCATTTCCAAAACCGTCTGCGCTCCGGAGAGTGGAGGGTTGAAATATGGCATGATCAGCCGAATAGCGATCCCGATTATGCAGTTGCTCGGGAAAGCTCCGTTCGTAAATTTTGTGTCCGTAGCTGAACTCCAGCAAGCCGTTGAACTTGCGGGCTTCGATATCGTCGAGACGGCGGATCAAGCCGGGTTATTGCTGAGCCGGTACATTGTCGCGAGAAAGCCTTAAAAAAAGCATTCGCGCCATAATTATGTGCATGCAAGGGACAGCTCGGGCCATCAAATTAGTATAATGATGAAAGATGGGATTTCATTTGCACGCCTTTCGGAAATCGATCCGAATGACATTGCGATTCATATGTCCGACCCCCGGGTAGCAGAGCATATGCCGCTTTTGACGTTCAAATGGAGTATCGAGGTCGCAAGAGAGTTTATCACTAAGAAGGAAGGCTACTGGGCGCGGGACGGTCTTGGACATTGGGCGTTTTTGTCAGGCGGTCAGTATGTTGGTTGGGGGGGCTTTCAAAAAGAAGATGACGAGTGGGATTTTGGGTTGGTTTTGCGGCCCGACGCCTTTGGCCTTGGGAAACGGATTTCCAAAATGGCAATCGACTTTGCGATCGCTGACAAACGTATCCCCTTTGTCACGTTTCTGTTGCCACCAAGTCGAAAAAATCTGGGTGCGCTCCGGAAACTCGGCGCCAATCACATAGGCGAGATCGAATACGAAGATGCTCAGTTTCTCAAGTTTCGCCTGGATACGGAGTGAACTCCGTTCTTCCTGATTTTTCCCGGTGGTGCGCCATACACCCGTTTGAAGGCTTTGTTGAACGCAGGCTCTGACAAGTATCCGATGTCAGCGGCAATCTGCGAGATAGGTTGATCGGTGGACACCAACCTTTCTCTGGCCAGGTGCATACGCCACGTTGCAAGATACTGGATTGCCGGAACACCTACCAACTCAGTAAACCGCGCCGCGAAAGCGGATCTGGACATACCAGCAACCTCCGCGAGTGACTCGACTGTCCAAGCCGCAGCAGGCGCACGGTGAATTGCGACTATCGTGCGCCCGATCTGCGGGTCTCGCGCAGCTTTTAACCAGCCTCGATCCGCATCGGGTGCGCTGTTCAACCAACGACGAATGGCCTCAATGACAACCACATCGGCCAGTCGTGTGATCACGGTTTCGCCGCCCGGTCTCAATTCCCGCGCCTCTTTTGCGATGAATTGCAAAGTTGCCTGTAACCAGCTTCCGGCGTCCTCCTCCCACGGGTCGATTTTGAGTACATCTGGAAGCAAGCGCATCAACATATCACTGGCGGCGTGATCTATTCGGACCAAGCCGTACATGATGCCCGTCTCCGCGCCGCCGCCGCCGTATTCCAGTGTTTCATAAAGCTCGGTTACCTTGCGAATAGGCAACTCCTCCAGCGTTAAAAGCGGCGTGTCTTCTGAGCTAAAGAAACCGACCGGAGCTCCGTTGGTCATCAAGACAAGATCGCCTTTTTCGACCTCGAACGGGTCATCGTCACCGACCTTCATTAAGCACCGCCCGTGTGTGATGACCGCAAAGCTCAGTACACCGGGAAATCCCGGTATCGATACGCCCCAGGGTGCTGTCATGCGAGACTGGCAATAGAATGTGCCAGTGAGTTTCAGAAGATGAAGGATTTCCCCCAGCGGATCGCCGATCGGCTTTGCCAGTGCATCTGGGTCAGGGACATGTGGTTCAACCTTGTTCATGTCGCGACTTTGGCTGAAATTTGGCTCTTCGTCTATACTTTTAGGACGATTGGATAATATTAATGGATTTTGAAGAATAGAATATCTCAATTGACTGTCTAATTTCGGGTCATCAACTGAACTCATGGAGATGACCAATGACACAGCAAACCATTCTTGTACTTGGCGCAACAGGCAAAACCGGATCGCGGATCGCGACACGTCTGGAAGAAAAAGGGCAGACAGTCCGGCGCGCATCGCGGAACAGTGAAACGCCATTTGACTGGGAACAACCGCAGACCTGGCCCGCAATCCTGGAAGGCGTCTCGTCTGCCTATATTTCTTACTTTCCTGACATCGCTTTTCCAGGTGCGGTTGAGCAAGTCGAAGCCTTCACAGCATTGGCTCGTGAAAAGGGATTACGGCGTTTTGTGCTGCTAACCGGGCGTGGCGAGTTTCATGCGCAACGAGCGGAAGCAGTCGTACGCAATTCCGGAGTTCCGTTCACTATCGTTCGTGCAGCATGGTTTGCCCAAAACTTCTCTGAAGGGGCATTGCTTGGTCCGGTCATGGCAGGTGTCTTGCCAATGCCCGCCGGCGATGTACGCGAACCAATCATCGACGTGGACGACATCGCCGATGTTGCCGTAGCTGCTTTGACAGAAGAAGGACACGACGGCGAACTTTACGAAGTCACGGGACCACGTCTCATGACGTTTGCCGACATGGCTGCAGAGCTTTCGCGCGCAATGGGCAAGACTGTGCAATACCTGCCCATTTCATTCGAAGACTTCCACGCGGAAATCGCGCACGCGAATGGCGAGATGATTGCTGATGTGATTACGGACATCGCGCGTGAAACGCTGGACGGGCGCAATGCGAACCTCGCGGACGGGGTCCAGCGTGCGCTTGGACGCGCGCCACGCGACTTCGCCGACTTCGCAAACAAAGCTGAAATGTCTGGCGCGTGGACCAAAGCCGCTTAAGCCAAGCCAAAGGACATTGGAGAAAAACATGAAACTTGAACTTAAACGCAGACTTATCTTGGGTCTGTCCGGATTAACGGCATTTGCCATAGGTCTGGCCATCACTCTGGACCCACGGTCTTTCTACGCCAACTACGGCATCGTACTCTCGCCGCAGCCAAACCTGATGAGCGAGTTGCGTGCACCTGCTGCCAATCTTGCGGTACTTGGCCTGATCATTTTGTGCGGAGCATTTTATCAAAAGTTAGTCCAGGCCTCAGCCTTGCTTGGGGCCACGGTTTTCTCAGCTTTCGCCGTGGGCAGGACAATCAGTTTCGTCCTCGATGGTTGGCCATCCGAAAACATTCTTGCCGCATTTGCGATAGAGGTTTTGCTTGGGGTGTTGTGTTTGTGGGTTGTCGGTGGAAATGCGAAATCTGCAGCGCCGGCCTGAGACGGCTTTGTCCGCGTAGCGGTCACTCAGACAGAACCCGGCAAACGGCTGCTCTCAGCCCAAAGCTGTCGGACTATCCATGCCGATCGTGTTGGCGATGTCTTTTCGCCTGCAAAAAACTCGTTGATCGACTCAATCAGGTGAAGCCCAATTCTCCGGTGTTAGCGATTGAGTGGCGTCGTTTTTTTTTGCACCTTCTGCTGCGCAATTCGGCCGGTGAATGTGCGGCTTCTTGGTCCGCGCGCAGTAGAGGACGACGACATGCAAGCCAACAGAATAAACGCGGCGACGATTGGGATGGCATTCGCAACCCTCGAAACGAGCGCCTTCGCACAGCCCGTCGAGCTGACCGAAGACGAACTGCGCAACCTCGTGTAGCGCTCCTACCAGTACGTCGCGATGTTCAACGTGAACAACAAGTTCGCAGACTCCCGCAGCGGCTGGCACACCGTGCTCGCAGACACGGAGTTGAAGGACCACACCTTCACCGACATCGCGCGGCCGAATAACGATAGGCTCTATATCACGGCCATGCTGGATTTGCGGACGGAACCGATGGTCGTTCAGTTCCCAGCCTTCGACTCCACTAACGTTTCGATCATGATCACGGGCTACGATCACTACGTCGACGCGCCGATGAGCACTTGTCTTGGCGACTTTGCCGAGCCGTCCTTTCTCAATAGTAAGTTTTGGTTGGTCTGAAGGTTGGAAAGTGTAGATTCCAGCACGGCACCCAGATTGACGCGAAGGAACGGAATACGCGGACAGCGGCCTTCTCTTTACGAAACGGAATCATCTAGACGTGCGGGGGAACAGCATGAAGCATACGCTTGTACGGTTTGTTTGCGCCCATCCAAACCTGCCCTCTTGGGCCAAGCGCCTGGAAGCACAGAGGAGTGCGTCGGTCTTGGACCTGTGGAGGTCATTTTTAGAGGGCGCCGTCTTCTCCAACGGCGGTGGCCCAGACGCCTGGCTCGCAGTCACGATCGCTCGATGGCGTAGGTTGGGTGCGGCCTTCGAGGTAGCAACAACCTTCGCGCGCGACCGTATAAACGTCACGCATGCACTTGCATGTCCTCCAAAGGAGCGATTTGATCCCGATCATTTCGTGCTAATGTGCTGCGGAGAATTTGTCGACGCCGTGGGTCATGTCCGAGTCTTTCAGAACCGACACACTGCGCGGCATGGCCGTGGTTACTTCGTTCCGCATTGGCCTCAGCCCGGATTACTGCCACGTGACCCAACTAGGCTAGAGGCGGTGAAGCGAATGGCATATGTTGGATATGCGCCGGAGATGTTGCCGTCGCTCAATGGCGCGGAGGTTTCGCAGGCGCTGTCGCAACGTGACATTGAGTTTTGCTGTCCTAGCATCCTTGATTGGCACGATTACCGGAATGTCGACCTCGTCGTGGGCCTTCGTCCGGCCGAAGGCATTCGTTCCACCGCAAATTGGCAAGCCACAAAGCCTGCATCAAAACTTGTAAATGCCTGGCATGCCGGTGTCCCAGCAATCCTTGGAGACGAGTTGGCGTATCGGGAAGTTCTGAAATCGCCACTCGATTATCTCGCTGTCGCGCCCAGGGCGGAAGCCGTCTTACACGCGGTTGATAGACTAAGCAATGATCCTGGAGTGTACAACGCGATGGTTCGTAATGGACGTGTTCGCGCTCAAAGCTTCTCGAATGATCGGATTTTGGGTGTATGGAACGATTTGCTCCAGACAACGGCGAGCAAGGCTTTTTCGTCATGGCGCGCATCGCCCATTCGACAAAGAGAGATACTGCACGACCAGCTCTTGGGCGGACATAAGGCGCCGTGGGAATGGTTCGACTACCAGAGCGCTGGTGAGAACGACCCGCTCCGAGGTGCGTTCTCTTCCCTGCGAACATACCAGTCCGACGCGTTTGAAGACTTTGAGATCACCCTTGCGTCCTAGAGTCAGGACTTATGACCGGTCTTGTCAGATGAACACTGCTTTAGCTGGGCAGGGCAGTTGCGTAGCATTTGCCCATGACCAGACCCGCCTTTTTCAATCTACCTAGGAAATGGCATTTCAATGGTGCTCAACATATTGATGGTCTTAGGTATCGTTATTCATGCCGGTTTTACATTCTGAACTGGTCAGGCTAAAATTCGCCATGCGGCAGCTGTGTCCGCAACCCGGTCCTAGCCGCGTTTTCTACCAGTGTCTGCTCTGGATCAAAGCGGCCGTTGACGCTCCGACCTGCAAACGGTCCAGAGCCTAGACATGCGCACATGAGCTCGGCCAAATAAGGCTTTGCATTTAAGAAACTGCGTTAGCAACCTATAGCACGAGGATTTGGTTTCTTCCCCGCCATGCGCCTCTGGTCATCAATAATCCAACTGCTTTTTGCCTCAATGTGTTTTAACCTCGGCAAACGATTTTTTTCGCATCCAATGGTATGGAAACCGGACAAAAAGGACAACCCATGCGCTTGCTTCCTGCACTTATTGCAACGGCTCTTTTCGCAACTGGAGCGGTTGCTCAAACAATTGACAGAATCTAAAAAAACAACGAAATCCGATTTGGCTTTCGAACAGATGCTGCTCCATTGTCTTACGTTAACGACCAAGGTCGGCCGTTTGGCTTGTCACCGTTGATTTGCGACCAAGTAGCGCAATATCTTGCGAAGAAACTGGAATTGCAGGATCTAAACGTCCAGTTCATTCCAGTGGACGCCAAGGATCGTTTCGAGAAAGTCGCCTCCGGCGAGGTGGATATGCTTTGTGGGGCCGCGACCATAACACTTTCCCGTCGCGAAGTCGTTGATTTCTCAATTCCAATTTATGTCGATGGCACGTCCATATTATCACCAATTGAGGCCGAGGGC
This sequence comes from Ruegeria sp. HKCCD4315, assembly GCF_013112245.1. Classification (NCBI taxonomy): domain Bacteria; kingdom Pseudomonadati; phylum Pseudomonadota; class Alphaproteobacteria; order Rhodobacterales; family Roseobacteraceae; genus Ruegeria; species Ruegeria sp. HKCCD4315. The sequence continues at coordinate 2,166,271 of NZ_WVRN01000001.1, read as the reverse complement.
ACAATGAGCGCGCTGGTGGGGAAGAAGGTTGGCATGAGAAGCAGCACAACGACAGAGGCATCCGTTCTCAATTCCTTTGAAGCGGCAGGTAAAGAAGCAAATATGGTGCGGTTCGCTTCACTCCCTGATGGTATCAAGGCGTTACGAGACGGCGAAATCGATGCCTATTTTGCAGATCAGTCGATTTTGTTGGTCAACTACATTGCTGCCGGACTAAAGGGTAAATTTAAGTTGTCCCAAGAAATACTGACGATAGAAAAGCAAGGGTTAGCAATACCGAAAGGAGACTATGACTTTCGATTGCTTGTGGACCGCATTTTGTCAGAAATGTATGCTCAAGGCAAAATGGAGGAGATCTTTCGCATTGCTTTGCCAGGGATCGAGCCCAGCGAAGCATTGAAAGCTCTCTACGTTATCGCCCCTACCAATCCTTGAGACGCATTGCATCAAACAGTTTTGTTGCGTGTCTATTGCCCTGAGCGATTGAGACTTGTTGGCTCGGATAGCGGTCGTTCAGGAGACTTCCACCAAGCGCCGCATCGACGCCGGAGCGCAAAGTCGTTCTTTTGCATAGAGGGCGTAAGACTTCCCCTTTCGAAACTGTCATTTGGTTCGCTGACTTCCCGGTTGAATCAGTGTTTTCATGCCAACATTGACCAGAAGCAAATGGAACATTTACCGACCAAGTTTACATTTGTGGAAGCTTCTTATTCAGACGAGTTGCATCGGCGGCCGCGGTTAACCTTTTACGTCGTGTAGTGGGCTTCTTCGCAAGTTTGATCCATCTCAAAACGTTCCGCCTATACGATGGGGCGAGTTCTTTCCACTTCTCGTGGTCTAAAATGGCCGATAAATCCTCGGGCACGAAGAGCGCGTCAACATCGTCAAAAAAGTTCCAAAGTCCCGACTTGCGGCTTTCAGAAACCGCCGCTTCGCCGGCTGGATGCATGCGGCCCGCATTTCGTAGACGCTCAACGCGATCTTTGTAAGTCTTTGACCAAGCTTGTTGTTTGCGTGGCGCAATCAGTTGCGCTGTTCGGGCGTCGTCCACAACAAATCTACGACCGTCTATCCATCCGTGAGCAATGAGCGCGTCTAGAACCTCTTCTTGGCTTACGTACCTGTCGGTATACGCCGCCTTCCAAGTGACAAGTCGGACGCTTTTGCTCGCCGCATGGTTCTCCGCAAACCAAGACCACAATTGGTCTGAAGATGTGATTTCAAGCAGCTCCATAACTCTAAGGTAGGCACCACACTCCAAAAGTCACTGACCGGCATTTGGCTATTAGTGGTGCTTGAGAACCAATTGAAACTGCGTGGAGCGCACTACAACACCCGCAATCCGAACGACCGTGTAGTCCGCACAGCAGACATAGTCGTTTTACGACACAAAGTCTGGTTCCGTTCTTTAGCGGACATCCAGGAAAACTGCTCAAGACAGAGAGTATCTGGTCCCCATCGAGCCACCCCGCTGAAACATGGTCAGCTTTTGTTCTTCAAAACTTTCAATTTCTTATCATCTTTCTGTGACCGGATAGCTTACCCTGAACTGGTCGCGGAGCATGCGAAAGATGAACTTGGCCTTGTGACTTATAGTCAAAGGTTCATTCGAAATTCTAAGACTGTTCCACTTGCTGGAGCAAGTTGATCGCCAGGTGTTCAGCGTAGCTGCGCCAACACATCTTCCGCGGCCCTTAATCCTTCTAGGTGGGCTCCGCTGACCGAGCATTGTTGGTTAGGATGTGTAGCTTCACCGGCGAAGTGCACCCGCTCAGCATGAGACTGGCGTAAGACAGCGCGTTTGTTGTGGCCTCCCGGCTTGGCTCCAGCGTAAGAACCACGCACATAGGGTTCATTTCGCCAAGCGGTAGCGTGGCCTTTGATGAAGGCTTTTCTGACTGTTGTGCCGAAAAAGCCAACCAATGTTTCGAGCGCGTGCTCTATGGCGCTTTCAGGCCCCGCGTCCTGCAAAAGTCTGGAAAAGCTTCCAGAACTTTCAAAGCTGGTAAGGCCGGTGTTTGAGATGTTGCAAAGAAAACCGCCTCCGCGGGCTACCCCGTTGGCGTCGGGTTCTAAGTGGTACGTCAACCAAGTATCGGGTTGCACTGGCAAAGCTCCGGAGCGGAAAAGGAGGCCAGCGTGATTGTAGTCTCCCATAGTGATGAGCTCGAGCGCTGAGCGTCGGTCGGATTCTAGCGGGGGATCAAAGTGGATGATGTCTTCGGCTAGGACGCCGACGGAAACTGTAACAATTACGGTTCGAGCTTTGATCTTGCCAGTGGCCGTAGTTATCTGCACCCCTTCAGTGAGAGATTTTATTTCTGTGACCGGAGTGGCCAATTTAATTGGCAGCCCCTTTGCAGTGCATGCAATTAGGTGTCCGAAGCCTTCGCGACAAAACCAATCGTCTCCGCCCTCCCAGGCACTGATGTCTCGCAGAGATGTATCCGGCAAATCTCTGGCAATCGACAAGGCAAATGTCATCGCTGCCGTGAACGACCAATGCCCTTTGTTCTGCCAAATGTCTGCCAAGGACCGGTCTGTTGGAATTCCGGTACTTGCTTCAATTTCTGCATCAATGCGCGCCGCTTCAGTGATCGCGCTATGAAGCTCGTCGACTTCGTCCCACAGAACAGCGTCATCCTCCAAGCCATATGTCACCGCGTTGTCTGGGGCTGCATAGAGATCAAGGCCGAGTGCGAGACCTGGAGCTTTCAGAGCGTTTGCATGTTCGGTGTGCATCCAGTGCGCACCCATGTCGAACGGGACGCCAAAGATTTCCGTGTCCGTGTGTGTGCGCCCCCCGACGCGGTTGGATGCCTCGATGCAGACTACTGAGAGTCCCGCGGATTTGAGAGCGTGAGTAGCTGCAATTCCTGCTGCTCCGGCGCCAACGACAACGACGTCAAAGTCGTGAACTTTCAATGCTTTCGCTCCAGAAATGAGATTGGCATGAGAGATGGTTTTCGGAGTGGGTTTGCGCTTTCCTTACATTTTGAGAATTTACAAGGATTTGAGTTATCCAAGGATTTTGTCGTTTGCGCGGAAGCAGTCATTGATTGGTTCTTGAGTTTAGATTGCAAACGAATTCTGGAATTGAAACGCCCTCGTATCCAGCCAGATCGAGCGGATCTTCCGTGTCAAGCTTGCTGCATCTTCGGTAGATTTCCAGCATCTCGGCAGAAAGCTCGCCGCTCTTAAAAAAATACATCGCGGCAGCATATCTTGTGGCGCCAGAGCCAGGTTTTCCGATGGCTGTTACCAGGAACTGCGTTTGAGCTTCTGCTTCCTCCACTTTGAATATACCTTTAGTCACGATTTCGGCTCAGCGGACATCGCATCATTCAACGCGGCAACTTCATCTTCTCCAGGCGCTGATTCAGAGTTGTAGATTGGCAGAATGTTCCTGAGATGGTCATGATGAGAGCGCACGCCGTACTCGAGATCAGAAAGATAGAAGCCTTCAAACGCCTCCGAAGCCATGGCTTCGTTGGACCATATCGTGAGCTGAATATCTTCTTCCACTGTCTCTCGATCAATCCGGGCGGCAAGGTAGCGTGCCGCTCTTTGTTGGCGGTCTTCGTTCGGGTTTCGGTATGTCGCGCTCCGTAGAATGGATTTATCCGTCGTGATCGGAAACTCTTGATAAAAGAGGGTCGTCTCAGGTGTGACGGCTATGACCGCATTTGGAAAAATGCCGTAGTAAAGCCAAGTTTTGTGCAAGTGTTCTGGCAGGTGAGGCTGTGGTTTAGTGAATTTCTTGTAGTTGCGAACGGCCCACCTCCGGCCCTTTGTCGGAGTGAATTTTCCGTCAGAACGTGAGATACCATCGACATATGGTTCGTCTGAATAGGTCGAGCCATACAGATCCTGAAGGGCAGGGTGCGCGAGCGGGACATGATACCCTTCGTTGTCGACATCTCTGATCGATTTCCAGTTTACAGGAGTCTCCTCGGTCCAGATTCCGTCCGTCGGGACATGTTCGGCCATTTTGTAGGCAGAGACTTCCTGTTCAATCGGGGCTAGCAGTTCGGCTACTGATGGCTGGGGTCCAGGTTTGAATCGGACGAAGAAAAAACCCTGCCAGATTTCCATTTCAATCTCTTTCAGGCCAAACTCGTGCTTGTCTAGATCGGGGAACGACTCCGGACGGGCGGCGCCGCGTAGCGTTCCATCAAGATTGTAAACCCAGCCGTGAAATGGGCAGACTAGAGCGTTTGCACATTTTCCTTGCTCTTTCGAGACCAGCCGAGAACCGCGGTGACGACAAACGTTTAGAAACGCGCGGATGTCCGAGTTGCTGTCCTTCAAGATCAGGGCGCGCTCACCGCACATGTCAAAACATAGAAAATTACCGGGTTCCGGAACATCCGAAACATGGCACGCGATTTGCCAATGCGTTTTGAAAAGTTCGCTCTTCTCAAGTTCAAGAAGGGCATTGCTGTGATAGCACCAACCGGGCAACCCGCGACGGTCCCAATTGGTAGGAATTTCTGTGTTTCTTACTTCGTCGCGCATCGGAACAACCCGCATAGTTTTGGTTTGGTCAGTTTGGGTCTCAGATGGGGACAGTATCCAGGAGTGAAAATTTGGCCTTGCTGGATCCGCCACTCTTCGACTGAGCGTAGGTGTCGCTTAAATTGACTTGCTCGTCAACTTTTTCTGACTGAATGATCATTCAGAAATGTGCCGCTAGTCACGCCTGTGAGGTTTCCTTGGTCGATGGTTTTCGATTTACCTGCTCAAATCAGGTGCAAAACCAGTGATACGTAAAGATATGATCAAAATTCATTCAGCCAAGCTTGACAGTGCAGATTTCAGCGGACTACCGTTCTGAATGACCAGTCAGATAAAAACATAGCGACTTGGGGGAATGGGGTGCTTGGTGATCGCGCCGGCAACGCAGGCGCGATCATTCGAGAAGACAGACTAGCAAACAAGGCAAGACAAATTCAGCCACCACTCAGGGAGAGGAAGCGAAGTTATGAACTCAATCAGGAAAATCGCCGGAATTACAGTTATAGCAGCAACTACTACTGCAGTTTCGGGATCGGCTTACGCGCAAGAGCGTGTGTTGAAGGTTACGAATTGGGGAGAATACATCGCTGAAGACACAATCGAGAACTTCGAAAAAGAATACGGTATCAAGGTGATCTATGATCCGTATGACTCTGCCGAAGCAATTGATGCCAAGCTACTCGCGGGAAACAGCGGATATGATGTGGTTAGTCATGCCGGCAGTGATACGGCTCGTCTGATTAAGGCGGGAATTGTTGCGCCGTTGGATATGTCGAAGCTGGACAATATCAAGCACATCGACCCGGCAATCATGGAGCAGTTGTCAAGTGAATGGGATCCAGGCAACCAACACTTCATTCCTTATATGTGGGGAACGCACGGCGTCACATACAACGAAGAATTGGTGAAAGAGACGTATCCAGATGCCCCCATAGGCTCGATGGATATGGTTTTCGATCCTGTTCACATGAAAGAGCTGTCCAAGTGTGGAGTTTCATTCCTGGATTCCCCGGGCGACATCATTCCGATGGCTTTAGCGCATATGGGCCTGGATGCGAACTCCACAAACAAGGAAGACTATGAGAAGGTTGGGGAGATGTTGGCGGAAATCAGGCCATACATCAAAACCTTCGATAACTATGCTTATCAACGGATGCCTCAGAAAGAGTTCTGTGTCTCAACCCCATGGGGCCCTGACGGTCTCCTTGCCATGTCTGGCGCAGCGGAAGCCGACACTGGTGTAGTGCTAGACTTCTTCCTGCCCGAAGGTGATCGTACAGCGCAGCTGTGGATTGATGGTTGGCTAATCCCGGAAGACGCCGCGAACAAAGAAGACGCTCATCTTTTCCTGAACTATATGATGCGCCCCGAGGTTGCGGCCAATGATAGTAACTTCACCTGGTATGCGACCGCCAACCTGACGGCCAAGCCCATGGTTGATGAGGCTGTAACCTCCAGCCCAGCCGCGTTCCCAACATCGGATCAGGTTGCCAAGATGTACACGACTGCCGTTCTTCCTCCCAAGGTCGAGCGCTTGCAGACACGTACCTGGACTGACTTTAAGGCCGGAAACTAAATCCACTCACACCGGCAAATGAAGTAGCGGACCAGACCGGTTCGCTACTGCATCCCCAGATCCCGACTGGCAGACTAAGAGGCCCAAATTGACTGTTTCCACGGCTGTCAGCCCAGAACCATGGCTCAATCAAAAAGAACAGGAACCTCTGGTCAAAATCAGAGGCGTAACCAAAAAATACGGTGCAGTGACTGCTGTCGATAACGTTGATCTGGATATCTACAAAGGAGAGTTATTCTGCCTTTTAGGCGGATCTGGATGTGGAAAGTCGACACTACTTCGAATGCTTGCTGGGTTTGAGGATTTGAACAGTGGTACAATCACTATCGACGGAGTCGATATGGCCGATGTGCCAGCTTACGAACGTCCGACCAATATGATGTTCCAAAGCTATGCGCTGTTTCCGCATATGACCGTCGAAAAAAACGTGGCTTTCGGGTTGGAGCAAGACCATGTCCCCAAGCTAGACATTGCGGACAGAGTTCACGACATCCTCAAGCTTGTTGAGTTGGAAGATTTCAAAAAGAGAAAACCTAAACAATTGTCCGGTGGGCAACGCCAGCGTGTTGCATTGGCGCGGGCCTTGGTCAAACGTCCCAAGTTGCTGCTCCTGGATGAACCTTTGGCTGCTCTGGACAAAAAACTGCGTAAGCAAACGCAGTTTGAGCTTGCCAACATTCAGGACAAGGTCGGCGTCACGTTCATCGTCGTGACTCACGATCAGGAAGAAGCAATGACCCTGTCTTCGCGAATGGCCGTTATGGACGCGGGTCGCTTCAAACAGATTGGAACTCCGACAGAGATCTACGAGTTTCCAGAATCCCGCTTTGTGGCTGACTTTATCGGATCAGCAAATATTTTTGAGGGCAGGGTGACCGAGGATGGGGTCGACCATGTTCGGGTCGAAACCGAGTTCTGCGAAGTTTATATTGATCACGGTCATTCTGTTAAGGCTGGCAGCAAGATTTGGGTTGCGCTGAGGCCCGAGAAAATTCGACTTGAGAAATCTGATACAATTGCTGAGGGCGCGAACCAGACAGCGGCCGTTATCGACGATGTTGGGTATTTGGGAGAGACATCGATCTACAAGGTAAGGCTTCCCAATGGCGAAATCTTCGACGTCACTCAGCCCAACCAGTCACGTCCGACGCATGCTGCGCAGCGATTAACCTGGGAAGACAAGGTAAATATCAGCTGGGATCCGTCTAGCGCCATGTTGCTCCACTCATGACGGATTTCACCGAGGATATGTTCGAACCGCCGCAGGTTGAACGACAACCCATGATCCGTTTAGTGATGCGGCGTATCCATAGCAGATGGCGTCAGATCGTCACCGTCATACCGTTCTTCTGGTTGCTTGTATTCTTTCTGGCACCGTTCTTCATTGTCGCCAAGATAAGCTTAGCTGAACTGGCGATTGCGAGCCCGCCATTCACAAGTTTAATTGAGTGGACAGGTGACGGGATCATGACAATCCGCCTGGTCTTCGACAATTTTGTCTACATCTGGGAAGACAGCCTGTACTTTGACACTTACGTAAATTCACTCAAGATTTCAGTAACGTGTACGTTCTTGTGCCTCTTGTTTGGCTACCCTATTGCCTATGCAATTGTACGATCGGGGCCGGTTGCGAAGCCGCTCTTGTTGTTTGCAATCATTCTTCCGTTTTGGACGTCTTTCTTGTTGCGGGTCTATTCGTGGATGGGCCTGCTTGCGGATCAAGGCACGATCAACAACCTTCTGATAGCGCTGGGGGTGATCGATGAGCCGATCCGCATGCTTTACACGGAATTCGCCGTCTATATCGGGATCGTCTACACCTATATGCCGTTCATGATCCTGCCGCTGTACGCGAATATGGAGAAGCTGGACAACAGCCTGAACGAGGCGGCCGCCGACCTTGGTTCCAAACCAACGAACACTTTCTTCAAAATCACATTGCCCCTAACGATTCCTGGAATTGTCGCTGGTTCACTGCTGGTCTTTATCCCTGCGACCGGCGAGTACGTTATCCCCGATCTGTTAGGTGGCGGCAACGTGCAGATGATTGGGCGGGTTCTCTACAATGAGTTCTCTAGAAACAGCGATTGGCCAGTGGCCGCCGCAGTTGCGATTGTTCTGCTGTTCATACTGGTGCTGCCAATCATGGTTTTCCAGCACTACCAAGGCAAAGCAGCGGAGGAGCAATAGATGTACGCCAAACGCTCCCGTTTCTTAACCATCATGCTGACCTTGGGACTGGCATTCTTTTACATCCCAATGATCCTGTTGGTTATTTACTCATTCAACTACTCAAAGCTGGTACCGGTATGGGGTGGATGGTCGTTGCGCTGGTACAAGGAGCTTTTTCAATCTGCCGAAGTCTGGAGTGCTGTTTCACTCAGTCTTCAAATTGCCGTTGTCAACGCTACTTTTGCCACGGCGCTTGGGACCTTGGCAGGTCTGGCTATGGTGCGCTTTGGACGGTTCAAGGGGCGGACTTTGTTCGGTGGCATGTTGGTCGCGCCTTTGGTGATGCCCGAGGTGATAACCGGATTGTCCTTGCTGGTTTTCTTCATCTCGCTGAACCAGCTGATCGGATGGCCCGCTGAGCGCGGTTTTGCGACGATTACGATCGCGCATATTACCTTTTCAATGGCCTATGTGGCGGTGACAATTCAGGCACGCTTAACCGGTGTGGGGCAAACACTGGAAGAAGCGGCCGCTGATCTTGGTGCAAAACCGTTCAAAGTTCTAACAGCTATTACGATCCCACAGCTGACGCCGGCTCTAATTTCGGGATGGTTGCTGGCCTTCACGCTGTCTCTCGATGATTTGGTCATAGCGAGTTTTGTTACTGGTCCCGGCGCAAATACCTTGCCAATTTTGATCTTTTCGCGCATTCGACTGGGCCTCAGGCCGGACATTAACGCGCTAGCGACTATCATGATTCTTGTAATTGCGATTTGTGTTGCTATTGCAGCGGTAATTATGTTCCGGCAACAAAGAGCGGATCTGCTGGACAGGCAAATGGCTGAGCGAGAGGAGAGTTAAATTGGAGACGCATGAGCTTCAGAAAAAACGACGCACCGAACCTCCTGAAGTTCGTCGCTTGCAGTTGATCATGGCCGCCATAGACTCGATTTCGAAACGCGGGTTTTCTGACACGACGCTTAAACACGTGACAGAAACAGCCAATCTGTCCCATGGCGTGGTGAATTATCACTTCGACAGTAAGGAAGCGCTGTATGACGCAACGCTAGGTTTCCTTGCGCAAGAACACTATGAGAATTGGCTAAAGTCTTACGACGCCGCGGAACCTACAGCCGCACATAGGCTGGCTGCCATCATTCGAGCGGATTTTGACAAAAGCATCTGCACACACAAGCGCTTGGCTGTCTGGTTTGCTTTCTGGGGTCAAGCGAAGTATCGTCCTAATTATTTGAAAATACATAACAAATATGACAACGAAAGATACGACCGAATTCTGCAACTGTGTGGTGAATTGATCACCGACGGCGGTTACGACGATCTTGATCCAGAAAAAACAGCCCGAGCAGTAGAGGCGATGTCAGATGGGGCCTGGCTCAGCTTGATGTTGTACCCCAAAGTGGCCGATCGTCGGGAATTCAGGGATGTTTGCATGCTTTCGCTGTCGCGGTTTTTCCCAAAACACTTTCCGGTCTAAGGGAAAACAACGGACGGGGGCTTCAGCACCTTATCTTGTGCATTCCGGGGTCATAGAGCGGTTTTAACGAGGCGGTCGCATCGTACTTCTCGTCTGCGATTTCGATCTGCCACTGCCCCGATGCGATTAAGTCTGCAGTCAACGGCTCGTCAATCTCTGCAAAACCAATGCCGACAGCAGCGCCGAGCGTGTGCCCATATCCGCCAACTTGAATATATCCGACTTCCTTGCCGTTTAGATAAATCATCTCGTTGCCATACATCAGAGGCTCTGGGTCTTTTAGCAGGAACTGCAACATCCGGTTATTGGGCGTGCCTTTCGCCTTGATCGCGGCGAGTGCTTCCTTACCGATGAAACCACCGGGTTTGTCCAGTTTTACGGCAAACCCAAGCCCGGCTTCGATCGGGTTGTCTGTGTTGTCCACATCGATTCCGAAATCACGATAAGCTTTCTCTAGCCGCAGGGAGTTAAGGGTTTGCATTCCGGCATTGCGAACGCCCAAATCAAGACCTGCATCCATAAGCAGGTCGTAGGTCTGTACTGCCTGAGTGGCGGGCACGTGAAGTTCCCAGCCGAGCTCGCCGATAAAGGTCACGCGATAGGCCATAACTATGGCGTAACCGATGTCGATTTCTCGAGCAGTCATGAAGGGAAAGCCTTCGTCGGACAAATCAGCACCAGATATTCTGCTCAAAAGTTCGCGTGACTTTGGACCGTGAACGTTGATCTGGCAGCGTCCTGAAGTGATGTCTGTGATAACAACGTTTTCACCGTCCAAGATGTGCCGTCGCATGCGCATCTCGGTATGACCCGCCGAGTTTTCACCCACGATGACCCAGAATTTATGATCGGATAGTCGGGTAACTGTAAGGTCAGCCTCAAATCCACCTCGTTCATTTACCCAGGCTGTATAGACGACACGACCGGGATCAACATCAACTTCATTGCAAGAGAGGCGAGAGAGGAGGGCGCAGGCGTCTGGTCCTTCGACGCTGAAACACGCCATTGATGTCATGTCCATTACGATGACATCCTCGCGTGCTGCCCGGTGTTCTTCAGCGTGCCATTCAAACCAGTTTTGACGATACCAACTGTATTTCTCGACCTTGGCTTGTTCGGACGTCGGAGCAAACCAATCAGGTTGTTCCCAACCATTTCCTTCGCCAAAAAAGGCTCCGGCCTCTATGAGACGGTCATAGAGCACTGAACGCTTAACGTTCCTGGCCGTTTTGTAGTTCTCATTGTGGTAGTGCTGGCCAAATAACTTTCCGAGCAACTCAGGTGTCCTGTCGCGTCGAAAGGCCGGTGTTGCCATTTCACGGGAGAAACGATTGACGTTGATACCGGTGACATCGATTGGCGGCAACCCGTCCACCATCCAATGGGCCAGCACCATTCCTGTGCCTGCACCGTTCAGGATGCCAAGTGAGTTCATCCCACATGCAACCCAAAGATTGCGCAGTTCGGGCGTTGGGCCAACAAGTGGTGCAAGATCAGGCGTAAAGCTTTCTGGTCCGCAGAACAGTTTCTTAACGCCGTAGCTCATCGTGTCAGGTACGCGCGAATAGGCTTTCTCTAAGTCGGGCCCAACACGTTCCCAATCTGGCTCGATCTCTCCAAATTGCCATTCATCCGGGATACCATCGACCTTCCAAGCCGCAGCGCCTGGTTCAAAAAGCCCCAACATCATCCCGCCGACTTCTTCACGGTAATACGTGTATGTGGAAGGGTCTTCGAGAACAGGTAGGTCGCGTGGCAGTCCTGGGATGCTTTCCGTTATCAGATAGTAATGTTCAGCCGCCTGGAGGGGCAGATTAACACCATGTTTAGCCCCCAGTTGGCGGGACCACATGCCACCGCAAATCACAATGTTCTCTGCTGTTATGGTGTGACCACTTGCGGTCCGGACCCCCGTAGCGGTGCCGTTTCTGGCCAAAATCTCTTCGACCCGCACGCCTTCGTAGAAACGCGCACCTCTGTTTCTGGCTCCCTTGGTCAGGGACATTGTCACGTCCACTGGGTTGGCCCGACCGTCCTCGGGAATTAGGAATGCTCCAACGACGTCTGAGAGGTCCCCAATGGGGAACATATCCTGCGCTTCTTTTACCGAAACTTCGTGGTTGTTTATCCCGAAACGCCGCATGAAGGCGGCGACGCGGCGCATCTCATGCAGGCGTTCGTCATTGGTTGCAATCTGCAGATATCCAACGTCGCGGAAACCTGTGGATATACCGGTTTCCTTCTCTAGGTTCGCATAAAGGTCTCGACCGTGCGTGTAGATAGCGCACTCAGCTTCGGATTTAAGGAGGCCGGCTACGATCAGGCCTGCGGCATGCCAAGTGGTCCCTGATGTCAGTTGTCCCTGTTCCAGAACGACAACATCGGAATGGCCGAGCTTAGTCAAGTGATAGGCCGTGTTCGCGCCGATCGACCCCCCACCAATAATCACGGTTTGGGCATGCGTCGGTAGGGTGTCAGCCATTGCGAGAAAATCCTTCTAGGCGTTCTTTTCTCCGAATACCAGTCAAATCACTTGATGTCTACTGACTGAATGATCATTCAATTAAAGCTGAATCTTTGACCTGCGATTTCGCGATAAAGCTTGTCTGAGATGAGAGAAAAGGTTTCACTACAGTGACTGACTGACAATCAGATGCGGGGGAATCCTATGTCAGACGAAATCCTATATGATCAACAGGCAATCAGCTTTCTGGAGGAGCTTTGGGGGGAGGGATTTCTTTCACCGGGAGGCCCTGAAGAAGTTGCTCGTGTTGTTGAAGGGGTTGATCTGAAAGATAAGCATATCCTTGATATAGGATGCGGATCTGGGGCGATCGCAGTGTTGATGGCAAGGGAGTTCGGCGCCGCTAGAGTTACGGGGATTGATGTAGAGGCCCCGGTTTGCGCGGCTGCGAAAGAGCGAGTTGGGCAGGCGGATCTGGAGAGAAAGGTCGATATCATACAGGTCACTCCAGGTCCAATGCCATTCGAAGATGGTATTTTTGACGTAGTGTTTTCGAAGGACTCGATCATCCATATCCCCGACAAAGTAGCGATGGCTGCGGAAGCTTATCGTGTGCTCAAACCAGGCGGTTATTTCGCTGCTTCTGACTGGCTGACCAATCATGATGGTGAGATGTCACCGGAAATGGCGCACTACGTAAAGATGGAAGCCTTAGAGTTTCAGATGGCGTCGCCCTCAAAGTACCGAGCTGCTATGGAGCTGGCTGGCTTTGAAGACGTAGAGTTAGTCAACCGCAACGCTTGGTATGCTCAGGTATCAGCTGATGAGCTGGAGGAATTGACCGGGCCAAACCGAGCCGACTGGGAAGCTCGTCATGGTGCGGAGTTTATTGAACATCAGATCGAGATCTGGGACGCTATGCAGCCAGTGTTGAAAACCGGAGAGCATTGCCCTCATCACATCCGTGGTCGGAAACCTGCCTGATCTGACTGGAACTTTAAATGGACGCGATGACCGTTATGCGTCGTAGTCCTTGCTGACCTGCGCCATACCAGCTTCCATGATGTCGAACATTTCGTCTATCTGCGACGGAGTTATGATCAGAGGGGGCGAGAACACGGCCATGTTTCCAAATGGTCGCAAGAGGAGTCCCATCTCCTCGCACGCATCGTCCAGTTTCTGTCCAAACTTCACATGCGCTTCGTAACTCTCGACGTTCAGTCCAGGGCGACATTCTATGCACCCGAGGAGCCCGTCACCGCGCACATCCCCAACTATCGGAAACTTCTCCTTTATTTGATTTAGGCGGTCCTGGAAATGCGGTGTGACGCGTTGAACGTGTCCTAGAATGTCCTCGTGCTCCATGATTTCAATATTCTTAATGGCAGCCGCGCAGCTCACAGGGTGCCCGGAGTATGTGTAGCCGTTGTAGAAAACATCGTCGCCCGGTGCGTCTGAAATGCGTTTCATTACTGCGTCCGAGATTATGCAGGCACCTAACGGCAGATAGCCCGAGGTTAAACCTTTTGCGCAGGTAATAATGTCAGGGACGATGCCAAAGACGTCTTCTGAGGCGAACCAGTGTCCCAACCTACCAAAGCCGGTTACGACTTCATCCGAAATGTACAGAATGTCGTTTGCCCGGCAAATTTCGAGCGTGCGCTTGTGATAACCCGGAGGTGGAACGATCACGCCACCGGAACACAGGATCGGTTCCGCGATAAAGGCGGCAACACGGTCGGCGCCTACGTCAGCAATCAGGCTCTCAAGGTCAGCAACTTTGGCGTCGCACCATGCATCAACTGTTATGCCTTCTGGCCGGTGGTAGGGGTTCACGTCGGGCAGAAAACGCACCAGATCCTGAGCTTTTTCAAAGCTTGTTTCGAAACGTTCTTTTCCAGTGACAGTCGCGGCGAGAAAGGTTGATCCGTGGTAGCCTTTTTCCCGGCCGATCACGATCCTCTTCTCCGGTCGGCCAAGCCGTTTGTTCATGAAAAGTGCGGTCCTCAGTGCGGTGTCAACGGCGGTAGACCCACCGGTCGTGAAGTGCACCGTGTTCAGATCGCCTGGTGTACGTTCCGCGATCATTCGCGCCAGAACGGCCGCGGGTTCGGTCGTAAACGACCACGGCGACGCATAGGGCATCTTCATAACCTGTTGGGAAATGGTATCGGCCATCTCTTGACGCCCGTATCCGATCTGTGTGCACCACATTCCGCCAGGGCCATCAATATATCGCTTCCCGGCAGCATCCCAGAGGTAGATACCATCCGCTGTATTTACCCGCATGTACTCGTCGGACCCAAAGCCGTCGGTTCCGGCCCAAGGATGTAGGTGATGGTCGCGATCCCAAGCGACAAGGTCGCCGTCGGTTGGTGTATTATCCAGGGTGTTCACGTCTGCTTCTCCTTTAGGTGCGGGCCGGTGGCGTAGCTCGTGCGCGGGGCGGTGCGAAGAAGGCTTTGGTGACAGGAGTGAGGCGCGCCATCCTGGTGCGCCATTTGCCTTCTTGCAGAGTGTAGATCTCGGCCTTTAAGCCAGATGACCGGCCAGCATCCGGCATACGGACATGGGCCAACGCAATGCTGCGCTTGGCGGTCGGCGACCATATCCCGGATGTTATGTGCCCAACTTCTTTTTTGCGTCGATTGTAGATCAACGACCCTTCCGAGGGTTTGAATCCTTCGACATCGAAACGTAGGAGGAGGCTTCTTGGATTCTCTCGCTTGGACAGCAGCTCTCGCCGGCCATTGAAATGTCCTTTGTTGAAATCGACGAGCCGACCCAGACCAAGTTCGAAGGGTGTTTGGCCTCGGTGCAACCGTTCGGTCGCATGAACCGGTTGAAAATCCACACCTGCGGTCAGAAAACCGGCTTCGATGCGGGCCAAGTTTACAGCTTCGTATCCAATGGCGCGCAGTCCCTGATGTGTGCCACCTTTCCAAATTCTGTCCCAAAGCGCTTCTGCCTTGTCCCAGTCGCACCAGAGCTCGTAACCTAAGTCACCGGTAAAACCCGTCCGCGAGATCATGAGACTGTGTTCAATTTGAGCGAGATCGAATGGCTTCAGCTTGCTGACATCTAAACCAGCGGCTTCCAAAACTGCATAAGAGGTCGGCCCTTGCAGCGAAAGTCCAGCAACACTGTGAGTTTCGTCGACGACTGAAACGTCAAAACCCCATGCAGCGTCGAGTAGCCATGTCAGCATTTGTTCCTGACAACAAAGGCGCCAATCGTTGTCGCCAAGATGGAAAAGAGTCCCGTCATCGATTACCATACCCTCTTCATCACACCAGACCGCGTACCCCACGCGACCAACGCTGATTTTTCGGACGTCCCGTGTCACGAGGCGATTGAGCATCGCGGTCGTGTCCGGCCCGGTCAATCGGTACTTGTGCATTGGTGAGATATCAAACAAAGAGGCCTGATTTCGCAGCGCGAAGTACTCGAACTCGACACTGTCCAGCACACCCGGGGCAGCATAACCGGCCCAATCGTACCAATTTTGTGCGCGATTTTGCTCTTCGAGTTTTTTGTGAAATGGCCCGGGTATCAAACCGAGTTTTGGATCGGTAAAGATGCTCATGGCGGAGCCTCCAGCGCCGCCAGGGCCGCATTGCGACCAGCGAGGCCCATGACGTCGCCACCGGGATGCGTTGCTGCACCGCATTGGAACAGCCCTTTCGGCCCCATGGAGTATCTGGACATCCCGTTCGTGGGCCGAAGTGTCAGGAGCTGGTCCAAAGACATTTCTGCATGGTGCCAGTGCCCGCCGGGCGCTCCGGTTGCGCTTTCGATTTTATCCGGTGTTATGACCTGCTTACCTGCAATTTGATCACCCAAGCCGGGCAGGGCGCGGCTAAGAGTTTCGACTGCAATTTCCACAAGCTGTTCCTTTGCAGTCTCAGTCCAGCCGCCTTCAAGGTCAGATGGCGCATATTGCACTATGGTTGACAGCCAGCTTGCTCCGTCGGCTGTCTGCATTTTGAAAGCTTCAATCACAGGTGCTTTGGACATTTGACCATACTTAGCCGGATTGATCGCAGCTTCGACGTATTCCACAGAAGGAGCATAGATCAGACGTTCGTGTGCCAATTCGTCACTCAGGCTAGGCAGGGCGGAGCTATCCTTGAGCCGTAGATTGACCTTAGCCGTTGTTCCACGCGCCCGTATATTTCGCACTCGCCGCATCGTTTCGATGTCAAAGGCAGAGGGACCGGTCATTCGGCTTGTTAGTTTCGGGGCAAGGCTGCTGAGCACATTAGGCGCGGCAATGGTTCGTCCATCGGTGGTTTCCACTCCGGAGACTGCATCGTTGTCCAACAGAATGCGGGATACTTCAGTGTCCGGCATCAGCAGGCAACCTGCCTTTTGCGCAGCTTCCACCATCAAATCGGTTAACGCGCACATCCCGCCTGCTGGTTGAGTGATGGTCCCTCCGTGACCCAAACGATAGATCAGATTGAACACAGTGCCCGGAGATCTTGGACCAGTGGCTGTCCCCCAGATTGCATCAGCAGCAAGCATTCCAGCCACCGGTCCTTCCGACAGGTCATCTAGGATAATGTCGTGGACATTAGATAAGACGACCTGCAGGAAACGCCGCATTTCAGATTTGCCCAGCTTTTTCAGGCCTATGCCCAGTTTCGCCAGGCGCAAGAACTCGTTGAGCGCACCCCGGGAAAGGATGGCCTTTTGCCCCCCGGGAGGTGGAGCCTCGGCGAGTTGGCGCAAAAGGTCTCCATATGTAATCAGCTGGCGTGTCAGATCAGACCAGGCATCTGATTCCCGGTGTTTTGTCCCGTCGCTCCAATACACGCCGTCGTTCTTGAAGACGATGTGCCGCCCATCCTCAGACAGAGAGACCGTGGAGACGGGTTTGCTGGACAGGACAGGGTGTTGAATACCTATGCCGATGTCACCCAATGCCCGCGGGCTCAGGTTGTATAGCGAATGTGCAAGGGTCGGACCGCCGTCCACAGAATAAGACGCCATGCCGCCGAACCTGTCGGATTTCTCAATGATACAGACATTCTTGCCGCGTCGACCAAGGAGTGTTCCGGCAATCAGGCCGTTTACACCGCCGCCAATGACAATCGCATCAAATTGGCTCATGCGGCATACCCCTTCATTCGGCCATGCCGTGTTTCTTTCCTGAGAATAGCGCGGGCAGCGTTTGCACCTGGGGCCCCCATAACCCCACCGCCGGGATGGGCGGACGACCCGCACAGATAAAGCCCCTTGATGGGTAAATTGTACTGCGACCAACCCGGGACGGGCCGATTGAAGAAAAGCTGATCAAAAGTTAGTTCGCCTTGGAAAATGTTGCCCTCTGTCAGACCGACCTCGCGCTCAATTTCCAATGGTGAACGAACTTCCATATGAACAACGCGCTCGCGAATGTCGGGACACGCCACAGACATCTGGTCGAGTACAGTTTCTGCCATCGCGTTGCGCTGTTTGTCGTCCCAATTTTCGGCAGATCTAACGCCGTCGACTACTAAGTCATACGGCGCATATTGGACGAAAACCGTCATCATGTGGGCACCTGTCGGCGCCATAGTCGGATCAATCTGGCTTGGGATGAGCATGTCGATATAAGGCTTTTCCGACCAGCGTCCGACTTTCCAATCATCATAGGCCTTTTCAAGTTCAAAGAGGCTCTGCGACACATGTAAATCACCCCTGAGGAAGCTGGTGTGCTCGGGTGCTGCAGGGAAATTTGGAAAGCGGTCAAGCGCAATATTGAGCTTTGCCGAGGACCCCCGAATTTTGAAGTTTCGCACCGCCTTGGTGAAATCATCCGGCAACTCGGCCATATCTAAATGGTGCAGAATTGTGCGTTTGATATCCATATTGGAGGCAACGACAGGGGCATGAAAAACCTTGCCGTCCTCCAAAGCTACGCCTTCAACGCGTCCGTCTTTGCTGAGGATTTTCTCAATCCCCGAACCTGTGTGGATAGTACCGCCGTGATCCTTGAAAGAGGCAGCAATGGCATTCGAAATTGCACCCATCCCTCCACGCGCGAAGCCCCATGCTCCGATGCCGCCGTCAATGTCACCCATGTAGTGGTGCAGCAGCACATATGCCGTTCCGGGTGAGTACACTCCGAGGCCGGTGCCGATAATGCCTGAGCCTGCCAAATGGGCCTTAATCAAGTCGTTTTCGAAATGCTCATCCAGAAAGTCACCAATGGACATTGTCCAGAATTTCAGCGTTTCACCAAGCTCCCGACTGCCCAAACCATGTGCTTTTTTTACGAGGTACGCCAGTTCGCCGAGATCGCGCGGATGGAGAGAAGCGGGGTCCGGTGCGTCCCGAAGTAAAAACGGACGGATAAAACGGCATTGCCGCATGATGGCTCGCGAATAGCGGCGATAGGCGTCGGCATCTTTTGCGGAATGACGTGCCATCTCACGCTTCAGTGCGTTGTGATCGGAATAGTAGGCGAAGTAATCCCCATCGCGCGTAAAGCTCGCGCCGCCTTCATACGGAATTACCTGAAGTCCGTATTTTGGTAGCTCAAGGTCCCTGGCAATCTCGCGCCGCAAAAGAGAGCAAACGTATGAGCAATTCGAGTATGTCCAGCCCTCGTGTAGCGACCGGCTGACTGCGGCGCCACCGATCCAGTCGTTCTTTTCGACCACCAAAACACGCATGCCAGCGCGCGCCAAATAGGCTGCAGCGGTTAATCCGTTGTGACCAGCGCCGGCCACAATCACATCGTATCTGTTCTCAACCGTCAAATTTCTCCATCCCCTTCTCTCCCGTTTACAGATCGGGTGCGCGTTCGTAAAGTTTATTTGAGCGCTCAAATAAATTTCAAGCTATTGACGCATCTTTTTTGCGCGCTGTAGATGGCTGCATTCGTAGGAGGAGCGACAATTGGTCGAAGCTGAGCGGAAACGTCCTCGCAAAGAGAGGAAGGAGAACGCAGATCGTCGTCGCCGGCAGCTGCTGGACGCAGCTTGCCGCTCAATATTGACCCATGGATTGGCAAAAACGACGCTTGCAACAGTCGCGTCTGAGGCAGAGCTTTCTCAGGGTGTTGCGGCATTTTATTTCAAATCAAAGCTAGGTCTTCTGACCGAAACTTTGCGTGACCTGTACCAGCGTTACGAGAAGCACTGGACAGCTTCTTTAGAGCGAGCAGGGGACAAGCCCGCCGAAAAGATAAGGGCTTTGATAAAAGCTGACTTCCACCCTGATGCGTGTGGTCCGGATGTCTTACCCCTTTGGTATGCATTCTGGGGCGAGCTTCGATTTCAACTGCAGTATGATGAAGTTGCCGAGCATTTTGAGACACGTCGAAGAGAGACCTTGAGGTTGATCTGGAAAGAATTGCTCTCAGCAGACGACGTTACTTCAGCAGATCAAATGGCTGAATGGATGGAGACATTAACAGATGGCTATTGGCAACGATTGCATCTCGCTCCGGAAGGCCTGAGCCGAAAGCAGGCGGAGCAAGCTGCCTGGGGATGCCTTGTTCGTTTGGTTCCAGAATTACTTGGAGATACGGCTTAGTCAATTTCGACTGAAAGGCCCAGCAATATGACGCGAGTGCGGATATCGCAGCAGCCTCGGCCATCCTGGGGTGCGATCTTAAAAGAGGCGCGTTACCTTGCGCGGCTTGCTCTTCCGATAGTCATTTCTCTTGCTGCTGCTGCTTTGATTGGTGTCGTTGACACAGTGATGGTGGCCCCGTTGGGCACACTTCCTCTGGCGGCGGTCTCAATTACGGCCTCGGTGCTGATCATTTTCTATTCAGCGCTCTACGGCTTTGTGTCCGCAATTGGTGTGCGCATGGCAGAAGCTTTTGGGAAAACAAGTGACCAAGGGCTGGCAGCAGCAACAAGCGCCGGAATTTTTGTTTCCTTAGTCGTGGGGGCAGTTGGCGCTGTTGCAATGATCTGCCTTAAGCCTGCTCTCTCTTGGATTGGGCAGCCGCCTGAAGTGGTCAGTCTAATAGGCGGGTACTGGATCGCGATGAGCCTTCTTTTGGTGCCCTTCACGGTTTTCTACACGCTTAAGGCTCTCTTTGACGCCATGAACCATCCGTGGATTGGCGTTGGTCTTGCGTTTCTTGCGGTCGGTTTCAACATCCCTTCAAATTATGTTTTGATCCACGGAGTTGGTGGCTGGCCGGGTCTGGGTCTCCTCGGCGCCGGGATGGCAAGTCTGTTGTCTCAGATAGTGCCGTTGATCATAGCGCTCGTGATTTTGCGAGTGTGGAAAAGTAAGAGAGGCCTTCTGAGGTCCGCGAGTTTCGACAGGTCCGAGGTCAAAGCGCAGCTCAAAGAAGGATTCATTATCTCCGTTGGCTATTTGGGGGAGGGGGCCGCTTACGCAGTTGCCGGCCTTATGCTTGGTTGGTTCAGCGCCGCCGCGCTCGCCGCCCATCAAATCGTTTCGGCAGTCAGCGACGTCATTTACATGGTGCCACTAGGCGTTTCGATTGCGATTTCTATACGCGTAGCTCAAGCAATTGGTGCCGATGAAAGAGAAAGGTTGAATCCGATCGTTTTAGCGTCGCTGTTGGTCGTCGTTGGTTGGATGACCGTGGTCGTCACTGGTATTTTGTTTGGCCGTGCCCCTTTGGCAAATAGCCTTTCAGATGACCCAGAGGTCGTTTCTCTTGCGATATCAATGTTCCTTGTGATTGCAGCAATGCAGATTGCAGATGGTGTGCAAGGGACAATGCTAGGCGCATTTCGGGGCATGATGGACAATCATGTTCCTGTCGCCATTACCCTGATTGCCTATTGGGTCTTTGCTTTGCCGCTTGGATATGCGCTGGGCTTTTGGCTTGGGTTCGGTCCCAACGGAGTTTGGATCGGATACGGCTCAGGTCTCTCATTGGCCGCTATCGCGTTGACCTATCGCTTCTTCTCCCAAAACCGCTAGGCGGCGCTGTTTGCGGGCCTTCTAAAGGCCCAACTTGTCTAAGAGTTTCAGGCGCAGGATTTCTGCTTCGACAAGAGTCTCTTTCGCGAAGGAAAAAGGCAGTGGTCTGAGAGGGGTGACAGGAAATTCCAGCTCGTCTGATTTGGTTCCAGTCGCCCATTTGGCGAGGACGCGCCCCATTGCCGTGGCGATGGCAACGCCGCGCCCATTGTATCCCAAACCTGTCACAATCCCTGGTGCGAGCTCATGCAGATGCGGATAGTGATCTTTAGTCAAAGCAACAAAGCCGCCCCACTCGTATTCCCACTGAACTCCAGATAATTGGGGGAAAAGTTCAACAGAAATGCGTTTCAACCGCTCAATTTGTTTGAGAGTGGACTTGTCGTTGTAGGTACCGCGTCCTCCCATAAGAAAGCGACCTTCCGCGTCTTGCCTGAAGTACAGAAGCAGGCGTCGTGCGTCTGACAAAGCGTTGCCTTCTGGCAGAATTGACTGGCGGACATTGTCGGACAGGGGCGCCGTAGCGACTTGGACCGAGCGAACGGGCAAAACGGATTTAGCCAAGCGCGGATGCAGATCTCCAGAATAGGCGTTCGTACAGATCAGCACTTTTTCTGAGATAACCGCTCCTTTGGGAGTTTCAATACGAAAGCGACCGGCCTCTGACAAAATCTGCTTGGCAGGCGTTCCACCGAAAATTTGCACGCCATTGCGGCGACCTGCTTCGGCCAGCCCAAGTGCATAGTTTAACGGGTGCAAAACACCGCCGCGGCGATCCAGAACGCCGCCAAGGTAAGCTTCGGTCCCGGTCAGTCGCTGCATTTCGCTTTGATCAAGCGATACCATACCCCCGCCGTGGTTGTCCCAATCCTCGGCTAGTTTGTGTAGTTCACTGAGTGTTTTTTTACTATGCGCCGCGCGCAGCCAGCCAGGACGATTTGCGTCGCACTCAATCCCGTGCCGAGTTATTAAGTCAAACACAAGATCGGCGGCGTCACCGGCCATTCGGATCATTCTGGTTCCCCAGATGTCACCAAATTTGGTTTTGATGCCCGTCGGCCCGTCCTTTAGGCCTACATTGATTTGACCGCCATTACGTCCAGAAGCTCCCCAGCCCGGATGATGCGCATCGATGACAACAGCTTTGACGCCTTTCTCGGCCAGGTGAAGTGCTGCCGAAAGCCCGGTAAACCCGGCGCCAATCACGGTCACGTCAGAGTGCTGTTCGCCAACCAATTGTGGACATTCTGACGAATAGCCTGCTGTTGCTGACCACAGGCTATTTGCGATGACTGGGTTTTCGTTTCGGATCATCTAGTGGCCTCGCGCTTGCCTTGTGGGGGGAACTACGTAGGTTTGGCTCGTGATACTTGCCGGATAGTATGTGACGAATGCCCAGACTTTTGAACCAATTCGAATTGAAACCAACCGTCGAGCTCGATGCATTCGAGCAGGCGTGGAACGCGTTTGTCGAACACTTGATCAAGACGGACCTTGCCGCCGAGGGTACGCCTTTGTGCAGGCGCATCCCCGCAAGTGGTTACGATACCGACGAGCTGCGCAACCATACGCTTATGGCTGTTGTAGAGTTCAGGGATCAATCGCAGGCAGACGCGGCTTGGGCCGCCATTGAAGGCCGCGTTGAGCCTTTGGGGGCTTTGCATCGTAGAGTTATTTCTTTGGTGCACGATCCGGTTTTCACTTTTTGGTCGGAACTCTAGATCTGCGATTGCGTACGTCCGGATGTTTTCAAATCATTTTCTCTTTTCCATTGAATGATCGTTCAATCAATGGCATCTATCGCTTAGATGTCAATCGTCCACGCGCTGAGTGAGAACGGCTGTTGGGGGCAGGCAAGACAAAAGAAGTGCTTAGTAGATGGGATGCATTTTGGTGAGACAATCGCCAATCGAAAAAACAAACCCTGAGGGACGGCGTCGTACCGAGACCAAGGAGGTGAGGAGACAACAACTCATCAATGCGACAATCGACTCGATTGCCGAAAACGGGATTGGTGGAACGACCATGTCCACAGTGACCGAGATTGCAGGTTTGTCATTGGGCATCGTCAACTTCCACTTCAAAAGTAAGCAGAACTTGCTGGAAGAAACGTTGCTGTTTCTAGCAAAGGAACACCACGAACAGTGGTTGGAAGCCTTTGACAATGCAGGATTGTCAGCGCCTGAAAAATTGTTGGCGATCGTCGATGCGCACTTTTACCCTCAGATTTGCACGCCAAAAAAGCTAGCTGTTTGGTTTGCGTTTTTTGGAGAGGCAGGACGGCGCGAAGTCTATCGCAGTCTGATCAATGACATCGATCAGGAGCGGTACGACGTAGCACTGAGACTGTGTTCAGAGATTGCTGAAGACGGTGGATACAAGGACATACCGCCAAGGCAAGTCGTCAATATTCTGGAATCTCTGTACGACGGAATCTGGTTGGAGCTTTTGACCTATCCCGAGAACTTTCAACGTTCGGTTGCCCGGGATCACATTGCCGCCTTTCTTGCCAAGATCTACCCAGATCACTTTCGAATGCCCGCGTTCAAAAACGGTGGTTGAAACAGAGCGGCTTTCAAACCGGACACTCCAGACAAGATCAGCCAGCGCATGGCGCAGCCAACCAAGGATCAAAAAATGGATAGGGACCCTCGCTACGATATCCTTTTCGAACCGGTTCAAATCGGGCCAGTTACTGCGCCAAATCGGTTCTATCAGGTGCCGCACTGTACAGGTATGGGTTGGCAATATCCGCGTACTCTTGCTGCAATGCGAAAAGTGAAGGCGCAAGGGGGGTGGGGCGTCATATGCACAGAGTATAACTCGATCCACCCGTCGTCTGATGACCTACCGCATCCTTATGCTTCGCTTTGGGATGAAAGTGATGTTCGGGCGCACACACTTATGACCGATGCCGTACACGAATACGGTAGCCTGGCAGGTGCTGAGCTTTGGTACGGAGGCGCCAACTCGAACAACTTGTTTTCCCGGTTGCCGAGCATGGACGTCGACAGCCGTCCCAATACGAAAGGGCACCCTTTTCAGACCCGTGCAATGGACAAGCAGGACATCCGGGATCTACGCCGCTGGCATCGAAAGGCCGCATTGAGGGCACGGGACGCTGGATTTGACGTTGTCTATGTCTATGCAACGCACGGATACCTGATCTCGAGTTTTTTGCATCCGCGCGTGAATACGCGCGGTGACGAATATGGTGGCAACTTAGAAAATAGGGTGCGTCTCACCCGAGAATTGATTCAGGAAACCAAGGACGCCGTTGGCGACCGGTGCGCCGTGGCCGTTCGGTTCTCGGCTGACGAAGAGATCGGCGAGGATGGCCAGCCAATCTATGGTGAGCGACGAGAGATGTTTGAGATGCTCTCCGATCTTCCGGATTTGTGGGATATCAACATCGCAGATTACTCGGTTGAGATGGGTGTCTCCCGTTTTACTAAAGAAGCTGCTCTTGAACCCTATATGCATTGGGTCAAGTCCGTGACGGATAAGCCCGTCGTGACCGTTGGTCGCTTCACGTCACCTGATACCATGGTCTCGCAAGTCAGGCGGGGGATTACGGATTTCATTGGGGCTGCACGCCCCTCAATCGCTGATCCTTACCTTCCAAAGAAGATCGAAGAAGGACGCTTGTCCGCGATCCGCGAGTGTATCGGATGCAATGTTTGTTACGCCAGTGACTCGATAGGGGTACCTATTCGATGCACTCAGAACCCAACAATGGGAGAGGAGTGGCGCAAAGGCTGGCACCCTGAAATCATTCGTAAGAAATCCTCAGATGCGCGCGTCTTGATTGTCGGGGCAGGCGCTGCCGGACTGGAAGCGGCACGGGCACTTGGCGTGCGTGGGTATGATGTCCAATTGGCGGAAGCTACTCGTGAGTTGGGTGGCAGGGTCTCGCGCGAAGCGGCTCTGCCTGGAATGAGCGAGTACATTCGCGTCAAAGATTATCGCGAGCAGCAATTGATGGAGATGCCCAACGTTGAAATCTACCGTGAAAGCCCGCTGACAGTTGACGATATCTTGGCCGTCGATGCTGACCACGTTGCGATCGCAACCGGCGCGACTTGGCGAAAAGAGCATTTTGACGAAGAACGTTTCGCCCCGGTCGCAAAAGGGTCAGCCTTAGGTCGGGTCTTTACTCCCGATGACATCATGGATGGGAATCTTCCCATTGGACCAACGCTCGTTTTTGATGGTGATGGCTACTACATGGCCAGTGTTGTTGCTGAAAAAATCAGAACGCAGGGACATCCCGTCACGCTGGTCACACCGTTTGACAGTGTTTCTGACTGGGCAAGAAATACGTCCGAACGTTGGCGCATCAGAACGCATTTGATTCGCTTAGGGGTCGAGGTCCTGCCGTCAAAGTCGCTTAAGCAATTTGATGGCGAAATCGCAGAGTTGGAGTGCGCCTATGGCGGTCCAAATGTGAATGTTCCGGTTGCCAACATAGTGATGGTTACTGCTCGGAAGCCAAATGATGGTCTCTACAGGGGATTGCTGGGGCGGGCGAGTTCCGAGGATTTGCCGTTCAGCCTTCGTCGCATAGGAGATTGCGACGCTCCGGCGATAATTGCGGCAGCGGTTTATTCAGGCCATCGATACGCGCAGGAATTGGACGAAGCAGTGGATGAGGACATTCCACTTAGACATGATCGTCTGGATGTCCGGCAGCAGCCGATTTGACTGCGCTGGACGATCTCGGTTGTACGCACTCAAGGGAACGCAGGAGAAATCACCCATGCCGGAAGGCTTAATCATCCGTCCGCTTGAATTGAAAGACAACGAAGAGTGGCGGCGCTTATGGACGGCATACTTGGATTTCTACGAGACCTCTGTCTCAGAAGAAGTCTACGAGGTTTCGTTCAACAGATTGTTGTCAACAGATGCAGGTGAATACAATTGCCTCATCGCTGAGTTAGAAGGGAAACCGGTTGGACTAGCGCACTACCTTTACCATAGGTTCATGTGGTCGGTGGAGGATACCTGTTATTTGATGGATCTCTTCGCTGATCAGCAGGTTAGAGGAAAAGGTGTTGGTCGAGCTCTAATCGAAACTGTCTTCCAGATCGCCAAGCAGGACGGTGTTCCGACCACCTACTGGACAACTCAAGAATTTAATTATCCCGGTCGAGTTCTGTACGACAAAGTCGCTAAGAGAACGCCATTTATAGTTTATGAAAAAGATGAATAATTGGTAGCGACTTGCCAGAAAAACTCGTCTTAGCGCTGGTCTTGTCAGAAGAACTTGTCTTGAGGCAGGCAGGACGGTTGCGTAGCTTTTGCCCATGATCAAACCTGCCTCTTTCAAGTACTTCAAAACCAGTCCCGAGGTCATCCGCCTTGCGGTGATGCTGTACATCCGTTTCCCGCTCTCGCTTCGAAATGTCGAAGATCTGTTGCACGAGCGAGGCATCGACGTGAGCCACGAAACCGTCCGATATTGGTGGAACAGGTTTGGTCCAATGTTTGCAGCTGAGATCCGACGGAAGCGTGTGCAGCAGCTGCGCGCGTTCTCGAAATGGAAGTGGCACGTGGACGAGGTTTTTGTAAAGGTGAATGGCAAGCGACATTATCTGTGGCGTGCAGTAGTTCACGAAGGTGAAGTGCTGGAAGCCGTTGTCACCAAGCGCCGAAACAAGGCTGCAGCACTAAAATTCCTAAGGAAATTGATGAAACGGCACGGTTGCGCCAAGGAGGTCGTCACAGATCGCTTCGCTTCCTACAAGGCTGCGCTCAGAGAAATAGGCGCGTTCGAAAAACAACAGACGGGCAGGTGGCTCAACAACCGCGCCGAGAATTCACACCTGCCGTTTCGACGACGCGAACGCGCGATGCAGCGTTTCAGGCGCATGCGAAGTCTACAGAAATTCGCCTCCGTCCATTCCTCCGTCTACAATCACTTCAACCAGGAAAGATCGCTAGCCAGTCGAGACACCTTCAAGCTGACCCGCGCCGCCGCTCTTAGCGAGTGGCATCAGCTTTGTTCCGGATAGGTTCGCGGTTTCCGCGGCAAACTGAGACTGGTTCGAATTCGTCTGACAGCACCCTCCGCTTCATTCAACTTCGTATCTTCAGGAAATTTAAGGGTTAGTTTGATCAAGCAAAGAGAAGCTTAAGTTCACTACCTGCGACACCATAGCAAAATCCGGGTATTTGGGTATGGTATTGAATACACCCGCCTATGAATAACGCGACAGATGTTCTCGCAACTCGTGTCATACGGATGTTGTGAATAGCCAGAACAAGACGCGTTGACCAACCCACTTGAGAGGTGCCCCATGTCGTTCTCTAACCGTCCGCTATTTTCGCGTCGCCAGTTTCTGTACACGACAGCTGCGAGTGCTGCTGCAGTTACGCTTCATCCTTTCTCTGCTGCCGCGGCCAACAACCAAGCGCATCTTCGGATCATGGAAACTACAGACATTCATGTTCACGTCTTCCCCTATGATTACTATGCCGACAAGCCCCGCGACACGGTAGGACTGTCCCGTACGGCCTCGATCATCAATGAAATCCGCGCGGAAGCGACCAACTCGATTTTGGTTGATAACGGAGACTTTCTTCAAGGCAATCCGATGGGTGATTACATCGCCTATGAACGCGGTATGAAAGAAGGTGACAGCCACCCAATAATCACCGCATTCAACACAGTTGGTTATGATGCGACCACACTGGGCAATCACGAGTTTAATTATGGGTTGAACTTTCTTGAGACCTCTTTGGCAGGTGCGGATTTCCCAGTGGTTCTGGCTAACGTAGCAAAGGAGAAAGGCGCAAGCCCGCGCGAGGACAAGACGTTCGTTCAACCCTACGCCATTCTCGACCGAGAGATTGAAGTGGGTGACGGCACAAAGCATCCGATCAAGATTGGTGTGATCGGGTTCACCCCGCCGCAGATTATGAACTGGGATCGCAAGCATCTCGAGGGCAATGTCGAAGCGCGGGATATTGTTGAGACGGCCAAAGCCTATGTGCCTGAGATGCAGGAACAGGGCTGCGACCTGATCATTGCGTTGTCGCATTCGGGAATTGGCGACGCCAACCATGAAGACGGTATGGAAAACGCTTCGGTCGTGCTGGCTGGCGTTGAAGGGATCGACGCGCTTGCCACGGGTCACAACCATTTGGTCTTTCCGTCGCCAACATTTGCGGACCGTCCCGGCATCGATGTTGAAAAAGGCACACTGATGGGCAAGCCCGCCGTCATGGGCGGCTTCTGGGGCTCGCATCTTGGTGTACTGGATCTGCTGCTGGAACGGGATGGAAATAAATGGCGTGTGGTGACAACCACATCCGAGGCGCGACCTATTTCCCAAAGGAACGAAGACCGATCCATCACCGCCTTGGTCGAAGATGATCAGCGAGTCCTCGACTCGGTTGCGACAGTTCACGACGAAACGCTGGCCTATGTGCGTCGCGCTGTTGGTAAGACCTCGGCCCCGCTGCACAGCTATTTCGCGCTGGTCGCGGATGACCCGTCTGTCCAAATCGTATCAATTGCACAGAAGTGGTATGTCGAAGAGATGTTGAAAGGCACCGAACATGAAGGCCTGCCGATCCTGTCTGCGGCAGCACCTTTCAAAGCTGGTGGCCGCGGCGGTCCGGAATACTACACCGATGTTCCCGTTGGTGACGTTGCCATCAAAAACGTTGCCGATCTGTATCTCTATCCGAATACGGTCCGCGCGGTCCGCGTGAATGGTGCGCAAGTCAGAGGCTGGCTTGAACGGTCGGCCGGAATGTTCAATCAGGTTGAAACGGGTTCAAAAGATGCAATCCTGCTGAACCCGGAATTCCCATCTTACAACTTCGACGTCATGGATGGCGTGACCTATGAAATTGACCTGTCCCAACCCTCGCGCTTCGGACCCAAAGGCGAAGAGATTAACCCGGATGCAGCGCGGGTTGTGAATCTTTCGTACAACGGCGAACCGGTTACCAAAGACATGGAGTTCATTATCGCCACCAACAATTATCGTGCGTCAGGCGGTGGATCCTTCCCCGGAGCGTTGGGTGACACAATTGTATTCGAAGCCCCAGATACGAACCGCGATGTCATCGTGCGCTACATTGTCGAGCAAGGAACGATTGATCCAAAGGCAGATGCCAACTGGTCTTTTGCTCCGCTTGCGGACACGACTGTATTGTTCGAGACCGGCCCAAAAGCACGAGACTATATGGGCGACGTCAAGGGAGTCACAATCGAGGACGCCGGAGAAGGTGCTGACGGCTTTGCAGCCTTCCGGATCAAGCTCTGACTCAATTTGGGCGCGAATATCACCCGCCATCAAATAAGGAAGGTGGCGGGCTTGCTTCAGTTGACTCGAGGCCCGTAGTGGCGATGCGAATTTCGGCGCTGTAGCTACAGTGCGGCTCGTCAGAGGAGACATTTACTTCAGACGCGAAACTCGGACACGGGTGGAGTTCTGGAATAGAAGGCAAAGCCGTCGTCGTCCCCAAGTAAGGCTAAATTGGATATGTGGTATAGAATGAACAGAACCCATGCTTAATTAGAACGCCAACTAAAGCAAACCGCAGTTCTGCTCGAAGATCCCACGCCAATCTTTATTGTTCTTGAAGGCAATTCTTCGGGTTTTTGCGTTTCAACTTCGAATGCTCGGTGACCAAGTCAGCCAACTCTGGTCGGCATGAACCGCAGTTCGTTCCAGCTTGAAGGGCATTTCCGATATCGTCCACATTGATC
The DNA here is from genome assembly GCF_013112245.1 of Ruegeria sp. HKCCD4315. Taxonomy (NCBI): domain Bacteria; kingdom Pseudomonadati; phylum Pseudomonadota; class Alphaproteobacteria; order Rhodobacterales; family Roseobacteraceae; genus Ruegeria; species Ruegeria sp. HKCCD4315. Next base: position 2,136,414 of record NZ_WVRN01000001.1, on the reverse strand, counting down.
AACCGTTTTTCTTGAATGGCGTCGATGATGGTTTTTAGCCCGACGCCGAAACACGAACAGACGATCGGTCCGCAATCTTCAGACGCAGTAGATGACCGGCCAGACAGAATCTGATGGAATGAGACCTCAGGCAATGTTGCCAAATAATCTCGCATCAGTGTGATAGGTTGGCGCGAGACAAAGAGCGCTGCCAAAAGGCGCTGACCGTCAGACAACGCGATCCTGTGCGAGCCGCGTTTGGGATCTTCGATTGAGGTCACTACGGCATCGGGTAGTCCAAACCAATCTCGGGCTTTCTGTTCCCAATCGTCAATGTCTTGCTTCCCTGCTAACTCGATCCTGTAACCCTTGGCCGTTTTGCTCATTGCCCAGTATTCTGCCGTAGGTGAGACCGCATCGACAGACACGGCGAAGCCGTACCACGAAGCATTCATACGTCGCACCGAAACAGCCGCCGCCTTGCTCTCAGGTTGTCCAGAGACTGGATCAACTACACTTGGAACAAGCGCATCCACACGGGCTGTTGGTGCCGTTTCACCTGTCCAATGAATGGGAGCAAACACTTGACCTGGAGCGACCGTGTCTGTGATGCGAAGTCGAAAGATGCCGTTTCCGACTGCGCTGTTGAGCTCGACCAAGTCTGCGGCACCAATACCCAACCGATCAACGTCTTTCGGATTAACCTCGACATATGGTTCAGCCAAATGGGCCGAAAGACGCGGAGACAACCCAGACCGGGTCATAGTGTGCCACTGATCCCGGTTTCGTCCTGTATTCAACAGAAACGGGTATTGTTCAGAAGTCGCCGCTTTGGGTGAACGATGGGTGACGGGAACAAAACGTGCTTTGCCATCAGGATGAAAAAACTGCGCATCACCAAAAAAACGACCATTCGAATTGCGGGATGTCGTCGGCCACATTGTCGGGCTCAGCGCTTCGTAGCCCGCGTCATCAATGTCCGAAAATTCTGTAATATCCAAGTCTTTGCCAAATGCTACGGCAAGCGAGGTCATCTTAGCGTATTCTCGAAAAATCTGAGCAGGGGTCTTATAGCTAAATGCCTCGGTCCACCCCATGCGGCGACCCACCTCGGCCAAAATATCCCAATCCGCGCGTGCCTGTCCCGGAGGGGTTAAAACGGCGCGTTGTCGGCTGATCGTGCGGTCTGAATTGGTTACAGTGCCGCATTTTTCGCCCCATCCTGCCGCTGGAAGCAATACGTCTGCGAGACGCGCGGTGTCTGTCCGGGCAGTCAGGTCGCTGACAACTGTGAATGGACAACTTTCGATCGCTGACTTCACCCGGTCGGCATCCGGCATGGTGGCCGCCGGATTGGTGTGGATGATCCAAAGTGCTTTTATCTGACCGCGTTCGACAGCGCGAAACAAGTCCACCGCTTTAAGCCCTTGCTCCTCCGGCATCGTTGGTGCTTTCCAGAAGTCCCGGACGGCTGATCTGTGGGCCTCGTTTTCAATATCCAAGTGACATGCGAGCATGTTGGCCAGACCGCCAACCTCTCGACCACCCATGGCGTTTGGCTGACCGGTGACCGAGAACGGACCCATCCCTGCGCGCCCGATCCGCCCGGTGGCCAGATGGCAGTTCAGGATCGCGTTGACCTTATCTGTACCACTGGAAGACTGGTTCACGCCCTGACTGAAAATCGTAACAACCCGCTCGGTTCCAATCCACAGATCGCAAAACGCTTCGATTTCATCTGGGGTAAGCCCGGTCTCATCAGGATCATCAAGCTGGGCGAGTTCGAGGGCTTCATTGTACCCATGGCTGCGATCCAGAAAATCCGGTGCCACATGCCCCGTCTGGTGAATTCTGGTTAGCAGTCGATTAAACAGCGCCACGTCGCTGCCAGGTTGCAACGCCAGATGAAGATCTGCTTGATCGCAGCTTGCTGTTCGACGCGGATCGACAACCACAATCCTTGTACCGCGCGCCTGACGTGCGGCTATCACGCGCTGATAGAGAACGGGGTGGCACCAAGCAAGGTTTGAGCCAACCAAGACAACCAAATCAGCCTCGTCCAGATCCTCATAAGTCCCGGGCACCGTATCTGTGCCAAAGGCGCGTTTGTGTCCGGCCACTGTTGACGCCATACACAGTCGAGAATTGGTGTCGATGTTGGCCGACCCCATGAAACCCTTCATCAGCTTGTTGGCGACGTAGTAATCCTCTGTCAGCAACTGCCCCGAGACGTAAAATGCCACGCTGTCCGGTCCATGGTTCTTGATTGCAGCAGAAAACCGATCTGCGACCAGCTGCAGCGCCTTGTCCCAGTTTGTGTCCAGGCCGAAGGCGCGAGGAGCCAGCAACCGATGTTCCAGCCCGACTGTTTCGCCCAAAGCCAAGCCTTTCGAGCACAAACGCCCGAAATTCGCCGGATGATCCGGATCACCGCGAACAGTCAAGCCTCCGGCCCCATCGGGTCGCAGAAGCACACCGCAACCGACCCCGCAATAGGCGCAAGTCGAGCGAACTTCGGGCAGACCACTTCCGTCCATCAGGCGGCGCTCCGCCGGGTAACTGCGCTGTCGTCCAACAGGATACGGTCCTCTTCAAGGCGCACGGGATAGATGGTGATGCGGCCAGCATCAGCGCCCTGCGCCTCGCCCGTGTTCAGGTCAAATACCCAATTGTGCAAAGGACAGGTCACCGACTGCCCGTGCACGATACCCTCAGACAACGGACCGCCCTTGTGCGGGCAGCTGTTGGTCGCGGCAAAGACCTCCGCCTCGGCAGTACGGAAGACTGCGATGCAGCCAATATGCGTCTTGACCAGACGCGCCCCTCGCAAGGGAACCTCGTCGATATGTCCGATGTCGATCCAGCTCATTCCGCGGCCTCCAGTGTGAAATCTGCAATTGGCGCGTAGGTCCGCGCTTTTTCTTTGACGTGTTCGGCCCACGGGTCTTTGCGGTAGATGCTCTGCGACAGTTCGAACCGGGCGACCAGGGCGGCGCGGTTTTCAAGGTCTTCAACAACCTGAGCTTGGACCCAGCCCATTCCGACCTTACCCAACCATTTATACAGGCGATCCAGATATTTACCGCCTTCGCGATAGGCCTGCGTGACGGCCATCACAATCTCGATTGCTTCGTCTTCGGTGGGAACCTGGCAGAGCAATTCGGTTTCTTTGACGTCCATGCCTGCGGCCCCGCCGATGCTGATCTGATAGCCTGAGTCCACGCAGACCACGCCGATGTCCTTGCACGTCGCCTCGGCACAGTTTCGAGGGCAGCCGGATACGGCCAGCTTCAGCTTGTGCGGCGTCCACGACCCCCACAGGATTTTCTCAAGCTTGATGCCAAGCCCAGTGCTGTCCTGTGTACCAAACCGGCAATGATCGGTGCCGACGCAGGTTTTGACCGTGCGCAGACCTTTGGAATAGGCGTGGCCAGAGACCAGCCCGGCCTTGTTCAGGTCTGACCATATGGCGGGCAGATCTTCGCCTTTGACGCCCAGCAGATCGATCCGCTGACCGCCAGTAACCTTGACGGTGGGCACATCGTACTTGTCCGCCGCATTTGCAATGGCGCGCAGTTCGTCAGGCGTGGTGATCCCGCCCCACATACGCGGTACAACGCTAAATGTGCCGTCCTTCTGGATGTTGGCGTGTTTGCGTTCGTTCACAAAGCGGCTTTGCGGGTCGTCCTGATACTCCAGCGGCCAATCCGTCAGCAGGTAATAGTTGATCGCCGGACGGCAGACATGGCAGCCATTGGGCGTCGTCCAGCCAAGATCTTGCCAGACGGCAGCCTGACTTTTAAGTTCCTGGCCCTTGATCAGACGACGTACATCCTCATGCGTCAGATCGGTGCAGCCGCAGATTGGTTGCGCCGTTGGCATCTGGAAGTCGTCACCCAATGTGACCTGCAACACCTGTTCCACCAGCCCAGTACAGGTGCCGCAGGACGCACTCGCCTTGGTGCCTGCACGAACCGCGTCCAGATCGTCGGCGCCTGCGTTGATCGCCTCGACAATCTCGCCTTTGCATACGCCGTTGCAGCCGCAAATCTCCGCCTCAGGCGGCAATGCTGCAACGGCTGAGAGAGGGTCCGCGGTATCGCCCCCCTGATAGGCCGGGCCGAAGATCAGTGTCTCTCGCATCTCTTCGATGCTGGTGCCATCCTTGATCAGGCCAAAGAACCAGCTGCCATCGGCCGTGTCGCCATACATAACGGCGCCAACCAGACGATCCTCTTCGATCACAAGGCGTTTGTAGACCCCGCGCGAGGGGTCTCGGAACACGATATCCTCACGTCCTGGCCCTTCGGCGAAGTCGCCAGCGCTGAACAGATCGCAGCCGGTGACCTTCAACTTGGTCGACAGTGTTTTCTGCATGAAAGCAGCGTCTTCCTCCAGCAATGCCTGCGCTGCGACTTTCGCTTGATCGTAGAGCGGTGCGACAAGGCCAAAGACCTCTCCGTCATGTTCGACACACTCACCAACCGCAAAGACATCCGGGTCCGAGGTCACCATCTGGTCATCCACATGAATGCCACGCCCGGTGGCCAGACCAGCCTCTTGCGCCAGCGCCGTATTGGGTCGGATGCCCACCGCCATGACCAGCAGATCACAGGGCAGTTCGGTCCCGTCATCCAGCAACAAAGCGCGGACCTTGCCGTCTTCCCCAAGGATTTCTTTGGAGTTCGCCTGCAGGCAGATCTTGATACCTTTGTCTTCCAGCGACTTCTTCAGCAAATACCCTGCGGCTTCGTCCAGCTGACGCTCCATCAGGTGGCCCATGATGTGAACGACGGTCACGTCGACCCCATGCGCGGCCATGCCCGCAGCGGCCTCAAGCCCCAGCAGGCCGCCGCCGATCACGACAACCTTGTTGTTCGGGCCCATACCCATCATCTGCTGGGTGTCTTCCAGATCGCGATAGGCAATCACTCCGTCCAGATTATGGCCGGGCAGAGGGATCATGAACGGGTTCGACCCCGTCGCGATAACCAGTTTGTCGTATGGAATGTGGCCATTTGCACCCTCGACCACCTTCATCTCGCGGTCGATTTTCTCAACCTTCTCACCAAAGCGGCAGGCAATGCCCCGCGCGGCGTACCAGGCATCGTCGTGGGTCACGATCTCTTCATAGGTTTTCTCGCCCGACAGCACCGGGCTGAGCATGATGCGGTTGTAATTCCCGCGCGGCTCGGCGTTGAACAGGGTGATGTCGAACGCATCCGGCGCGGCGTCGGTCAGGTGCTCCAGCACCCGCCCCGAGGCCATACCTGCGCCAATGACTACAAGTCTTTGCTTCATGATCTCACTCCGCTGCAATCGCCTTGGGGGCAGGTGTTTTGGGTTTGGCGCCATGTTCGTATTCTTCCAGAAAATCGAGGACTTCCTGCCTGTAGGCGTAGTAATCTGGGTGCTCTAACAGGGCTTTGCGCGTGCGTGGGCGTGGCAGGTCGACCTTGGTGATTTTGCCGATGGTCGCCTGTGGGCCGTTGGTCATCATCACCACGCGGTCGGCCAGCAGGATCGCCTCGTCCACATCATGGGTCACACAGATCGCGGTGACCTTGGTGCGGGACCAGACCTCCATCAGCACTTCCTGCAATTCCCAGCGGGTGAGGCTGTCGAGCATTCCAAAAGGTTCATCCAGCAACAGGAGTTTGGGAGACAGGGCAAAAGCGCGGGCGATGCCGACGCGCTGCTTCATCCCGTTCGACAGGTCAGAGGCGGATTTGTCCATCGCATCGGCCAGACCAACGCGTTCCAGATAGTATTCGACCACATCCTGCCGCTCGGCCATGCTGGCTTTTGGGTAGACCTTATCCACACCGATCGCGACATTCTCTTTGGCGCTGAGCCAGGGGAACAGGTTAGGCGATTGGAACACCACGGCGCGTTCTGGATCAGCCCCTTCGACGTGACGACCGTCCAGTTTGATCGCGCCTTTCGAGATGCCGTTAAGCCCGGCTGCCATGGTCAAAACGGTGGACTTGCCGCAGCCCGAATGGCCGATCAACGAGATGAACTCGCCCTTGTCGATTTTCAGGTCGAAATCTTCGACCACGGTCAGAGGGCCCTTGGGCGTAGGGTAGACCTTGTGCAATTGTGAGAAGTCGAGGAACCGGTCCTGGATCATCCCCTTCTGCGCCTCTGCTACCGCCGTGGGCACGCCATGAATTGGCGTCACGTCGGGCAGGATGCGCGAGCCTTCAACCTTGGCCTCGATCCCCACATCCATCAGGTATTTGGTGACATCAGCGCGCAGGCGCTTGAACGTCTCATCGTTGTTCATGGCACTGCGTTCGCGCGGGCGCGGGATCGACACGCGGAACTCCTGACCCAGCGTTCCATCAGGGTTCAGGGCAATTATGCGGTCGGCCAGAATGATCGCTTCGTCCACATCATTGGTGATCAGAACGCAGGTTTTCTTGTCAGCTTCCCAGATATGCTCGATCTCATCCGCCAGATTGGCGCGGGTGAGCGCGTCAAGCGCCGATAAAGGCTCATCCAGCAGCAGAACCTCAGGGTTCATCGACAAGGCGCGCGCCACGTTGACCCGCTGGCGCATCCCGCCGGACAGTTCTGCGGGGCGGCGCGTAGCAGCATGGCTAAGGCCCACCATCTGCACATAATGCGCTACCTTCTCGGCCTTTTCGGTCTTACTAAGACCGGGGAAGACCGTATCGACCGCCAACCCCACATTGCCGCTGACCGTTAGCCACGGCATCAGCGAGTAGTTCTGAAAGATCACGCCCCGTTCCGGGCCTGGCCCTTTGACCGGAGCGCCTTTGAACGTGACCTCTCCGCTGGTCGGGCTATCAAGCCCCGCCATCAGGTTGATCAGGGTGGTCTTGCCGGTGCCCGAGAAGCCGAGGATCACCAGAAACTCGCCCTCTTGCACGTCCAGATCGATGCCTTTCAGCACATCCGTGCGCGCAGTGCCCTCGCCGAAGGATTTCGAGGCGTTCTTGAAGCTAAGAATGCTCATCTCGATCACCGGTTATTCGTGAAGGTAAACAGGGATTGCAGCGCGTACATCACCCGGTCCAGCAGGAAGCCAATGATGCCGATGGTGAAGACTGCAACCATGATCTTGGCGAGCGAACTGGAGGAACCGTTCTGGAACTCATCCCAGACAAATTTGCCCAGACCGGGGTTCTGCGCCAGCATTTCCGCGGCGATTAGAACCATCCAGCCGACACCCAGTGACAGGCGCAGGCCGGTGAAAATCAGCGGCAGCGCTGAAGGCAGCACCAGCTTGGTGATCTTGGTATAAGTGTTCATTTTCAGAACTTTGGAGACGTTCACTAGGTCCTTGTCGATGGACGCCACGCCCAGTGCGGTATTGATCAGGGTCGGCCACAACGAACAAAGTGTCACGGTGATGGCCGAGATCAGAAAGGATTTCGCGAACCAGCCGTCATTGGTGACGTAAACCGCCGAGACGATCATGGTCACAATCGGCAGCCATGCCAGCGGCGAGACCGGCTTGAAGATCTGGATCAGTGGGTTCAGAGCCGCATTCGCAGTTGGGGACAGACCAGCGGCGATCCCCAAAGGTACGGCTACTACGGTCGCGATCAGGAACCCGAAGAACACGGTTTTGATCGAGGTCCAGATCTGCTGATAGTAGGACGGCGCACCGGTATAGGCGACTTGCTTGACCTCATCCGCCCGGCCCGCATCGATCAGCTTCTGGTTCCGTTTCTCTACCATAGCCTCGAACTTGGCGCGTTTGGCAGCCTTCGCTTGTGCGTCCTCGTTGAGGTTGAGCATTTCTTCCCAGACCTGAGCCGGTCCGGGTACTGCACCCAAAGAGGTCTGCACTTTCGGGGCCAGTGTCGCCCACAGAAGCAGGAAGGCACAGATCGACAACAAAGGCACGATCAGCAAACGCCAGATCTCGGTCACCTGGGCCCGAGGATTGTCTCCGGCGGCAGCCTTCAGAACAGGGGTGGCCCAGCTAAGGCCAAGCACCTGAAACCACTTGTCTGCGGCGTTGATGCGGGTGAACAGGCGGGCGCGGCGCGCCTCTCGGGCGGCGTCTGCGTTGAATTCTGGATCGACCGTTGTCATCTGATCTTGTCCTTGCGATGGCGGGGCAATATTTGGGCCACGCCCGGCAGATGCCGGGCGCGGATTTTCGGGATTAGCCTTGCACGTCCGAGCCGACGATCTTCTGATCGCCCTTCAGACCGATGGACAGGCTTTCGAGATAGGCGTTGGGGGTACGGCCGTCATAGGCGATGCCGTCGATGATATCCTCGGCTGGGGTCGGCGCTTTGTAACCATCGCTCTCCCAAGGAAAGTCGGCCTCATTCGCAAGGCCTTCGTCGACAAGCAGGCGTGCGGCTTCCAGATAGATTTCGGGCTTGTAGACAGACTTTGCGACTTCGTCATACCAGCTGTCTGGTTTCGCTTCGGCGATCTGACCCCAACGGCGCATCTGGGTCAGGTACCAGACCGCGTCCGAATAGAAGGGATAGGTCGCGTTGTAGCGGAAGAACACGTTGAAATCGGGAACCTCACGCTTGTCGCCTTTCTCATACTCAAACGTTCCGGTCATCGAGTTGGCGATGACCTCATAGTCTGCGCCCACATATTCCGGGCGGCTGAGCATTTCGACCGCTTCGGGGCGGTTGGCGTTTTCGTTCTCGTCCAGCCACATCGCGGCCCGGATCAGGGCCTTGGTCACGGCCAGAGTGGTGTTGGGGTACTGTTCAGCGAACTCGGCATTGAGGCCAAAGACCTTTTCGGGGTTGTTCTTCCACAGCTCATAGTCAGTGATCACCGGTACGCCGATACCCTTGAACACAGCCTGCTGGTTCCACGGCTCACCCACGCAGTAGCCGAAGATCGTACCGGCCTCCAACGTGGCAGGCATCTGCGGCGGAGGCGTCACCGACAGGAACACATCCGCGCCGATCTGACCGGTCACATTTTCGGGGCTATAGAAACCTGGATGCAGTCCACCTGCCGCCAGCCAATAACGCAGTTCGTAGTTGTGTGTCGAAACCGGGAAGACCATGCCCATGTTAAAGGGTTTTCCCTCGGATTTGTACTTCTCGACTACCGGAGCAAGCGCCTCGGCGCTGATCGGGTGCTGCGGGCGACCATCCTCCATCTTGGGGATGTTCGGCTTCATTTCTTCCCAAACTTCGTTGGATACGGTGATGCCGTTGCCGTTCAGGTCCATCGAAAATGGCGTGATGATATGGGCTTCGGTACCGTAGCCAATGGTTGCGGCCAAAGGCTGTCCGGCCAGCATATGCGCGCCATCCAGCTGCCCGTCGATCACACCGTCCAGCAGGACTTTCCAGTTAGCCTGTGCCTCAAGCGTCACGAACAGACCCTCGTCCAGAAAATATCCGTTCTCATAGGCGACGGCCAACGGTGCCATGTCGGTCAGCTTGATAAAGCCAAAGGTCAGCTCGTCTTTTTCCAGTTCCAGTTCGGCCAGTGCCGGAGACACAAGCGCCGTTGTCGCAGCGAGGCCTAGTAAAAGCTTTTTCATTTCGATCCCTTTCGGTTCAGCCCAACCCGCTGGGCAAACAAAAAAGCCGCCGACACACACCGCCGGGAGGAGTTGGCGGTTGGTCGAGCGGCTTTGCTCTTGTGAGGTGCCCAAACAGTTGGGCGAATTCCGACGGTGGGCTTCGTTGCCTACCGATGACCCGATTAAGACATCCTTGATCTAGGCGGTCATCCAGTTTTTGGCGTCAAAACGCGATTTTTCTGCATTGCAGCGTGAATTGATGCTGCAATGCAAAAAAAAATAGGCGATCTTACCCTGTCGGCTCGAAAATACGACGGTCGAAGAAGACATTCGGCGGCAGAATCAGGCTTCCGTTTGTCGACGCTACAGCAGTCGACACTGGAAGCGCCCCCTCCAGCTTCTCCGACGCTCCGGGGGTTTCGGCACCTAACCCGAACAGTTCGCGCCGGTAGAGATCGCTGCGAAACACTCGGGCTGCCTGACGTTCGGCCGTGCTAACATCGATCCCGTTCCGTAGTGCCAGCTGATGCGCGATCCACTTGGCCTGACTGCGCCAAGGGAAGGTGGCAGCACCGTCGTAGAACTCGACAAACCCTTTTACACGGCGTTGCTCACCGCGTGCCGAGATAGTGAATTCGCCCATCAGCGCTCGGTCAATCAGCTCGGGAGAGACGTTAAGGTATGTTTTACGCGACAGCATCTCGGATGCGGTTGTTCGGCTGTCCGCGTTTGACAGCCAACGACCCGCACGCCAAACGGCCCGCATGAGTGCGCCCAGCAAATGCGGTTCGTTTTCTGCCCAGTGATTTCTGACCGCCAACACTTTTTCAGGTGCGCAGGTCCAGATCGCCTTACCGGGCAAAAGCAAGGCTCCAACATTGTCATCCACAGCGAATGAGCCCCAAGGCTCGCCCACGCAGAAGGCGTCAATCTCGCCACCCGCAAGCGCCTGCGCCATGAGAGGGGGCGGAACGGTGCGGATTTCGACCTGCTTCGAGGCGAGTCCGGTTCCCGCAACCCAATAGCGCAGCAACTCAACATGCATTGAAAACGGAAAGGGCACGCCAAACACCAAAACGTCGCCAGCGGCCTTTGCCAGCGCGGCCCCAGCGGCGGCGGCATCGGAGAAATCGAAGTCATAGCCCTGATCGGCCAGACGCTCAGCCAATTGAGATCCAACGCCAATAACGTTGCCATTCAAGGACAAGACAGACACAGCGGATAGCGGTGTGGCAATGCCACCAAGACCCAAGGCCATGGCAACTGGGACAGGTGACAGCAGATGTGCTGCGTCCACATGCCCAAAGGCCAGCATGTCGCGCAGAGAGGACCATGAAGGGGCCGGACGCAGGTCGAGCGAGATGCCTTCGGCATGGTCAAAACCCATCTCGCGCGCAACGATCAGCGGAGCCGCGTCGACCAGAGGCATGTAGGCGACGGGTAGGGCAACGGTTCTCATGACAACAACCCCGAAGCAGTGACCAGGGCTTCCGCCACATCCGCGACCCGGCGGTTCTGGTTCATCGCGGTTTTGCGCAGCAGGGCATAAGCTTCGTCCTCTGACACGCCCTTTGCTTTCATCAACAGCCCTTTGGCGCGGTCGATCACTTTTCTCTCTTCCAGCGCACGGCGGGTTTCGGCCAGTTCGGTCCGCATCTGGCGTAGTACCTGAAAGCGGGCGATGGCCGTATCGATCACAGGTTTGATGCGTTCAGCCTGCAACCCGTCGACCACATATGCTGACACCCCAGCCTCAACAGCGGCTTTCGCCAACCCGCCCGCTGCGCCCGAGACGAACATAGCAACGGGACGTTCCAATGGACCCGACGCGACGGTCAGCTCTTCCAGCATATCGCGCGAGGGATTGTCGATATCAATCAGAACAATGTCTGGGCCATGCGTAGCGATTTTGCGTGCCAGCCCGGAGACATTGCCGATCACAAAAACCTCCACGTCCCCAGACTCTTTTAAGGCGTCTACAATTGCAAAGGCACGTTCTTGATTCTGCTCTACTACAACGACAGTCAGGTGTTGTTTCATAGAAACTCAAGTGAGCCCAAGCCTCATTGATCGCAATTGCAACGTCATCAAACGCAGTCATCGGACTGCCGGTCCGCCCAATTTCTCAGCTTATATTTTGCGTGTAGCGCAATATCTGCACAGTTTTTTTGCATGCCATCAAAGAAAGCTGCCGTAGTGGCTTTCCTAGCGAATTGAGGCTTCGTTGCGTTTTGCGACAATTGCGAAATACAATATGGGCGGATGGCAGACATTCGCTGCGCTTAGTGCCAATGGCCGAAACGCGGGGCAAAGCGGAAATCGCAATGCATATCGACTGGTCTTTGCTGCCGCTTACTTGGCAAAGCCGCTGCCGCGTTGCGGCCACCAAAGCAGCCGTTCGCTGTGGATGCCAGAACCTAGTTCAAAAAAACTTGTTGCCTGCGGGACAGCTGTTACGTCACCTGTCGGTTCAAATGGCACTGAGCGGAGGGCAGAAATTTGTTCACACTGCTTTCTTCGGGAAAGCAAACCCTTGGACTACCGTTGCAAGTAACCTTGTCACTTCATCGACAGATTGGTGAAAACCTCGTTCGGTACGCAGTCAGAACAACTCAAGCTTTAAGATCATTGAAAATTGACTAAAGTCATCACTGTAAGCGGTTAGGCAACTCCTCGCTCCACTTTCGCAATTCGTCGAGAAACCCAAGTGCCGTGCGTCCAAGGTCAGTGATAGAATACTGCACGGAAACCGGCGCGGTATCCATCACGTGTCGGCTCACCAGCCCCTGATCCTCTAGCTGGCGCAACCGCTCAGCGATCATCTTCTTGCTTGCTCCACCGATCATACGCGACAGATCGTTGAAACGTACGGGACCATCTTTGAGGTGCCACAAGATCGATCCGGTCCATTTTCCACCAATGATCCGCATCCCTCTTTCGATTGCGCATGGCTCCAGACAGGTCTCTGAGACCTGTCGACGGCCCTTGGCGTCCTCTTCAATCCGCGCTCGCATCGTCATCCTTTCGCTCAGATAGCTAGGTTACTAAAAGTATACTAGTTGATTTCTCACACCTGCACTCTCAAATGCTCTCTGAACCCGGCGAAAGTCAAGGGTTCAGAGAATGCACATATAGGATACGGACATGAGTAAAATCCTCATCGTGAACGGCGCCCAGCCCTACGAGTTCGCCCCCGGACAGTTGAACGCCAGCCTCGTCGAACGCGCACGTGACACGTTGGCCGCAATGGGCCACGAAGTACGCATGACCACCGTTGCTGATGGCTATGACGCAAATTCAGAGGTCGAGGCGCACGTTTGGGCAGATACGGTCATCATGCAGTTCCCGGTAAACTGGATGGGCGTCCCATGGATCTTCAAAAAATATATGGATGAGGTCTACACAGCCGGAATGGATGGCCGCCTATGCACAGGCGACGGTCGCACCGCCGACGCACCAAAAGCCAACTACGGCATGGGTGGATCACTGAACGGAATGACATACATGCTGTCGGTGACATTCAATGCGCCGAAAGAAGCATTCGACAACCCCGCCGAGCCGTTCTTTGCTGGAGCAAGCGTCGACGATCTGCTGCGCCCGATTCATCTGAACGCCAAGTTCTTCGGTATGCAGGCCCTACCGACATTCGCTGCCTTCGATGTTATGAAGAACCCCGAAATCGAGGCCGATTTCGCTCGATTTGACGCGCATCTGAAATCCACTTTTGTCGAGGTTGAACATGTCCCAGCCTGATATTCACCTGTATACCGCAGGCACGATGAACGGCTACAAGCCGGTCATTTTTCTGGAAGAGGCAGGTATCCCCTACGAACTGACCCATATCAACTTTTCCAAACAGGAACAGAAGGCGCCGGATTACCTAGCGCTGAACCCAAACGGAAAGATCCCAACGATTGAGGACCGCTCGGAAGGCCGTGCCATCTTCGAATCCGGCGCGATCCTGTGGCATCTGGCCGAGAAATATGGAAAATTCCTGCCGTCGGACCCGGTCAAGCGGTCCGAGGTTGTGCAGTGGATGCTGTTTCAGGTCGGCCATGTGGGACCGATGATGGGACAGGCGATGTATTTCCAGCATATCGCTGCGCCAAATGGCCATGAAGAGCCGTTCTCGATCCGTCGCTACGTGGACGAAAGCCGCCGATTGATGGAGGTGATGAACACACGGCTGGACGGGCGTGAATGGATTGCAGCGGACGAATACACCATCGCTGACATGATGCTGTACCCGTGGGCGCGTGCCTATGTCTGGGCCCGGGTGGATGTGTCGGATCTTCCGCATCTGAACGCCTGGTTTGACCGTATCGATGCCCGGCCCGCCGTGCAGCGAGCGCTGACCATCCCCAAGGCTAACCCTCAGTTCTGGGACACCAGCGCAGATGCCAGCGCCTTTGCCAAGGAAAACGCGGCGCGTTTTTCCGGCGACGTGAAAGGAACCTAAGCCGTGCCAGATGCTCCCCCACTCCGTGTCGATATCGTGTCCGACGTTGTTTGTCCGTGGTGTGTGATTGGTTACTACCAGCTGGCCAAAGCCGCACGCGACACCGGCGTCGAACTTGATCTCCACTGGCAACCATTCGAACTGAACCCTGAGATGGCAGAAGGCGGCGAGAACCTGCGCGACCATCTGGCATCGAAATACGGGACCACGTTGGAAGGGTCGATCCAGGCACGAGCCCGCCTGACCGAGATGGGTGCAGCACTGGGGTTCACGTTCAATTACGCCGATGACATGCGCATGTATAACACCTTCTGCGCGCATCAATTGATTGACTGGGCCGCCGAGCAAGGCAAAGGCCACGAAATGAAGCAGGCGCTTTTTTCGGCGTTCTTTACACACCGCGAGGACATCTCGGACATAAAGGTTCTGGCCGATGCGGCCGCTGGCATCGGGCTGAACCACGCGGACGCGCAGGCAATGTTGCAAAGCCGTGACCGGACTGACCGCATACGCCAGAAAGAGCAATACTGGATCAGCCGAGGTGTTCAGGGTGTGCCCGCAATGGTGTTCGATCACCATCACCTTGTGACCGGCGCACAGGGCGAGGAAAACTACGCCCGCATCCTGCTGCATTTACGAGACAACAGGGCCGCTTAACGCCCGTGACTTCCGGACCCTTCCGGCGCAACAACTCCACGATCGAACGGGTGTTGCCCGGCGTGCCATCGCTGAATAACCATTGTTGGGGTTGCATGACGTTAGTCTCCGCGACAACCTTCCTCTTAAAGTAAAACCTCAGTCGGGGTGGCCGCATGCCGGCCACTATAGCCTCTCAACCTGTAAGAGTTCCTAATTCATGGCACTGCATGATCACCCCATCTGGCGGAAGCCGCAACATCACCAAGACCTCGACCACGCGCACGACCATGTCCACTGGGCCGAGCTGTTTTACGACCTGATCCATGTCGTGACGATCTTTCTGCTGGGCAACTACTTGTCGCATCATCTCGATCTACATGGGTTTCTTGTGTTCGCTGGGGTCTTCATCACGCTCTGGTACGCATGGGGCGAACTCAGCATATTCAACTCAATCTACGTCAGCACCGATTTCTGGCACCGGCTGATTATGGCCGTGATGATCTGCACTGTGATGTTCATGGCAGCTGCGATCCCGGCTATTGACGGAAAGGGTTGGGTTTTCTTCGCGTTAGGATTTGCTGCGAACAGGGCCATGATCGCGGCGCTGTACTATCGCGCCCGGCGAGCCAATTCATCAGGCAAGTCGATGTCGACCGCCCAGATCCGCAATTTTTCGGTCTTTGCGGTGATCTTTGCCATCGCGGCTTTTTTGCCAACTTCGCTTACCTATTGGGTATTCGCGGCAGCTATGGTGGCCACGCAGGCAATGTACATGATCCCGGGAGTCACTGTCCTGCGGTTTGAGCGGTTCGTTCCCCGCCTTGGCCACATGGCCGAACGGTTTGCTCTGCTGACACTGATCGTTTTGGGCGAAGGGTTCTTCAAACTGGTCGTCACCTTGTCCGAGAAAGGCATTTACAAAGTATCACCTGATGTGCTGGTCAACTTCGTCATCGGTGGCGTTTCGATGTTCGTGATGTGTTGGATCTATTTCGACTTTGTCGGCAACGCCAAACCAAAGGACAAAAAGGTGTCGACGTTGGTCATCTGGTGGCTTGCGCACCTGATCTTGATGCTTTGCGGCGTCATGGTCGGCGTGGCTCTTGCTGCCGAGGTCAAAGTCGGATTTTGGGAACCATATCCTACCGAATATGCCGCCATAGGCTGTTTCGGCCTGGCAGGATATATCGCTATGCTTTGGGTGCTTCAGAACGTTATTGAACACCGCCTCGCATCGGACTTTGGACGCTGGGATGTGCGGGTGTTTGGGATCATTCTTGCAATCGGCTGTTTCTTTGTCGTCCCACATGTCCCCTCTTTGGTAGGCAATCTGATCTGGGGGACAGCTTTGCTATCGCAAATCGTGATCCCCCTGACGCGCGCCTGGACGCAGTTTCGACATGAGTGAGGCACTTACAAGTTCAAGCTATCTAAAAAGAAAAGTCTATTGGTGGCTCGAGCGCCCGGACCGGGCGGCCACCGGTCCCTGGTTGCTTGAAATAGCTCTAATTGCCCTAATCACGCTGAACGTGGCCGCCGTTATCCTGGAAACGGTTGACTCCATATATTTCCGTTGGGGCTTGGCGCTGAACTTCTTTGAGGGTCTTTCTTTGTTTGTTTTCGTGGTCGAATACGCGGCAAGGCTGTGGGTCGCCACTGAAAACCCAAATTACAAAACGCGCGCTGCATGGGCCGTCTCCCCGATCGCCATCATCGATTTACTGGCGATTTTACCTGCGCTGCTCTACTTGATCTTCCCGGTTGATCTGCGTCTACTGCGAACCTTCCGTATGTTGCGGCTACTCAAACTCACTCGGTACTCGCCTGCACTCGGCATGCTGCTTGCTGTGTTTGAGGAAGAGGCTGGCGCATTCTTTGCGGGTTTCTTCATCCTGATGGTGATGCTGATCTTTGCGGCCAGCGGTGCTTGGCTGGCAGAGCACGAGGCGCAACCGGAGGCATTCGGCTCGATCCCAGCGGCGATGTGGTGGGCGATGGCAACGCTGACGACCGTTGGTTACGGCGACGTGACGCCCGTGACAGTTGCCGGTAAGATCTTCGGCGCTGCGATCACGGTGATTGGAATCGGTATGGCTGCGTTGCCTGCAGGGATCATTGCCAGTGGCCTGAACGACCAATTGCACCGCCGACGGGCCAGCCTGGAACGTGAATTTCGAAAGGCATTGGAAGACGGCGATATCTGCGAGGCCGATGAGAAAGAAATTGACGCAGTTCGCAAGCAATTGGGTCTCTCGCGCCGCGCTGCCGATCATATCCGAAACCGCGTGCATACCGAAACGATGTCACAGGTTGATCACTGTCCTACCTGCGGTCAGCCAACGAAGCAAAGTGACAGGCCTTGAACAGTCTCTTCCGTTCTGCACTCGTCAGCGTGACGACCCGAACAAGCTGTCTACCGTGTCTGAGATTTGCTTGGAAAAACGAGCCGTCAGTTCGCCGGTATTCGTTTATCCGTACATTCCCCCAATCGCGTTCATCGAAATGGCAAAATACCGCACGGCTCCGATCAGTTGAAATACCCGGGCGTGGAGTTTGATTTTACTTAATTCCTGCCCGACCGGGGTGTGGCTGGCGATCTCATTCAAGCTGTCCAGATAGGCCTTCATAGGCCAAACTTTGGCATTTGCGTGAACGTCCAATAACGCTCGCACAGTCAGCTGCGCGTCATCAGGCAGCGACAAGTTGGACGCCAGAAATCGATCGAGATAGGTCTTTAGGTGCATTACTGGATCGGGCTGTTTCGCCGCTTCGATTTTAGCAAATTGCCTGTTCGCGAGACCGGATAGAACCTCGGAGGGTCTTGTCACAAGAACGTGGGTTGAGCCGGGCAGGGGTGTTGCGCAGCTTTTGCCAATGATCAGACCTACCTCTTTCAATTACTTTTTTACTAGTCCCAAGATCATCCGCCTTGCGGTGATGCTGTTCATCCCGTTCCCGCTCTCGCCTCGGAGTGTCGTAGATTTGTTGCACGAGCGAGGCATCGACGTGAGTCGCGAAACTGTCCGATATTGGTGGAACAGGTTTGGCCCGATGTTTGCCGCTTAGATAAGCCGGAAGCGTTTTTAGCAACTGCGCGCGTTCTCGAAATGGAAATGGCACGTGGACAAGGTTTTCGTGAAGATAAATGGCAAGCGGCATTATCTTTGGCGGACTGTTTATAACGAAGGCGAGGTACTGAAAGCCGTTGTCACCAAACGCCGAAACACAGCTTCAGTACTGAAATTCCACAAGAAATTGATGAAGCGGCACGGCAAAGCGGAAACTGTCGTCACGGATCGTTTCGCATCGTACCGGGCCGCTCTCAGATTGCTTGGCGTTACCGAAAAACAAAGGACGAACAGGTGGCTCAACAACCACGTCGGGAATTCGCACCTTCCGTTCCGACGGCGCGAACGCGCCATGCAACGTTTCAGGCGCATGCGAAGCCTGCAGAAGTTCGCCTCCTTCCACTCCTCTGTCGACAACAACTTCAACAAGGAAAGAACGCTAGCCAGCCGAGACACCTTCAAGCTGACACGCACCGCTGTTCTCACCGAGTGGCGTCAACTTTGTTCCAGATAGGTACGCGGTTTTAGCGTCAAACTGAGGCTGGTTAGAATTCGTCTTACAGCACCTTGAAACACACAGATGACCACCAAACCCAAAAGGACCCTTGAGGCTGCACGCATTGAACAACATCCGCCCCAAACTTCGTGTGGGCTTCACATAGTCACCCCATCTCTCATGTTTTATTACACAAGACCATTCAGAAAGATCATCCCGCGTTACAAATCAATCGATCAAGCATTTCAAACTTCTGCTTTATGAACTCAAGCACGCGGTTTGACGAAGCCGGCATGCTTCGGGCGCTTAGCGTAACGCAACCCAAGTGTCGGTCGGGATCACCGATTTTTATCGGCAGTGCTGTCAGAGTTTTTTGCTTTTGCATCATGTAGACTACAGAAAAAGGCAAAACGGTTAGGGAATCTGAGCCCGTCAGAACGTTGACAACCGCACTCAAAGACCCGCCGGTAAAACTGATTTTCAAGTCTCGCATACCGATGCCGTCCAGCGTGTTTCTCAAGTCACGAAACAGCGGGCTGTTCGCAGGTGGCGCGATCCAGGAAAACTCGGTGATATCTTCCAGCTTTACCTCTTTTTTGCGCGCCAATGGATGCCCAACGCGGCACGCAATGACGTTTCGACCAGGCAGAATTTGACGAAATTCGTACTCATCAGAAACGTCAGCCGGGCGCATTGGAAGAATGGCGAGGTCCAGAGTTTCGGCGGACAGTTGGGACAAAAGTTCAGTGGGGTACCCATAGGATTGGTCGATCCGAATATTGGGGTACTCGGCCTGAAACTCTGCAATCACGTTCGAGATGACGCCGTCCATGAAGATCGGTGTGCCCGCAACCCGAACCGCACCAGCAAGGCCTTGACGGTGCTCGTCGACCAGTCGGCTCGCATGACGACCCGCGTTCAGAATTCTTTGTCCCTCCTGAGCCAAAGCGAGACCAAGCTCAGTTGGTTGCAAGGGCCTTCGGGTGGGCAGGAACAAAGGCTCCCCCACTCGGTCTTCTAACAACGAGACACTTCTGGAGACACTGGGTTGAGATTTCCCAAGTAAAGCAGCGCCTTCGGTCAACCCTCCGGCCTCGACAATAGCCGCGAGAATCTCGAGATGTCTTGGATCAAGCTTCATACCTCAAAGTTATATTAACAGCCGATAATTCGATCAAGAGCGCTGTCTTTGCCTGCTAGCGTTCCCTCCAGACCCGCAATCCAACGCTTGTCAGGAACCCGCCCAATGGCTCTCAGCACTACCAGCATCAATGGCCAGAAAGTCCGGTTCGGCGCAGGTTTGCGCAACGACATCTGCGCGGAGCTGGCGGAGCTGGGATCGAACAAGGCGCTGATCCTGTCGACGCCTCAGCAAGTCGATATGGCAATGGAGCTTGCAACATCTGTTGGGGATCGAGCGGCAGGCGTCTTCACCCGGGCAACGATGCACACACCTGTCGACGTGACCGAAGAAGCGGTTGAACACGCGTTGTCAGTCAAAGCCGATAGCATTGTTTCTATCGGTGGAGGTTCGACGATTGGCTTAGGCAAAGCGATTGCTCTTCGGACCGGTTTGCCACAAATCGCCATCCCGACCACATATGCCGGCAGCGAGGCTACTCCGATCCTGGGTCAGACTGAGGATGGCATCAAAACCACCCTTACAGACCTAAAGGTTCTGCCGCGGGTCATTCTGTACGATCCCGAACTTGTGGCGTCATTGCCACCCGCAATGACCGTGACCAGCGCCTTGAACGCAATGGCTCATGCAACTGAGGCGCTTTATGCCAAGGATCGTACGGATCAGACCACGGAATTGGCTATCGATGGCCTTAAAGCGTTTGCGGAGGGCCTGCCGACCGTTGTGGCAAGCCCCGACGACCTGAAAGCCAGAGAAGAAACGCAGCGTGGCGCATGGGCCTGCGGTACGGTGCTTGGTCTGGTCGGAATGGCGTTGCATCACAAGCTTTGCCATACGCTGGGCGGGTCCTTCAATCTGCCACACGCGGAAACCCACGCAGTCATTCTGCCCCATGCCATCGCCTACAACGCGGCGGGTGTACCGGGCCTGTTGACGCCTGTGTCGGACATTCTTGGAGGCTCCGAGCCCGGTCAGGCGCTTTGGAATTTTTCCAAATCCATGGGCGCACCGATGGCTCTAAAAGACTTTGGCCTGTCTGAGGCCGATCTGGACCGCGCCACAGAAATCGCACTCAAGAACCCGTATTGGAACCCGCAGCCGGTCACTGCTGATGGACTGCGGGCGCTGCTTCAAAATGCTTGGGCAGGAAACGCCCCAGGCGTTTGAGTTCACCGTGTCAAGGGAGGGACACATGATCACACGTCGCAAATTGCTGCAATCCAGCGCTGCAACCGGCCTCGGGCTGGCCGCCGGCACGCTCGCCGCGCCCGCTATCGCTCAGGGCGCAAAGATCAAACTAGGCTACGTTAGCCCACAATCAGGGCCTTTGGCTGCGTTCTCTGAGGCAGACAGGTACATTTTGGAAAACTTCGCCGCGTCCGAGGCCGGTGCGAATTTTGAGGTCATCGTTAAGGACAGTCAGTCGAACCCGAACCGCGCCGCAGATGTCGCGGGCGAGCTGATCGTGGACGATGAGATCGACCTCATGTTGGTTGCCTCGACACCCGAAACCACCAACCCGGTTGCCTCGACCTGTGAGGCCGAGGAAGTGCCCTGCATTTCGACCGTTGCCCCGTGGCAGCCATGGTTCATTGGCCAGCAGGGCAATCCCGGTGATCCAGCCAGTTGGGAGCCGTTCTATTACGCTTATCACTTTTTCTGGGGTCTTGAGGACGTGATCTCGGTCTTCACGGCAATGTGGAACCAGTTGGAGACCAACAAACAAGTCGGCGCTCTGTTCCCAAATGACGGTGATGGCAATGCCTGGGGCGACCCGAATGTAGGTTTCCCACCTGTTCTCTCAGAGTTGGGTTATACGCTGACGGATCCCGGGCGGTACCAGAACCTGACTGACGATTTCTCCGCCCAGATCAACGCGTTCCGGCAGGCGAATGTTGAAATCGTAACCGGCGTTCCGATCCCGCCTGACTTCACCACATTCTGGAGCCAAGCCAAGCAGCAAGGTTTCACCCCGAAAGCCGCGAGTATCGGCAAGGCCATCTTGTTCCCGCAAGCGGTCGAGGCATTGGGCGACGCAGGCAACAACCTGAGCTCTGAAGTTTGGTGGTCCCCCACCCATCCGTTCTCGTCATCGCTGACCGGCGCAAGCTCAGCTGAACTGGCGCAAGGATACATGGCCGCCACCAACCGTCAGTGGACCCAACCCATCGGCTTTGTGCATGCGCTGTTCGAAATGGCAGCAAATGTCATGGGCCGCGTTGATGACGCGGGTGATGGCGATGCGGTCGCCGAAGCCATCGCAGCTACGCAGCTGGACTCGATCGTTGGCCGGATCGCCTTTGATGGTGCGGGCCTACCGCCCTTCGCCGCGCAGAACGTTGCGAAAACACCCTTGGTCGGGGGGCAATGGCGGCTACTCGACAATGGCAGCTATGACCTCGTGATCGTCGACAACTCCTCGGCACCCGAAATCCCGACCGCAGGTGTGATGGAAGAAATCTCCTGATCGCAACGAAACCAGTGCCCCGGATCTTTTCCGGGGCAGGAACTCCGGTATGACCATTCTTTCGCTCAAAAACGTCTCAAAAAGCTTCGGTGCGCTCACTGTCACTGACGATGTCAGTTTTGATGTCTCGCAGGGGCAGGCCCTTGGGATCATTGGTCCGAATGGCGCGGGCAAGTCCACGTTGTTCAACCTGATAACGGGCAATCTGACTTCTGACGCGGGATCGATCCATTTTGACGGGACGGATGTGACCCGCGTGCCCCCCATGCAACGCTGCCTGTCAGGTATAGGGCGCTCGTTCCAGATCCCTCAGCCGTTTGATCATCTGACAGTGTTCGAAAACCTGCTGGTGGCCGCGACGCACGGGCAGAGCAAATCCGAACACGAGGTTGAACAGGATTGCGCCCGCATTCTTGAGCAAACGGAATTGTTGGATGTGGCCAATGACACGGCCGGTGGATTGCGGCTGTTGCAACGCAAGCGGTTGGAGTTGGCCCGTGCGATGGCAACCAATCCTAAGCTGCTGCTGCTGGACGAAATCGCCGGGGGTTTGACCGACGCAGAATGCACCGCGCTGATCAACACGATCAAAGGGCTGCATAGCAGTGGCGTCACGATCATCTGGATCGAACATGTCCTGCATGCGCTCACCTCAGTCGTTGAACGGCTGCTGGTTCTGGATTTCGGCAAGGTCATCGGTCTGGGCGATCCGGACGAGATCATGAACAGCCGGGAAGTCAAAGAAATCTATCTGGGGATCGAAGTCTGATGAGCCTGCTGGAAACCCACGCGCTGACCGCCCATTACGGAGACTTCCAAGCCCTGTACGGTGTGGACGTCCACCTGAACGAAGGTGAAACCGTCGCCATCATCGGCGCAAACGGGGCCGGGAAATCGACCCTCATGCGCTCGATTTCGGGGGTTCTGACCAACGGGTCTGATCAGGTGCGTTTTGACGGCCAGCCCATCGGCGATCTGACCTCAGATGAGATCATGGCACGCGGAGTGGCAATGGTGCCCGAGGGGCGTCGGCTGTTTCCTTCCCTAAGTGTCGAGGAAAACCTACTGATAGGCACCTATGGCCGAAAGGTATCGGGCCATTGGTCCCTGCAAACAATCTACGACCTGTTCCCGATCCTGAAAGAGCGTCGAAACCACCCGGGCACAGCCCTTTCTGGTGGGCAACAGCAGATGGTAGCCATAGGCCGCGCCCTGATCAGCAACCCGCGCGTTCTGCTCTGTGACGAGATTAGCCTTGGTCTGGCACCCGTGGTCATCAAGGACATCTACGATGCCGTCCCTCGCATTCAGGAGGCCGGAGCTAGCCTGATCGTGGTGGAGCAGGACATTGGCCAGGCGATGAAAGTCGCAGACCGCGTCTACTGCATGATGGAGGGTCGCGTCACGCTGGAAGGCACCGCAGACACGCTCAGCCGCGAGGCCATTCACGATGCCTATTTCGGAGGAGCCGCCGCATGATCTGGATCGACACCATCATTCAAGGCGTTCTGTTGGGCGGGCTCTACGCGCTGTTTGCGGCAGGCCTGAGCCTCGTGTTCGGGATCATGCGATTGGTCAACTTGGCCCATGGCGATCTGATTGTCTTTGCCGCCTATCTGATCCTTCTGCTGGTTTCGTTGCTTGGTCTTTCTCCGTTTCTGGCCGCGATCATAGCCGCGCCGATTATGTTTGGCGTGGGCTGGGCCTTGCAGAGACATGTGCTGAACCGCGTGCTGGGGCCTGATATCCTGCCGCCCTTGCTCGTGACGTTCGGTTTGTCGGTCGTCTTGCAGAACGCATTACTCGAAGGGTTCTCGGCGGATAGCCAACGTCTGCCTGCGGGTGAAATCGCAACGGCGTCCGTTCAGATGGGCGGGCTGAACCTCGGCGTGCTGCCGCTGCTGACCTTTGCCTCGGCGATCCTTGTGATCGTCAGTCTGAACCAACTTTTCTACCGCACGGAGTTGGGCCGCGCGTTTCGCGCGACCTCGGATGATGCGGTGACGGCGGGTTTGATGGGTATCCGCCCAGAACGTATTTTCGCCAGCGCTACAGCCATCGCAATGCTCGTGGTGACCTTGGCAGCGCTTTATCTGGGCATGCGGGCGAATTTTGACCCCAATATCGGCCCAGCGCGCCTGATCTATGCCTTTGAGGCTGTGATCATTGGTGGCCTCGGCAGCCTATGGGGCACGCTTGTCGGAGGCATCATTATCGGTGTCGCTCAGACTGTCGGCGCGGCGATCAATCCCGAATGGCAAATCCTGGCCGGTCATCTGGCCTTTCTCATCGTGCTTCTGATCAAGCCCAGAGGCCTGTTTCCAAGGGCGGTGGACTGATGGCTGATATTTCGACGTATCGTGTCCAGACCCAGACCCGCGCCTCTTATAGCGCCGGAGCTGTCTGTATCGCTCTGATCATCCTGTTCATCCTGCTGCCGACCTTCGCCAGCAGAGGCTTGATCCAAGACCTGTTCTTTATCTTCACGATGTTGGTTTTGGCGCAATTCTGGAACCTGCTCGCAGGATATGGCGGGCTGGTGTCCGTCGGGCAGCAAGCCTTCGTAGGCATCGGAGCCTATGCCATGTTTGGCGGTGTCATCCTTTGGGGGATGGACCCGGTTCCGGCGATCCTTTTGGGCGGTGTTGCAGCCCTGATTGTAGCCATACCCACAGCCTTTTTCGCCTTCCGCCTGCAAGGGGCATATTTTGCCATCGGCACATGGGTCATCGCCGAGGTTATGCGTCTGCTAGTGGCGCAATGGAAAGTGCTCGGCGGAGGCACCGGAACCTCTCTGCCGCGCACCGCAACGCGTGAGATGTGGGCCACCGAATGGATACAGACCACGTTTGACGTTCGCGGTGCAGCAGCGCGGGACATCCTGACCTATTGGCTGGCCTTGGCGCTGGTGATCGCAACGATTGCGGGTATCTACTGGCTGCTCAGAACAAAGCGCGGGCTGGCATTGGCTGCGGTACGCGACAATGTCGAAGCAGCGAAATCCGTCGGCGTGGATGCGGTGCGGATGAAATGGCTGGTCTACTTGGTCTCAGCCGCAGGAACCGGGCTGACCGGTGCTTTGATCTATGTGCAGAAACTGCGCATCTCTCCGGATGCAGCGTTCTCGGTCACCGACTGGACGGCCTATGTGATCTTCATCGTCGTGATCGGCGGAATTGGAACCATTGAAGGCCCGATCCTGGGCGTGCTGATCTTCTTCATCTTGCAGAGCCTGCTGGCCGACTACGGCTCGTGGTATCTCATGGTGCTTGGTCTAATCGGGATCGCCGTCATGCTCTTCGCCCCCCGCGGTCTGTGGGGGCTGATCTCAGAAAAGACTGGGCTTCAGATTTTCCCTGTGCGCCGTCGCCTTGTGCTGACGAACCCAAAGGACGGCCTCAACTCAATTCAATCTGACAAACAGAGGGAGGCGTAACATGGCCACCATCACAACGGATGTTCTGATTATCGGGACCGGACCTGCGGGTTCTGCAACGGCGGCTTTGCTGTCCAGCTACGACGTCGAGAATATGGTCATCAACCGCTATCGCTGGCTGGCCAATACGCCGCGGGCACATATCACCAATCAGCGCACGATGGAGGTGCTGCGCGATCTGGGTCACGAGGTCGAGGCCGAAGCCTATATGCATGCCGCGCATCAGGACTTGATGGGTGAAAATGTGTTCTGCGAAAGCCTCGCGGGTGAGGAAATCGGACGGATGAAAAGCTGGGGCAATCATCCACTGTCCAAGGCTGAACACCTGCTGTCCAGCCCGACGATGATGAACGACCTTCCGCAAACATTCATGGAGCCGATCTTATTTGGCACGGCCTGCCGCCGAGGCACGCAAGCGCGGATGAGCACCGAATACTTGCGACATGAGCAAGATGCAGATGGTGTGACAACGACGTGTTTGGATCGATTGTCGGGCGAAGAAATCACGATCCGGTCGAAATATCTGGTGGGCGCGGATGGGGGCAATTCTCTGGTCGCCGAACATGCCGGTCTGCCTTTCGAAGGTCAGATGGGCGTCGGCGGGTCCATGAACATCCTGTTCCGGGCAGATCTCAGTAAATATGTCGCGCATCGGCCTTCGGTCCTATACTGGGTGATGCAACCGGGTGCGAATGTCGGTGGCATCGGCATGGGTTTGGTCCGCATGGTCCGCCCTTGGAACGAATGGCTCATTGTTTGGGGCTATGACATCAACCAACCAGCACCCGAAGTTGACGAGGCCATGGCAACGCAGGTAGCGCGCCAGCTTGTTGGCGACCCCGAGCTTGAGATCGAACTGATCAGCGCTAACACCTGGACCGTCAACAACATGTACGCGACCCATATGCAGAAAGATCGCGTCTTCATCATGGGCGACGCGGCGCACCGACACCCTCCGTCGAACGGACTGGGGTCGAACACGTCGATTCAGGATAGCTTCAACCTCGCCTGGAAACTGGCGGCTGTCCTGAAAGGCCATGCCGGAGAGAACCTGCTGGAAAGCTACAGCGAAGAACGTTCGCCAGTGGCAAAGCAGATCGTCACACGGGCCAATCAATCCATCGGTGAATTCGGACCGATCTTTGAATCGCTCGGAATGGCCGAAGGCGTCGATCCAGAGGTCATGCAAAGCAACCTTGAGGCACGCTCGGGATCAACGCCTGAAGCTGCGGCACAAAGACAAGCCATTCGCGAGGCGATTGCCTTCAAGAAATATGAGTTCGATGCGCATGGCGTGGAAATGAACCAACGCTACGACTCCTGTGCGATTGAAACGGATGGTCAAACCAATCCCGGTTTTGATCAGGATGCTGAGTTGCACTACCAGCCGACGACTTGGCCTGGTGCGCGCATTCCACATGTCTGGGTGTTTGATCATGATACTGGGAACAAGCATTCAACTTTGGATTTGTGCGGTCGCGGAGAATTCACTGTGCTGACCGGAATTGGTGGCGAGGCCTGGGTAAAAGCGGCTGAAATGATCGCGAAAGAGCTGGGCATGCCCATTCGCTGTCACGTCATCGGCCCGCGCCAGACCTATGTTGACCACACCGGGGATTGGGCGCGGGCGTCCGAGATTTCAGATACGGGCTGTTTGTTGGTCCGCCCTGATCAACACGTCGCATGGCGCTCAGCCGAGATGGCTACGGATGCCGAAGCCGAACTGCGCCGCGCTTTGACCAAGGTGCTTTCCCGATGACCCAATCCAGAGCAAACTTATACAAGTTAGGAGGCCAAAATGGACTCGCATGAGATGGGATACTTTACCGAAGAAAACTCGGCCGAGGTCGTCACCGCACGGAACAAAAACGCAGAAAGCGAACGGCTGAAGCAGGTGATGGAGGTCATCACCCGAAAGCTTCATGAAGCAGTGAAGGAAATCGAACCAACGCAGCAGGAATGGTTCGAGGCGATCATGTTCCTGACCAAGGTCGGGCACATGTGCGATGACTGGCGGCAGGAGTATATTCTCCTGTCCGATGTTCTGGGCGTGTCGATGCTGGTGGATGCCGTGAATTCTCGTCGCCCAACCGGAGCCTCCGAAAACACCGTGTTGGGCCCATTTCACGTTGGCGATGCCCCTGAATACGCAATGGGGCATAACATATGCCTTGATCAAAAGGGCGAAGATATGGTGGTGCGCGGGCGTGTGACAGACGTTGACGGCAAACCGTTGGAAGGCGTCAAAATCGACGTCTGGCAGGCAAACGACGAAGGGTTCTATGACGTTCAGCAAAAAGGCATCCAACCCGACTTTAACCTGCGCGGTGTTTTTAGAACGGGACCGGACGGAAAATACTGGTTCCGCGCTGTCAGGCCCAAACATTATTCTATTCCTGACGATGGCCCCGTCGGAGATTTGTTGAACCGGTTGGGTCGCCATCCGTTTCGCCCGGCCCATTTGCACTACATTGTGTCAAAGGAAGGGTATGACGAACTGACAACCCACATTTTTGACCCCGAGGACAAATACCTCCATTCGGATTCCGTTTTTGGTGTCAAAGAAAGCCTGATCGCCGAATTCCGCCGCGTCGATGACCCGACACGTTCTGCGGGAGTTGGCTTTGAGGGGCCCTATTGGGATGTCGAATTCGACTTTGTCCTCGCACCGAAAGAGGCCTGAAATGTCCGAACCCTGTATCATCTGTGTTGCAATAACCGGGTCCTTGCCAACCAAGGCCAATAACCCGGCGGTGCCCATAACAGTCGAGGAACAAGTCGAAAGTACACAGGCAGCTTTTGAGGCAGGGGCATCCATCTGCCATGCCCATGTTCGAAATGACAACGAAACGCCTTCGAGTGACCCTGATAAGTTCGCACGGTTGAAAGAGGGGCTTGAGAAACACTGCCCTGGCATGATCATCCAGTTTTCGACAGGAGGGCGGTCGGGGGCAGGCAAGACGCGCGGCGGCATGTTGCCCTTGCGGCCGGATATGGCCTCGTTGTCGGTAGGGTCGAACAACTTTCCCACGCGCGTTTACGAAAATCCACCCGATCTCGTCGATTGGCTGGCAGCAGAGATGGTGACTTATGACGTCAAACCAGAGATCGAAGCCTTCGACCTGAGCCACATCCTGAAGGCGGCCGAGATGCACAAGAAAGGGCAAATCAAGGACACGCCTTATGTGCAATTTGTCATGGGTGTGAAAAACGCAATGCCTGCGGATCGGGACGTATTCGACTTCTACGTGAAGACAGTTGACCGACTGTTTCCGGGTGCACCGTGGTGCGCTGCTGGCATTGGCGCCCAGCAGGAGGTTCTGAACCACTGGGCAATTTCGTCTGGCGGCCATGCACGAACCGGCCTCGAAGACAACGTACGCCTGGATCGCAATACGCTGGCACCATCAAATGCAGCGCTTGTAACGCGCACTGCAGAGATCTGTGACCAATACAACCGCCCGGTTGCGACAGCCGGCCAGGCACGAAATATTTTGGGCCTCTAGACCGGGTTTTGCGCACTTTGGAAATCCTACAATCCCGGTCTGACAGTCAGGCCGAAGGCTCGGTTATTCTATTGGGCAAGGTTTGCTCAAGTTCTGGCGTGATCGGGATATGCTCGGCGTCGTCACCCGGCGGCAGTTTGAATGGACCATTGGCCCAATCCGCCGCTTTTCAAGACTCTTTGGCCTCTTCAATCCTGTCTCGCGACGATGAAACGAAGTTCCACCAGATATAACGCTCCTCGCTCAGGGTTGCACCGCCCAGCGCCATGAGACGCGCACCCTTTTCAACAGCCCGAACGCTGATTTTGTCACCGGGTCGAAAGACCATCATTTGCCCGGCTTCGAAGACGTCGCCAGCAACCTCAACAGACCCTTCAGTGACATAGATTCCACGATCCTCCTGATCGTCAGGCAATGGAAAATGCGCGCCCGGAGAAAGAATGACGTCGATGTAAAACGTCTCGGACTGCATCGTCACGGGGCCGGTTTTGCCATAGGCAGATCCGAGTATGAGCTTTGCTTGGATGCCTGTATCTTGAAGCTCTGGAAGAGCCGCGTTCTTGTGATGTTCAAAGTCCGGTGCCATCTCCTCGCGGTCTTTTGGCAACGCGATCCAGGTTTGAATACCAAACAACCGGTTGCGCTTCGCCCGCGTTTCCGCGCTGGTGCGTTCGGAATGCGTGACGCCCTTGCCTGCAACCATCCAGTTCACTTCTCCCGGATAGATCATCTGATGGGTGCCGAGGCTGTCGCGGTGTTCAAATTCGCCATCATATAAATAGGTTACGGTTCCAAGACCAATATGCGGATGTGGGCGAACGTCTATGCCGCCTTCCGTGATGAACTCTGCTGGACCCATCTGATCGAAAAAGATGAATGGCCCGACCATCTGGCGTTCAGGCGCAGGCAACGCGCGCCTGACTTCAAAGCCACCTAGATCACGGGCGCGCGGAATGATCAGAGTTTCAACACTGTCTGCTGAGGCATTTGGGCACTCAGGGTTATGCGTGGGGTTCCAGCTCATGCAGTGGGTCCTTTGTTTGTAGTCGGGTCTTGGCAAATGCGCCGCCGGTCACAGGAAATGACCGGCAGCATCCTTAGGCCCCTACGTTTCCAGCGTGGCGGTGACGCGATCCGGTGTAAACGGCATGTGGCGCAAGCGCTTGCCTTGTGCGGCGTAGAACGCGTTAGCAATGGCCGCAGGCACCATCGGAGTGCCAACCTCGCCGACACCAACAGGCGGCGCATCGACCTCCGCGACGTAGATCTCTATCTCAGGCATCTGCGACGCGCGTGTGATCTCGTAGTCCCAGAAGTTGCTCTGCACCACCTCGCCGTTTTCGATGTCGATCTTTTCGGAAAGAGCCATCGAGATTCCAAATACGATCCCACCTTCGATTTGATTGAGCGCGTTGTCCGGCGTGACAATCAGGCCCGCATCGATGGCCGCCCAGAAGTTGGTGATCTGTATCTCTCCGCTGTCCGCGTCGACTTCAACTTCCGCCACACCTGCCGCCATTGATGAACTGTAGCCAGCGAAGGAAAGACCTAAGTTTCGATCACCCCGATTGTACCAATCGGACATTTCGGCCACTTTCTCGAGCAGGTGCCGCCCGCGCGGGTTTTCTGAAACAAGGTCCAGCCGGAACTCCAACGGATCCCGCCTGGCTTGTTCTGCCAGTTCGTCCATAAAACACTCTGCCGCAAAGGCCGTGTAGGACGCGCCAATACCGCGATAGGGGGCAAGGCGCGCGTGCCTTTCCATGATCAGGTGATCGGCGCGGAAATCCTTAATCCCATAGAATTTGCTCTCTGCACCGCGCATCGAGATCACATCGTTCGGGTTAACCGCGTCCCAACGCACGGGATTGAAAAACCCGATCACCGTTGGTGTAGCGACCTTGTGATACCACCCGTCGAGTTTTCCGTCCGCAGTCAGACCTGCCTCAAGCTTTTGCGCTGCAGCGGGACGGAAGGTTCCCTGCTTTAAGTCGTCTTCACGCGGCCAGATCACTTTGACAGGGCGTCCAATAGCTTTCGAGCACAGCACTGCATCGCGCACATAGTTCTGCATCAGGGCTGTGCGTCGACCAAATCCTCCGCCCATTGTCATCATGTTCAGTCGAACGCTTTCGACAGGGATGCCCAACACCTCCGACACGGTGCGCGCGGTCCACGACTGCGTTTGCGTGCCTGCCCAAACCTCAGCACCTTGCCCGTCCGCATCGACTGCCGCGACAGCTGCCATCGGCTCAATCTGAGCGTGGTAGGCATAATCCGACAAATAAAGCTGCGAATACTGACGGTCAGCGTTGCCAATGGCTGCGGGGGCGTCGCCTTTCTCGGCCCAGGTTGCACCCGACGCTTCAGGAGCGCTGACAGCTGCGGCGTATTCGGCCAGCGTCTCTTCGCTTTTTGAGGTTCGGAAGGGTGAGGTGGTGGACCATTCGACCTCAAGCAAGCCCCGTGCCCCCAAGGCAGACCAAAGGCTTTCCGCGACGACGGCGACGCCGTCCGGTACTGTTACGATATCGATGACGCCCGGTACTTCGCGTGCGGCAGCGTCGTTGATGGAAAGCGGCACCTCGTCCTCGACTGGTGCGCGCAGGACAGCTGCATAGGCCATATTGGGCACTTCCACATCAATGGCATATTCAGCCTGACCTGTGCTTTTGGCCGGAACGTCGCGACGCGGTAGGTCTTGCCCGATGATCCGAAACGCGGATGGGTCTTTCAGAGGCACGGTTTCAGCGTCTGGTACCGTCACATCCCTTGAACCGAGCGCCGCAAGTTCACCATACCCTGCCTGCTGGCCATCCGGGCCCAAAACAACACTTGGTTCGGTCCTAAGGCTGGCTTTGTCCACACCCCATTCGCGCGCTGCGATTTGCAATAGAACGTCGCGCGCCTGCCCGCCTGCCTTGCGCATCGGGTCAAAGTAGAACTGCGTTCCAGTGCTGCCAGCCGTGTACAAAACACCGCCAAAAAGCTGATTTCCAAAGCGCCGATCATCAGCGTTCAACTGTTCGATCTCAACGTCGTCCCATGCTGCATCCAGTTCCTCAGCGAGGATCTGCGGCAGTGTGGAATAGCTGCTTTGCCCCATTTCGGTCGAGGGGAAGACGATCCGGATGCTTCCGTCGGCCCGGATCGTCAACCAATGATTGACATCCAGCGTTCCAACTGCGGCCTCAGAGCGGACCGATGACAGCCCGCCCACTCCAATGAAGAACGTCAGGCCAGCGGCGCCTTTTAGAAAACCTCGGCGGTTCATGGTCATAGTCATCTCAAACCTCCTTGGCTGCGCGTTCGATGGCTTTGAAAATGCGGTTGTAGGTTCCGCAGCGACAAAGGTTCGCGCTCATCTCATCGACGATTTCCTGTCGTGTCGGGGATGGATTGCCCGCCAGAAGTGCCGCTGCGCGCATGATTTGGCCCGACTGGCAATAGCCGCATTGTGCAACCTGCTCTTCGATCCAGGCCCTCTGAACAGGATGCGAGCCGTCTTCGGACAATCCTTCGATCGTCGTGACTTGCGCATCCTCCACGTCGCTAACCGACATCTGACACGCGAAGCTCGCAACACCATCCACATGCACCGTGCAGGCCCCACACATGGCAGCACCGCATCCGTATTTCGTGCCCTTCAGTTTGAGTGTGTCCCGAAGGACCAGCAGCAACATTTCGTCAGGGGGGGTATCAACCTCTACGGGTCGGCCGTTCAATTCGAATTTGATCATTTGGAACAGTCCTTTTGATGCCTGATATTGATGGGGTCGCGTGGAGTGGGTTTCGTCATGGCCTGACCATGGAGTGGTTTTGCCGGACTCCGGTGCCCGAAGGGACCACAGGCGTGACACGAACTTTCAATCCCGGCAGCAAAGCCGGGTTGGGGTTCTCCAAATCCGCCCACACCCGAATTTTGCCGTTTTTGTCGTCCACCCAGACGGCCGAACCAGTTTGCGTGAATGGCTTTTGCAATACCGCGCCAGTTTCCGACACAATGCGAAACTGGGCCAAATCCGAAGATGCCCTTGGACGCGCGTCATTCCCGTTCATCTCCTCAACCCAGTGGGCGTAAGGGATCTCAAAAACAACGCGCAGGCGGTCAAGGTTCACGATCTGAAACAAGGGCGGGTCACCAGAGCTGAACTCAACCAGTGACCCCGGCCCGACCTGTGGATCTTCAACATGGCCAGAGATCGGCGCGCGGATGAACGTGTCGTCGTAATTCGTTTGCGCGACCTTCAACTCCGTTTCCACCAATGCGGTTTCCGCCTCAGCCAATTTCAGGTTGGTTTCCGCTTCGAACAAGGCGACCTCTGTTGCGGTTCCTCGCGTGGACAACTGAGCGGCGCGTTCCATTTTATCGCGCGCTTGATCCAGCAAAGCCTCGGCCTTGGCCAGCTCTGAAATTGCGGCATCAACCGCCAGTTTTTCGAGATCATTTCGCAGCCAAAGCAGTGGAGTGCCTGCCTCCACATAATCGCCTTGGGCGACAAGTACCTCTTCGACAATGCCTTCTGCGCGGCTGTACACGTCCGACCGTTCAACTGCTTCGATACGGCCTTCAAATCCTAGGTCTCCCGCTGACGCGCAGTCAGGCCCGTGAAATCCGAACAAAGCTGCAAGAACCATGACCGGCAAACCGCGCCATTTTGACGTGGATGGGCAAAGCATCTCAAACACTCTCATCATGGCGCAATCAGATGGCGGACGACGGGTCCGCTTTCTCTTGTGTCGAAAGCTGCGACGGTCTTTTGAACATCCTGATCCTGCCGCGACACCCGAGCGTGCTGAGCCAGATGTTCTTCCCAAGATGAAACCATGAAGGCTTCGACCCATAGCTCGGGGTCTTCGGCACTTTGGAAGACACGCCAATCATAGGCGCCATCGCGCCAGCGCTCGCCCGACCATTCCTGGATCGCGGACAGGAATGCCGCTTCGTCTTCGGGGCGGATGCGATAATCGACTTCGACCATGACAGGACCGCGGGATTCCATGCCGTCCTCCTCAAGGGCAACCTGTGGTGCAGGCCAATGCATAGAGGGCGTTAGGTCCAGATCGACGCCCTGACCAAGCTGGAACTTGCGTGTTAGAAGCATGCCGACGATCAGGCCTCCTGCTGCGAGTAGCAAGGTAATCGACACAGATGATGCCGTGGCCACCTGGCCCCAGATTGCTGATCCAAACGCCATGGACCCGAAGAAAACCATCAGATTCACAGACAATCCTCGGGCCCTGACCCAATTGGGCAGCGCCGTCTGCGCCGAAACATTGAACGTGGTGAGAACGGCAATCCAGCTAAAGCCACCCAACAATGCGGCGACATAAGCCAACGGAGGTGTTGTCGCCGTTGCAAGAATAGCCATGGCAACGGCAGTGCCGATGGTGCCGCCTGCAGCTGTCGTGCTTGCATCAAGCCTCGCGCGGAACTGCGGGAGGGTCAAAGCACCCGCAACAGCCCCTGCACCGATCAAAGTCAGCAACAGACCATAAAGCGTCGCCCCGCCGCCTTCGATTGTCCGGACAACCAATGGCAATAGCGCCCAATAGGCAGAGGCAAAGATGAAGAAGGCAAAGGATCGGATCAATGTTGCCTTGAGCGGTCCGTTATGAGCGACGTGCCGCATGCCAGTCATCATTGCGTTGAATACAGGCTGAGATGTCTTCGAAACACCGCCTTCGTGCTTCCAAAGCAACAGAGCGCCGATGATCACAAGGTAGCTGACCGCGTTGACAGCAAACGGGGCCGCCAGACTGACCGATGCAATCAGAACGCCCGCCAAAGCAGGGCCAATGGCACGGCTGATGTTGATGCCCATTGAATTCAACGCAATGGCTGGCTGCAACGCATCACGCGGCACCAGGGTTGGCACGATCGCTTGCCAAGCAGGAGCCATGAAAGCTGTGCCAGTTCCGATGGCCAACGTGAACAGGATCAGCAGCGTGGGTGTTACCAGTTCAAGCTGAACCAACACGGTTAGCACCGACACCAGTACCAGAAGCACCACGTTCACTGTGATTAGCAATTTGCGTTTATCAAGCCGATCCGCCAGCGTTCCGGCGTACAAGGCAAAGACAAAAACCGGCAGGGTTGTTGCCGCCTGCACCAACGAGACCACAGCAGGGGATGAGTTGAGCGTTGTCATCAACCAACCCGCGCCCACATCATGCATCCACGTGCCGACGTTGGAGATTAGGGTCGCGACCCAAAGAAGTGCAAACGCCCGATGTTTGAACGGGGCCCAAGCCGAGTTTGATGCCGCAGGTGCAGGTTTTGCGATGCTACCACTGGATGACATCTGCCAACTCCTCGCGGTTTTTTTCGGCGTAGGACCGCACAAACGGGCAAAGAGGCACTATGCGGAGACCCTTGTCGCGCGCGTCTGCCACAAGCTGTGCAGCCAAGGCCCTCGCCAGGCCACGGCCACGCAGCTCATCCGGGACAAACGTATGATCGGCGATGACAAGGCTGGGCGTGACCTTAGATAGTGTCAGTTCCGCCTCACTCACGATCCCGGACACCGAAGCGCCGTACCGAGCTTTTGTGTCGCTTTCGCTGTAAGTGATTTTTAGCTTTTGGTCGTCCAACATGGGATATCTCCTGAGGTCTTTCCGCTATTCAGCGGCAAGGCTGCCTTGGTTTTGCGCCGTAGCGCCGGGGGCACCGAAAATAGGAACGGGTGACCAATCGGGAAGCTCCGGCAATGGGGCTGGTTCATGCGCCGCAAAACGGGCCTTGGCGTGCACGATCTTGCCGCCTGTCAGCGTCAGGTCGGCCTCGATCTCGGTGATCTCGTCCTCGGCGATCGAGAAATAATCCCGGTCGAGCACGGCGATATCTGCCCATTGACCTGCTTTGATCTGACCCTTCTTGCCGTTTTCCCGGCTGAACCAAGCCCCTGCAGCTGTCCAATGACGCAACGCGTCGTGCCGATCCAAGCGGTTCGCCGCACTCCAGATGACGTCTCCGCCGCGACCCTTGCCAGAAACGGCCCAGTGAATGGCCAACCACGGATTGTATGAGGATACTCGCGTGGCGTCCGTGCCAGCGGCAAGAGGCACACCAGATGCCATCATCTTCTTGACCGGCATAACCTCGCGCAGGGCGTCTTCACCGTATCGGTCGCGATAGGCTGTCGTCTGAAAAGCGATGCGGTTTTGGTAGCTGATACCGCCGCCAAGCCGGGCGACCCATTCCATGGTGGATTCCGAAATCGTCTCACCGTGATCGAAAATCCAGTTCAGCTCTTCCAGCCCTTTGTCACGACCGACCTCTTCGATAAGGCTCAGCAACCGGTGGGCGCTTTCTTCATACGTGCAGTGGAAACGGATCGGCCATCGGTTTTCGAACAGAAACTCCAGTACTGGCCTGAGGTCTCCTTCCATCCGCTTGGGCAGATCGGGGCGTGGGTAGCTGAAGTCTTCGAAATCATAGGCCGACGCGACCAGCATCTCGCCCGCTCCCACGCATTTCAGGTAGTCGTTGCCTTCATCTGGTTTGACGATGTCATTCCACCGTTTGAAATCGTCCAGTTCGAACATCGGACGTTGTGCAAAAAGCTGATAGCCGATGCGCACCGTTTGCTCGCCGCGCTTATTTAACTCGGTGATCACACCGTAATCATCGGGATAGTTCAGGAAGCCACCCGCGCAATCCAAAGCTGAGGTCAATCCAAGCCCATTCAGCGCCTTGAAATAGTGCTTGGTCGAGGTGACCTGCTGCTCGAAATCCAGCTTGGGTGCCATGTCCAACAGCGCATAAAGCGGCTGAGCGTTGGGCCGCGCCAGTGCCAACCCGGTCGGGTTGCCCTGATTGTCCCGCTCAAGACGGCCCGAGACAAAGGGTTCGTAGAAATGCTTGTCGATGCCGATTGCACGCAGGGCGGCTTTGTTCAGCCACGCGCGATCATACAGGTGCAACACGTAGACAGGCACGTCCGGCGCAACCGCATTGATCTCATCAATTGTTGGCAGACGCTTTTCGGCGAATTGGTCAACGGACCAGCCGCCTACGACACGGATCCATTGACCCGCAGGTGTACGCTCCGCCTGCGCCTTTAGCATACGCAGACCGTCGGCAAGAGACGGAACGTGGTCCCAGCGCAGCTCCATCGCGAAGTTATTGCCTTGCCGAATGATATGCGTGTGGCTGTCGATCAGCCCGGGGATCACACGTTGGCCGCCCAGATCGATTGTCTCGGTTTTAGGACCCGCAAGCCCGAGTGTCTCCTTGTCTGTACCAACAGCCGTGATCTGATCCCCCGATATGGCCACAGCTGTAGCTTCGGGCATGTCGGGATCCATTGTCGTGATCTTGCCGTTGAAGAGTATCTTGTCTGGGGCGGCCATGATTTGCATCCTTTGGCAAAGCGGGACTGGTCGGTGCCCGCCGGTCGGGCACAGATGAGAATGGTTTGAGAAATCGCCCGCTCGGTTTCACGGGGAGGGATGAGGGGACCGAGCGAGCGCGGCGCGGCAGATTATTCTGCGGCGACCTTGCCGGCGGGCACCGCGTCCAGTGTCGGACCAGTGTGACGGGTGCGCGATGGGGCCTTGTGGACCATCGTATAGGCGTAATCCACGCCCATGCCGTAGGCACCGGAGTGTTCGCGCACCAGGTCCATGACAGCGTCGTACGTGTCGCGCCGTGCCCAGTCTCGTTGCCATTCCAGCAGAACTTGCTGCCAGGTCACAGGGATGACTCCGGCTTGAACCATCCGGTCCATCGCGTATTTGTGGGCATCAACCGACGTACCCCCCGACGCGTCCGCAACCATGTAGATTTCGTAATCCGTATCGGCCATGCAGCTCAGCGCGAAGGTGATATTGCAGACCTCGGTCCAAAGGCCGGAGACCACGATTTTCTTGCGGCCTTCAACTGCCCCGCGTGCCAGCGCATCGCGGACTTTCTGGTCGTCCCAAGAGTTCATGGACGTGCGTTCCAGCAAAGGCGCCTGGGGGTCAACGTCCAGAAGTTCAGGATAGGTTTGCCCCGAAAAGCTGTCTGTTTCGACCGTTGTGATGATTGTGGGCACGCCGAAAATCTTGGCGGCTTTAGCCAGGGCAACGGTGTTGTTCTTCAGCGTCTGACGATCAATCGATTGCACACCAAACGCCATCTGCGGCTGATGGTCGATGAAGATGATCTGGCTGTTCTCTGGGGTCAGGACATCAAGTTTGGACATTGTTCGTTCCTTGGTTGAGTTTGGATGGGGTTAAAGGGTTTCGGTTTTGCTGGGTTCTGCGACTTGGTCCGCCTTCGTCACGGCGAAGGATTTCAGATGCAGGGCCTGCGACACGGCGTCGGAATGGCCCCTGATCCATTGCACGGCGGCTTCTCCGGCAAGCATGCCCAAGAGGCCCAAAAGGGCGATGATTGGTGGGGCCGGACTGCGGACTGCGATCAGGCCGTAGATGACCCCGATGCCAAGGCCCGCTGCGAGCGATATAAGGTAGGGTTGCCAAGTCACGTTGGACCTCGTTGGAATTTGGATGCGATTGCTTTGACGACTGAGTTTTCTGGGCGTGCGGTCCCCATGTTGGTTCGGTGCTGAAACCGACGGCACGAGGCTGTTTGACGGCTGTCCAGCCCTCCGTCCAGCGCACGTCCTTGCAAGGCCTTTTGGTAAATCGCGATCATTTCACTCAGTTCCAGGTTCTGTTGTGTAACGATGTGGGGTGTAGTTTGAACTCGACAAAGCAGAAGTTCTGCGGGTATGCATTAGCTGGGCTAAACTATAAATTTGAGCTGCCATGCCACTGACCCGATTGCCTTCCTTGCTGAGTTTGCGCGCCTTTGAGGCGGCGGCCCGGCGCGGATCAATCAAGGAAGCAGCCTATGAACTTTCGGTCACGCCGGGCGCGGTCAGCCAGCAGATAAAGGCGCTGGAAGCCGACCTTGGAGTGCCTTTGTTTGTGCGAAAGACCCGCGCGATCCATCTGACACCTGAAGGACAGCGCTTGCAGCCGACGATCAGCGAAGCGTTTCTGCAGATTCGCCAAGTGGTCGATGAGGTCCGCCCCAAGAAAGCACCGAAGCTTCGTATAAGCTCCAGTAATGCGCTGATCAGTAAGTGGCTTTTGCCTAGGCTTCACAAGTTTACCAAGGACCACCCTGACGTTCAGGTCCATATCGAGTCCGAAAACCCCTCGGACCACAAAACCCACGCCACGGCCGATATCGAGATCCGATATGCAAGCGAGCCGCCTTCGGACCGGTATGCGCAGTTGCTCCACCGTGAGCTGATGCTGGTTGTTGCCAGCCCGGCTGTGCTGAACACATTTGGCATAAGGTCTCCTGCCGATATTAACGCCGCGCAGGTTTTGTACGACACAACGCCGATGCTGGCCGGATCGGTTCCCAGCTGGGTTCTTTGGAGCCAACACGCTGGTCTCCCGAATGCGGTAGACCCTTCCAAAGCCATGCGGTTCGAAAGACCACCGGGCGGTCAGATTGTGGACGCCGCGATCGCAGGCGCGGGTGTAGCGCTGTGTGGATCGCTGCTGGTTTACTCGGCACTTTCTGACGGTCGGCTGATCTGCCCATTCGGTCCTGTAGTAGAGACAGGGTTCAACTATTTCATTTGTTGCCACCCGGGGCGCGAGCGTGAAGAGCATATCCATGAGTTCATGTCCTGGGCGCGCAAAGAAGCCGCTGTGTTGTCTACGTTGAATGCGCTGCTTGATCATTCAGCCGAGGCTGACGTCCCCGTTGAAGTGGGTCGCTAGGGCCGTCAGCTCGGAGTTGCGCAATTCGTGCCCGCCTTCGTGAATATCTGATGTGACCACGGCGCCATTCTCGGACAGCCATTTGATCAGGCGTTCCGACATCGTCAGCGGCGTGATCGGATCGCGCCGACCCGCCGTCACCAGAACCTTCCGTCCCTTTAGCTGCGGATTTACTTCGGGTTCCCAAGTCACCATCGGATGCAAGAGCCCGACCGCTTCGAAAAGGTCCGGACGTTTAAGAAAGACGGACGCCAGAATATTTGCCCCGTTCGAATAGCCGAAACCATAGACGGGGTGGCCGGGATATTCTGAGCGATGGGCTTCGATGAACGCGATCATCTTTTCAGTCGCGCGCGCAAGGTCCTCCATGTCATAAATCCCCTCTGCGGCGCGACGGAAAAACCGCGCCGCGCCCATCTCAGAGACATCACCGCGCGGCGAGACCACTCCGCCTCCGGCAACAAGCTCGCCAGCCAGTTCGAAAAGCTGATGCTCGTCCCCTCCGGTGCCGTGAAAGGCAAAAACCAGCGGACGGGCAGATTGCGGCGCCCGCACCAGCGCCTGATAGAGATCTTTGGACATCTCAACCTCCGTCATCATGGTTCAAGTGAGGGCAGAAGACTTTCTATCTTGCTGCGATGTGGCTCGTAACGGGTGGGCAGCTTGAGCGCTTCACCCAGATGGGCCGTATCTTCGTCACGGTCAAAACCGGGCTCGTTCGTGGCGATTTCGAACAGCACACCACCCGGCGTGCGGAAATAGATCGCCCAGAAGTAGTCGCGGTCAATAACCGGCGTGACCTGATAGCCGGTATCCAGCAAAGCCTGCCGAACACGCAGCTGCGCGGCGCGGTCTTCGACGGCAAAAGCGATGTGATGAACGGACCCAGCGCCTTGACCAGCGGTCGGAGCACCTGACGGTAGCTGTTGCAGATCAATCGTGTCTGCAGCGTTACCCCCCTCGATCACGTAACGAGTAGCGTCACCTTCGGATTCAGCTTTCTGGTACCCCATGAATGTCAGCAGTTCACCCGTCGCGTCGACGTCCTTCAACGCAAAGCGTGCGCCTCGGAAACCCAAAATTCCAGCGTCATCGGGAACACCGCCCTGGGTCCAGGCTGTCCGACCTCGCACGTCAGTTTCGACCAAGGCAAAGCTGTCGCCATCGGGACCGTCGAAGGACAAACGCTTTTCTCCGAAGACGGTGTTTTCGGTCAGCCCGGTCACACCGCCAGATGCAAGATGCTGTTTCCAGAACGCGATACCACCTGTAGGGATGGCAAACTCCGTTATTCCAACCTCTCCGGCACCACGACGCCCCCGAGGCATCTGGCCGAATGGAAAATAGGTCATGACCGAGCCCGGCGTGCCGATCTCATCCCCGTAATAAAGGTGATAAACCTCAGGTGCGTCGAAATTGACCGTCTTTTTCACCCGGCGCAGACCCAGGGTGTTGGTGAAGAAAGCATTGTTGATGCTGGCGTCTGCAGCCATCGATGTGACGTGGTGCAGCCCTTTGATGTCTTTGATCATGTTCCGCTCCTGGGCGAGTGTTCAACTTGCATCAAAGATGGCGTATCTATTATTGAAGTGAATAGACAATCATGTAGGTTTATTATTGACGAAAACGGAATTATTAAGCTGACATGATCGAGCTTAAGCCCATCCGCGTCCTGCGCGCTGTATCAGACCAGAAAAGCTTTTCCTTGGCCGCGCGCGAACTGGGTATCGCTCCGGCATCAGCAACACGCATCATAGCGCAGCTTGAGAAAGACCTCGGCACACAGCTTCTGGTACGCACCACACGTCAAGTTTCATTAACCAGCGCCGGAGCAACTGTCCTTGCGCAGTACCGACCGTTGTTGGAGGGGTTTGAGGAGGTTACACGAAACCTTCAACGGGCCAACCAACCTGACAAGGGCCATCTGCGTCTGACCGCGCCGGTATCACTGGGCGTAACTTTGCTGCCGCAAGTGATCTCGGGGTTTCGTCTCGTCTATCCGAATATTTCAGTCGAGATCAACTTCACCGATACCCTGCTCGATGTGATCGAGGAAAACTGCGATTTAGCTGTACGTGTATCGGGCCCGCCTACCGATAAATCAACAATTTGGCGCAAACTGTGCGAAGTCCCACGACACATGATTGCTGCGCCGTCTCTGTTTGACCGCATTCCCAGGCCTGATCATCCGCGCGATCTGAACCCAGACTTTCTTATGTCATACAGCGCGCAAGGTCGCTCCGAAACCTGGGAATTCTCTCATGCAGGTAGCAACGTTTCGATTCAAGCAGGCGGAAAGGTAATCTCCAACAATGGAGACTTCCTCTACGCTCTTGCGGTCGCTGGAGACGGCATATGTGTTCTACCCGATTTCATAACTTACAAGGGATTGGCCAGCGGGCAAGTCGAGCAGGTGATGCCAAACTGGTCTATCACATCGTTGTGGCTTACGCTGTACTACCCGCCATACGAACAACTCCCACCGATCGTCGGAACGTTTGCCGAGTACTTTGAAGCGTTTGTGCAGAGCCATCCGAACCTGGAAACAACAGCTTAGCACGTGGACTTGCCGAGTGCTGTCAACTTTGTACCAAATAAGATCACGGTTTTCGCGGCAAACTCAGACTGGTTCGAATTCGTCTGACCGCAGCGCCATCAAAGCCCACAGCGTTTTTGACTGGCAAAAAGTCCAGCGCGCCTGCAAAGCAAGCACGTCCCATCTTTGCCAGAACTCTGGTTGCCCCTTCGATGCAGATCAGATCACCGTATCTGGTAATAGAATGACAGCTTGCGACTGGCGCCTCCGGGCGGGCGTGGGAAAGGTGCGGCGGTTCGGACCTGTTCCTTTGCGGCACGTTCTATGTCGGGTGAGCCAGAGCTTTCGACGACTTCGACCCAAGCCAAAGAGCCATCGGGATCAATCTGAAAAAAAACGCGCGCATATCCGCGCGCAGCAACGTAGACGATTGGCGCTCGGTTCAAATGAACCAGAACCTCACCGGCATAGTTTGTTGTGTCCGAGTTTCCGGGGCCACGTCCCCCAGACCGATTGCTGCCTCTGCTTTGTCGGAAGACATCCACACCTTCTCGTTTGAAGGCCGTGAGAGGCGATTCAACTGTCTGTTCGGGAAAGCGCAGATTGTCGAAGTTTCTGAAAACCTCCAATGATCTTGGCTGTTCTGTTTGCGCATTGCGATTTGGTGGTCGTGGTCGAAGCGACGATGTAGGGGCCTGATCCGTTTGGTCTGATTCCGCTTCGGGAAGAGGCACATCAGCGTCATCCTCCAAAGGGTTCAACGCTGTATCCGGTGTCACGGGCTCGATGGTTTCAGCTTCTTCGGTGTCGACCGGAGAGAGCTCGGGTGGCAATGCGGCAATCTGTACGTCATTTACCGGTTCTTCGACAGAAGAGGGCTCGACCGGGGAAATGGTTTGATCGGGCGTTGCTTCCGGGTTTTCAGTCGCGGTATCGGACCCTGCGGCTTCAGCGCTTTCACCATTGTCATCAAGGGCTTGTTCCACAGGTTCGGTGACGGCTTCGTCAGGCGCTCTGGGCTGAATGATCGTCGAGTCTCCGGTATCGGGCGCATAGGTTTGCTTTGGGTCGGGCGACGCGACACGGGCATCGCTTGTGGGAATTTCGGCCTCGCGCGGCTCAACTGGTGGTTCTTCTGGCGGGGGCGGAGCTTCGGTCAGCTCCGGCTGAACGGGTTCAAGTTGGGTATCGACAAACTCTTCGAATGTATTGCCTAGCTCGACAGTGTCAGTTTGGTCTTCTCCGGTGGCTTGGTTTGAAAAGTTTGGCACAGTCAGGGTTAGGCCCCCAATATGCACCAGCACAGAAACCGAGATCGCAAGGAGTGCGACGAATAAAGACCGCCGGATCATTCGAGGGCCTGTTCTGTCACCAGAAAAACCGAAGGCGCACCTAACCGGCGCAGATTGCTGGTAATCTCCATCAACACGGGGGCAGGTGCATTTCTATCCGGCACGATCCGCACAGGCCCGCCGTCGTGGTCTTGCATGAATGCCTCGGCGCTTATCGGTCTGCCTCGAAAGCGCAACGTGCCATCCGGATACAGGACAAGCGCATCTGGGGGCTCGCGGCCTTCAAGATCTGCGGTGTTTACCAGATCCAGTTCTGAGTCCAGCGGCGGCGCTATCGTGCCCGCGATCAGAAAAAAGATCAGAATGAGGAAGACGACATTGATCAGCGGAATAGTTGAATCTCGGTGTCGGCCGGGTCGGATTTTGCGGATCATCGACTTACTCCAGCACGCTAACCGTCAGACCTTCGCGACCACGCAGCCGAACAAGAAGATCCACAAGACGTTGTGCGGACGTGTCGTTATCAAGGCTGACCAGAACCTGACCGGTCAGGGTTTGCTCGGCCAAGTCGTCAAGCGACATGGGCTGGCCATTCAACACCGCCCGCGTGGCGCCAAGTTGAACAAAAAAGCGCTCGGTTGGTTCCGCGTCGCTTGACCCGCCCGCAGCCGCACTGCTGAGTTCAATCTCGCTGAACCGTGAAAAGGTCGAGGACAGCATGAAAAACAGCAAAAGCAGAAAGATCACATCGATCAGGGGCGTCATCGACATACGCCGCCGGACAAATGGCGCGGTGTTACGCATGTT
Organism: Ruegeria sp. HKCCD4315; assembly: GCF_013112245.1. NCBI lineage: Bacteria > Pseudomonadati > Pseudomonadota > Alphaproteobacteria > Rhodobacterales > Roseobacteraceae > Ruegeria > Ruegeria sp. HKCCD4315. Next base: position 2,092,361 of record NZ_WVRN01000001.1, on the reverse strand, counting down.
CCGGTGCAACTGAGACCGCGCCAGCCTCTACTGCGCTTGTTATCGAGGGTCCTGGCACCAGAACCGTGCGAAGAGCCTTGTCCGCAAAAACACGCTCGCGTGCGGTGCGACTTTCCAGCCAGGACAAAACCATCGAAGTCGGCATTGCAACGGCCAGACCTACGGCAGTTGTAATCAAGGCCACCCAAATCCCACCGGCCAGAACCGATGGATCAACTGATGACCCTGCGGCTTGCAGGCTTTGGAATGCGCTGATCATACCCAGAACCGTGCCAAAAAGACCCAACAAGGGTGCAAGCTGTGCCACTGTGTCCAGCAGGCGGAAGCCTCGCTCCAACCCGGCGAGAACAAGGCTCGCCTCGGCATCCAGCCTGTCATCGGCACCGGGCACATCCGATGCGTCCATTGCAGCGCCAACGATAGGCGCAAGATAGCTTTTGCTGCCAGTCAGCTTTGCGCGTGCTGCATTCTGGTCACCTGCGTCCCACGCGGCGAGTGCTTCGGACAGAACCGTGTGCCGACCGACACCACAGACCGCAAATTGCCAGAGTTTGTAAAGCGTGACGGCCAGTGTCAGAACCGACATCGCGATCAGGATCGCGACGACGGGCCCACCAAGGGCAAAGATTTCGCGAAGTGCGGTCAGTGGACTCATCCCAAAAGCTCCATGTCTACCCGGCTGCTCGGCGACAGGGCATCTTCGCAAACTTCACTTTCGGACCCGTCCACCACGCAGGACTGTGCGCCATTGATCAAGGCTTTCCCAACCGAGGCGCAAGTCAGGTTTGGTAATTCGAACTGACGAACGCGTGCTTTGTCGGCCGGCAATTCACCGAACCTGAAAATAGAGAGTTGCAAAAGGCCACCATCGACATCAAACAAGACCGTTTCAAACACCGCGTTGTCTATCGAATGTCCGGTTTCATTCTTGACCAGAAACGTAAACCTGCAGGAGCCCTCGATATTCTCGATCGTGTTCAACTCCATAAACAGCTTGCCTGATTGTTCGGCGTCAGATTGCGCAAGCGCGTATGACGACAGCCCCCCGCACAACACGGCCGCTGCAAAAAGGCGACTAAGAAACATAAGTTTACTCCAATTTTGTTGCGCTCAGTTTGCGGGCGATGACCATCAGTTGGCCGTTTGTTTGTTGTCCCAGTTGTTCGTTATGTAAAGGGTAACGAAGGGTCGAGGAGTAAAAGGATCGTCATCGTAAGTTGATGAGTGCGTCTACATCGTAAGAAATACGAAGCACAAAAAGAATTTCAACAGCGCTTGTGAACATCAAACCCAGCCGTAGCGGCGCCGCGAGCAAAGGGCGAAAGTTTCAATCTAGGGCAGACACAACAGCTTGCCCGCTTAAATGCTGGGTTACGCCAGAACGGTGGATTGGACATGCTTTGCATATAAAACTTGCTAATCGCGCATCAAATAATGCATATTTGTCTATATTTTTTCGTCATTATAATAACAAAAAGTATACTTTTTAAGGGGCGGACATCGAGCACAGTGCAATTTGCACGTATCAGGACCCAAAGGGGGAAGGGGCTCGATTTTGTCGTGGTTAAAGATTGTGTTGGTTCTTTGCTTTGTTGTGATCATGCCGTTGCAAGCCGTTGCCAGCATTGGAAAAGTTATCAGTGCCAAGCAAGGTGCCCAGCTTATTCGTGAGGGAAAAGCTCAGCCTGTGTATTCAGGGATGGATGTCGTGTCAGGGGATACGATTTCCACGGACCGGACTGGGTTGATCCAAATTGTCTTTGTGGATGACACCAAGATCGCAATCGGCCCCAACGCGCGCATGGTGTTGGATGTGACTCTTTTACGTGGCAATCGTAAAGCCAAGAACTTTGCTGTTCAGGCGCTTGGCGGCAGCTTTCGGTTTATTTCCGGCAAAAGCCGAAAGAGGGCTTATTCGATAAAAACACCTTCAGCGACGATGGCGGTTCGCGGCACAACTTTCGATATGTGGGTCGTGTCGGAACAGCAAAGCGCGATGCTTGTGCTTGAGGGGACTGTCCGAATGTGCGGCCTCAAGGGATCCTGCAGATCTTCGGGGCGTCAGTGCAGCATGTACGCGACAGGCGGCAGCGGAGCCGTCGGGCGCCCTGCCAGCCAGGCACAATATGAACAGGCGTTACAAAGCGGGTTTCCCTTTGTTCAATCCCAGGAAGGTCTTTTGCCACCGTTGCAAGTAAGGGTCGAAGGCTGTGCCGGGGAAGCTGCGCCGATACGACGTGTCAAACCCAATAGGGCAGAGCCACGCGCAGCGCCTTTGGAACGTGGGGAGAGAACGACCACGGTGGAAGCGACGCCATCCGCAAGCCCGGCCCCTTCAGGGCAAAGTGAGCCCGAACACGTGGATCCCGATCCGCAAGAGCCCGAGTACGAGGATCCTGATCCACAAGAGCCGGATTATGAGGACCCCGATCCGCAAGAACCTGAACGCGAAGAAACTGACCCTGAAGATCCCGACCTACAAGAGCCTGAAAGGGAATAGTTCGACGGACGCTTTTGAGTAACAGCGTGTTTTTCCTCTTACCCGGAGGAGGATGTGAGCAAAAAGATACATAAACCCAAGAACGGGCGATGGGCCTTTCGTCTGGTGGGGTTGATCCTGATCCTACTTGGCTGCACTGTACGAGCATTGGATCCTTACCCTGTTCGCATGACGCGTTTGATCTACTTCGACGTTTTGCAAAGGTTGTCCCCGCGAGAGTTCAATCCGGATCTTCCCATACGCGTCGTGGATATCGATGAAGATGCTTTGGCCAATTGGGGGCAGTGGCCCTGGCCACGCACTTTGGTTACGCAGATGGTGCAAAACCTTGGGGAATACGGTGCTGCAGCCATCGCATTCGATATGCTGTTTGCGGAGCCGGACAGGTATTCGCCGTCACGGCTTTTAAACGATCCGTCATTGGCTGGCATTCTGACGGTGGAACACCACGCCAAGCGGCTGGACAATGATGTGCTGCTGGGTATGGAAATTGCCTATTGGCCAGTGGTTCTGGGTGCCGCCGCGCGGTTGTCTGAGGAAGGCAAAAGTATCGCGGCCAAAGCGGGTATCGTCGAATTTGGAGAAAATCCCACTGCGGGTCTGATCTCGGTTCCACATTGGACGCCTATTGCGCCTCCGCTGGATCGTACTGCCGCCGGTATTGGTGGAGTCAACGTCTCACCCATCGGCGGAACAGGCATCGTGCGCCGCGTGCCGGTGCTTTGGGATGGGCCGGATGGGCCTATGCCTGGTCTGGCTATAGAGTCTTTGCGGGTCGCGTTGGGAGAAACCAATATCTTCGCCGAAGGCGCTGTGGACGAAGAAGGGATCATGTTGGCGGTTGAGGTTGGCGGATACCAGGTGCCAACGACCGAGAATGGCGAGCTTTGGCTGAAGTATCGGCGAGACACACCCGACCTGTATATTTCGGCCAACGACGTTATGAAGGGTTCTTCGGATGCGTCTTTACGGGCCGAAATCGAAGGGCGCATAATACTCGTCGGAACATCCGCTGCCGGATTGTTCGACATTCATCAAACGGCGCTTGGGGAAAGCGTTCCCGGTGTTTCCATTCATGCGCAGATGATCGAACAGGTTCTGACCCAAGACATGCTCAGCCGTTCTGACGTGACGGCTGCGCAAGAACTGCTTGCTTTTGTCTTTCTGGGGCTTGTGGTCATCGCCGTCATGTCCAGCTTCGGCGCTGTCGCGTCTTTCGTCGCCGGAGGTATTGCCGCAGCTGCAGTTCTTTCGATCAGTTGGATGGTCTTTCAAAACCAATCGGTGTTGTTCGACGCAACATTTCCTTTGATCGGCGGCATGGCAAATTTCGGTCTTTTGGCGGGGTACCTGTTCATATCGACCGAGCGCGAAAAGCGTGAGATCCGAAAGGTGTTCTCGCATTACGTCGCCCCTGAGATCCTTGATGAAATGGAGTACTCGGGTCACCAACTGCAACTGGGGGGGGAAACTCAGGAAATCACGGTGATGTTTTCAGATATCCGTGGGTTCACCTCTCTGTCCGAGTCGGCATCCGCCACTGAACTTGTTTCAGTACTGAATGCGTTGTTCTCCAAAATCGGGGACCAGGTGTTGTACGAGCGGGGAACGATCGACAAGTTCATTGGCGACGCAATAATGGCCTTTTGGAATGCGCCAATACCCGTCGCGGACCATCCGTGTCGCGCGGCATTCGCCGCGCTCAAGATGCGGGATGCTTTGGCGGACTTCAACGCATCCGACATTATGAAAAGCCGTCAACCCATTGCATTGGCAACAGGAATTGCCACTGGGCAGGCGTGTGTTGGTAACATCGGGTCCGAAAAACGTTTCAACTATACTGTCATCGGCGATGTCGTGAACGTTTCGGCACGGCTCGAACAAAGCTGCCGTACGGTCGACTATGACATTGTTGTTTCAAACGGGGTTGCTCAAGCCGGGCAAGCGGACCTGGCCCTGTTGGAAGCCGGACATGTTGATCTGAAAGGCAAAGCCAACCCGGAACCTGTGTACGTGTTGGTAGGTGACAAACTTGTGCTGGAGACTGCGGCGTTCAAAGACCTCAAAGTTCTGCACAGCGAATTGATTTCTGCGATCACTGGTCGACACCCGCAAAGCAGAATTGAAGATTTGTGCCGGTGCTGCGAGGGCTTGGCTGAAAATATCGAACCTGGGCTGCGCCGGTTCTATCGCGCGCTTCTTGGGCGAACGGCCGATTTCAGATCAGACATACCTGCAGGTGAGCTTATCTTCACCAGATACAATCAAAGGCTTGGATCTGAGTAGGCGGGGTCACGTCCCGGAAAACGATCTGCTTTAACCAGACTTCATTGAAATGGCCCGTGCGCGTGAATTTGGCAACTCGACGCCGGGTGATCTTCTGTTTTGACGCCTTTGGCGCGCGGGATATCGCACAAAAAGATGTCGCATTCCTTGAATTTGGCGTAAGACGTTAGCGCAAACTGTTTTGCAAGAAGCCAGCAATAGCCTGGTCGTAAATTGCGACGGACAAAAGGGGGAGAGCAGGTGTATCTTGGTCTGGATCTGGGGACATCCGGTCTCCGCGGTATTGTTGTGGACGACGGGGGGCGTGTGCTTGCGGATGCCGAAGCGGGTGTTGAAACCTCAACGCCGCGCTCTGGCTGGTCGGAGCAAGCGCCATCGGACTGGATCAAGGCTTGCCAAAAGGTGGTTGTCCAATTGCGCCAGGCGAATTCTGCAGCGTTTTCTGCTGTGCGTGCCATTGGGCTAAGCGGGCATATGCATGGTGCCACGTTACTTGACCACGAAGGCTCGGTGTTGCGGCCATGTATCTTGTGGAATGACACGCGATCCGCGTCCGAAGCAGCCGAGTTAGACGGTTCCACCGGGATGCGCGAGGTTACAGGGAATATCGTTTTTCCAGGATTTACGGCGCCAAAGCTGGAATGGGTGCGCGTACATGAACCCGAGATCTTCGAAAAAGTGTCTAAGGTTCTGCTTCCCAAGGATTACCTGCGTTTTTGGCTCACAGGCGAATATATCAGTGACGTGTCGGACAGTGCCGGGACAGCGTGGCTGGATGTTGGTCGCCGCGAATGGTCTGACACGGCGCTTGAGCTGGGGCATATGCGCCGAGATCAGATGCCTCAACTGGTAGAAGGCAGCGCAGTTGGAGGGCAATTACGGACCGAGATCTTGCAGAGCTGGGGCCTGACCGGGCCTGTACTGATTGCAGGAGGAGCAGGAGATAACGCTGCAGCAGCCTGCGGTATCGGCAGCATCCAAGAAGGCACGGGTTTTCTGTCACTGGGAACTTCGGGGGTGCTGCTGGTGGCGAAAGAAAGCTATGCGCCCGCGCCGGAAACGGCGGTTCATTGCTTTTGCCACGCGGTGCCAGACCGTTGGATTCAAATGGGTGTCATCCTGTCCGCCACAAACAGTCTGAACTGGCTTTCACGCAACGTTGGGCAGCCTGTTTCAGCGCTGGCGTCTGCCTTGCCGGACCGGATCGATGGGCCCTCGGATACGACTTTTCTGCCTTACCTGTCGGGCGAGCGGACACCCCATAACGACAGCGCCATCAGGGGGGCATTTCTGGGGTTGGATATAGCGGCGGATCCCAAGGCGCTGACACAGTCTGTAATGGAAGGTGTCGCCTTTGCCATGCGCGATTGCCTTGAGGCGCTCAGGGGTACGGGAACAACGCCCCAAAGTCTTCTCGTCGTGGGGGGCGGGGCACGATCGCGGTTTTGGCTGGAAACGCTGGCGACTGCTCTGAACACACCGCTGGCTTTGCCCAAGGGAAGTGAGTTTGGCGCAGCGACTGGCGCGGCACGTCTGGCCGTCTGCGCCTCTGAACGGGCAGATCCAAAGGACATTATGACCCCGCCGGACATTTCCGAGGTCATTTTGCCCAGAACAGAACTGTGCGATGGGTATGATGACGCGTACGAACGCTATCGCCAATATTACAGGGCCCTGTCGCCGCTGTCGGTGCAAAGATGACGGATCAGTCTTCTGCGACCATTGAGCGGGTCACCTTGCAAGACGGTGACATGTCTGTTGCCTTGCTGAACTATGGCGCGATCACACAAGGTTGGTGGATGGGACAAACGCCGTTGATACTGGGCTATGACTCTCCGCAGGATTACCTCACAGATCCGTATTATCTGGGCGCAACTGTCGGACGCGTGGCCAACCGCATCAGCGGAGCCCGGTTCGACTTGCTGGGCGAAACCTGTCGCTTGACCGCGAATGAGGGGCAAAACACCTTGCATGGCGGCGGGACCGGGTTGTCCAGAAGACACTGGAATTTCCGTGAAGTTTCTAGAAATCAAGCTGTTCTGTCCGTGGTTTCACCTGGCGGCGACGGCGGCTTCCCCGGCTCAGTGCGGTTTGAGTTGGGCGTAGAGCTTAAGTTCCCGCGCCTGACCTACACGATCACCGCGCGTCCGGATCGACCCACGCCGATCAGCATCGCGCAGCATAATTATTACACTCTTGGCTGTTCGCAGGGCATTCTCGATTGTCGTCTCAAATTAAATGCCGATCAGTTTCTGGAACTAAACGAAAGCGCTGTTCCCACAGGCCGCATTCTGAACACCAAGGACGAAAATCTGGATTTCTCGTGCCGTCGAATTATTGGTCAAGAAACAGGCTGTCTTGACCATTACTTCGTGTTTGCGGACGGGAGAGATGTGAAAATGCCTGTGGCAGAAGTCGACGCACCAACGGGTTTAAGTATGAAAGTCTATTCCGATCAACCCGGTGCTCAGGTCTATGCGGCGGCGCATTTGTCGGATCCGTTCAGACCTGGGGCAGCGCTTTGCATTGAACCCGCCGGATACACGGACGCGGTCAACCATCCCGCGTTCCCGTCTGTGATCTGCACGCCGGAAAAGCCATATCATCAGAACCTTACGTTAGAGATAGATGGGGTGCGCACATGAGAGGTCAGATTTCGGCTGCCGTTGCCGGCCTGTGGCTATTCGTGCCTGCGGTTCAGGCACAGGACCTTGGCCCTGTTCCGACATTTGTTGAGCCGGATCTGGAACGTGTCGAGTTGGGGCAACTGCTGTTCTACGACCCCATCCTGTCGGGAAACAAAAACATCAGCTGCGCGACCTGCCATCATCCTGAACTGGGCACATCTGACGGGCTCTCGCTTGGAATTGGCGAGGGCGGCGTTGGGCTCGGGTCCGAGCGCAAGATCACTGAAGACAACACGCCCGAACAAAGAATCCCGCGAAACTCGCCGGGGTTATGGAATTTGGGCGCGATGCAGTTCACGACCTTTTTCCATGATGGGCGGTTAGAGGCTGATCCGACACAGCCAAATGGCATCCGAACACCGTTAGGAACGGATATGCGGCCCGGTTTTCAATCGGCTCTGGCCGCGCAAGCGATGTTCCCGGTGCTTTCACCCGACGAGATGGCCGGGCACTATTCCGAAAACGAGGTGAGCAAGGCCGTGCGGCTTGGCTTGTTGACCCAGGAGGGCGGGGCCTGGGACCTGATCGCGGCCCGGGTGGCGGCGATACCGGAATACTCGCAGCGATTTGAGGATATCGCGCCCGGCGAAGAGATCACCTTTACCGCCATCGCCAATGTCATCGCGGATTTCATCGCGTTTGAATGGCGAGCAGACAACAGCCTTTTAGACCGCGCGATGCGGGGTGAAGAAACTCTGCCCGCGTCAGCGCAATTGGGTATGACACTGTTTTATGGTGAGGCCGGTTGCAGCAGCTGTCATTCTGGATGGTTCCAGACGGATCACAGTTTCCATTCCATCGCCATGCCCCAGATCGGCCCCGGAAAAGCGGCCCGGTTCGAAAACCACGTGCGTGATGACGGGCGGTTGCGCGTCACGGGCGATACAGAGGATGCGTTTGCCTTTCGTACACCATCGCTACGGAACGTGACGTTGACCGCGCCTTACGGGCACAGCGGCGCTTATGCGAAGCTTGAGGATGTGGTGCGCCATCATTTGGATCCGGTGGCAGCATTGCGCAATTATTCGGTCGAGAAAGCCGAACTGCCCGGATTTCATGGGGCCGAGGATGCCCAGGCCATGCAGGACCCGGCACACGTCGAAGCGATTGCCGCTTCTAACACACTGGCTCCTGTTAGCCTGAGCGACGATGACGTCAGCGCCATCCTGAGTTTCCTCAGCACTCTGGAGGACCCGGCAGTTCGGTTGGGTGTGCCCAAGGCAGTTCCCAGTGGTTTGCCCGTTGACCAATAGTCAGCGGTCAGCGGCTAAGACGTATCACCTGATTGGGGTTTGCGGTCTGCCAATCACTTGCCTTGCCATCGGGCCAGATCACCCTGATCTGCAAGCTTTCCGCATCGCCCAAGCCAAAATGGTGAAATCCAGCAACGCCACTGGCATGGCCGCCGCCAACTGTGACTTCCCGCGTCTGCACTTTGCCGTCCATTTTGACTTCGATAAAGCTGCCAATAGCCAAGCGGTTGGGTTGCGATTGACTCAGATCTACCATCAACCAGTTGCCGTCATGCGGCGTGTTCTGAAAAACCTCCAGCGGAGAGCCGCGATTGACCACAACCATGTCCAGCCAGCCATCCCCGTTCAGATCGGCCAAGGCTCCGCCACGGGATTTTTGCATAGAAGCGACGCCTGCGTCTGATGCTGTTTCGACAAACTGACCATTGTCGTTTTGCATCAGCAGGTTGTTTGGATCAGTTTGCGCAGCGTCGGGCATCTGCTCGACGTTACCTTTGGTGACAAAAATATCGTCCAGCCCGTCATTATTCACGTCACCAAACTGCGCATGCCAACCGGTTGAAGGGCGACCATCTTCACCTATATGCGGCCTGTGTGCTGTTGTTCCCCGATCATAGGTCGCATCCCGCCATGTCGGTCCCGCAGTTGACGGATCAAATGTTTGGAATTTCTGATCCCCCATCGAGGTCAGGTAAACGTCTGGAAACCCGTCTCCGGTCAAATCGCGCGAGGCGATACCCATGCCCCAGATCGAATAGGGCAGCCATCCGTCCGCCTGACCATACAGACGCGGGGTGTCTTCCATCGCCCACAATTGCTCTTGCCCGTCGCGCACATAGTAGTGTCGGTCGTTACTGACACGAAGGTCCGCGCGCCCTGACCGCGCCCAGTCTGAAAACAGAAGCGAGAGGGAACAATGCCCGGGTTCCAGATAGACGGGTGCGCCATGGGCTTCGCCGTCCGGCCGGTACAACACGGTTGGTCCACAAGTCTCAAACGGTCCGTCCGGATCGCTGCGGTCAACATAAGTACCAAACGCCAGCGTAGGTAGCGCTTGCCCGCTTTCCCAAGTGGCCGAGAAACCGGTGGTCCAATGATCTTCCGAATTGAAGTTCAGCGTCGGGAAAGGCGCGAATGTACAATCCGGCCCGCCGCGCAGCAACAGATCAGGACCGACTCGCAGAATTGCGAGATCAAGCTGCCCGTCGCCATCTACATCCAAAGGGTACGCGCCGGTCACACCCGTCAGGGATAGTGCGCTGGGCGTATCTGCTTGAAACCGAATATCTGCCTTGGACAGGTTAACAAATAGCTGCGCGGGATTGGAGCCTCCGGCGGCGTAAAGCTCGGGGCGGTTGTCGCCGTTGCAGTCGAAGACGGCGAGCCCGCCGCCGACGAAATGTTCCCAGCCACCGTCATACACGTGGGGCGGAACGTCAACGCCAAGAAACTGCGGGGAAAGTACATCCGCAGAAACGGTTGTTGCTGTGATCAGCAGGAAAGCCAGACTAGTTCGCATGTGCTGCCAATTCCCTGACTTTCAGGATCGAGACCTGTTCGATTCCATAAGCAGCCGCTCCCTTTGCCCACATTGAATCCCCCCAATGGTTCACTTTGATTTCGGGGAGGGGCGCGTCGACGCTGACGACACCGCTTTTGACGCGCGCCATGACCTCCTCTGAATGCAGGTACTCAAAACTTCCGCGTGTTCCGGAAAGAATAATACACTCGGGGTCGAACAGGTTGATCAGGTTCGAAAGACCCATTCCAAACATCTGCCCGGCACGTGCCAAAACCGAGATCGACCTTGCATCCCCGGCTTTTGCGGCTTCGAGAATATCGGTAAGTGTTTGCGGGTCTGTGGCTTGGCTTGCGATCGTCGCTTCACGGATCAGGGCGTATTCTCCGACATAAGCCTCAAGGCAGCCGCGTTGTCCACATTGGCACAGCGCGCCGTCCAGTTGAACTTTCAAATGCCCGAACTCCGCCCCGCAACCGCGTTCGCCGCGATAAAGCTTGCCATCAAACACAATGCCCAGACCTATCCCATGTTCAATGGTAACGACCAGAAAGGTCTTTAGCCCTTTGCCCAACCCAAAAAGCTGCTCGGCTTTGGCCACCAGATTGGCATCGTTTTCGATAAAGGCGGGGCAGGGCAGGGCCTTGGACAAGAGCGGGCTCAGGTCCACATTTCGCTCGGTTAAAGACGATGACCAATGAACAAAGTTCTTTTCAGCGTCGATCAGCCCTGCGATGCCGATGCACACTCCGGACAGATCCGTCAGCGAACGATGCGCCGCGTCGCAGGCATGGGACAGGGCCGTGTAGATCATCTGTGTGAAGCCCTCGGGTGCCATGCGTGCCTCATCCAACGGATGGATATAGGACGCGATTTCCGTACCCTCGAAATCCACCAAAATGACCGAGATCTGATGCCGGGCGACTTTCACGCCAGCGATCACGTGGCATCCACCTTGCAGCTTGAGAAGCACACGCGGTCTACCGCGACGCGTGGATTTTGACGACGACTCCCCTTCAATTTCCTGGATAAGACCGGCGGACAGCAGGTCTGCCGTGGCCGAGGTGACCGTAGCGGGGCTGGTCTCAAGCGCGGTGGCAATGTCGATTCGCGAGATGGCTTCCGTTGCGCGAATCTGTTCCAGCACCCGCAACCGGGTGATGTTTCTTTGGTCTGTGGCGTTTGAAGAAGCTTTGCTTTTCAGCATCTTGCCCTCGCGAATCTAATCCCTGTTTCAACCTAGGTGGTTTTTTCTGTTACCGATAGCATAAATATTTTACCGACTGAAATAAATATGCTACTCAGAATTATCGGGGCCACGAATCATGAAACGATGGCTCAATGAAACCGGGAGGAAATCATGAAAAGAATTCTCAGCGCTTCCGCTTTGGCGGTGTTGATGGGTACGGCCGCTTTTGCCGAACCTGTTGTGGGCGTCAGCTGGTCGAATTTCCAGGAAGAGCGTTGGAAGACCGACGAAGCCGCGATCAAAGCCGCGCTTGAGGCGGGTGGAGCCGAATACATTTCGTCGGATGCGCAATCATCCTCGGCCAAGCAGTTGTCGGATATCGAGAGCCTGATTGCACAGGGCGTTGATGCACTGATCATTCTGGCGCAAGACTCTCAGGCCATTGGTCCGGCGGTTCAGGCCGCTGCTGACGAAGGCATTCCAGTCATTGCCTATGACCGCCTGATCGAAGATGACCGTGCGTTTTATCTTACCTTCGACAACGTCGAAGTTGGTCGGATGCAAGCGCGCGCGGTATTCGACGCGATGCCCAAGGGTAATTACGTGATGATCAAGGGTTCGCCCACCGACCCCAACGCGGATTTCCTGCGTGGTGGTCAGCAAGAGATCATTCAGGGCGCCGTTGACAGTGGTGACATCGTGATTGTGGGTGAGGCTTATACTGACGGCTGGCTGCCTGCGAACGCGCAACGCAACATGGAACAGATCCTGACTGCCAACGAAAACAACGTTGATGCCGTGGTCGCCTCGAATGACGGTACTGCTGGTGGCGTTGTTGCTGCACTGACCGCACAAGGCATGGACGGTATTCCGGTCTCGGGCCAGGATGGTGACCACGCGGCGCTGAACCGTGTTGCCAAGGGCACGCAGACCGTCTCGGTCTGGAAAGACGCACGTGAGCTGGGCAAAGCTGCCGGTGAAATCGCGGTTGCGTTGAGCAGCGGAACAAGCCCTGCAGATGTCGAAGGCGCGATCAGCTGGACTTCGCCCGGCGGCACCGAGATGAACTCTGTCTTCCTGGCTCCTGTGCCGATCACCAAGGACAACCTGACAGTTGTGGTCGACGCGGGCTGGATCCCGCTGGAAGACCTGTGCCAGGGCGTCGAAAACGGCCCTGCGCCTTGTAACTAAACCAAGTTCCAAACCATAATGTCTCTGGCCCGCAAGGGTGGGCCAGAGATCATAGCTGAACATGAAAGATCGGATATGACCGAAACTTCGTCTCAGCCGGTACCCCAAAAAGCAAAGGCCAACCTGTTCCAGCAGCTGGAACTGGATATGCGGCTATTGGGCATGATCGGCGCCTTCATCATCCTGTGCATCGGCTTCAACATCGTTACGGATGGCCGTTTTCTGACACCCAGAAACCTGTTCAACCTGTCGATCCAGACCGTTTCGGTCGCGATCATGGCCTGTGGTATGGTGTTTATCATCGTCATGCGCCACATTGACCTTTCGGTCGGCGCACTTTTGGCGACCACATCTGCTGTCATGGCGATGACCCAGACCGAGCTGTTGCCCAACGTATTGGGAATGGGTTTGAACCACCCGGCGACCTGGGCGATCACTTTGGTTGTGGGCCTTGTAGTGGGCACATTAATCGGCGCGTTCCACGGTTGGATGGTGGGCTACCTGACCATTCCAGCCTTTATTGTGACGCTTGGCGGTTTTCTGGTCTGGCGCAACGTGGCCTGGTACATGACCGATGGCCAGACAATCGGGCCGCTGGACAGCACTTTCCTGATGTTCGGGGGGACAAACGGCACGTTGGGAACAACCGTCAGCCTTCTGTTCGGCCTTGCCGCCACTGCTATTGCGATCTGGGCGTTGTGGAGCGGCCGCCGGTCCAAAGCCGCCCATGGGTTTCCTGTGAAACCTGTTTGGGCCGAAACGACACTGGCTGGGATCATTGGCATCGCCATCATGGGCTATGTCCTGATTGTCAACAGCTATGCGATCCCGACCCGCCGTCTGGAACGGATGTTCGAAGCGCGGGGTGAGACCATGCCCGAGGGGCTGATTGTTGGCTACGGCATTCCGATCTCGGTCCTGATCCTGATCCTTGTGGCCGTGACATTGACGGTTGTGGCCCGCAAAACCCGCTTTGGCCGCTATATCTTTGCCACTGGCGGCAACCCGGACGCGGCAGAGTTGTCGGGTATCAACACCCGGATGATGACCGTCAAAATCTTTGCTCTGATGGGGTTCCTGTGCGCGCTCTCAGCCGTTGTGGCCTCGGCTCGTCTGGCCAACCATTCGAACGACATCGGCACGCTGGATGAACTGCGCGTGATTGCTGCGGCCGTGATCGGTGGAACCGCTCTGTCGGGTGGTATCGGCACGATCTATGGTGCAATCCTTGGCGCGCTGATCATGCAGGCGCTGCAATCTGGTATGGCCATGGTCGGAGTTGATGCGCCGTTTCAGAACATCGTCGTCGGCTCTGTTCTTGTCTTGGCCGTGTATATCGACATCGTCTATCGCAAACGTCTGGGGGCGAAATGATGCAAGCTCAAGAAACACAGAACCAAGCATCAGGCCGTGGCTCCGGCCAGCCTCCGCTTGTGGAAATGCGCGATATCTCGATTTCTTTCGGGGGCATCAAGGCGGTAGACCACGTCTCAGTTGATCTGTACCCGGGCGAAGTTGTGGGCCTTCTGGGTCACAACGGGGCCGGTAAGTCCACTCTGATCAAGGTGCTTTCGGGTGCCTATCAGATGGACCATGGTGAAATCCTGATTGATGGCAAGAAGGTTGAGATCAACAACCCGCGTGACGCGCGGGCCAACAATATCGAGACGATCTATCAGACGCTGGCGCTGGCAGACAATCTGGATGCAAGCTCGAACCTGTTTTTGGGGCGCGAGATGGTCACGCCCTTTGGTCTGGTCAACGATGCCGCGATGGAGGCTGAATGCCGCAAGATCATGGCGCAGCTGAACCCGAACTTTCAGAAGTTCAACGACCCGGTTTCGGCCCTGTCGGGTGGTCAGCGGCAATCGGTGGCCATTGCACGCGCGGTGTATTTCAACGCACGCATCCTGATCATGGACGAGCCTACGGCAGCGTTGGGTCCTCATGAAACGCAAATGGTGGCGGACCTGATCCAACAGCTAAAGGCGCAAGGCATCGGGATTTTCCTGATCGACCACGATGTGCACGCGGTGATGGAGCTGTGCGACCGGGCCTCGGTCATGAAGAACGGGCAACTGGTTGGTACCGTGGACATCCCTGATGTCACTGATGACGACCTGTTGTCGATGATCATTCTGGGCAAGAAGCCCGGCGAAAAGACGGAATGAGGTAAACGAGATGACGAGCGGTTTCTTTCAAGGGATCGAGCAGGTCCAATTCGAGGGCGAGGGCAGTAAGAACCCGCTCGCATTCCGTCACTACAACCCGGACGAGATCGTCATGGGCAAACGCATGGAGGATCACCTTCGTTTTGCCGTGGCGTGGTGGCATTCGTTCGCGTGGGAGGGCGGGGATCCGTTTGGCGGCCCCACTTTCGAACGCCCCTGGCACCCGCAAGACGATATGGGGCGGGCCAAGATGAAGGCCGATGTGGCCTTTGAGATGTTTCAGATTCTGGGGCAGCCTTATTTCTGCTGGCATGATGCGGACATTCGCCCAGAGCAGGGGAATTTTGCGGACAATTTGCGGACGCTGAACGAGATCACCGACTATATCGGTGAAAAGATGCAGGTGTCGGGCACCAAGCTTCTGTGGGGCACGGCCAATATGTTCAGCCACCGCCGTTGGATGGGCGGTGCCAGCACCAACCCTGATCCCGATGTCTATGCTTTTGCCGCAGCCACGGTGAAATCCTGTCTGGACGCCACCCACAAGCTGGGCGGCGAGAACTATGTGCTTTGGGGCGGGCGTGAAGGCTATGAGACGCTGCTCAACACTGACATGAAGACCGAGCTGGACCATATGGGCCGGTTCCTGAACATGGTGGTCGAGTACAAGCACAAGATCGGGTTCAAGGGCGCGATCCTTGTTGAGCCCAAGCCGCAGGAACCGTCAAAGCACCAGTATGATTTTGACGCTGCCACCTGCATCGGGTTTCTGCGCAAGTATGGTCTGGAGGATGAGGTCAAACTGAACCTTGAACAGGGGCACGCGATCCTTGCGGGGCATAGCTTTGAGCACGAAATCGCCGTGGCCGCAGCTGAAGGTATGTTGGGCTCAATCGATATGAACCGGAACGACTATCAATCGGGTTGGGACACGGATCAGTTCCCTAACAACACGCCCGAAGTCGCGCTGGCCTATTACCACATCCTGAAATCAGGCGGGTTTACCTCGGGCGGCACCAATTTCGACGCCAAGCTGCGCAGACAATCCATCGACGCCGAAGATCTGATTGCCGCGCATGTGGGCGGGATGGATATCTGTGCCCGAGGTCTGAAAGCAGCGGCTGCAATGCTTGAAGATGGCGGTTTAGAGCAGGCGCTGACGGACCGCTATGCAGGCTGGAAGACGCCCGAGGCGCAAGCGATGCTAGCTTCGGGCCTGGACGAGATTTCCGCGCGGGTTCTGGACGAGGGGATCAATCCGCAGCCGAGATCAGGGCGTCAAGAAATACTGGAAAACTACGTCAACAGATTTGTCTGAGAGCCAGTGTCCGGGAGAGGGCGGTTGGCTCCGCCCTTTGCGGATCAGTCGTCCTGAACGACCTGCTGATGGACTTCGATCACATTGCCTTCGGGGTCGTGAAAGAACACCTGATGCCATTCTTTCGCAAACGTTGTGCCATAGTCTGAATAGGGGATGCCGCGCTCATCCAGCAGCTTCAGGAAGGCGGGTAGATCATCGGTGCGAAAGGCGATGTGGCCACGCTCGACGGGGTTAATCACCCGCCCGTTCTTGAAGGCTACGTCAAAGCTGCGCTCGGCCAGATGCATTTGCATGTTGCCCTCGGTCGCAAAGCGGATATTGCCGTCATAGCCGCTGTCTTTGTCGGCTTCGGTACGTGGAAAATTGTCTTGCGGAATATCATCCAGACCCAGCACGTTAGTATAAAAATCATGCATACGATCAACATCATCAGCCACGAAGTTGATGTGGTGGAATTCCAGTTTCATGCTCTGCCTCGCCTCGGACAATAGGTGCTTGGGCAGTTCTAACACGTCCTCATGGGGCTGTGGATGGCAAAACGGGATGGCGGGTTGCGTCGGGTGTTTATCCGCGACCACAAAGATCGGAACGAAACCGTTGACGTGTGGCGGTGATCTGTGATGCTGGCGAGATAACACACCGACCACCACAGGTTAGAATGTCCAACCAATCTCAAACCGAAGCCGTATTCCTGAGCGGCAGTCTGATGCGGCATGTCACCCGCATGTCGTTGACGACAAGCATCGGGCTGATGGCAATTTTTGCCGTCGACTTTGTAGACATGGTCTTCATTTCGATGCTGGGCAACGACGCGCTGGCGGCGGCGGTGGGTTACGCTGGAACGCTGTTGTTTTTTACCAATGCGATCAATATCGGCCTTTCGATTTCTGCCGGGGCGCTGGTTGCGCGGGAACTGGGTGCGGGGCGGGCCGAACAGGCAAGGCATTATGCGTCCAGTGTAGCGGTGCTGGGTTTGATCGTCGGGTTGGTCGTACCCGTTCTGGTTTTGTTGAACCTTGGTCACCTGCTGTCATTGCTTGGCGCAGAAGGTGAGGTTCTGAAGCTGGCCACACGCTATGTCTCGATCATCCTGCCAACAATGTGCGTCATGTCGATTGCTATGGCGGCCATGGCCGTATTACGCGCCCATGGCGATGCGCGGCGGTCGATGATGGCCACGATCTATGGCGGCGTGGTGAATGCGGTTCTGGATCCGATCCTGATCTTTGCCGTGGGGCTGGGGCTGGATGGGGCGGCAATAGCCTCGGTTCTGGCGCGGCTGTGCATGTTGGCGGCGGCGCTATGGCCTGCGCTGCGGGTTCATCAAGGGTTTGCGCGCCCGTCTTTGAAACAGGTGGCTCAGGACTTGCGTCCGGTTCGCGCCATCGCAATTCCTGCCGTTCTGACAAACGTGGCCACGCCCATCGGGAATGCGATCGTAGTGCGAGAGATCGCCCAATACGGAACCGATGCGGTGGCGGGTATGGCCGTCATTGGTCGACTATTGCCAGTGGCCTTTTCGGTCATCTTTGCCCTGTCAGGCGCAATAGGGCCAATCATCGGGCAAAATTTCGGGGCCGAGAAGATTGACCGGGTACGCGCCGCTTTTCTGGCCGGGATCAAATTCACCGCACTTTATGTTCTTGGCATGGCCGCGATCTTGTTTCTGCTTCGCGCACCCATTGCAGACTTGTTCGCGGCCCAAGGGGAAACACGAGTTCTGATTTATCTGTTCTGCGGGCCTTTGGCGCTGGCCTCGTTTTTCAACGGCGTGATTTTCGTCTCGAATGCCAGTTTCAACAACCTTGGGCACCCGGTTTATTCCACATGGATCAATTGGGGGCGTCACACGATTGGAACGTGGGTTTTCGCAACCATCGGATCAAATCTCGCGGGGGCATCTGGTGTTCTGTTGGGACAAGCATTTGGCGGCGTCATTTTCGCCATAATCAGCTGGGTTATGGTCGAGCGTGTGGTGGCGCGCTTGGGCCGGTCACATGCGCCCGAACCTTTTGTGGATCAGGGTCGTATTCATTCCCTGTTCGGGCGTCGCGGCTGGTGAGGCAGCGGCATCAGTTGCCCTGATTGCGCGCCTGAAGACGTTCCAGATTGACCACCGTCGACAGCATAAGGCGATCATGACTCCAGTCCTGAGTTTGCTGGATCGAAGCCGCACCCAGCGCCAAAAGGATGGCGAAGGTCAGTGACATACCAAGGAACAGCGCCGGTAGGGGGGCTTCTGCGGGCTGTGCATCCGTCAATGCTATGACACGTTGGCGAAGCACGCGTTTGGCTTTTCCACCGGTCACAAAGGCAACGTTTAAGACGCGCGGATTTCTTGTCGAAAGCGTGCGCGCGCAATAGTCCAGCAGACACGTGGTGTATTCACGCGCATCAATCCTTTTGCGTGCAACGACGGATTGGTCACATGCCAGTTCACGTAAGCGGCCGAACTGGTACTTGAGCATCAGATATGCGGGGTTCCAGAACAGCAGAGGGCGCAGAAGTTCAAAGCCGAGTTCCCATTCCACATCGCCCGCACGAATGTGCTGAAACTCGTGGGCCAGCGCAAAGCGTAGTTCGCGCGGTGTGTCCAGAAGATGGCTTGGCAGAACGACGTGACGGCGGCGCAGGCCGCGCACCGCGAACGGTACGGTGATGCGATCCGACAGGCGGATATCCACCTTTGTCGATTTCCGCCAAAGGAAACTGGACTTGACCGTTTGCCGGATCATCACAGCGTCCCGAAAAGCTCGAACGGCATATACAACTGCGACGACAGCGAATAGGGCGGCGAGTGAGATGAAAACGGGCTGCTGTCCTGACAAAGCAAGATCAACCCATCTTTCACGTGTATTCAGCAGGGCCTCAAATTGCACGGCAGGCATGGCGATATCACCACGCAGATAAGCGGCAACCGCTATGTCACCAAGGGCGACGGCGCCCCCCGGCCATGCGTGAGCGGCCAAAGACGATACGCCCAATGCAAGAAAGGGGCTGATCAGAATACAAACGCACAGAACCTTGAGTGCGCGTAGCTGTGCGACATAGCCATGGCGCAGGGTCGTGCGGGTCAGGGCGACGCGTGCCATCAACCAGATGGCCGCCGACAATGCCAGCACAATGTTGAGTTCGATATATGCGTCGAGAACCGGTCTAACCGCTGTCATTTTGCAGTCTCCTCTCTACCAGCGCTCGAATATCCTCCAGGTCGGCTTCGCTCAGCCCCGCATCATCGACAAGTCGCGCCACCAGCGTGGCAGGCGTGTCATCGAACAAAGTGCGGGACAGGTTTTGCAGCGAACGGGCCTGATATCTGTCCTTTTCCAAAAGCGGCGTATAGATCAGGGTTTTTCCTGACTTACGGCTTTCCACAAAACCCTTTTCATCCAGAATACGCAGGATCGTGGCACCGGACGTGTAGGCCAGATTGCGGTCTGAGGGCAGGCGGTCCAGGACATCGCGCACCGAGCCTTCCCCGAGGGCCCAGAGTTCGTTCATGAACTCCAGTTCGACCTCGGTCAGCAGATTTGTCGTCTTTTTCTTTCGCATCGATCTCGGTGCCGTCATGTTTAGTATGCCTGACAGACAAGCATCCTTTCGCTGTTTCGCAAAGCTTAAACTTTCCAGAAGACGAAGATACCCCAGCCGATGGACAGGAAAAGTGGCGTCCAGACCGGTTGCCCGACAAATCCCAGCCAAGCGAGGAAGATATAGGCCGAGCCAAGCAAAGTGATGAACAACCGGTCGCCCAATGTGGTTGTCAGCCCCAGCACACCACGGCGTTCGATTCCGTCGCGGTACTTGAACCCTTCGAGCAAGCCGATCAGGGCGATGGCCGAAAAGATACCGACGAACAGGGCCAGAGTTGCTGGCGTCCATGCCATCCAGAAATCGGGCCAAAGGGGATCGGTCCAGGAAAAGCCCTTTTCTTCTTGCTGTCCGACATTGCCCCAACCCGCTTGCTGAGCGACAGCCACGGTGGGCAGGAAGGGGAGAGTGAATAGTAATTTACGCATATCGAACCTCACACTCGGCCCATCGCGAAACCGCGCGCGATGTAGTTGCGGACAAACCAGATGACTATCGCACCGGGTATGATGGTCAGCGTCCCGGCTGCAGCCAGCAGACCCAGCTCATACCCCGCGCTTGAGGCGGTGCGGGTCATTACGGCTGCGATGGGTTTGGCTTCGACTGCGGTCAGGGTTTTGGCCAGCAGCATTTCCACCCAGGAGAACATGAAGCAGAAGAAGGCTGCGACGCCGACGCCCGCTTTGATGTTGGGCAGGAAGATCGTCACGAAAAAGCGCGGGAAGGAATAGCCGTCGACATAGGCTGTTTCATCCAGTTCTTTCGGGATGCCGCGCATGAAGCCCTCCAGAATCCACACCGCCAGCGGCACGTTGAACAATGTGTGCGCCAGCGCCACTGCCAGATGCGTGTCGAACAACCCGATCGAAGAATAAAGCTGGAAGAACGGCAACGCGAACACCGCAGCTGGTGCCATCCGGTTTGTCAGCAGCCAGAAGAACAGCTGCTTGTCCCCCAGGAACCGATAGCGCGAGAACGCATAGGCCGCAGGTAGTGCCACACAGACCGACAGCACCGTGTTAATCGTCACATAGATGATCGAGTTGATATAGCCCCAATACCAAGTCGGATCGGTGAAGATGGTGATGTAGTTCTCCAGTGTAAAGGTCTGGGGAAACAGGGAAAAGCCCGACAAGATCTCGTTCGTTGTCTTAAAGGACATCGCCACCAGCCAATAGATCGGCAGCATCAGGAACGCGATATAGAGGATCGGGATAAGGGACCGCTTTTTCATTCCGCGTCATCCTTTGTCATCAGTGTGTAGAAGACCCAAGAGACCAGCAGCGTGATGGCGAAATAGATCAGGCTCATCGCGGCCGCCGGGCCAAGGTCGAACTGTCCCAGCGCAATCTTGACTAGGTCGATCGACAGCAAGGTGGTTGAGTTGCCGGGGCCGCCGCCTGTTAGAACGAAGGGCTCGGTGTAGATGTTGAAACTGTCCATAAAGCGCAGCAGAACGGCGATGGTCAGGACGGTCTTCATCTTGGGCAATTGAATATAGCGGAACACCGACCATGGGCTGGCGCCGTCGATCTTGGCCGCCTGATAATAGGCATCCGGGATCGATACGAGGCCCGCGTAGCACAGCAGCACAACCAGTGATGTCCAGTGCCAGACATCCATGACAATCACAGTGATCCAGGCCGAGATCGGCTGTTGCGTCATGTCATAGTTGATGCCCAAAACATCATTCAAGAAGTATCCCAGCAGGCCGATCTTGGGCAGGGTAAAGATGTTCCACATCGAGCCGACCACGTTCCATGGGATCAACATGGGCAGCGCCATCAGGACCAGACAGACCGGCACCCAGAAGCCTTTGCGTGGCATTGACAGGGCCACGATGATGCCCAGAGGGACCTCAATGATCAGGATCAGGAAGGTGAACAGGAATTGCCGACCGAGGGCGGCCTGGAACCGGTCCGAGCGCAGAATTTGTTCAAACCAGCCCAGGCCTTCCCAGAAGAACTGGTTGTTGCCGAAGGTTTCCTGCACCGAGTAGTTGACCACTGTCATCATCGGCACCAGCGCATTGAACGCGACCAGCGCCAGCACGGGCAGGACAAAGAACCAGGCTTTTTGGTTTTCCGTTCTCATTGCGCCCGCTCCTGAGTTGCGATCCAGCCGTCACGGTAGACGCGGGATTGTTCTGGTTTGAATTGCAGGAAGACATGCGAGCCTGGGTTGGGCGCGTTGTGTTCCGCCACCGCCTTTACCGGCGTGTCTCCGACCATGGCGCTGACCACATAGTGACGACCGATATCCGCAACTTTGGTCACATGCGCGGGGACGCCTGTTTCGCCAAAGCTTATGTATTCCGGGCGAATACCCAGATCGGTGCGGCCACCTTCGCCTAGGGTTGGACCTTCCAGCATGACCTCATGTCCTTCGAAGACCGCGCGGTCACCCTTGGCCTCGCAGGGCAGAACATTCATGCCCGGTGAGCCGATGAAGTGGCCGACAAAGGTGTGCTGAGGGCGTTCGAACAGTTCGACCGGGGTGCCAATCTGCACGACCTCGCCCTCTTGCATGACGACCACTTCGTCCGCGAAGGTCAGCGCTTCGGTCTGGTCGTGGGTCACGTAAATCATGGTGGCTTTGACACGCTGGTGCAGCTCTTTCAGCTTGGACCGCAGTTTCCATTTTAGGTGCGGGTCAATCACTGTCAGCGGTTCGTCGAACATGACCGCATTCACGTCGTCGCGGACCAGACCGCGCCCCATCGAGATCTTCTGCTTGTTGTCCGGGCTGAGGCCGCTGGCGCGGGTATTCAGCATGTCCGTGACATCCAGCATCTCGGCAATCTCATCGACGCGACGCTTGATCGTCGCTGCATCGACGCCCCGGTTTTTGAGCGGGAAGGCCAGGTTTTCGCCCACGGTCATCGTGTCGTAGATCACCGGGAACTGGAACACCTGTGCGATGTTGCGCTGATCGGGGGGCAGCGCCGTCACGTCCCGGTCATCAAATAGGATCCGACCTTCCGAGGGGGTAAGAAGGCCGGATATGATGTTCAGCAGCGTTGACTTGCCGCAGCCCGACGGCCCGAGCAGAGCGTATGCCCCACCATCGCGCCAGGTCACATCAATTTCTTTCAGCGCATAGTCCTCGGGGCCTTTCGGCGCGGGCATGTAGCTGTGTCGTAGGTTTGAAAGCTTGATCTGTGCCATGTCAGGCCACCCTTTTGCCGTCTTGGCTGAAATACCGGCAATGTGCCGGGTTCATGTAGAAACTGTGATCCTCGCCGACTTGATACGGGTGCACGCCAGCAGCCAGAGACACCCAGTCATCCGATCCGTGCCGGAAATGCGCGCTGGAGTCAGAGCCGGACAGCTCTGTCACGATCACACGGCCTGTCAGTTCCACATCTGCTTCAGATGTCCGATATGGAGTCACCCTGTGCGGGCGCACGGCGACCATGTAATCCCCATCAGCCATATCTGAGACGACCCATCCGCCGCCTCCGGCCAACTGCGCCTGAGCACCGGCTACGGTAATCCGTGCGACGTTGATCGGCGGATCCGAGAAGACGCGCGCAGCGGCGATGTTTTCAGGGTTGCGGTAAATGTCTGCAGTTGGACCGAATTGAGTCACGCGGCCATCTTCCATCAAGGCAGTGTATCCGCCCAGCAAAAGGGCCTCTTCGGGTTCCGAGGTGGCGTAAACCACGACTGCGCCGCGTCCTGCGAACAGGTCTGGCAGTTGTTCGCGCAGTTCTTCGCGCAGTTTGTAGTCAAGGTTGGCCAGCGGCTCATCCAGGAACACGGCGCGGCTTTCTTTCGCGATGGCCCGAGCCAGCGCGGTGCGTTGTTGTTGCCCACCCGAAAGCTCATGCGGGCGACGGTGTAGCATGGGGCGCAGTTGCAGCAGGTCAGCGGCCTCTTCCACACGGCCTTCGATCTCGGATTTCGCCATGCCAGCCACGCGAAGGGGCGAGGCGATGTTGTCGAAAACAGTCATATGCGGGTAGTTCACGAAGAATTGGTGCACCAGGCTGATCTGCCGCTTTTGCGTGTTCAGTCGTGTCACGTCTTGCCCATCCATAAAGACCTTGCCCGAGGCGATCGGGTCCAGCCCGGCCATCATCTTGATCAGAGAGGTCTTACCCGATCCCGTCGCACCGAGCAGCACGTTGAAATGGCCGGTCTGCAGCGTCAGGTTCGTGGGTTTGATATGAATGACATTGCCAACCCGTTTGGTGGCGTCTTGAAGTTCGATCATGTCCGTGAGTTCCGGTCCTTCAGTGCATTGCACTGGCATTGGGGTGGGGATGCCTGACGCGGCACCCCCGGTTGCTTTTGGCTTACTGAGACTGCCAGCGCTGAACCAGTTCGTCATAGTTGACGGTCTGGCCCTGCGGCTTTTCGTTCTCAAGCTTGGCCTTGGGTGAACCTGCTTTTTCCAACCAGAAGGACGGATCCTGCGGCTCGTTCAGGCGCGGACCACAGCCGCCATAGACACCGGCGCTTTCATCCGCGGCCTGCATACGGGCCATGGTGATGTCCATTTCCTCGGCCAGACGGTCCATCGCCTCTTGCGGGGTGAACGCACCCGAGTTCACGTCACCGATCTGCTGCCACCAGATCTGGGCCAGCTTCGGATAGTCCGGAACGTTGATGCCGGTCGGCGACCACGCCACACGGTCAGGCGAGCGGTAGAACTCGACCAGACCACCCAGCTTGGGTGCGCGCTCGGTGAACGACTCGTGATTGACCGAGCTGTCGCGGATGAAGGTCAGACCCACATGGGACTTCTTCACGTCAACAGTCTTGGACGTCACGAACTGAGCATAGAGCCACGCGGCCTGAGCTCGATCCTCAGGGGTCGATTTCAGGAAGGTCCACGAACCCACGTCTTGGTAACCAACCTTCTGGCCTTCTTCCCAATAGGGGCCGTGCGGGCTGGGTGCCATCCGCCACAGCGGCGTGCCTTCGTCATCCACGGTGTTGTTGCCTTCGGACTTCGGCTTCACCATGTCGGCCGTAAAGGCGGTGTACCAGAATATCTGCTGAGCCACGTTGCCTTGGCTGAGTGCCGGTAGCGACTGATAGAAGTCATAAGACGCCGCACCCGGAGGCGCATAGGCCCGCAGCCACTCATCCCATTTGCGGATCGCGTAGACCGCAGCCGGACCGTTCGCCGCTCCACCGCGTGACACGGACGCACCAACAGGGTTACAGGTTCCCGCTTCCATGCGGATGCCCCATTCGTCGACGGGAACACCGTTCGGTTCGCCTACGTCGCCGGCACCGGCCATCGACAGCCAGGCGTCGGTCATACGCCAGCCAAGGTCAGGCGCACGTTTGCCATAGTCCATGTGGCCATAGATCGTCACGCCGTCGACTTCTTTCACGTCATTGGTGAAGAATTCAGCAATGTCCTCATAGGCCGACCAGTTGACCGGAACACCCAGGTCATAGCCATACTTTTCCTTGAACGCAGCCTTGTTGGCCTCATCATCGAACCAGTCCTTACGGAACCAGTACAGGTTCGCAAACTGCTGGTCGGGCAGCTGATACAGCTTGCCGTCAGGGCCGGTCGTGAACTGAATGCCCATGAAGTCATCCAGATCCAAAGTCGGCGATGTTGTCGCCGCCCAGTCACCACCCATCATGTCGGTCAGCGGATAGGCGAGTTGCAGGCGTGAGTGGGTACCGATCAGGTCACTGTCGTTGACATAGCCGTCATACAGGTTCCGGCCCGTTTGCATCTGGGTCTGAACAGCCTGAACCACTTCACCTTCACCGAGGATTTGGTGGTTTACCTTGATGCCGGTGATTTCCTCGAACGCCTTGGTCAGAACCTCGGACTCATAGGAATGGGTCGGGATGCCCTCGGACAGGACGTTGATTTCCATGCCAGCATAAGGTTGTGCAGCTTCGATGAACCACTGCATCTCGGCCATCTGTTCGTCTTTCGACAGGGTTGATGGCTGGAATTCGTCGTCGATCCAACGTTGTGCTGCGGCTTCGTCGGCCCAAGCAGAACCGTGCCCCGCAATGACGGCAGCCGCCGCCACTGCGGAAAGTAGATGTCTCCGCATCTGTCTCCTCCCAAAGATTATGGTTTCCGGCGGTAACCGGATGCCAGACAGCATCAGCGATTTGTCGCGCATGTGTCAAACTAAATTTTTAGTAATTGACGCTCGGGCATCCGAGGGCGGGTGAAATCGAACTCATTTGCCAAATTGTGAATTCGTTGTAAGCTAGGGTTGTTATTATAAAAAATGCCGGTGAACGACGCGGCGCGGTTTGCAAAAAACAACTTGAACCAGCGAGGATGTGTAATGTCCCGAAGCCTGTTGAAGTACACGCGAGTTCTGGAAATTGTGGGGGACACGATCAAGGTACGGGTGCCGGTTGAGGGCGATGGAAACCCTGCGGTTCGGTTCAACGACCTTGCAGTGATCGAGACCGTAGACGGCCGTAAAACATTGGCACAGGCGATCTTCATCGACCGGGATGTTGTGACGCTTCAGGTGTTTTCCGGGACCAAAGGAATCTCGACCGAGGCGACGGCGACCTTTCTGGGCCATCCGATGCAAACGCCGTATTCGGCCAACATTCTGGGGCGGGTTTTTGATGGCGCAGGTGTGCCGATTGACGGTGGACCAGACTTGTCTTCTGAACCCCGAACCGACATTGGCGGACCTACCGTGAACCCGGCGGAACGGGCTGTGCCAAACAAGATGATCCGCACTGATGTACCGATGATCGATGTGTTCAACACGCTGGTCGAAAGCCAGAAAATCCCGATCTTTTCGGTCTCGGGCGAACCCTTCAACGCCTTCCTCAGCCGAATCGGTATCCAGGCGGATGCGGATATTGTCGTCTTCGGAGGTCTGGGTTTGATCTTTGATGATTACCACACCTTCCGCACGTCGTTCGAGGATGCGGGCGTGTTCTCGCGCACTGTGATGTTCGTCAATCAGGCGATGGATCCTCTGGTCGAGCGGTTGTTGGTCCCTGACATGGCCTTGGCGGTGGCCGAGAAATTCGCGGTAGAGGAGGGCAAGCGCGTGCTTGTTCTGCTGACCGACATGACAGCTTATGCCGATGCAATGAAAGAAGTGGGGATAAGTCAGGAACGCGTGCCCTCGCAGCGTGGTTATATGGGTGATCTCTATTCGCAGCTGGCACGCAGGTACGAGAAAGCCTGCGATTATGCCAAGGGTGGATCTGTCACGGTGCTAACCGTGACCACCATGCCCGGCAACGACGTGACCCATCCAGTGCCGGACAACACCGGCTACATTACCGAAGGCCAGTTCTATCTCCACTCTGGGGTGATTGATCCGTTCGGCAGCCTGTCGCGCCTAAAGCAGAATGTAATCGGCAAGACCACGCGCGAAGATCACGGGCAGATCATGAATACGATGATCCGATTCTATTCCGAAAGTCGCGATGCCGCGCAAAAACAGGCGATGGCGTTTGATTTGTCTGACTACGACCATCAGTTGCTGAAGTTTGGCGCCCTGTTCCGGTCGCGGTTCATGGACATTAACGTCTCGATCCCACTTGAAGACGCGTTGGATCTTGGCTGGAAAACGCTGGCCGAGTGCTTTGCGCCGGAACAGTTGCTGATGAAGCAGGCCTTGATCGACAAGTATTTCCCGAAGGATGCCAATGGCGCGGTTGCAGCTGAATAAATCGTCGCTGGCCCGCCAGCAGACGCAGCTGAAAAGCTATGAGCGGTTCCTGCCGTCGCTGGACCTGAAGCGCCAGCAGTTGATGGCCGAACGGGTGAAAGCGCGCGAGGACGTCAAACGCCTTGAGCATGAGGTTAAGGCCCTAGCGCAGCAGGTGGGCGAAAAGCTTCCTATGTTGGCCCAGCAGGGTATCGATCTGGACGGGTTGGTTGAGCTTAAGGATTACAAGGTCAAAGAGGTCAACGTGGTTGGCGTCAAGATGCCTGACCTTGACCGGATCGAAGTTGTTGTGCGTCCTTATTCGGTACTGGCCAAACCTCATTGGGTTGATGCCGCCGCACAGTTGTTGCACGACATGATCGAAGCGCGCCTGCGGGTTAAAATCGCCGAAGAACGCGTGCGTATTTTCGACAAGGCCGTGGCCACGATTACGCAGCGGGTCAACCTGTTCGAAAAGGTTCTGATCCCCCGCGCCAAGGCCAATATCAAGAAGATTCGCATCTATCTGAGTGACGAACAGATGCAGGCGGTCGTGCGGTCAAAAATCTCCAAACGCAAACACGCGCGAGAGGTTTTGACATGAGTGTCGCGCGATTGAAGAAGATGTCTCTGGTCGGGCCTGCAGAGCACAAGGCAGATACGCTTGAGGCGCTACAAGACCTTGGCTGTATGCATGTTCTGCCACTTGTTCCGCCACCAAATGAACCAGAAAAGATCAGCGAGCGTGGTGCAAGAGAAGCGTATAAGGCGTTGCGTTTCCTTGCAGAAGTTCCCGAGCCACGGCGCCAGATTCAGCGAGACCCCGATTTTGACATGGACCGCTTTGTGCATGAGGTGACTGACCTCATGCAGCGTACACGGGGTACGATGGACCGGCGGGACTTTCTGGCGCATCGTATCGCCCAAGTGCGTCCGTGGGGTGATCTGGACTTCCCGCCAACGGATGTGTTGGCAGGCAATCGGCTGTGGTTCTATCAGTTGCCACTCAAACACCGTGAAGCTCTGTCAGAGGTCAAATTGCCCTGGGCGATTTTGGAAGAAGATCACCGGTTTCTTTACGCGGTTCTAATCTCACCCGACGAACCCGACGATGACATTCTTCCGATCCCGCGCACACATGTGGGCTCGTTGCCCATTCACGAGCTTGAGGCGCAACTGGAGGAAGCCGAAATCGCGCTTGAGGCGCTCGAGGCTGAGCGCGTGGCGCAAACCCGCTATCTGACCTTGATGCGCCAAAACCTGTCCGTAGCTGAAAGCGCCGCCGAACTGGCCCATGCTACGCAAAAGGTGCGCGACGATGAGGCGATGTTTGCTGTGCAGGGGTGGGTCCCCGAAGATCGGGTGGATGCTGTATTGGAATTGGCGAAAGCAAAAGATGCGGCAGTTCTGATCGAAGAACCGGGGCCGGAAGATAACCCGCCCACATTGTTGGAACAGCCTGAAAAACGTAGTTCTGCTGTGGACTTGGCGCTGTTTTATCAAGTGCCTGGCTATAAGGATTGGGACCCCAGCGTGATCGTCGCAGCCTCGTTCGCGTTCTTCTTCGCAATGATCGTGGCAGATGCGGGATACGGCGCCGTAATCCTGCTGGGCCTTTTGCTGTTCTGGAAGCGAATGGGCGGGACTGCGGGTCAACGGTCTTGGCGGCTTTACGGGCTGATCATTTCGGGGGCGACGATCCTGTATGGTATTTTGGTTGGCAGCTATTTTGGCGTGGCTCCGCCCGAGGGGTCGGTCATTGCCAAGCTCAAGGTACTGGATTTGAACAATTTCGGGGCCATGATGATGGTGTCGATTGTGGTTGGCGTCTTGCATCTGGTTCTTGCCAACGCACTTGCGGCCCGCGCGGCATGGGGGCAACGCAAGGCGATTGCCAATCTGGGTTGGATTGCTGCCTTGATCGGCGGGTTTGTATTGTGGCTCAGTTATATGAGCGGCAAATCACCTGTGCCGGGGTCGGCGATCCTGATCCTTGGCGTTGTGGCCATTGTCTTGTTTTCCAGCGAGCGGATCATCCAAAAGCCGACAGACTGGATCTGGCGTCTGATTGAGGGCGTGCAAAGCCTTGCCGGAGCAATGGGCGCTTTTGGCGACGTGCTCAGCTATATGCGCCTGTTCGCGCTGGGACTTGCTTCGGCATCGCTGGCCATCACGTTCAACGATCTGGCCGTTTCCGTCATGCAGGCGCTGAAGGGGCCAGGCATTCTGTTTGGGTTGCTGATCCTGATCATTGGTCACGTTTTGAATTTCGCCCTCGCTATGATGAGCGGCGTCGTCCACGGCTTACGTCTCAATTACATCGAATTCTTTAAATGGGGTCTGCCGGATGAAGGCATCGTCTTTCGTCCGTTTGCCCGCAAGGAGGTTCAGGAATGAATGAGCTTGTTCTTACACTGGGTTGGCTGGGCATCTACGCGCCTATGGCGTTGGGGGCTGCGGCAAGCGCCATTGGCTGTTCGATTGCGGGGATGGCCAGTATCGGAGCCATGACAGAAACCGAAGGCGGCTATGGTCGTTTCGTCGGCGTTTCGGCCTTTCCGTCCACGATGGTGATCTATGGGATTGTCATCATGTTCACCCTGAACCGCGCTGTGACGCCGGAAAACGCAGGGGGGCTGTTCGGCATTGGCATCCTGTCCGGCATTGCACTGATGTATTGCGGTATCTGGCAAGGTCGGGCCTGTGCAGCGGCAATCAACGCCACCAAGGAAAAGCCCGAAATTTTTGGCCTCGCGCTCGCACCGGCTGCGATCATCGAAGGCTTTGGTGTTTTTGCCTTTGTATTCGCCTTGGTCATTAGTGCGGGGATCAGCTGATGGCACAGACCGGAGCAATTTCACATGGCGTTGATGCCCTGATCGACAAGCTGCGCAACGATGGGGTTGCCGCAGGTCAGGCCGAAGCCGAAAAGCTGCGCGAAGACGCCAAGGCCGAGGCCGCGCACATTCTGGCAGATGCCAAACGCGAAGCCGATGAGTTCAAAAAGAAAGCCCGCACAGAATCCGACAACTACCGTGCAGCGGGTGAGGAGGCGTTGAACACCGCGATGCGGGACGCTGTACTGACCATGAAGGCCGGTCTGACAGATCGCTTCAAAGAAGACGTTGAACGCCTTGTGACCAAAGAGATGTCCGATCCTGAGCTTCTTAGGCAAATGATCCTTGAGGTTGTCGGTCGGGCCAGTGAGGGGGTCAATCTTCACGGCAAGGTTCAGGTCATTTTGCCTGTCAAGGTCGCCACACAGGAGGACATCAAGCAAAACGCGGATGACATTCAGTCTGGTAAGTTGACGAAGTATGTTCTTGGACTGACGGCGAAGATGCTGCGCGAGAATGTTGAACTACACACAACCGATGACAATCAGGAAGGTATCCGCGTGCGGGCGGAAGATCAGGGCGTGGTTCTGGACCTGACCGACAAGGCGGTGGCTTCGTTGTTGATGGAACATCTGCAACCCCGGTTTCGTGCCGTGTTGGAAGGGGTCATCCGCTGAGATGTCAAAACAGGACGCCTATATCGCGTTGATGTGCAGTCTTCCGGGGTCGGAGCGCTTGTTTGTTGCCAAACAGCCTCCGCTTTCGCGTATCAGGCTCGAGCGTCGGTTGACGGCTTTGACAGCGGATGATGCCAAGGTCCTGAATGTGCTGGAACACACACTAAGCTGGAGCGCGTATGACATGGATGTCACAGACGTTCAGGCGATCCAGCGCTGTAAACAGGCGTTGAAGGACATCCCACAGCCCACCTTGCGCAAACTCTTCATGGAACGCATGGAACTCCGCTCGGTCATTGCGGCACTGCGCCTGAGAAAACGAGGAGAGCCCGCGCCTTCAGGCCCATTCGGCGTCGGACGATGGAGCCGCCACATTCCAGCCCACTGGACCGATCCTACATTTGGGCTGGATACGCCCATGCCGTGGTTGAAAGAGGCGCACCAATTGCTCGAAGACGAAGATCCGCTTGGACTGGAACGTCTGCTTTTGTCGATCAGCCAAAAGCAACTCAAGCGACACGCGGCCCGCCATATGTTCGATTTCGAGGCGGTCGCAATCTACGTCCTAATCTGGAACATTTTTGACCGCTGGGCACAAAGCAGCGCCACCGAAGCGGCCAAGCGATTTGAGAAACTGGCGCAGCAGGCCATGGCCGATGTCGCCGATATCGATTTTGAGGGAGCAAGCGTATGACAGCCCCAACCTCAGCTAAGCAAACCTCGACCGCGCGGGTCGTCTCGGTTCAGGAAGGGCTTGTGCAAATACAAGCCAACCCGGATGCGACCGGTCAGCCCGGCCAATTGGTCAAAAACGAAGTGGTATTCATCCTGCCATCGCGCCCCGGTCCCGGTGGGCGTCAGGAACGTCTGAAAGCCGAGGTGTTGCGTGTGCGTGGAGATACCGCAGACGTACAGGTCTATGAAAGTACCGACGGTGTGGCCGTTGGCGATCCGGTTGAGCAATCGGGTCAGTTGCTGTCGGTTGAGCTGGGGCCGGGACTATTGGGGCAGGTGTTTGACGGGTTGCAATCGCCTCTGCCCAAAGTGGCCGCCGAATTTGGCACCTTCCTGCCGCGCGGTGCAGATGTGGCACCCTTGGATGAACTGGCGAAATGGTCCTTCACGCCTTCGGTCAAAGTTGGCGACACAGTAACCGCCGGGGATAGTATCGGGACAGTGCCCGAAGGCCACTTCAGCCACAAGATCATGCTGCCGTTCAATTGGTCCGGCACGTACAAGGTGGTCTGGGTACAAAAAGGCGCGGCCACGATCCATGACATTGTGGCCCGTCTGGAAGACGAAAACGGGGGCGAGCATACTCTGACCCTGTCGCAGAAATGGCCGGTTCGACGGCCATTGCCGGAAAACATCCTGAAACGCATCTTGTCCGAGCGCCTGTATCCGACCGAGCCTGTTCTGACTTCGCAACGTCTGATCGACACCTTCTTCCCGATTGCCCGCGGCGGAACCGCCTGTATTCCCGGACCGTTCGGGGCAGGCAAGACCGTGCTACAAAACCTGATCGCGCGGAACGCAAAGGTCGATATCGTGATCGTTGTGGCCTGCGGTGAACGGGCAGGGGAGGTGGTGGAAACCATCGAAGAGTTCCCGAAGATGACCGATCCAACCACGGGCGGCAGCCTGATGGACAGAACGATCATCATCTGTAACACCTCATCCATGCCGGTTGCAGCGCGCGAGGCATCTATCTTCACCGGCATTACCTTGGGCGAATACTATCGCCAGATGGGCTATGACGTATTGCTGATCGCCGACAGCACCAGCCGCTGGGCGCAAGCCATGCGGGAAACATCAGGCAAGCTTGAGGAAATTCCCGGCGAGGAAGGGTTCCCTGCCTACCTGGAAAGCTCTATCAAAGGGTTGTACGAACGCGCAGGGGCCCTGAAAACCAATGACGGTGATCTGGGCAGCCTGACGCTGATCGGAACGGTTTCACCTGCGGGCGGCAACTTTGACGAGCCGGTGACCCAATCCACCCTGTCGACGGTCAAGTGCTTCCTCGGCCTGTCGTCCGAGCGTGCCTACAAACGCTTTTATCCGGCGGTTGACCCGATGCTCAGTTGGTCTCGGTACACCGACCAGTTGTCGGATTGGTACGACAGGAACGCCGAACCGGGCTGGTCGGATAAAGTGCGCGACCTGATCGCCCTGATCGAAAAGGGCGAACAAGTTGACCAGATGATGCAGGTCACGGGGGAAGAGGGTGTCACGATCGAAGACTTTGTCACCCAGCAAAAAGCGCTGTTTGTTGACATGGTCTATCTGCAGCAGGACGCCTTCGACAAGGTTGATGCGACCGTACCGCTGGAGCGGCAGAAAATGACGTTCAAGCTTGTCTATGATGTCACACAGTCTACGGCGGCCTTCTCGGACAAAGCCGAAGTACGGCAGGTGTTCACGCAGCTGACCGGGCTGATGAAGAACTTCCATTATGCAGCGGAAAACACACCGGAATACAAATCGATCTGGACTCAGATCGAAGACCTGTGTCGCGAAAAGTTCGGAAGTTAGCGAAGGAAATGGCAGCCCGTAGGGGAATCGAACCCCTCTTTCCAGGTTGAAAACCTGGCGTCCTAACCGATAGACGAACGGGCCATTTGGTAGTGGCACAAGCACAAGTGGCAGCCCGTAGGGGAATCGAACCCCTCTTTCCAGGTTGAAAACCTGGCGTCCTAACCGATAGACGAACGGGCCACGCTGGCTTGTGGAGGGCCTTTTACGGTTTCACCGTGACCCCCGCAAGCGGAAAAATGCAGGGATGTGAAAGTTTTTTGGGCCTCTGACGCAGAGCGTCAATTGGCCTCTGCCGCATCCTCCAGCCGAAGTTGTACGGATTGTCGCCCACCCCATGTGTTCACCTCAAGCCGACCCGCAAAATGAAAGCGTGCACCGCCGTGATTTGACAATTTCTCGCCCATCGGGCCGTCAAAGGCACCAAAGGCAATTGCGTCCAGGCCACCACCCATTCCATCGGCCAGTGAAAGCTTCAGATGGGTTTCCCCCACTCGTTTGGCAAAGCGCACCTGCAGGTCTGGCAAAGCATAGCGTGGGGCAGGGGCGCTGGCCCCAAATGGCCCCGCCTGTTCAACCTGTTCTATCAGATCAACGGTTGCCGCACCGGGCATAAGCGCGCCGTCCAGCTTCAGATCGGCTGGGCCGCCCTGACCGGCACCCTGCTTGGCCAGCAACTCGCTCAAGCGCTCCATTGCGGGTTCAAGCTTGTCGCGCATCACGGTAAGACCAGCGGCCATCTTGTGACCGCCCCCTTTGACCAGCAGTCCTTCGGCGGCAAGGCGCTGGATTGAGGCCCCCAGATCAGCGCCCGAAACCGACCGGCCCGAGCCTTTGCCTTCATCTCCATCAAAGCCAATCACGATAGCAGGGCGGTTGGCAGTTTCTTTCAGGCGCGAGGCTACGATCCCGACCACACCGGGGTGCCAGCCTTCGCCAGCCGCCCACACCAATGGCGCGTCTAGGCCGCGGTGTTCGGCCTGTTCCACAGCAGCGGCGCGCACCGCGTTTTCAATGTCCCTACGTTCGGTATTCAAGGCGTCCAGACGTTCGGACAAAGCTTGCGCTTCGTGCAGGGACTCCGTGCTTAGCAACCGCGCGCCCAGATCGGCCTGACCGATCCGCCCGCCTGCGTTCACACGGGGACCCAGCAGAAATCCAAGATGATAACTGTTCGGCGCGGTGTCCATGCGCGAAACATCGGACAGGGCCACAAGGCCGGGGCGCTGTCGCTGCGCCATCACTTTCAACCCCTGCCGAACCAGAGCGCGATTGGCGTCGATCAAAGGTGCAACGTCAGCCACAGTGGCCAGCGCCACCAGATCCAGCATCGACATCAGATCCGGCCCCTTTACGCCTGTTTGACGCAATTGGCGCCCGGCTTCGACCAGCATCAGAAACACAACGCCCGCAGCACACAGATAGCCAAGATCGCCGCTTTCGTCCTGACGGTTGGGGTTCACGACAGCGACGCAATCTGGCAGCGTCTCACCTCCAAGGTGATGATCCAGAACGATCACGTCTGCACCCTTGGCCGCTGCGATCGGATCATGGCTAAGCGTCCCGCAATCGACGCATATGATCAAGTCATGCGCCGCTGCCAGTTCCCGCATGGCATGCACGTTGGGGCCGTATCCTTCATCGATCCGGTCGGGCACATATAGCGTTGCCTGCAATCCCATCTGGCGCAACCAGACCAGCAGCAACGCGGCGGAACTGCCGCCGTCGACATCATAATCTGCAAACACTGCGATCTTCTGGCGATGCCGAACGGCGTCCAGAAAGCGTGCCGCTGCAATCTCCATGTCTTTCATCGCGCGCGGGTCGGGCAACAATTCCTTGAGCTTGGGATCCAGAAAGCCGCGTGCCTCCATCGCGGGCACGCCGCGTCGGGCCAGAACCTGGCACACCGCGCGTGGCAGATCGGTCTGTTGCGCCATCATCTCGGCAGCGCGCTCTACCTCGGCGCTGGGACCAACCCAACGCCGCCCTGTCAATGATTGCTCTACCCCAAGAAAACTCATCTCTCGCCTCTTATGCGCCAAGGCCGGACCCTTGCGGACCCGGCCTTTTCATCTTTTCAAAAATACTCTCGCCGAAGGCAACGGCGCAAGCCGTTACGCCTTGTCGTGCGGCCAGGTGGGCGTGCGGTAAGACATGCGGCGCACGGACCCGGTTTTTGACCGCATAAGCAACGTTGTGGTTTCAACCCAGCCCGGCTCTCGCTTGATGCGTGGCAGCAGCGAACCGCCTGTGACACCGGTTGCTGCAAAAATCACATCTGCGGTCACCATCTCATCACGTGCATAAACGCGATCCAGATCAGTGATACCAGCCTTGGCGGCGCGGCCACGCTCGTCGTCGTTGCGGAACAACAGGCGACCAAAGATCTGACCGCCCATGCATTTCAGCGCGGCGGCAGCCAGAACGCCTTCGGGCGCACCACCCTGGCCCATGTACATGTCAATGCCGGTCACTTCGCTTTCGGCACAATGCATGACGCCAGCCACGTCACCATCGGTGATGAGGCGGATCGAGGCACCGGTTTCGCGTACTTCGGCGATCATGGCTTCATGGCGCGGACGCTCCAGAATGCAGACGGTGATGTCGGCCGGTTTACAACCTTTGGCCTTTGCCAAAGCTTCGACCCGTTCACGCGGGGACATGTCCAGATTAACCACGCCTTCAGGCAGGCCCGGACCAACGGCCAGCTTGTCCATGTACACATCCGGCGCGTGCAGCATAGACCCACGCGGCCCCATGGCGATCACGGTCAGCGCGTTAGGCATGTCCTTTGCGGTCAGCGTAGTGCCTTCCAGCGGGTCCAGCGCGATGTCTACACCGGGGCCGTTTCCGGTGCCGACTTCTTCACCGATATACAGCATCGGCGCCTCGTCGCGTTCACCTTCACCGATCACCACGACACCGGCAATGTCCAGCAGGTTCAACTGCTCGCGCATGGCGTTTACAGCTGCCTGATCGGCGGCTTTCTCATCGCCGCGCCCCACCAGCGAGGCCGAGGCCAGTGCAGCCTGCTCCGCCACCCTTGCCAGCCCCAGAGACAGCAGGCGGTCGTTGAAATCGGTTTTGGCAGCACTCATTGTTCAGTATCCCTTGGTCAGTAAAGCCGTTTCTTCCGGCATAACGTGCGTTTCATGCAGGCCGCAAGATCAAACCTCTTCAATCCGCAACGCAACAGGCTCACCGGCCACTACATCCGTGTTGCGGAAACCATCCAGCGCGACGTCCAGAGCGGCGCGAGTGGTTTTGTGGGTGACGATCAGCACGGGTGCGGTGCTTTCGGCATGGGCATACTGGCGCATCCGATCGATCGAAACGCCAGCGTCGCCCAAAATGGCGGCCACCTTGGCCAGAGCACCCGGTTTGTCCATTAGGCCCAGCCGCAAATAATATGGCGCAGGCAGACCTGTCACCGCCGGTTTGGCGGCCTCAAGAGATGTGGCAGGGCGGCCAAAGGTCGAGATCTGAAGACCGCGTGCCAGATCGCACACATCCCCCATAACGGCACTGGCCGTCGGGCCTTCACCCGCTCCGGGACCGCGCAACACGACCTGTTCGACCGAGTCTCCTTCGATCACCACCATATTGGTGCCACCCTCCAACTGACCCAGGGGCGAGTCGCTGGGCACGAGGCAGGGTTGCATACGTTGCTCAAGCCCGCGTGCGGTGCGCTGCGCCACGCCCAGCAGTTTGATGCGAAAGCCCATATCCTCGGCCTGATCGATATCGTCCAGGCTGATCTGCTGAATACCTTCAATCTCGATTCCGTCGAAATTCGGCTTGGTGCCAAAAGCGATCGAGGCCAGCAGCGCCAGTTTATGCGCCGCGTCGATGCCCCCCACGTCCAGATTGGGGTCAGCCTCAAGATAGCCCAGTTCGGCGCACTCATCGAACAGTGCATTATACCCCTGACGCTGCGATTGCATCCGGGTCAGGATGTAGTTGCAGGTGCCGTTCATCACGCCCATCACACGCGTAATCTCGTTTCCTGCCAGACCCTCGGTGAGGGATTTGATCACCGGGATGCCACCGGCAACTGCCGCCTCGAACCGGATGACACGACCTGTGGCCTCGGCCTGTTCCGCCAGTTCCTGACCGTGGATGGCCAGCAGTGCTTTGTTGGCCGTGACAACATCCTTGCCTGACGCCAAAGCCGCTTCAACCGAAGCTTTTGCAGGGCCGTTTTCGCCACCCATCAACTCGACATAAACATCGATATCGTCGCGCTTCGCCAAAGCGACCGGATCGGTTTCCCAGGCGTAATCCGACAGGTTCACTCCGCGGTCTTTGTTTGGATCTCGTGCGGATACGGCCACGATCTCAATCGAACGGCCTGTGCGGGCTTTAAGCAGGTCGGCATGGCGGCGCACAATCTTGACGACACCGACGCCGACTGTTCCCAAGCCCGCAATTCCCAGCCGCAGTGCCTGTGTCATGTCGCGTGTCCCTTTCCGCCGGAATCTAACTGAATTCGGATGCTTTTCCGATCAGCGCTGCCTTAGCGGGTTCGGGCCAAGGGTGCAATCCATCAGCGGGTGATTGTGGGGGGAATGCCGTGCTTTAGTTGGTTTGCGCGTTTTGCAGCGCTTCCGCCTTTTGTGCCAAAGCCTCGCTGCGTTGAGTCAGGTCTTCTTCAACCGCCACAGCTTCGCTTACTGGATCAATGGGGGCGCCAAGTGTTTCCTGTAGCGGTACAAGACGCGGGTAGGGGGCTTTTTTAACTGAAGCAGGTTCGCTTCCTTCCAACTCAGGAAAATCCGCGCACCCGGCACAAAGAAAAACAAGAGGAAGTAAAGGCAGCAGTTTCATAGGGCACGCTTTTGGTTTCTCGAGCCCTCTTGTGATGCACGTTTTGATGTCTTCGATCAAGCAGGGTTCTATCTGAACAATTGTTCAGATACTGTGAAGACATGGCACGAACCCAAGGCTCTCATTCTGACATTACCGGCCCCCGCATTCGTAAGGCTGCGCTGCACCTGTTTGCACGTCACGGTTATGCCGCTGTTTCGATGCGGCAGATTGCGAAAGAAGTCGGTGTACAGGCGGGGGCCCTGTACAATTACACACCAGACAAGCAGAGCCTGCTGTACCGTTTGATGCGGGAACATATGCAAGAGCTGCTGTCAGCGTTTCACGATTTGCAAGGTGGCGATGACGCGGAGGAAGCGCTGCGCCAGTTCGTCGGGTTTCACATCCGGTTCCATTTACAACGCCCTGATGAGGTTTTCATTGCCTACATGGAGCTGCGAAACCTTTCGCCCGACAACTTCGCAGAAATTGAGGACCTTCGCCGACAATACGAAAACGCGTTGGAAAACATCCTTCACGCCGGGCAGCAAGCTGGTCAGTTTGCTATACCAGACACCAAGATTGCGACGCTTGCCGTGATTGCGATGTTGAACGGTGTGATGACCTGGTATCGATCCGGTGGCCGATTGTCGCTGGATGAGGTCGAACAGACCTATTGGAACATGGTGCACAAGGCTGTGACGGCCTGACAGGATCAGGCCGCCGATGTGTCAGTGCGCGGGGCGAATGAATGTCCCGTTTCTGAGTTCCCGAAAGGCTTGTTCCAGCTCGGCGCGTGTGTTCATCACGATAGGACCGTGCCACGCGACCGGCTCATCAATCGGGGCGCCTGAGATCAACAAGAACCGAACGCCTTCCTCGCCTGCCTGAACCGTGATTTCATCTCCGGTTCCAAAACGGACAAGGGTTCTGTCGCCTGACATGTCGCGGATGTTGACCTCTTGCCCTGCGACCTCTTTCTCTAACAGCACACCTGTTGGCTGCGAGGCGTCGGCAAAGGCGGCCTGCCCCTGAAATACATAAGCGAAGGCCCGGCGGTAGGTGTCGATCCGAAACGTCTTTTTCACACCTGCTGGGATCGAGATGTCCAGGTATTGTGGGTCTGCCGCGATACCATCCACCGGCCCGGTTTTACCCCAGAACTCTCCGACAATTACCCGAACAGTTGTGCCGTCGTCATCGGTGACTTCGGGAATGTCCTTGCTTTGAACATCCTGATAGCGAGGGGCGGTCATCTTCTGATCCGAGGGCAGGTTGCCCCACAATTGGAATCCATGCATCTGCCCCGAGGTGTTTCCGTGCGGCATTTCCTGATGCAAGATACCTGACCCTGCCGTCATCCATTGCACATCGCCAGCACCCAGGGTGCCGGTGTTGCCCAGTGAATCGGAATGCTCGACCGATCCGGCCAGAACATAGGTTATTGTCTCGATCCCGCGATGAGGATGCCAGGGAAACCCGGCCTGATAGTCCTGCGGCCGTTCGTTTCGAAAATCGTCGAACAACAGGAAAGGGTCCAGCTCGGACGGGTCCTGAAACCCGAATGCGCGATGCAGTTTCACGCCGGCCCCTTCCATCGTTGGAATGGCCCTGCGCGTTTCCAATGTAGGTCTGAGAGACATGGCAACCTCCGATTTGTTTGAGCAGCATGTAAACTCTGCGCTTGCGCAGTCAATTCGCGCGGAAAAACCGAACCTGTGCGAATTTGCAGATAAACCAAACCCCTGTTGTTTCCTGCGCAAAGCGGCTAAATCCAGAGGATCGAAACAGGAGATTTCCATGCAGGAAGAAGTGCTGGCAACGATTGAGGCATCTTCGCCCAGACGCTGGGCCGGGGTAGGGATGCTGACGACGGTTGGGGCACTGGTCACATATGTCGCTCTGGCGTCCCCGCCCGAGCCGATATGGCAGGCGTTCCTGTTCGCCGTGGGTGGAGCGTCGCTGTGGCTGGCATATCGTGTCTGGTACGCGACACAGGACCGTATCGAGTTGACCCGTTCGGAACTGCGCACGGGGTCAGGTCAGATCATTGCGAAAGTCGAAGACATCGAAACTGTTGATCGCGGCGTGTTCGCGTTCAAACCGTCAAACGGTTTTCTGGTTCGGATGCGTCACAAAGCATCAAACAAATGGGCGCCGGGCCTGTGGTGGCGACTAGGGCGCAGGGTGGGCGTGGGCGGCATGACAGCTGCCGCCGAAGCCAAGTTCATGTCAGAGGCCCTAGTCTTCCTTCTTACAGATGACCGGGGGTCTCTCTAGGTCACATGCAACCTTGCCGGCAAAGCGGGGGCTTGTGAAGATGAAGTTTTCAAAGGTAATTCCGGTTGCAAAGTCCCAACCCGGTTTGAACATCGGAATATATTCGTTCGATGTTTCCACCAAAATAATCGTGTCTTGGTCGGGCATCGGCGGCAGACGATCTTTGAGTTCTTCGACATTGGTGTCGTCCCAAACCCAATCGTATCCGCGTGCGGTTGACCAGCGCACATCGTGTCGGTCTTCATCTTCTTCGTACCGCAACAATGAGATCCGAACATCCACATCGGAACGGTTGTTGATCATCCGTCCCATCAACTCTTGTAGCGAGTCGATATATATGTCGGTCACTTCCTGTGATTCACGCGAGATCAGGTCGCTGACTGTATAAGCCGCCTTTTGATTCGACGCGCTCTGCCGAAACCCTTCAAATGCTGTGAAAGAGAATGTGACAGTCCAAAGCAACAGAGGGAAGATCATCAGGGCTTCTACTGTCAGAATGCCGCTTTCATCTTCCTTGAAGGCTTGGACGCGTTTTTTCACGTTTCGCATGACAGACATGGCTTTACCGTGGCTCCTGTACGAATGCCGTCGTCGCAGTCAAAGAGTAATGACCGGATTCGTCGGGGACTTCACGCGCGATGACAGACGTCTTGAATACGGGGTCAACACGGAGGCAGGCGCGAAGGATCATCAACTCGTTTGATTCACCGCTGTCGAACTTAAACTCATGCAGCGGGTTAACCTCTTCCGTGCTATCGGTGCAGTCTGGTTTTTCAGGAAGATTTATTCCTACGAACGCGTTCTGCCTGATCATTTCCAAACGCAGGTTCGCCTCGCAGTTCTGGATGCCAGAAATTTCACAGATCCGGATTTTAATGACGTCATGATCCCATTTTGTACCAGTGTTCAGTCGAATGTCCCGAACCACCCTATCTACGCCTTGTTCCAGAGCGCCGTGTTGCGTGGTGATAACGTTCATTTCCGCCCCAATCCCCAAAAACGCCAGGAAGAAGGGAACGATCATAACAAATTCGATCGTCGCGTTTCCGGTCTCTGATCGCTTGAAGAAGCTAAGTTTTGACTTGGTCTTACGGATCATTGGGTCAGCCTCAGTTTGCGGATAGAGGACGCGATCGATGCAAACGCCTTTTCCAGGTTCAGCCCGCTTACGTTGTAAACATGACTATCCGAGCTGGCGCAGGACTTGATGGTGTTCAGGCCGTTGGTCGGTGCCTCGAACGCAATGCCGTAAATGATGACACCCTCGTCTTTCGCTGCGCCACAAATGCTGGCCGTACGCGTATTTTTTGTGGATGAGCCGACAGATTTCCGAAGGTTCCAATACCAGTTGCTTTCATGGTTGGACTGCCAGTAGTAGTTATTCTTGGCATTCCACCACAGCGAGGCCAGATCGAACAGTTCGGGATAGGTCAGGCGCGTTGCAGTTCCGATCTCTTCGTTCGAGTCGTTCTCATTGGGGGGGTTCCCGAACGGATGCTCCGCAGTGACGTAACTACCGCCGTTTTCTTCGGTATGTTGCATCCAAACCCACCGATCAGGGTTGCGCGCATAACGAACGCTGTATTCGCCTTTCTTGCCATCTGCCCGCTCAAATTCGGGGTTGAACCAGATATCGGTCTGTCCACTGCGGACAGACGAGTCCAGCATGTATTGCGTGGTGTTTTGACCGTCGGTCATGACGATCACGACCTTCAGAACATCCGAGTCGAAGGATTCAGGGCGAACCGAGAATTTCGCAGGCACTTTGCCTTCGGCCGCCAGATCGTTGATCACCGGCTGGAATGTCGGATCCAACATTCCAACACCCCACTTCATACCCACATCAATAGAGGTGTTGCCGCTTGCCGTCAGGGCGTCGATGCGATTGTGCAGATACTCAACGTTGTCCGTAACAGGTGTGATCTCACTGCCATTACGCACTGGACACACATAATAAGCGGGGCTCTGTTCACCATCAGTATACCCACCGTTTACATATGCGCTGCTGTAGCGCCATGGGTCGAAATGAGCGGTGCGTTGGTAAAAGACTGACGGGTCAAGCGTCGCAGAGCTAAATTGACCCGATGTGAAATTCACGCAGTGCGAATAAGCATGTTCCGACGTTACATTGTCGAACTTGCCCAAAATGTCCTGCCCCGCATTGACCTGCGTTGCATAAGGCACAATCGACATTGAAATTTTAGTCTCGCCGGATTCTTCAAGCATCAGCGTGACAAATTCCTTGGCTGCGCTTCGCAGAACTTCGATTTTCGACTTCCCCGCGGTGGCAGACGATCTTGTCATAGACCCAGACATGTCCAGAACCAGAGAAATCTCGACCGAACCGATCGACTCTTCGGCAGTACTTGCCGCTACAATCCCCAGCTCTGTCACAGTACCGAACCGCAGGAAACGCGTTGGCACGACCGCCTCTGCCGTCGCTGACACTGTTCTCGAGCCGAACCCTTCGACAACTGTAATCGTCTTTTCAAGATGGCCCAGACCGGCCTTTTCCATATAGTCTTCGACAACCTGTTGCGGAGGAAGTTTTTGGTCCAGGTCTGCGGCAGCCAGAACGGCACGGTCCAAGGTGGATTGCACGTTGGCGCGATCACGTTCATGAGTCATGATGTCCATGGACATGCCGGTGATCGCAAGCATCAGGATCAGGATGAGTAGAGTGAAGATTGTAAAAGTGCCGTCTTCCCTGTCAACGAACGCGCGCAATTGGGAAGCTTTGCGTTTCGGCATCGAGCCGTCGTTCTGAAGCGAGTGTTTAATCATTTGATGACTCCGCACCGCACGTAGAATTCGTGCGACATAAAAAGAGATTTGGTATAAATTTAGTTTTCAAACATGGCGTGAATTGGGCGAAAAAGGCTTGGTTTTGGCCTTTTTACGCGCAAATCGGCTATAAAACCTGTCGCCCAGACCGATCTGTCAATGAAATGAAAACAATTCGTTAAGGATTCAGTCGGTAGACCGACTCATCCACAGGCGGTGACGTATTTGTTAATGAAATGATGAAAAAAAGTGCAATGTTTGATTGCAGCCTGACGCAACTGGTGCGACAAAAAGTCATGACGTTGCGTCTGGTATCGATACGGAGGATTGTATGACCGGCATCAAAGAACCCAGCTTTCG